>NZ_RRYK01000003.1:0-372537 GCF_003931635.1 Pseudoxanthomonas sp. SGNA-20 | reverse complement strand
AAGCTTACGTAATGGCCAGGCGCCCGGCGGCATCCGCACAAGCAATCTTGCCCTTGTCCTTTCCGCAAACTCAAGCGACTGGATACTCACGACCAGTTGTTTTCTTCGGGGACTTGGCGGCAATTCCTGCCTAGGACGTAGCAAGAAGAATGCAGCGAACGTGTGGGAGCACTTTGGGCTGCAGAACCACGAGCGGGGCACTGCTCTCGAGGCCACACTCATTGAGTTTGAAGGTCAGCGTGCACATCGGTTCAAGAGCTACATGGATAATGCTGCCTTCGAGCGATTTCTGGAAACGACACTAGGGCCTATTGCGTCGACTAATTAGCAACCATTGGGCCGCATGACGCCTAGATGCGGCCCAGTCTTACTCGGGTTACAGAGCCCCCTCCGGGCGAAAAGTTTTGGCGCCTCCCTAGTGCGCGATGCCGCCCGTCCGCCCCCCCCCGGCGAGAGGGGTATACAAAAAGCCCCGCTTGCGCGGGGCTTCCTCACGTCACCTGGTCCCGGCGTGATCAGACATTCGTCTAACGGCCGCCGGGACGACGCCGCGGAGGTCCCGGATGCGGCTTCGCCTTATCCGGGCTACGCGCGGGACGAGGGCTCAGGCGAACGGATCCTGCAGGATCATGGTGTGTTCGCGGTCCGGGCCGGTGGAGACGATGCTGATCGGGCAGCCGGCCAGTTCCTCCAGCGCGCGCAGGTAGGCGCGGGCGGCGGGCGGCAGGTCGTCCCAGTTGGTGATGCCGTGGGTGTTCTCGCTCCAGCCCGGGAACTCCAGGTAGACCGGGGTGATCTCCTCCCAGCCCTGGGCGTCCAGCGGGGCGTACTCGGTGCGCTTGCCGCGGTACTCGTAGGCGATGCACACCTTCAGCTTCTCCATGCCGTCGAGCACGTCGAGCTTGGTGATGCACAGGCCGGTGATGCCGTTGATGGCCACCGCGCGCTTGAGGGCGACGATGTCCATCCAGCCGCAGCGGCGCGGGCGGCCGGTGGAGGCGCCGTACTCGGCGCCGCGGTCGCGGATGCCCTGGCCGATCTCGTCGTCCAGCTCGGTCGGGAACGGGCCGCCGCCGACGCGGGTGGCGTAGGCCTTGGCGATGCCCAGCACGTAGTCGATGTCCTGCGCGCCCACGCCGGTGCCGGCCAGGGCACCGCCGATGGTGGTGTTAGAGCTGGTGACGTACGGGTAGGTGCCGTGGTCGATGTCCAGCAGCGCGCCCTGGGCGCCCTCGAACAGCACGCGCTTGCCCTGCTTGCGCAGGTCGTGGCAGATGCCGGCCACGTCGGACTTCATCGATTCGACGTACTCGCCGAACTCCAGCGCTTCCTTGTAGGTGGCCTCGAAGTCCACCGGCTCCACGCCCAGGTACTGGGTGAGGACGAAGTTGTGGTAGTCCAGCGCGCTCTTGAGCTTCTCGGCCAGCTGGTCGGGATAGTGCAGGTCGGCGATGCGGATGCCGCGGCGGGCGACCTTGTCCTCGTACGCCGGGCCGATGCCGCGGCCGGTGGTGCCGATGGCCTTGCCGCCGGCGGCCTTCTCGCGCGCCTGGTCCAGGGCGATGTGGTACGGCATGATCAGCGGCGCGGCCGGGCTGATCTTCAGGCGGCTGCGCACCTCCACGCCGGAGGCTTCCAGCTCCTCGATCTCCTTGCGCAGCGCGGCCGGGGAGATCACCACGCCGTTGCCGATCAGGCACAGCGCGTCGTCGCGCAGGATGCCGGACGGGATCAGGTGCAGGACGGTCTTCTTGCCGTTGATGACCAGGGTATGGCCGGCGTTGTGGCCGCCCTGGAAGCGCACGACGGCGCCGATCTCCTCGGTAAGCAGGTCGACGATCTTGCCCTTGCCCTCATCGCCCCACTGGGCACCGAGGACGACGACTGACTGGCCCATGGCCGCAACTCCTTTATCTGGCGGCCATCGGGGCCGCGGGATGGAACCGTGCCGGGGCACCGCCTGGCCGTTCCCCTGCGGGGACGGAACGCCATCGGGGCGTTGCGGACATGCGGCGGTCCAGACACGGAAAAAGCCGGTCGGAGGCATCCACTTGGGAAGCGTGCCCGACCGGCTTTTGCGGATTATCCGGGTTTTGCACCGGCGGGGCCACCGGGAAGGTGAACGGCGCCCTGCCCGCCCCGCCGGGCCTCACTCGGCGGTGAAGACCGGCTGGCCGTCGACCCAGGTGGCCCGGACCTGCAGCGCATCCAGCTCGGCGCCGGGAATGGCCAGCGGATCGCGGTCCAGGACCACGAAGTCGGCGCGCAGGCCCGGGGCCAGGCGGCCGACCCTGGACTCGTCGTGGCCGGCGCGGGCGGCATCCACGGTGAAGCCGCGCAGGGCCTCCAGCGCGCCCAGGCGCTGGCCGGGCAGCCAGCCGCCGGGCGGCTGGCCGTCGCGGTCCTGGCGGGTGACCGCCGCCAGCAGGCCCAGGCGCGGGTCGACCTGTTCCACCGGGAAGTCCGAGCCCAGGGCCAGCGGCACGCCCAGGTCCAGGAAGCGGCGCCAGGCATAGGCGCCGGCCAGGCGTTTCTCGCCCAGGCGGGCGCCGGCCCAGCCCATGTCCGAGGTGGCGTGGGTGGGCTGCATCGAGGCCACCAGGCGCAGCGCGGCAAAGCGCGGGAAGTCCTCCGGCGCCACCACCTGGGCGTGTTCGACCCGCCAGCGGTGGTCGGCGCGGGCGCCCAGCCCGGCAAGGGCCTGCTGGTAGGTGTCCAGCACGATGCGGTTGCCGCGGTCGCCGATGGCGTGGGTGGCCACCTGCAGGCCGCAGTCGCGGGCGCGGATCACCGCCGCGCCGTAGGCGGCCGGGTCGGTGACCAGCAGGCCGCGGTTGCCGGGGGCATCGCTGTAGTCCTGCAGCAGGGCGGCGCCGCGGCTGCCGAGGGCGCCGTCGACGAACAGCTTCACGCCCTTCATCTGCAGGCGGCCGCCAGGGTGCTGGTAGGCGCCGTGTTCGCACAGGTCGGCCAGCGCCTCGCGGTCGCCGTCGGCATAGGCGCTGATGCGCAGCGGCAGGCGGCCCTCGTCGGCGAAGCGGCGCATCAGCGCCAGGTCGGCGCGCGACACGCCCATGTCATGCACGCCGGTCAGGCCGTTGGCCACGGCCAGGGCCAGGGCCTGCTCCAGGGCGCGGGCGCGCCAGGCCTCGTCCGGCGGCGGCATGGCGCGCTCGACCAGGCGCATGGCCCCGTCCACGAACACGCCGGTGGCACGGCCGTGCCCGCGCTCGATGCGGCCGCCCTCGGGCTGCCAGTCGCCGTCGAAGCGGCGCGCGCCTTCGAGCGCCTCGGCCGCGCGCATGGCGGCGGTGTTGGCCCAGGCGGCATGGCCGTCGATGCGCGACAGCCACACCGGGCGATCCGGGAAGGCGGCGTCGAGGTCGGCGGCGGTGGGGAAACGCGCGCCGGGCCACAGGTTCTGGTCCCAGCCCCAGCCGACGATCCAGGCGTCTTCCGGCGCAGTGGCGGCATGGGCCTGCAGGCGCTGCACCACTTCCCCCACGCTGCGCGCGCCGGACAGGTCGGCGCGCAGCAGGGCGTAGCCCAGCTCCATCAGATGGGCGTGGGCGTCGATCAGGCCGGGGATGACGGTGGCGTCGCCGGCATCGATATGCCGCGCCTGCGGATAGCGGTGGCGCAGCTCGGCAGCCTCGCCGGTGGCGAGGATGCGTCCGTCCTTGTCCCAGGCGATGGCGGTGGCCTGCGGATGGGCGGCGTCGAGGGTGTGGATGCGGCGCGCGGTTAGCACCGCTTCGGCGGTGGTGCCGGCATAGAACGGCGGCACGGGTTGCGGTGCGGGAGACTGCGGGGAGGCCAGCGCCATGGCACTGGCGAAGGCGGCAAGCAGCAGCGGGAGGGCGCGGGTCACGCGTCGGTGCATGGCGTCGTCCTGCGGATGGGGATGCCGGGGACTATGCCGGGGGTGGGTGGCGGGGGCAAACGCGGCAATCCGGTGAGCTTGCTTCCGTCGCGACCGCCGCCGTGCGCCGGAACCGCGCCCCCGGCCCTTGTCCGAGGGGGAGTACGTGCGTGGCGGGGCCCCGGATGCGGCCTGTGGCCTCATCCGGCCTACGCAAGCGCCACGCTACGGTCGTTGCGACGGCAAGGCCCCGTCGCGCCGCCGGGGCGGATTCAGTCGACCAGCTCGGCTTCCAGGCTGATCGGCACCGCGGACAGGGCCTTGGAGACCGGGCAGTTCTGCTTGGCGTCGTCGGCGATGGCGCGGAACTGCTTTTCGTCGATGCCGGGAACCTTCGCTTTCAGCTTGAGCCGGATCTGCGACAGCGCCGGACCGCCTTCAAGCGACAGGTCGACCTCGGCGCGGGTGTCCAGCGCGGCCGGCGTGAACCCGGCTTCGCCCAGCTTGGCCGACAGGGCCATGGTGAAGCAGCCGGCGTGCGCGGCGGCGATCAGTTCCTCGGGATTGGTGCCCTTCTCCTCGCCGAAGCGGCTGTTGAAGCCGTAGCGGGTGCCGGCCAGCAGGCCGCTCTGCGGCGTGTCCAGGGTGCCCTTGCCGCTCTTGAGGTCGCCTTCCCAGTGCGCGGTGGCGTGGCGCGAGATGCCCATGGCGTTGTTCCTTTCGATCCGTGGAGGGAACGCGCAGCGTAGCGGCCGATCCGTTAGCGGGCCGTGCGCGGGCCGGCGTGCGTGCTTGTGCGACGCAACGTGCCCGCGCGCGCGCAAGGCGCGATGGTGTGGCTTCCGCCATGACCGCCCGCGGCACGAGCCCGGGCCGTCCTCCATGGATCGGCGCGTGCCAGACTGCCATGACGGCCTCCAATCCCCCCCAGGAGGACGGCACATGCCCTACACCACCCACGACATCCGCAACGTGGCCCTCGCAGGCCACCCCGGCGCCGGCAAAACAACCCTTTTCGAAGCCCTGCTGCATGCCGGCGGCGTCCTCGCTACGGCAGGCAGCGTCGAACGCGGCAACACCGTGTCCGACTCCGATCCACTGGAAAAGCAGCGCGGCCACTCGCTGGACATCGCCATCGCCAGCATCGACCTGGCCAACGGCGACGGCCGTGCCCACCTCAACTTCATCGACACGCCCGGCTATCCGGACTTCCGTGGTCCGGCGCTGTCGGCGCTCTCGGCGGTGGAGACCGCGCTGGTGGTGGTCGACGCGGACACCGGCGTGGAGCACGGCACCCTGCGGCTGATGGAGCGCGCGCGCGAGCGCGGCCTGTGCCGGGCGATCGTGGTCAACAAGATCGACCACGAGCACGCCGACTGCGGCCGGGTGCTGATGCAGCTGCGCGAGACCTTCGGCCCGGAAGTGCTGCCGCTGAACCTGCCGGCGGACTGGGGCCGGCGCGTGGTCGACTGCTTCGACGCCGGCGCCGGCGACTCCGACCTGGGGCCGGTATCCGAGTGGCACCAGCGCATCCTCGACCAGGTGGTGGAGGTCGACCCAGAGGCGATGGATCGCTACCTGGAGAACGGCGAGGCCGGGCTCACGCCGCAGGAGCTGCATGACGCCTTCGAGAAGTCGCTGCGCGAGGGCCACCTGATCCCGGTGTGCTTCGTGTCCGCGCGCAGCGGCGTGGGCGTGCGCGAGCTGCTGCAGCTGGTGGCGCGGCTGTTCCCCGATCCCACCGAGGCCAACCCGCCGCCGCTGGTGGCCGGCGATGGCGGCGGCCAGCGCCCGGTGCCGGTGCACCCGGACGCCGACGGCCACGTGATCGCCGACGTCTTCAAGGTGGTCAACGACCCTTTCGTGGGCAAGCTGGGCGTGTTCCGCGTCTACCAGGGCACGGTCAGGCGCGACACCCAGCTGTTCGTGGACGACGGGCGCAAGCCGTTCCGCGTGGGCCACCTGTTCGCGCTGCGCGGGCGCGAGCACGTGGAGATCGAGCAGGCCATCGCCGGCGACATCGCCGCGGTGGGCAAGATCGAGGAAGTGCATTTCGACGCGGTGCTGCACGACAGCCACGACGAGGACGGCGTGCACCTGGCGCCGGTGTCCTTCCCCAAGCCGATGTTCGGGCTGGCGGTGCAGGCCACCAGCCGCGGCCAGGAGCAGAAGCTGTCGCAGGCGCTGCGCAAGCTGGCCGAGGAAGACCCGGCCTTCGTGGTCGAGCACAACGTCGAGGTCAACGAGACGGTGATCCGCGGCCTGTCGGAGCTGCACCTGCGGGTGATGCTGGAGCGGCTGAAGGAGCGCTTCGGCCTGGAGGTGGTCACGCGCCCCCCGCGCATCGCCTATCGCGAGACCATCTCGATCGCGGCCGAAGGGCATTGCCGGCACAAGAAGCAGACCGGCGGCGCCGGGCAGTTCGCGGAGGTCTTCCTGCGGGTGGAGCCGCTGGAGCGCGGCGCCGGCTTCCAGTTCGTGGACGAGGTCAAGGGCGGCGTGATCCCGGGGCAATTCATCCCGGCGGTGGAGAAAGGCGTGCGCATGGCGTTGCAGGGCGGCGCGATCAGCGGCCATCCGGTGCAGGACGTGCGCGTGGTGGTGTACGACGGCCGCCACCATCCGGTGGACAGCAAGGAGATCGCCTTCGTCACCGCCGGGCGCAAGGCCTTCCTCGATGCGGTGGCCAAGGCCAGGCCGCTGGTCCTGGAGCCGGTGGTGGCGCTGGAGGTGTCGGTGCCCGAGGCGCAGGTGGGCGACGTCACCGGCGCGCTGGCCACCCGCCGCGCGCGCATCGTCGGCACCGACAGCGGCGACGGCCTGGGCGCGGAGAGCATCGTCCGCGCCCAGGTGCCGCAGGCCGAGCTGGAGGGGTTTGCCGCCGAGCTGAAGTCGCTCACCGCCGGCAAGGGCCGCTATGCGCTGGACTTCAGCCACTACGAGCCGGTGCCGCCCAACGTGCAGCAGAAGCTGGTGGAGGGGTGGAAGCCGAAGCCGGAGGAGGATTGAGGACCCGCATGCTTGCGTGGCCCGGACAAGGAAGGGGTGAACCGGGATGCGCTTCGCTTGCCCGGGCTACGCAAAGCCTTTGCAGGCCGGCGTGGGGAAGATCAGGCCGTGCGGCGTGCCACCGGAGCGCGGGAGACCAACAGCACGCCTCCCAGCACCAGCACCGTGCCGGCCACCTGCCAGGCGCCCATCGGCTCGTCCAGCAGCAGCAGGCTCAGCACGATGGTCGAGACCGGGCCGAGCATGCCGATCTGCGAGGCATGGCCGGAGCCGACCCGGGAGATCCCCAGCATCACCAGCAGCACCGGCGCCACCGTGCACAGCGTGCCGTTGGCCAGCGACAGCCAGTACACCTCGGCCGGCAGGGCCAGCGCCGACAATGGCCGCAGCAGCAGGAACTGGCCGATGCACAGCAGGCAGGCCACCGAGCTGCACAGCGCGGTCAGCCGCACCGCGCCGACCTTGCCCACCAGTTCGCCGCTGCCGGCCAGGTACAGCGCATAGGTCAGCGCGCTACCGAACACCAGCACGCCACCCAGCACGATGCCCTCGCCGCCGGCCACCAGGTCGTGGCCGAAGGCCAGGCCCACGCCGGCGTAGCTAACCGCCAGCGCGATCCACTGCAGCCGCCCCGGGCGGCGGCCGAACGCCAGCCAGCCGATCAGCAGGACCAGGGTCGGGGTGAGGTACAGGATCAGCCGCTCCAGGGTGGCGGTGATGTAGGCCAGTCCGGCGAAGTCCAGGAAGCTGGCCAGGTAATAGCCCAGCGCCCCCAGCACCAGGATCCTCAGGTAGTGGCCGCGGTGCAGCGTGGTCCGTGCGCTCCGGGTCGCCCATGCGCCCATCAGCAGGAAGAACGGGAACGCCACCAGCATGCGCAGCGCCAGCAGGGTGACCGCGTCGGCGCCATGGCGGTAGCCGAGCTTGACGATGATCGCCTTGCCCGAGAACAGGACGGCGCCCAGCGCGGCATACAGCAGGCCCCAGCGCTGCCGCGCGCGGGCCTTGCGTGCGTCGTCCCCGCCCGCGGTGGCGGCCGCAGGCCGGGCTGGCGCCGGTTCCTCCGCGCCCTCGCCGGCCGCAGCGGCCAGGGCCGGGCCGCGTCCGCTCATGCCAGCACCGCCTGCAGCAGCGCGCGCAGCACCTGTTGCAGCGCCTCGGCGCGCACAGGGTCGTAGGCGAAGCTGTCCTCGTCCATGTAGGTGCGCTGGGCCAGTTCCAGCTGCACCGCCTGCACGCCGGTCTCCGGAGCGGCGTAGTGGCGGGTGATGTAGCCGCCCTTGAAGCGGCCGTCGACCACGTGGCTGTACTGCGGATGTGCGGCCAGCACTTCTTCCAGGCGCTGGCGCAGGGCCGGGGAACAGCTGTGGCCTCCGGCGGTGCCGAGGTTGAGGTCCGGCAGCGCGCCTTCGAACAGGTACGGCAGGCGGCCGCGGATCGAATGCCCTTCCCACAGCACCACCCGGCCATGCTGGCCGCGGATGCGCTGCAGCTCGGCGTCGAGGTTGTCGTGGTACGGGCGCCAGTACGCCTCCAGCCGGCGGGCGATCTCGGCCTGGTCCGGCTCGGCGCCGGGCTGGTACACCGGTTCGCCGCTGAACTGCACCGTGGGGCACAGGCCGGTGGTGTTCTGGCCGGGATACAGCGAGGCGTCGTCCGGCGGGCGGTTGAGGTCGATCACGTAGCGCGAGTAGCGCGGGCGGATGATCGAGGCGCCCAGCTCGCGGGCAAAAGCGTACAGGCGCGAGACGTGCCAGTCGGTATCCGGCACGCGGCGGGCGCTGTCGGTCAGGCGCGCGGCGATGTCGGCGGGAAGTTCGCTGCCGTCGTGCGGCAGGCTGATCAGCAGCGGCGCGTCGCCCTGGTGCAGGTGGAAGATGTCGTCCATGCGCCGATTGTAGGCGCGTGCGCGCACCGTCAGAGCAGCACCAGCTCCTCGGCCGAGGTCGGGTGGATCGCCACCACCTGGTGCAGCCGGGCGCGGGTGACGCCCAGCTTCAGCGCCACCGCGAAGCCCTGCAGGATCTCGTCCACCGCCTCGCCCAGCAGGTGGATGCCCACCACCCGCTCCTCTTCGCCCACGCACACGAGCTTGAACAGGCTGCGCTGCGGCGAGTCGGCCAGCGCGGTCAGCATCGGCCGGAAGTTGCTGGCATGCACCCGCACCGCATCGCCGTAGCGCTCGCGCGCCTGTTCCTCGGTCAGGCCCACGGTGGCCAGCGGCGGATGCGAGAACACCACGGTGGGCACGTCGGCATAGTCCAGCTTCGCGTCGGCCTGGCCGCCGAACAGCCGCGCCATCAGCCGGCGCGCGGCGGCGATCGCCACCGGGGTCAGGGCCAGCCTGCCGGTGACGTCGCCCACGGCGTGCACGCCCTCCAGCGAGGTGTCCTGCCATTGGTCGACCACCACCTCGCCGTGCCCGCCCAGCTCCACCCCGGCTTCCTCCAGGCCGAGGCCGGCGGTATTGGGCCGGCGCCCGGTGGCGAACAGCACGCGGTCGAACACCTCCGCCACCACGCCCTGTTCCTGGCCCTTGTGCACCACGCGCACCCCGCCCCCGGTCGCGTGCAGCGCGCTGACCGGCGCCTCCAGGTGCAGGCGCACGCCGCGCGCCTGCATGTTGGCCTGCAGCGTGGCCACCACTTCCGCGTCCATGCCCGACAGCAGGCGCGGGCCGCGCGCGAACACCTCGACCCGGCTGCCCAGTGCCTGCAGCACCCCGGCCAGTTCCACCGCGATGTAGCCGCCGCCGACCAGGGCCACGTGCGCGGGTGGCTGCGACAGCTCGAAGAAATCGTCCGACACCCCGGCCAGTTCCGCGCCGGGGATGTCCGGGCGCAGCGGATGCGCGCCGGTGGCCAGCAGCACGCGCCCGGCACGCAGGCGCACGCCGGTGTCGGTGTCCACGGTGTGTGCGTCGCGCAGGCGGCCGCGGCAGGGCATCAACGCGATGCCGGCCGCGTCCAGGCGGCGGCGGTAGCTGGCGTGGATGCCGGCGATGTAGCGCTGGCGGTGGGCGATGAAGGCCGGCCAGTCCAGCGCCGGCGGCGACTGCGGCAGGTCGAAGCCGAGGTCGGCGGCCAGGGCCATGCGCTCGGCCAGCCCGGCCGCCAGCCACATCGCCTTCTTCGGCACGCAGCCGGCATTGACGCAGGTGCCGCCCAGTTCGCCCGGCTCCAGTAGCGCCACCCGCGCCCCGTGCGCGGCGGCGGCGAACGCGCCGGCCAGCCCGCCGGAGCCTCCACCGATCACCACCAGGTCGAACCCGGCCTGCGGGCGGTGGACGGCGGTCTGGCTCATGGCTCCTCCTCTACTGGAAGCGTTCGACCCGGTAGGGCGCGGGATCGATCGCGGGCGTGCGGCCGGTGACCAGGTCGGCCACCAGCTGGCCGCTGGCCGCGCTCATGCTGATGCCCAGCATGCCGTGCCCGGCCGCGATCCAGACGTGAGGATGGCCGGGAGCGCGGCCCAGCGCCGGCAGGTCGTCGTACGTCATCGGCCGCCAGCCGTACCACTTCTCCAGCGCTGCCCCGGCCGGCGGCGGCTGGCGCAGGTATTCGCGCGCGGCGCGTTCCAGCGCGCCCAGGCGCACCGGATTGAGGCTGGTGTCCTGGCCGGAGAACTCCATCGTGCTGCCCAGGCGGAAGCCGTCCGCCCAGGGGGTGACGAACACCTGGCGGTCCTTGAGCACCAGCGGGCGCCGTGGCGCGCCGGCCTGCGGGCCGTAGGTGATCGAGTAGCCCTTGCCGGGCTGGATCGGCAGGCGCACGCCCAGCGGGCGCAGCAGCCGCGGGGTCCAGGCCGCCATCGCCACCACCACCTCGCGGCCGCGGCGGCGGCTGCCGTCCTCCAGCTCGACGCTGGCGCCGCTGGCATCGGGCAGCAGCGCGCGCACCGGCGCCTGCTCCTCGATCAGCCCGCCGCGCTCGCGGATCGCGCGCGCCAGGCCGGCGGTGTAGCGGTCCGGGCGCAGGTGGGCGTCGTCGGGGAACCGGATCGCGCCGACCACGCCTTCGCGCAGCGATGGCTCCTGGCGCAGGTAGTCCGGCCCGTCGACCACTTCGGTGGCGATGCCCATATCCGCCAGCGGCCCGCATTCGGCCACGTAGGCCTCGAAGTTGCGCCGGTCGCGGAACACGTAGTCCAGGCCGGAGGCGGTGAACTGGCAATCCAGGCCGTAGCGCTCGATCCACTGCGCCAGGCGCGCGCGCGAGTCGCGCAGGATCGCGGCGCGGCCACGCGCGCTTTGCATCCAGTCGCGCTGGTTGCAGCGGCGGGCGAAGTGCAGCAGCCAGCGCCACAGCTCCGGGTCCAGGCGCGGCTTGAGGTACAGCGGGGCATCGGGGCTGAGCATCCAGCGCAGCGCGCGCCAGGGCACGCCGGGCGCGGCCAGCGGCGGCGCATGGCTGGGGGTGACGGTGCCGCAGTTGCCGTGCGAAGTGGCGCCGCCGACGCGGCCCGCCTCCAGGACCCGCACCCCGCGACCGGCCTCCAGCAGCGACAGCGCGGTGGCCAGGCCGATGGCTCCGCCACCGAGGATGAGGACGTCGTCGGGGTTGTTCACCCGCGCAAGTCTACGCCGGCGCGCCGCGCCTGCGGCGCGTCGTTGCCGCCGCAACCGCCGCTAGAACGGCTTGCCGATCTCCAGGAACAGCACCGCCTCGCCGCCCTCGCGGCGGCCGTAGCCGAACAGCATCGGCCCCATCGCCGAGTCGAAGCCCAGGTACAGGCTGCCGTTCCAGATGCCGTCGCCCAGGCGCATGTCGCCGCGGCGTTCCCAGGCGTTGCCGTACTCCAGCGTGGCCCCGGCCACCGCCGAGCGGCGGAAGAACGAGGCCAGCTGGTAGCTGTAGCCGGCCATCAGCACCGCATAGTGTTCGCCGGCCAGCTCGTTGTAGTGGAAGCCGGCCAGGCGCCCGCGTCCGCCCAGGCGGTGGCGCAGGTGCAGCGGCAGTTCGCCGGACAGGGTGGCGTGGTACGCCAGCGAACCCTGCACCGCGTGGCGGCCGAACGGCATCGCCGCCAGCACGTCCAGCCCGGCCTCCTGGAAGCGGGCGTCGCCGCCCAGCCAGCCGGCGCTGCGGCGGTAGGTCAGGCGCGACCAGTGGCCCTCGCGCGGGAAGTAGAGGCTGTCCAGGCGGTCCACCGCCAGCTGCGCGTACCAGCTGCCGGCATCCACGTCCACGTCCGGCAGCGCCGGGTCGCCCACTTCCACCTGCGCCTCGCCGACGCTGCGCTCCACGCCCACCTCGGCGGCGCCGTAGCGGCCGAAGGTGCGGCCCAGGCTCAGCAGGGCGCTGGCGACCTTGGCCTCGTAGCTGGCCAGGCGGTTGCCGCGCTCGAACACCGGCACCGTGGTCCGGCGCGCGCCGGCGCGGCCGTACAGGTACCAGCGCGCCTGCGGGTCGAACGGGTGGTAGTACTCGCCCTGCAGTTCCGGGTCGCTGCCCACCCCCACCAGGGCGCGCGCCTCGGCGCCGTAGGCGGTGGCCGGCGAGCGCAGCACGGCCAGGCGCAGGCTGGTCTCGTTGGTGCCGCTGAAGTCGGTGACGGTGCGGAAGCCGGCCTGCAGGTAGTTCGGGCCCTGCGGCTTCTCCCGCGCGCGCACCACCACCCCGGTGAGGCCGTCGGCATTGCGCTCGACCTCGTAGGTGACGCTGGCGAAGGTGCCCTCGTTGTAGGCGCGCAGGGTCGCGCGCTCGAGGTGGTCGGCGTCCAGCGCCTGGCCGGTGGGGATGTCGAGGATCGCCGCCAGCACCTGGTCGTCGTAGCGGCTGCCGTTCTCCAGGCGCACGTAGTCGATCCGCGCCGGTGCCTCGGCCTCCGGCACTGCCGGCGGCGCGGCCTGCCAGCGCGGCAGCGCGGCCAGCTGCGCGGCCGCCGCCTCGGCGGCCTCGCGGCCGATGCGCAGGGCCTCGGCGGCCTTGGCGAAGTCGCCGGTGGCCACGTCCTCGCCCAGCCCGGGCACCACCAGCACGTCGCCCTCGCGCAGGCGCGAGGTCGAGTCGCGGGTATTGCCCACGGTCAGCATGCCGGTCAGCTGGGAGACCACCTGCAGCACGCTGGCATCGCTGTCCAGCTCCATCAGCGGGGTGCCCACGTCCACCGCCACCACCACGTCGGCACCCATGCGCCGCACGGTGTCGATCGGCACCTGCTCGGCGATGCCGCCGTCGATCAGCACACGGCCATCGATCCGCACCGGCTGGAAGATGCCCGGCAGCGACATCGAGGCGCGCATGGCCTGGGCCAGGCTGCCGGCGCCCAGTTCCACCGGCTGCCCGGTGTTGAGGTCGGTGGCCACCGCGCGGAACGGGATCGGCAGCCGGTTGAAGTCGCGCACCGCGGCCACGTGCAGGGTCTTGCGCTGGAACAGGGAGAGGATGCGCTCGCCCTGCAGCACCCCCGGCGCCAGCCGCACCCCGCGCGCGCCCACGCCCAGGCCCAGGGTGGCCAGGCCTTCGCGGTCGTCCTGCTTGCGCCGGTAGCTGCGCTCGCGGCGCGGGATGGAGTCGTCGAACAGCTGCTTCCAGTCCGCTTCAAGGACCAGCTGTTCCATCTCCTCCAGCGGCACCCCGGCCGCGTACAGGCCGCCGACCAGCGAGCCCATGCTGGTGCCGGCGATGCAGTCCACCGGCACGCCCAGTTCCTCCAGCTTGCGCAGCACGCCCAGGTGGGCCACGCCGCGCGCGCCGCCGCCGCCCAGGGCCAGGCCCACGCGCGGGCGCGAGGTGTCGCCATCGCGCTGCGGGCAGGAGGTGCCGGGCGCGGCGACCGGCGCCGCGGGGTCGGGCGTGCCGGCGGCGGCGGTGGCCGCCAGTGCCATGCATGCGGCCAGCAGCCAGCGTGCGGCCGCGCCGCGTTGGACGATCCTGCCCTTGCGCCGGCCCGCGGCCGCGACCTTGTCCATGACCCGCTCCTGGTGAGTGGCGCGAGGTTAGCGGCAGGCGCGTGCGCGCGGAAGCAATGCCGCCGCGTCCCGGCCCCGGGCCGGGACGACGGCGGAGGACGGGACGGTCGTCAGGCGTGGCCGGCCGCGGGCTGCGCGCGCAGGCGCATCGGCTGCGCGCGCAGGTAGGTGGCCGAGCGCCACAGCCACTCCATCGGTCCGAAGCGGAAGCGCGCCAGCCAGACGTGGCTGAGGAGCACCTGCAGCACGAACAGCACCAGCGCGAACACCGCCTGCCAGGCGCGGGGCATCTGCCCGAAGTAGCCCAGGCCGTAGTTGTAGAACACCAGGGTGCAGACCACCGACTGCAGCAGGTAGTTGGTCAGCGCCATGCGCCCGGCCGGGGCCAGCCAGCGCGCGAGGCCGGCGCCGGCGCGGCTGCGGAACAGGGCCACCAGCCAGCCCACGTAGCCCATGCACATCAGTCCGCCAGCCAGCAGGCCCAGGGCCTGGGCCAGGCCGATGCGCGCGTTGAACTGGCCGAAGCTCGCCCCGGGGGTGATCGCCATCGACCCCGCCATGACCGCCACGCCCAGCGGCATCAGCCCCCAACGCAGCAGGGCGAACAGCCGCGGGAAGCGCTCCGGGGCGGCCAGCGCGCCGCTGCGCGCGAGCGCCGCGCCGACCAGGAACATGCCCAGCACCAGCCCACCGATGATGGGCAGGCCGGACAGGTTGACCGCCACCTCCGTGGCGCGCACCGCCACCGCCTCGCCCCAGCTGCCGTGGGCGTAGACCTCGCTGGCGCGGGCGACCAGCTCCACCATCGGCGCCATCTGCTTGTCGATGGCGGCCTGCATGGCCGGGCCGGAGACGGCCAGGGCCAGCGCATACAGCAGCACCATGCCCGGGCCGGCCAGGAACAGCAGCACGCCCGGCAGCGCCAGCCACAGCGGCGGGGCGTTGCGCACCAGCAGCAGCGGCATGCCCAGCAGGGCGTAGGCCAGCAGGATGTCGCCGGACCAGACCAGCACGCCGTGGGCCAGGCCGATGCACAGCAGCACCCCCATGCGCCGCAGGTACATGCCGGCGAACCCACGCCCGGCCTCCTCGGCGCGCTGCGACATGACCATGAAGCCCATGCCGAACAGCAGCGAGAACAGGGTGAAGAACTTGCCCTGCACGAAGAAATAGACCAGCGCGTCCACCACCCGGTCGGCGCCGGCCAGGCTCGGGTCCAGGCCGCTGCCGGATGCCAGCACCGGGCCGTTGAAACCCTCCATGTTCATCAGCAGGATGCCCAGCAGCGCGGTGCCACGCAGTGCATCGAGGGTCGGGTTGCGCTCGCCGGGTGCGAGTGGACGCAGGTCGGTTGCGGTCACGCGGGACTCCATTCCATGGATCGGAGGCGGCGATGATCGCCGATCCCGCCCGTCCGGTCTGCCCCCCGCCGGGGCCCGCCGCACCTGCGGTCCGCGCCGCGGGCCCGGCGTCAAGCCTTGTTGCCCCCCCTGCCCACCGGTACCCTGACCGCCGCATGTCCGGCTTCGTCCACCTCCACGTCCACACCGAGTACTCGCTTGCGGACTCGATCATCCGCGTGCCCGAGAAACCGGACCAGGCGGACCCGGCCAAGGCCAAGCGGGCGAACCTGCTGAGCCGCGCGGTGGAACTGGGGCTGCCCGCCCTGGCCGTCACCGACCTCAACAACCTGTTCGCCCTGATCAAGTTCTACAAGGCCTGCGAGGCGGTCGGGATCAAGCCGGTGGCCGGCGCCGACCTGATGGTGGCCAGTGCCCCCGGCGAGGCGCCGTGGCGGCTGACCGCGCTGGTGCGCGACCACGGCGGCTACCTCAACCTGTCCAAGCTGCTCACCAGGGCCTGGATGGAAGGCCACCGCCCCGAGGGCGGCGTTGCCGTGCGCCCGGAATGGGTGCGCGAGTGCGGCAGCGGCCTGATCCTGCTGGCCGGGCGCGAGAGCCTGGCCGGCCGCCTGGCGCTGGAGAACCGCCACGACCTGGCCCAGCAGCAGCTGGCCGACTGGCAGCGCGACTTCGACGGCAACCTGTGCCTGGAGCTGACCCGGACGCGGCGTGACGGCGAGGAAGCGTTCAACAGCTTCGCCCTGCACGCGGCGGCCGAGCGCGGCATCCCGGTGGTGGCGTCCAACGACGTGCGCTTCCTCGACCGCGCCGGCTTCGACGCGCACGAGGCGCGCGTGTGCATTGCTTCGGGCCGGGTGCTGGACGATCCCAAGCGCCCGCGCGAGTACAGCCCCGAGCAGTACCTGAAGTCGCCGGAGGAGATGGCGGCGCTGTTCGCCGACATCCCCGACGCGATCAGCAACACCGTGGAGCTGGCGCGGCGCTGCAACCTCGAACTGACCCTGGGCAAGTACGCGCTGCCGGCCTACCCGGTGCCGGACGACGAGACCCTGGACAGCTGGATCCGCAAGCAGGCCTACGAAGGCCTGGAGGAGCGTCTGGCGAAGAACCCGCTGGCGCCGGGCAAGACCCGCGAGGACTACTTCAAGCGGCTGGACTTCGAGCTGGACACCATCATCAAGATGGGGTTCCCCGGCTACTTCCTGATCGTTGCCGACTTCATCCAGTGGGGCAAGAACCAGGGCATCCCGATCGGCCCGGGGCGTGGTTCGGGCGCCGGCTCGCTGGTGGCCTGGGCGCTGAAGATCACCGACCTCGATCCGCTGCCCTACAACCTGCTGTTCGAGCGCTTCCTCAACCCGGAACGCGTGTCGATGCCCGACTTCGACATCGACTTCTGCATGGACCGGCGCGACGAGGTGATCGACTACGTCGCCCGCAAGTACGGGCGCGAGCGGGTCAGCCAGATCATCACCTACGGCACCATGGCGGCCAAGGCCGTGGTGCGCGACGCCGGCCGCGTGCTGGGCTTCCCGTACGGCTTCGTCGACGGCGTGGCCAAGCTGATCCCCAACATCCTGGGCATCTCCCTCAAGGACGCGATGGGCGAAGGCAAGGACGAGGAAATGGCCTCGCCCGAGCTGATCCAGCGCTACCAGTCCGAGGAGGAAGTGCGCGACCTGATCGACCTGGCGCGCCAGCTGGAGGACCTGACCCGCAACGCCGGCAAGCACGCCGGCGGCGTGGTGATCGCGCCAGCCCCGCTGTACACCTTCTGCCCGCTGTTCGCCGAACACGACCACGACGGCCTGGGCAAGAACCCGGTCACCCAGTTCGACAAGAACGACGTGGAGGAAGTGGGCCTGGTGAAGTTCGACTTCCTGGGCCTGCGCACGCTGACGATCATCGACTGGGCGGTGAAGGCCATCAACCGCCGCCACGAGCGCGCCGGCATCCCGCCGCTGGACATCGCCGCGCTGCCGCTGGACGACGAGGCCACCTACAAGGACATCTTCGCCAGCGGCAACACCGGCGCGGTGTTCCAGTTCGAATCCTCGGGCATGCGCCGCCTGCTGAAGGACGCGCGCCCGGACCGCTTCGAGGACCTGATCGCGCTGGTGTCGCTGTACCGCCCGGGCCCGATGGACCTGATCCCGGACTTCAACGCGCGCAAGCACGGCCAGCAGGAGATCGTCTACCCCGACCCGCGCACCGAGGCCATCCTCAAGGACACCTACGGCATCATGGTGTACCAGGAGCAGGTCATGCAGATGGCGCAGATCGTCGGCGGCTACTCGCTCGGCGGCGCCGACCTGCTGCGCCGCGCGATGGGCAAGAAGATCCCGGCGGAGATGGCCAAGCACCGCGAGATGTTCCGCGAGGGTGCGGCCAAGGGCGGCGTCGACGAGAAGAAGGCCGACGAGATCTTCGACCTGATGGAGAAGTTCGCCGGCTATGGCTTCAACAAGTCGCACGCCGCCGCGTACGCGCTGGTCTCCTACCAGACCGCCTGGCTCAAGCGGCACTACCCGGCCGAGTTCATGGCCGCGACCATGTCCTCGGACATGGACAACACCGACAAGGTGGTCGGCTTCCTGGCCGAGGCGCGCAACCTCGGCCTGACCATCCTGCCGCCGACGGTCAACGACTCGCCGTACATGTTCGAGGCGGTGAGCGCCGACACCATCCGCTACGGCCTGGGCGCGATCAAGGGCGTGGGCCGCGGCCTGTGCGAGGCGATCGTGGCCGAGCGCGAGGCGGGCGGCGAGTACCGCGACCTGCTCGACTTCTGCCGCCGGGTGGACTCGACCAAGCTCAACCGCCGCGCGCTGGAGGCGATGATCAACGCCGGCGCGCTGGACGCACTGGGCCGCAACCGCGCCACCCTGATGCTGCAGCTGCCGGAAGTGCTCAAGGCCACCGACCAGATGGCCAGGGAAGCCGCCGCCGGCCAGACCTCGCTGTTCGGCATGCCCTCGGCCGACGCCGGCCCGGCGCTGCAGCTGGACCTGCCCGAATGCGCCGAGTGGCCGCTGCGGCAGAAGCTGGACGGCGAACGCGAGACCCTCGGCCACTACCTCAGCGGCCACCCGTTCGACCCCTACCGCGAGGACGTGCGCGCCCTGGTCGGCAACGACCTGGGCGACCTGGACAAGCTGTGGGCCGCCGGCACCAGCGGCGCCAACGAGAAGCGCAGCTGGCGCCCGGAGGTGCAGGTGGTGGTGGCCGGCATGGTCGTGGGCCTGCGCCGCAAGGGCGACAGCCAGGTGTTCGTGCAGCTGGAGGACGGCCGCGGCCGGCTGGAGTGCGGCGTGTTCGCCGAGGCCGCCGCGGAGATGGCCAGCCTGCTGGTGCGCGACCGCGTGCTGGTCGTGCAGGGCGGCCTGCGCGAGGACGAGTTCAACGGCGGCTGGAGCCTGCGCCTGAAGCAGGCCTGGGACTTCGAGCAGCTGTGCGCCAACCACGCCCAGCGCCTGGCCCTGCGCCTGGACCTGCGCGACCCGCGCGCCTGGAACCGGGTCGACGAGGTGCTGGCCCGCCACCGCCCCGGCCCCACCCCGCTGCGCCTGCACGTGCAGGTCGGCGGCAAGGGCCAGGGCGCCACCGGCGTGCTCGACCTCAACGGTGGCAACTCGGTGCGGGTGGCGCCGCCGCTGCTGGACGCGCTGCGCGGCCTGCCGGTGGTGCGCGCGGTCAAGGTCGCCATCGGCCGGCCCTGGGTCAACTGAGCCTCAGCCGGCGTCGTACGGCGCCATCAGTTCCACCATCCAGTCGATGAAGGCACGCAGGCGCGCCCCGACCTGCGGTCGCGGACGCCAGGCCAACGACAGCGGCATCGGCGCCAGCCGCCAGTCCGCGAACAGCTCCACCAGCTCGCCGCGCGCCACATGCGCGTCGGCCATGTAGCGCGGCATCCAGGCCACGCCCAGCCCGGCCAGGACCGCGGCCTGGTAGGCATTCCCGTCGTCCACGGCCAGCCGCGGCCGGGCGCGCACCTGCACCTGCTCGGTGCCGCGGCGCAGGACCGGCTGCAGCGGGCGGCCGCTGCTGGCCCACAGGAAGCCCACGCTACGGTGCGCGGCGCCTTCCAGCTCGCCCGGATGCGCCGGGGTGCCATGCCTTTCCAGATAGGCCGGAGCGGCGTACACGCCCAGCGCCAGCCGCGCCAGGCGGCGTGCCACCAGCGAGCCGTCGGCCAGCTCGCCACCACGGACCACGCAGTCGACATTGGCGCCCATCAGGTCCACCACGCGGTCGCTGGCACCCAGCACCAGCTCTATCTCCGGATGGCGCGCGTGGAACGCCGGCAGCGCCGGCACCACCACCAGCCGCGCCAGCGGGCTCGGCATGTCCACCCGCAGGCGTCCGCGGGCGGCGGCGGCCTGGCCCGGCAGTCCGGTCTCGGCGTCGTCCAGGTCGGCGAGCAGGCGCAGCGCGCGCTCGAGGAAGGCGCTGCCGTCGGCGGTCAGGGTCACCCGCCGGGTGGTGCGGTCCAGCAGCCGCACCCGCAGCCGTGCCTCCAGCTGCTGCACCAGCTGGGTCACGGTGGCCCGGGCCAGGCCCAGGTCGGTCGCCGCGCGGGTGAAGCTGCCGGTTTCGGCAACCCGGACGAAGGCCTGCATCGCGTCGAAACGGTCCATGGGCCCGTCAGGTGGCGTGGATTGTTTGGATTTTACAAACAGTCTGGCCGGGGCTGCGCGGTATATCCGCCGGGGCCGGCTTCCTACAGTGACCGCGGGCCATCCATCCCGGACGGCCACCGATGGAGCAACGACGATGGCAACCCGCGTGGCGGTATTCCCCGAAGGACGGCAGGACCTGTACACACGCAACCGCTACTCGGCGGCGGTACGCGCCGGCGACCTGCTGTTCGTGTCCGGGCAGGTGGGCAGCCGCGAGGACGGCTCGCCGGAGCCGGACCTGGAACGGCAGGTGCGACGCGCCTTCGCCAACCTGGAGGCGGTGCTGGCCGCGGCCGGCTGCAGCTTCGAGGACGTGGTCGACGTGACCGTGTTCATGGTCGACGCCGAGCGCGACTTCGAGCGCGCCTGGCAGGTCGCCGCCGAGTACTGGGGCGGGCCGCCCTATCCGGCCCTCACCGGCATCGGCGTGGAGTGGCTGTACGGCTTCCGTTTCGAGATCAAGGCGGTGGCGCGGATGCCACAGGCGGCCTGAGCCCCATACCGTACGGTCCGGTCCAATCACGTGTGTTCGGCTACACTCCCCGCCTTCCTGTACTACCCGGCACGCCGGACAACGGATGAATCCGAACTACCTCGATTTCGAGCAGCCCATCGCGGACCTGGAGGCCAAGATCCAGGAACTGCGCAATGCCAGCACCGGCCCGGCGGTGAACGTCGACGCCGAGGTCAAGGCGCTGCAGGACAAGCTCCGGCTCCGCACCGCGCAGATCTTCCGCGACCTGACCCCGTGGCAGGTCTCGCAGATGGCCCGCCACCCCCAGCGCCCCTACACCCTGGACTACGTGCAGATCATCTGCGACGAGTTCCAGGAGCTGGCCGGCGACCGCGCCTTCGCCGACGACAAGGCCATCGTCGGCGGCCTGGCCCGGATCGACGGCCGCGCGGTGGTCGTGATCGGCCACCAGAAGGGCCGCGACACCAAAGAGAAGATCCGCCGCAACTTCGGCATGCCCAAGCCCGAGGGCTACCGCAAGGCGCTGCGCCTGATGAAGTTGGCCGAGCGCTTCGGCCTGCCGGTGCTGACCTTCATCGACACCCCCGGCGCCTGGCCGGGCATCGACGCCGAGGAGCGCGGCCAGTCCGAGGCCATCGCCCGCAACCTGCTGGAGATGGCCGAACTGAAGGTCCCGGTGGTGTGCACCGTGATCGGCGAAGGCGGCTCCGGCGGCGCCCTGGCCATCGGCGTGGGCGACTGCACGATCATGCTCGAGTACAGCACCTACTCGGTGATCTCGCCCGAAGGCTGCGCCTCGATCCTGTGGAAGGACGCGGCCAAGGCCAAGGATGCGGCCGAGCAGCTGGGCCTGACCGCGCGCCGCCTGCACAGCCTGGGCCTGGTCGACAAGGTGGTGCGCGAGCCCACCGGCGGCGCCCACCGCAACCCGCGGCAGATGGCGCGCCGGCTGAAGGCGGTGCTGCTCAACCAGCTGGACGAACTGGAGAAGCTGCCGCTCGAGCAGCTGGTGCAGCGCCGCTACCAGCGCCTGCACGGCTACGGCGCCTACGAGGCGGCCTGAGCCACGGCGGCGGCCCGGCCCGGGCCGCCGCGTACGATAGCGGCCATGCCCGACCGCCTGCCGCTGCCCGACCTGCCGCCGGAATGCGACGGCCCGCTGCTGGCGGGCTTCAGCGGCGGGCTGGACTCCACCGTGCTGCTGCACCGCCTGGCCGCGGAGCCGGCGCTCCGCGCCCGTGGCCTGCGCGCCGTGCACGTGCACCACGGCCTGCAACCGCAGGCCGATGCCTGGGCCGCGCATTGCCTGGAGGTGGCCGCGGCGCTGGGCGTGCCCTGCGAGGTGCGCCGGGTGGCGCCGGCGCTGGACGCCGGACTGGGCCTGGAAGCGGCCGCGCGCGAGGCGCGCTACGCCGCCCTGGCCGCGGCCCTGCCGCGCGGCGGCGTGCTGGCCACCGCCCACCACCAGGACGACCAGGCCGAGACCTTCCTGCTGCGCGCCCTGCGCGCCTCCGGTCCGGAGGGCCTGGGCGCGATGCGCCCGCTGCGCCGGTTCGGCGGGGGCTGGCACTGGCGGCCGCTGCTGCAGCTGCCGCGCCAGGCGCTGGAGGCCTATGCCCGCGCCCACGGCCTGGGCTGGATCGACGACCCCAGCAATGCGCTGGCCGAGGCCGAGCGCAATTTCCTGCGCCTGGAAGTGTTGCCGCTGCTGCGCCGGCGCTGGCCGCACGCGGCCGCGGCCCTGGCCCGCAGCGCCACGCTGAGCGCCCAGGCCGACGCCCTGCTCCGGGCCGACGACGCGGCCCTGCTGGACCAGCTTGCCGGCGACGACGGCCAGGTGCTGCCGGTGGAACCGCTGCAGGCCCTGCCCGCCGCGCGCCGCGCGCGCCTGCTGCGGGCGTGGATCCGCGGCCTGGGCCTGCCGCCGCTGCCGGCGCGCGGGGTGGAACGGATCGAGCGCGAGCTGCTGCCGGCACGGCCCGACGCCGGGGCACGCTTCGCCTGGTCGGGCGCGCGCGTGCTGCGCTGGCGCGGGCTGCTGCATGCCGATGTGGAGCGCGCGCCGCTGCCCGCCCACTGGCAGGCCGGGTGGGACGGCCGCGCGCCACTGGAACTGCCGGACGGGGGCCGCCTGTGGCTGGCCGATGCCACCGGGCAGCCGGCGCAGGCCGCGTTCGCGGCGCCGTTGCTGGCGCGCGCGCGCCGCGGCGGCGAGCGCATCCGCCTGCGCGGCCGCGCGCATTCGCACGCGCTCAAGCACCTGCTGCAGGAACGTGGCGTGCCGCCGTGGCGGCGCACTCAGCTGCCGCTGCTGTGCGATGCCGGCGGCAGCGTGCTGGCGGCCGCCGACATCGTCCTGGCCGCCCCGCTGGAGCAGTGGCTGGAAGCGCACGCCCTGGTCCTGCGCTGGCAGCCGCCGCGCGCGCCGCGTTGACCCCTTCCGCCCCACCGCGCACACTTGCCGCATGCCGAAGAACGATGCCCTCGACGCCTCCCCCGTCGCCCGGTTCGAGCAATCGCTGGACGAGCTGGAGCAGCTGGTCGAGAAGATGGAACAGGGCGAAATGAGCCTTGAGGATTCGCTGGCCGCCTACGAGCGCGGGGTCGGCCTGTACCGCCGCTGCCAGGGCGCGCTGGAGCAGGCCGAGCTGCGCGTGCGCCTGCTCTCCGACCCCGACCGTCCCGAGGACGCCCAGCCGTTCGGCGCCGACGATGGCGCCTGAGGTTTTCAGGCGCTGGGCCGCGCGCACCGAAGCCACCCTCGAACGCTTGCTCCCGGACGATGCCGCCGAGCCGCGGCGCCTGCACGCGGCCATGCGCCACGCCACCCTCGGCGGCGGCAAGCGCATGCGTCCGCTGCTGGTGTACGCCGCCGGCACCGCGCTGGGCGCGGACGAAACACTGCTGGACGCCCCGGCCGCGGCGGTGGAACTGGTCCACGCCTATTCGCTGGTGCACGACGACCTGCCGGCGATGGACGACGACGACCTGCGCCGCGGCCGTCCCACCGTGCACGTGGCCTTCGACGAGGCCACCGCGATCCTGGCCGGCGACGCGCTGCAGACCCTGGCCTTCGAGGCGCTGGCCGAGGCACAGGCGCCGGCCGCGCTGCGCGCGGCCTGGATGCAGGCACTGGCGCGCGCCTCCGGCGCGCGCGGCATGTGCGGCGGCCAGGCCCTGGACATCGACGCCACCGGCAGCCAGCTGCCGCTGGAGGCGCTGCAGCGCATGCATTCGCTCAAGACCGGGGCGCTGATCCGCGCCGCGGTGCGCATGGGCGCGCTGGGCGCCGGCGCCGACGAGCCGACCCTGCAGCAGCTGGACCACTACGCCGACGCGCTGGGCCTGGCCTTCCAGGTGCGCGACGACTTGCTGGACATCGAGGCCAGCAGCGAGACCCTGGGCAAGACCGCGGGCAAGGACGTGGCCCAGGCCAAGTCCACCTACCCCGCCCTGCTGGGCGTGGACGGCGCGCGCGCCAAGCTGGAGCAGCTGGCGCTGCAGATGCAGGCCGCGCTGGCCGGGCTGGGCGGCGGCAGCGACCTGCTGCAGGCGCTCGGCGAGCTGGCGGTGCGCCGCAACCACTGAAGGCCGCGCCATCGCAGGCCGGAAAAAGCAAAGGGCCCGGCGTTGCCGGGCCCTTTGCATTGGCGCTCGCGCGCCGGCGCTTACTTCACCAGGCGCAGGGTGAACGGATAGCGGTAGGCCTCGCCGCGGTTGGCGGCCATGGCGGCGATGATCGACAGCACGATCCAGCCCAGGGCCACGACCATCAGCAGCAGGAAGCCGATCAGCACCAGGGTCAGCACGCCCGAGACGACCGCGGCGATCAGCACGGTGATGTTGAAGTTCAGCGCTTCCTTGCCCTGGTCGTTGACGAAGGGCATGGTGTCCTTCTTGATCAGCCACACCACCAGCGGACCCAGCAGCGAGCCCAGCGGGATGACCAGGCCGATGAAGGTGGACAGGTGGGCGAACAGGCCCCACAGGCGCTCGTCGGCGCTCACCGCGGTGCTGTTGTAGTCGTTCATTCGTTTTTCCCCTGTAAGTAGTCGGAAAGGCACCGCACGGTGCAATGGGTGAAGCGGCCGAAGGATAGCAATCCGGGCCGGCCGCGCCCATCCTCCCGCCGCGCCGCGCGCGGCTCAGTCCCCGCCGGCCACGGTCATCTTCCCGACCAGGATCGGGCCGGTGCGGATGTGCGAGCGCGGGTCGACCTCGCTGCCCACTGCCTCGACCGCGGCGAACATCGTCCGCAGGTTGCCGGCGATGGTCAGCTCGTCCACCGGGAACGCGGTCTGCCCGTCCTCCACCCAGAACCCGGCCGCGCCGCGCGAATAGTCGCCGGTCACCGGGTTGACGCCCTGCCCCATCAGCTCGGTGACCAGCAGGCCGCGGCCCATGCCGCGCAGCATGTCCTGCAGGGTGCCGGCGTTGGCCGAGACCTCCAGGTTGTGCACGCCGCCTGCGTTGCCGGTGGTCTGCAGGCCCAGCTTGCGCGCCGAGTAGCTGCCCAGCACGTAGCGGCGGAGCACGCCGTCGACCACCAGCGGGTTGTCGCGGGTGGCCACGCCGTCGGCGTCGAACGCGGCCGAGCGCAGGCCGTGCGGCAGCAACGGACGCTCATGGATCGACAGCCATTCCGGGAACAGGCGGGTGCCGACGCTGTCCAGCAGGAAGCTCGCCTTGCGGTACAGCGCGCCGCCGGAGACCGCGCCCAGCAGGTGGCCGACCAGCGAGCGGGCGACCTCGGCGGAGAACAGCACCGGGTATTGGCCGGTGGCCACGCTGCGCGGATCCAGGCGCGAGACCGCGCGCTCGGCGGCGCGGCGGCCGATCGCCGCCGGGCTTTCCAGGTCCTGGCGCGCCAGGCCGATGCTGTACCAGCCGTCGCGCTGCATCGCCTCGCCGTGCCCGGCGATCAGGGCCAGGCCCAGCGAATGCTGGGTCTCGCGCTCGCGGCCGACGAAGCCGTGGCTGTTGGCGTACACCGCCAGGCTCTCGCCGCTGCCGAAGGAGGCGCCATCGGAATTGGCCACGCGCGGGTCGGCCTCGCGCCCGGCGGCCTCGCAGGCCAGGGCCAGTTCCACCGCCTCGTCCGCGTCCAGCCGCCACGGGTGCCAGGTGTCCAGGTCGGGGAATTCGCGCGCCATCAGCTCCGGGTCGGCCAGGCCGGCGGCCTCGTCGTCCTCGGTGTGGCGGGCGATCGCGCAGGCCTGCTCGACCGTGGCCTCCAGGCTGGATTCGTGCAGGTCGGCGGTGCTGGCACTGCCCTTGCGCTTGCCGAAGTACACGGTCACGGCGATGCCGCGGTCGTTGGACGACTCCACCGTCTCCACCTCGCCCATGCGCACGGACACGTTGAGCCCGCGCTCCTCGCTGCAGCTGACCTCGGCCTGGCTGGCGCCCAGCGCGCGGGCGCGGGCCAGCAGCCGCTGCGAGATCTCGGCCAGGCGGTCCAGCCGCTGCTGGCTGTCGTCGTTGCGCACGATGTCGTTCACGTTCCCATCCTCAACAGGCAATCCGATAGTGTGCCGGGCCGCACCCGGCGCCGGCGATGCATGGCGCCGGTAGCCATGCGGGTAGAATCGCGCCCATCCGAACGAGCCCCCACCCCATGCGCGGACGCGACGAAGAAACCGGCGAATACCTTTCCCCCAGCCGCAGCCAGAAGCGCCGCGAAGCGCTGGGCGTGCTGGAGCTGGCCGAGAAGCTGGCCGGCCTGACCCCCACCCAGCTGTCGAAGCTGCCCATCCCCGAGGACCTGCTGCCGCACATCGAGCAGACCCGGAAGATCACCGCACACATCGCGCGCAAGCGCCAGCTGGCGTTCCTGGCCAAGCAGATGCGGCGCGAGGACGAGGCCGCGCTGGACGCGATCCGCGACGCGCTGGACGAGGACGGCGTGGCCGCGCGCCGCGAGGTGGCGCTGATGCACCGGGTGGAAGGCTGGCGCGAGCGGCTGCTGGAGGAAGGCGACGCCGCCCTCGGCCAGCTGCTGGACGAGCATCCGCACGCCGACCGCCAGCACCTGCGCACCCTGGTGCGCAACACGCTGGAGGAGCGCAAGCGCAACAAGCCGCCGCGCGCGTTCCGCGAGCTGTTCCGCGAACTGAAGGCGCTGCTGGGGGGCGCGGCCGCCGGCGAGGCGGCCGGGTACGGCGCGGACGCCGCGGCCTCCGTCGACGACGAGCTCGAGTTCGACGACGCCGGCTTCGAGCCCGGCCAGGACGACTGACCGCGCCGCCACGCGCCTGCGTCCTGCATCGCCGGCCTCACGCGCGGGCCATCACGCCCGCGTCCCGCCGACGGTCAGGCCGTCGATCAGCAGCGAGGGCTGGCCGACACCGACCGGCACGCTCTGCCCGTCCTTGCCACAGATGCCCACGCCCTCGTCCAGGGCCAGGTCGTGGCCGACCATGCGCACCTTCTGCATGGTCTCCGGGCCGTTGCCGATCAGGGTCGCGCCCTTGACCGGCGCGGTGACCTTGCCGTCCTCGATCAGGTAGGCCTCGGTCGCCGAGAACACGTACTTGCCGCTGGTGATGTCGACCTGGCCGCCGCCGAAATTGACCGCGTACAGGCCGCGCTTCACCGAGGCGATCATTTCCTGCGGATCGTGCCGGCCGGCGAGCATGTAGGTATTGGTCATGCGCGGCATCACCAGGTGCGCGAACGACTCGCGGCGGCCGTTGCCGGTCGGGGCCATGCCCATCAGCCGGGCATTGAGGCTGTCCTGCATGTAGCCGACCAGCACGCCGTCCTCGATCAGGGTGGTGCAGCGGGTGGGCTCGCCCTCGTCGTCGATGTTGAGCGAGCCGCGGCGGCCTTCCAGGGTGCCGTCGTCGACAATGGTCACGCCCGGGGCGGCCACGCGCTGGCCGATGCGGCCGGCGTAGGTCGAGGTGCCCTTGCGGTTGAAGTCGCCCTCCAGGCCGTGGCCGACCGCCTCGTGCAGCAGCACGCCCGGCCAGCCGGCGCCCAGCACCACCGGCATGGTGCCGGCCGGGGCGTCCACCGCCTCCAGGTTCACCAGGGCCTGGCGCAGGGCCTCGCGCGCCAGCCGCTCGGGGCGCCCGCCGGCGAACAGCTCCTCGTAGGAATAGCGCCCGCCGCCGCCGGCGTAGCCGGACTCGCGGCGGCCATTGTGCTCGACGATCACCTGCACGTTGAGCCGCACCAGCGGGCGCACGTCCGCGGCCAGCACGCCGTCGCTGCGCGCCACCAGCACGGTGTCCACGCCGCCGGACAGGCTGGCGGTGACCTGCTGCACGCGCGGGTCGGCGGCGCGCAGCAGGCGGTCCAGCGCGCGCAGCAGCTCGACCTTGTCCTCGTTGCGCATGCCGTCCACCGGGTCCAGCGCCGGGTACAGGGCGTGGCCGCCGCTGCGCACCAGCTGGCGCGGGGCGTGGGCGCGGCCGTCGCGGGCGATCGCCCGGGCCGAGCCGGCGGCCAGGCGCAGGGCCTCGGCGTTGATGTCGTCCGAATAGGCGAAGCCGGTCTTCTCGCCGGAGATCGCCCGCACGCCAACGCCCTGCTCGATCGAGTGGGCACCGTCCTTGACGATGCCGTCCTCCACCGTCCAGCTCTCGCGGCGGCTGTGCTGGAAGTACAGGTCGCCGAAGTCGATGCCCGGCCCCAGCAGGGTGCCGAAGGCGCGGTCGAGGGCGGCGGGATCCAGCCCGCCGGGCTGCAGCAGGCGGGACTGGGCGAGGGTCAGGGAGGATTCGGTCATGGTGGCTGGATGGGGACGGTCGCCGGCCAGGGCAAGCCGGGGGTGTGCATGATGACACCTGGGCCCTGCACCGCCGATGTCCGGCGGCCACCCAGGCAGGTGGCCGCCGCGGACGGGGGCGGCCGGATCCGGCCTGGCGCCGGCGCTCAGCGGGCCAGGTCGGGACCCGCCGTGCCTGGCGCGGCGGGTTCGGGGGGCGTCGGCGCGCCACCGGCCGGCGCGCCCGCCGCCGGCTCGCGCTCCACCACCTCGACCCGGGGCTCCTTCCAGGGCCCGCTGACGTGGTAGGTGCGCGCGGCGATGCCGCCCAGCGGCCGGCCCAGCACGGCATTGGCCGCGGCGCCGACCGCCGCGCCCATCGGTCCGCCGGCGACCGCGCCGACCACGGTCAGCAGGTTGCCGGACTTGGGCTGGACGTCGATGGTCTGGTCGAACTGCTGCGCCACCAGGTCGGTGCGGCCGCGGATGCGGATCTCGGCGGCCGGGCCGTCGATCAGCATGTCCGGGGTGGCGGCATGGCCGCCGCCCACCTGTACCTGGCCTTCCAGGCGGTTGAACGCCAGGCCGCGGAAGAAGAAGTCGCGGAAGTCCAGCATCAGCCGCCGCGGCAGCTGGGCCACGCTCAGCAGGCCCAGCACGCGGCCGGCGCCGGGCTCGACCTCCAGCAGCTGGCCATTGCGCACGTCGATGCGCAGGTTGCCCTCCAGCGCGCCCAGGCTGAAACCGTCCGGCGGCCCGGGCCAGCCGGCCTGCAGGCGCAGGGTGCCCTCGCCGCGGGCGAGGAAGTCGGCATAGCCCAGGGCCGAGACCAGCCGGCCCATGTCCTCGCTGCGCACGTCCACCTGCAGCCGGGTGCGTGCGTCGGCGCCGCGGCCGGTCCATTCGCCGCTGATGTCGGCCTGCTGCCAGTCGGCGCGCAGCTGCAGCCGCTCCAGGCGCATGCCGTCGGCCACCGGTGTGGTGCGCAGGCTGGCGCGGCCCAGACGCGCGCCGCGGTAGCGCAGGTCCTCGACCTCGATCGCCAGCGGCGGTACCGCGGCCGGGTCGAAGCTTTCCGGCGCCGTTGGCTCCGGCGCCGCGGGCAGGTCCGCGGCAGGGTTGCCGGCAGCGGCCACGGACGCCGCAGCCGGCGTGGCGGCCCCGGCGGCGGTCGGACCAGGGTCGGCCGCGGGCGTGGTCTGCGCTGCCGCGGCGGCCGGCGCTTCCGCCTGCGCGCGCGCCACCGGCTGCCAGTGCAGCCGCGCGAAGCGGCCCTGCACCGGCTCGCCCGCCGCATCCGGCACCTGCAGGTGGCCGGCCAGGGCCGGGCCGTCCACCTCCACCGCCAGCATCCCGGCCCGCGGTTCCAGCTGCAGCCGGGTCTGCGCGAACTGCCCGCCCAGCAGGTACAGCTGCTGGGCCAGCACGTCGACCCGGCGCAGCGGCAGCCCGTCGCCGCCACCGCCGCGCGCCAGGCCAATCCATTCCAGCGCATCCAGCTCGGCGGTGTGGCCGCCGATGGCCATGCCGCTGGCCGGCGGCTCGCCGGCGACCACGGCGCTGCCCAGGGTCACCATCACCCCGGTGGCGCCATTGTGCTGGCGCGCGCGCAGGGCCAGGCGCTGGCCGAAGGCCAGATCGATCGGGCCGCTGCCGAACGGCAGGCCCAGCTGCACCCGGGTCGGCAGGGTGGCCGGCGCCGGCTTGGCCAGTGGCGCGGGGAAGTCCAGGGTGGTTCCGGCCAGGTCCGAATCCAGCCGCAACCGTGCCGCCGGGGTGCCGGCCGGGGCATTGGCCGGCACCGCCAGGCCCAGGATCCAGGCGGAGCGGCCGTGCACGTAGGGGCGCATCCAGTCCAGCTCCGGGGCGCGCGCCAGCAGGCGGCTGGCATCCATCGGCGCGGCCAGCTCGGCCTCGAAGGCCTGCGCCGGGTCCTGCACGTGGCCGCGGCCGGCGCGCAGCGACAGGCGCCCGGGCTGGCCTTCGTAGGCGACCGCAAGGTCCCCGGCGGTAAAGCCGTTGCCGTCGTAGCGGACCTCGCCGCGCACGCCGTCGAAGGCCAGGTTCCAGCGCTTCTCCACCAGCCGGGTGCCGGCCAGTTCGACGCTGCCGGACAGGCGCCCGGGCTGGTCGTGCTTCAGCGGCAGGTTGAGCGCGAAGCTGGCCCGCGCCGGGCCGGAGGCCTGCAGGTTGTCCAGGGTCTCGGCCTGGGCCTCGTACAGCGGGCTGGCGCGCAGCAGCTCGACGAAGCGGCCGGCGTCGGCGCGGGCGCTGGCGCGCACCAGCAACGGCGCGTCGCCGTAGTCGGCGATCCCCGCCTCGAAGCGCTCCACCGGCACCCCGCCCAGTTCGCCGCTGCCGCGCACCTGGAAGCCGTTGCCGACAAAGGCAACCTCGGCCTGGGTCGATTCCAGCGCCGGCCATTCGGCCTGGAAGCGGAAACGGCCGCCCTCGATCCGCCCGCGCGCGTCGAACAGGCCGTTGTCGTGCACGAACGGCCAGTCATCCAGGTCGCCGGCCACCAGCGCGCGGCCATCGCGCACCACGCCGTCCTCCAGGGCCATGTCCAGCCACTGCACCGCCGCCGGCGGCATCGACTGGCGCAGCCAGAACTTCTTGGCCGCCGGCACCGCGGCATCGTCCAGTTCGGCGGCCACGTCCATCCACGGCCGGGTGCCATCGCCCTGGAAGTGCAGGCCGCCGCGCAGGCGCGCGCCGTAGTCGCTGGCGCGGATCGCCAGGTCCGGGGTGGCGACCTGCCAGCCCGGGCCTTCGCGCCAGGCCAGCAGGTGGCCGTCCAGGCGCACCTCGTGGGCCACGCCGAAGCCGCCCGGCCAGTCCAGGCGCAGCGGGGTGGCGGGGTCCAGCGCCAGGTGGATGGCCTGGGCATCGCCCTCGAAGCTGCCGGACAGGCCTTCCAGGCCGGGGGCGCGGCCGACCGGGGCAAAGCCCAGGCCTTCCAGCCGGCCCTGCAGGCGCAGCGCGCCGCCGCGCTCGCCGGCCAGCTCCAGCGCGGCCAGGCGCGCATGCGGCGCCGCTTCCAGCAGCCAGGCGCGGCGTTCCGGCGGCAGGCGGTCGGACAGCGCGGCCAGCGCCAGCAGCGGCCCCAGCTCGACCTCGTCCACCCGCAGCGCGTACTGCTGGCCGCCGGCCAGCACCAGCCCGTCCAGCCGCTGCGCGCCGCCGGGCATCTCCAGGTGCAGGTGCGGCGCGTCCAGGCGCCAGCCGCCGGCCACCAGCCGCCAGGTCAGCTGTCCGGACAGCCCGGCCAGCTGCTGCAGCGGACGGCCGAGGCCTTCCAGCGGGGCTCCGGCCAGCTCCACGCCGCGCAGCTCGAACTGGCTGGTCGCCAGCACCACGCGGCGGCCGCGCAGTTCGGCCCAGGCCTGGACCTTGCCGCTGCCGGCCTGCGGGGTGATCCCGGCCTGGCCCAGCAACGGCGCCCAGGCGGCCAGGTCGGCCGCGTCCAGCTGCGCCCAGGCGCGGCCATCGCCGCGGCTGCGCTCGAACTCCAGGGCCAGGGCCAGCGGCTCGGCCTGCGGATCGATCCAGCCGCGGGCACCGGCGCGGACCCGCGCGCCGTCGACGCGCAGGCGCAGGTCGATGCGCGGGATGCGCAGCTGCAGGCCCAGCTGCGGCGCCTCGACGTCGAGGCGGCCGCCAATCACCTGCAGCTCGCCCAGCCCTTCCAGGTACTGCAGCGGATCGGCCTGGGGCGCGCCGTCGGCCAGCGGCAGGCCGCGGATCGCCCAGCGGCCATCGTCTTCGCGGCGCAGGGCCAGGGCCGGGCCACGCAGGCGCAGCTCGGTGAAGGAACGGCCCGGGAGCAGGCCGGCGTACAGCGAGACCAGCACCTCGGCCTGGCCGACCTGCACGCCGCCGCCGTCGGCGCCGCCGCCGATGCGCAGGCCATCCAGCTGCAGCAGCGGGCCGCGCCGGGTCCAGCGCGTGCGCACCTGGTCGAACTGCACCGGGCGGCCGGCCTTCTCGCTGAGCCAGGCCGCCACCTTGTCCGGATGGCGCTCGGCCAGCGGCAGCAGCTGGCTGGTGGTGCCGACCGCCAGCGCCACCGCGATCAGCAGCACGGCCGCCAGGTATCCGGCCCAGCGGCGCACCCGGCGCAGGCGGTGGCGCGACAGCACGGTGGTCACCGTCCGCGGGTCCGGCGGGCGCGCAAGCGCGCCGCGGCAACGGCCAGCGCCGCCCCCGTCCCGTCGCTGCCCGTCCTGGCCGTTATCGTCCCTGGGGTCCGCGCCTCAGAGCAGGACCACATCGAACTGCTCCTGCAGGTACTGCTCGTCCGCCTGGAAGCGGATGCTCTTGCCGAGGAATTCCTCCAGCTCGGCCACCGCCGCCGATTCCTCCTCGGTGATCCGCGCCACCACCTTGGGCGAGGCGATCACCAGCAGGCGCGCGGCCTCGAACTGGCGCACGGCGCGGGTGATCTCGCGGAAGATCTCGTAGGTCACCGTCTCGGCGGTCTTCACCGTGCCGCGCCCGCCGCACTGCGGGCAGGTCTCCGACAGCTGCCGCTCCAGGCTCTCGACCGTGCGCTTGCGGGTCATCTCGACCAGGCCCAGCGGCGAGAAGTCGTACACCGTGGTCTTGGCGTGGTCGCGCGCCAGCGACTTCTCCAGCGTGCGCAGCACCTGGCGGCGGTGCTCCGGGTCGGTCATGTCGATGAAGTCGATGATGATGATCCCGCCCAGGTTGCGCAGGCGCAGCTGGCGGGCCACCGCCTGCGCGGCCTCCAGGTTGGTGCGGTACACCGTCTCCTCGAGGTTGCGCTGGCCGAGGAACGAGCCGGTGTTGACGTCGATGGTGGTCATCGCCTCGGTCTGGTCGATGACCAGGTAGCCGCCGGACTTCAGCGGCACCTGCTTGTCCAGGGCGCGTCCGATCTCGTCCTCGACCCCGTACAGGTCGAAGATCGGGCGGTCGCCGGAATACAGCTCCAGCTTCTGGGCCAGCACCGGCATGTACTTGGCGACGAAGGCCTGCAGCCGGTCGTAGGTGTCGCGCGAGTCGACCCGCACCTTTTCCACGTCCTTGCGGATCAGGTCGCGCACCGAGCGCAGCGGCAGGCTCAGGTCCTCGTAGATGATCGAGCCGGCCGGGGCCTCGCGGCCGCGGCGCTCGACCACGTTCCATACCCGCGACAGGTAGGCGATGTCCTCGGCCAAGGCCTCGGCCGGCTGGCCCTCGGCGTTGGTGCGGATGATGTAGCCATGGCCGCCGTGGCTGGTGGCCAGGTCGGAAACAATGGTCTTCAGGCGCTGGCGCTCGGCCTCGTCCTCGATCCGCGCCGACACGCCCACCGTGCGCGACTGCGGCAGCAGCACCAGGTAGCGGCTGGGGATGCTGATCTGGGTGGTCAGGCGCGCGCCCTTGGTGCCGATCGGGTCCTTGACCACCTGGACCACGATCTCCTGGCCATCGCGCAGCAGCTCCACGATCGACGGCGGCGCCAGCGACTGCGGCGGGGCGTCGTCGGACACCCCGGCGTCGACCGGGGCCGGCCGCACCACGTCGTTGGCGTGCAGGAACGCGGCCCGCTCCAGGCCGACCTCGACGAAGGCCGCCTGCATGCCGGGCATCACCCGCTGCACCCGCCCCTTGTAGATGTTGCCGACCACGCCGCGGCGCCAGCCGCGCTCGATGTGCAGTTCCTGCAGCATGCCGTTCTCGACCACGGCCACCCGGGTCTCGCGCGGCGTGACGTTGACCAGGATCTCCTCGGACATGCGCTCCTATCCTGCCATCGCGGCGCGGGCGCCGGCCGTGGTTGCGGGGCCGGCGGCCAGCAGCCGCGCGGTTTCGTGCAGGGGCAGGCCCATCACCCCGGAATGGCTGCCGGCCAGGTGCTCGACGAAGGCCTCGGCGCGGCCCTGGATGGCATAGGCCCCGGCCTTGCCCAGCGGCTCGCCGGTGGCGACGTAGGCGGCGATGGCCGCCTCGTCCAGCGCCGCGAAGCGCACCTGGGTGGTCGACAGCACCTCGCGCGCACCGGCGGCGTCGTGCACCACCACCGCCGACAGCACCTGGTGGGTGCGGCCGGACAGGCGCCGCAGCATGGCCGCCGCGTCGTCGGCGTCGGCCGGCTTGCCGAACACCTCCCCGTCCAGCACCACCTCGGTATCGGCGCCCAGCACCCGCGCGCCCGGCTCGGCGCATACCAGGGCCCAGCCGGCGGCGGCCTTGTCGCGGGCCACGCGGCGCACGTAATCGGCCGCCGGCTCGCCGGGGGTGCGCACTTCGGGCACGTCGACGTCGAGCAGGCGGTAGGAGAGGCCGAGGCGCTCGAGCAGTTCGGCCCGGCGCGGGGACTTGGAAGCCAGATAGAGCATTCGGAAAGGATAACCCGCGCCTGCCCGCTGAACGGTGTCCGATCGGCACCGGCGCCCCGCGACCCCGGAGCGGCTCACCGCGCGTTCATGCGTACAACCCGACCCTGCCGCCGTTCTTCACGCGGCCGGCGCGGCCCCATCCAAGGAGACCCATCGCATGCGCAACCTTTTCGCCTCCCTGCTCGCCCTCCCGCTGGCCCTGGCCATCGCCGCCCCGGCGGCGGCCCAGCAGGGGACGGTCCCGCCGTTGCCGGCCGACGCCACCCTGCTCTCGGTCCAGGCCCAGGCCCAGGCCAGCCAGGCCCCGAACATCGCCAGCGTGTCCGCCGGCGTGGTCACCCAGGCCGCCGACGGCAACGCCGCCATGCGCCAGAACGCCGAGCAGATGAACCGGGTACTGGCCGCGCTCAAGGCCGCCGGCGTGGCCGAACGCGACATCCAGACCAGCGGCGTGAACCTGCACCCGCAGTACCGCTACGTGGAGAACCAGGCACCGGTGATCACCGGCTACCAGGCCAGCAACACGGTGGGCGTGAAGCTGCGCGACGTGGCCAGGATCGGCAAGGTGCTGGACGCACTGGTGGCCAACGGCGCCAACCAGATCAACGGCCCCAGCTTCGGCATCGACAAGCCCGAGCCGCTGTACGACCGGGCGCGGATCGAGGCACTGAAGCTGGCCCAGGCGCGCGCGGAAACCTATGCCAAGGCGCTGGGCCTGCGCGTGCGCCGGATCGTCAGCATCGGCGAGGGCGGCGCCGGCATGCCGGTGCCGATGCCGCGGATGGGGGCGATGAAGGCCGAGGCGTTCGACAGCACCCCGGTGGCCCCGGGCGAGAGCAGCGTCTCGGTGTCGCTGGACGTGGTGTTCGAGCTGGGCCGCTGAGTCCGGCGGCCACCGCGCCATAAAAAAAGGGCGCCCCTGGGGGCGCCCTCCCGCCACTGTCCCGGGGCGGTCAGAACTCGTACTGGACCGAGAAGGTCACCGTGCGCGGGGCCACGAACCCGGTCGGGAACTTGTAGCTGTAGACCCGGTCGCCGGCGCCGGTGTCCCAGTCATCGCGGACCCGGTAGTAGTCCTCGCGGTTGAACACGTTGTTGGCGACCAGGCCGAACGACAGGCCCTCCGCCCAGCGCGGCTCGTAGTCCAGGCGCAGGTCCACGATCTTCACCCACGGCACGCGGCCGGACGTACCGCGCGGATGCAGGCCGTCCTCGTACGAGACCGGGACGCTGGTGCCCTCGCCGCAGTAGAACGAGGCCACGCCGTACAGCGGGGCAACCGGGTCCGGGCCATCGCCCGGGTACACGCCGAAGCAGTTGATCGGGCGGCCGCTCTGCGCCAGCAGGCTGGCGCCCAGGCGCAGCTCGTCGGTCAGCTGGTAGGCGCCGAACAGCTTGAAGCTGTGCCGGCGGTCGTTGGGCAGGTAGCCGAACGAGCCGTCCATCAGGCCGGGGTAGTCGAAGTCCTGGGTGATGCCGGCATCGTCCTGGCCGTTGTCCGACTTCACGTAGCCCTCGGTGTTGCCCTTGCTCTTGGCATAGGTGTACGAGGCCGACAGGAACCACTTGCCGTCCCAGGCGCGGTCCAGCATCAGCTCCAGGGCGGTGTAGGTGCGGCGGGCCTCCGGCAGGCCGATGGCCTCGGCCGGGATGTCCACCCGGGTCAGGGTGCCGGTGCCGTCCAGGTCGACGTTGGCCGACAGGGCCTTGCCGGGGTTGGTCAGGAAGCAGTGCTCCAGGGCCCCGTAGATGGCCTCGGCCTGTTCTTCCGAATAGCCGTTGGCCAGCGCCCAGTTGGCGGCGCCATCGCCGGTGCAGATGTCGTCCATGCCCGACTGCAGTTCGCGGCGGATGGCGCGGAAGCCGGCGGTCCAGTTCGGGGCGAAGGTGAACTGGGTGCCGATGATGTACTCGTCCTGGTACATCGGGTCGAGGTTGTTGTCGACCACGGTCCGCGGGTCCGGGATCTCGCCGGTGGACGTGTAGTTGCGCGGGCCCACCTGCTCGCCCAGCACCGGGATGCCGGTCGCCGGGTCGATGCCGGTGAAGGTGTACCACTCGGTGTAGTCCAGCTCCGGGCCGGCCAGGCGCACGTTGGTGTTGGCGTACACCGGGATGTAGTAGCGGCCGGCGTTACCGAACACCTTCAGGCCGGAGTCGCCGTTCACGTCCCAGGAGAAGCCCAGGCGCGGCGCCCAGGTGTCCTCGATGTCGATGAAGGTGCCGCCCTCGGAGTTGAGGTTCTCGAAGCCCTCGTTGCGGATGCCCAGGTAGGCCATGAAGTTGTCGGTGACCTGCCAGGTGTCCTCGACGTACCAGGCATTGTTCTTGGTCAGGTAGGTGCCGCCGTTGCCGATGTAGCGGAAGCGGACCAGTTCGGTGACGCCGGGCGGCACGATCACCCCGGGCGCGGCGGTGGAGCCGGGCGTTCCGTTGACGTAGCGCCAGGACGCGCCGCCGGAGTACTCGCTGCCGTCGACCGTCTCGAATTCCTCGCGGTCCAGGCCGAAGCGCAGGGTGTGGTCGCCCAGCACCCACTCGCCGTCCACGCGCCAGGCCTTGCGCACGTCGCCGGCGTCCGGCACGCCGCGGAAGGTGTCGATCCAGCAGCCGGCCACGCCCACCGGCGCGGTGCCGGAGGAACGCACGTCGACCACCACCGGGCAGCCCTCGGCGTTGGTGTTGGTGTTGAAGCGCGAGTACTCGCCGCGGCCGTACAGCGCCGACAGGGTGAAGGTGTCGGTGAGGTAGCCGGTCCACTTGCCGATGTAGTTCTCGCCGCCCTCCTCGGCGCGGAAGGTGCCGATCGGGGTGCCGCCGCCGATGGTCAGGTCGCCCGGCTCGCGCTGGTAGGTGGTGCCCTTGATCTTGTTCTTGTCGCTGAAGGCGGTCAGCTCGAGGCGGTGGCTGTCGTTGATGTACCAGTCCAGCTTGACCAGGCCCTGCGGCGAGTCTTCCTTGGAGCGGTCGCTGCCGTTCTCGTAGTTCAGGACCTCGGTGTCGTCCTTGCCCTGGAACAGGCCGAAGAAGAACAGCCGGTCCTTGATCAGCGGACCGCCGCCGTAGAGGTTGTAGACGAAGGAATCGGTCTTGGAGCCGGTGTCGACGATGCGGTAGGTGCCCGAGCGGGTCGGGTCGTAGGCGAAGGGCGTGCCCTTGGCCAGGGAGTCCGGGCTCCAGAACAGGCTCACGCCGCCCTTCCACTCGTTGGTGCCCTGCTTGGTGGTGACGTTGATGACGCCACCGAGGGAACGGCCGAACTCGGCGCCGTAGCCGCCGGTCTTCATCTGCTGTTCCTGCACCGCCTCGAACGGCACCTGGTTGAAGGCGGTGCCGGTGACGATGTTGGTCACGTTGAAGCCGTTGACGTAGTACACGTTCTCGGCCACGGAGGAACCGCCGAACGAGGCCAGGTTGCCGAAGCGGTTGTCGCCGCGCACCGTGCCCGGCGCCAGCAGGGCCACGTCGGTGGCGTTGCGGCGCACCGGCAGGCGGTCCAGCTGGGCCTCGGTCAGGATCGTCACCGACTCCACCGAGGACACGTCGATCGGGTTGACCGCGCCGGCGAAGCCGCGCACCTCCACCGCGTCCAGCGCCGTCGCCGAGGAACTGGCCGCGGCGACGAAGGAGACGTTGGAGCCGCTACCGCTGCTGACCCGCACCACGCGCTCGTTCACTTCCCCGGACGGCGAGGTGCGGATCACCCGGTACTCGCCCGCGGGGATGGCCGACAGGCGGAAGCTGCCGTCGCCACCCACGGTGATCTGCCGGGTAAAGCCGGTCTGGGTGTTGACGATCTGGACCGTGTCGCCGCTTTCCGCCTGGCCGAAGACCGAGCCGGCGGTATTGGACTGCGCGTGGACGGTGCCTGCGAAACACAGGCCAAGCGCGATACTGAGCGCGGTCCGCCTTATTCCCCTGGAGCAATGGAAGCGATTGGATTCAGTCACAGCTGCAGCCTCTTGATGGATGGAAACTGGACTTGCGCCCGAAGGCTTTCTTACCGGACGGAAAACGCCCGGTTAACCGCGATGTAACGGTGTTTTTGCGCAAGGAATCAAGCCAGATGAAACGACCTGGTTCTCACTTTGCGGAACCGTTCGGATAAATCGATTCGCACTCCCGCATTCAACAAAGTCGTCGGATCGTGAAGTCGCGAAGCCCGTCACGCGCATGTTCGGCGTCACCACTTGATTCGCCGCATACAAACCTGAAGCACTGGCCCGTGGGCGCCTGCAGCTGCCTTGGCGTCCCGACGTAACCCGCGCATACGCATATATATGCGTGGCCATCGTCCGCTCGCAGCGCCGGCGAGGCACTCGCGCATCCCCCGGGCAGATCCGGAGGCTTCCCTCGACGCGCGACACCGGTCCACCTCCCCGTTCCCGCGTGCCCTGCCCCGGGTGCATGCACCCTGGCATGCCCTCCGCAAGCCGTGCCGCCGCATGTCGCAGGGCAGCGTGGCGCGATCCGGCATCGGCTTTCCGTCGCGTCCAGCGCATCCGCCCCGCACACAAAAAAGAACCGGCGCCCGAAGGCGCCGGTTCCGGTCACGCACGATCGGTGTGGATCAGAACGAGTAGCGCACGCCCAGGTAGGCACGGCGCGGCTCGACCCAGTCGTTGGCCTCGCCGAAGTTGTACACGCCGTTGCCGTCGACCAGGGCCATGTGGCTGGTGGCCGACTGCTTGTTGAGGATGTTGAAGACGTCGACGAAGAACTCCAGCTGTCCGACCTGCAGCGGCTTGACGTACTTGGCGCGCACGTCGAGCGTGTAGTACGACGGGCCGGTCTCGGCGCCGATGCTGCCGGGCAGCACCCAGGTGTCGAACACGCCGTCGTACTCGTACTCGTCGCCCATCACCGGCAGGTAGCGGCCGGAGATCAGCTGCGAGCGGCTGTAGATCAGGCCGCTGTTCCAGTTGAACACCGCGCTCAGCTCCAGGCCGAAATCGAACTCGTACGAGCCGAAGGCCTTGAACTGGTGCTCGATGTTGCCCGGCTGCCGGCCCCACATGTTGGGGGCGCGCGGGTCGATGGCCAGCCAGTCGCCCTGGAAGTCCGCGTTGGAGTCGGAGTTGGTGTTGCCGTGGGCGTCGTTGTAGGTGTACGACAGCATGCCCTGCCAGTTGTTGCTCTTGAACTTCTGCAGGGTGATCTCCAGGCCCTGGTACTCGCGCTTGCCGCCGGCCAGCGTGGCGATCACGTAGTTCGAGTTCGGGGCGCCGTCGTAGCCGAAGTACGAGTACGGCAGGTAGAACGTCGGCGAACCCGGGCCGGCCACGCCGTGGTCGCCGCGCTCGACCGTCGGGTCGGAGTACAGCGCCAGGTCGTAGTCCTCGAGGATGTCCTTGGTGGTGCGCCGGGTGAAGGTCACCGACAGGCTCATGTCGGTGCCGATCGTGTGCGACACGCCCACCATGAACTCATCGGTATACGGCGTCTTGGTCGACGGCGCGAACAGCGCGTCCGGGGTCTTCTCGCCACCACGCACGCGATAGGTCAGCCAGCGGTCGCCGATGTAGATCTGCTCGTGCAGCTCCGGGCCGGTCAGGTTGCCGGCGAAGTCGGCCATGTTGGTGCGGATCGGGTCGTAGTACCGGCCGTAGAAGCCGAACAGCTTGGAACGGGCGTCGCCGAAGATGTCGTACACCACGCTCAGGCGCGGGGCGAACTCCCAGTCGAACTTCGCGGACTCGCCGCCCTTGGAGTCGTAGTGGGTCCACTCCTCGGCGCGCACGCCGGCGTTGACCGTCCACTGGTCCTTGGTCCAGGTGTCCTGCAGGTAGAAGGTCTTGCCCTTGCTCTTCACCGTGTACGGCGCGGCGGCCGCCTCGATGATGCGGTAGTTGTTCACCTGGCCGGTCGGGTTGCCCGCGGTGCTGGTGAACTGGTACGCGTACAGCTCGGCCTGCGACACCTCGCCGTCGCCGTTGGTGTCCAGGGCGCTGATGAAGTACGCGCGGTCGGCGGCGGTGGAGTTGCCGACGCGGCCGGTGTCGGACAGCAGGCGGGAAACATCGCTGCTGGAGATCGAGCGGGTGCCCGACCAGCCCGGGCCGATGAAGTCGGCGAAGCTCACGCCGGCGTTGGCCGCGGCGATGGAGGCGTAGCGCGCGCGGTCCGGGCCGGTGATGATCGAGTCCTCGAAGTACTCGTTCTCCGAGTAGGACACGCCGCCCTTGATGGTGTGGGTACCGAAGGCGGTGTCCAGGAAGTACTCCAGGCTCAGGCCGAACTCGTCGCGGTTGCGCTCGGTGATCAGCGCGGTGCCGCCGCCGCCCTGCTGGCGCTCGGCCAGGCTGGCCGGCGAGTTGAAGTAGGCGACGTCGTTGCGCGACTGGTCCTGCACCGCCGGGATGTCGGACAGCTCGCCCTCGTGGGTGAAGCCGTAGACGTTCAGCAGCAGGTTGCCCCAGTCGCGGCTGTACTCCAGCTTGTAGTTGTCGCCGCCCTGCTCGCGGGCCACGTCGCGGTTGTTGAGGGTGGTCGCGTTGCGCGAACCGCTGATATCGGTCGGGTCGTTGAAGAAGGTGGCGACCAGGCGGTCGTTCTCGGTGATCTGCCAGGTGGTCTTGAAGAACGCGTAGCGCGCGTCGCTCTCCACCGTGCGCATCGCGGTGCGCGTGGTCGGGTCAAGCACGTCGTCTTCGCGGTACTTCTTCTGGTACGAGGCGAAGAACCACAGCTTCTCCTTGACGATCGGGCCGCCCAGGGTGAAGGCGGTGTCGTAGGTGGAGAAGCCGCTGGACTCGCCGTGTTTGTCCTTGGCGACCAGGTTGTCGTTCTGCAGGTAGTAGTTGACCGAGCCGTGCCACTCGTCGCTACCGGACTTGGTGATCACCTTGGAAATCAGGCCCGAGCCGCCGGCGTACTCGGCGGGCACGCCGCCGGTGATGACCTGCTGCTCCTGGATGATCTCGGAGTTGAAGTTCGAACCGAAGGTGCCGGTGTTGTTGTCGGTGACGTCGACGCCGTCGATCAGGTAGACGTTGTCGGAGGAGCTGCCGCTGGCGCCGCCGATGTCGCTGTAGTTGACGCCGGACTTGGACGAAGGGTTGCCGCCGGGGCTGGGCTTCACGCCCGGGACCAGCTGCAGGTAGCTCTGGTAGCTGCGGCCGGTGGGCAGCGATTCCACCATCTGCAGGGTCAGCGTGGTGCCCACGGTGGCCGAGGTGGTGTCGATGGCCGCCAGCGAGGCGCCGGTAACGACGATCGCGTCGAGGGTGGTGGCATCGCCGGCGGTGCGGCCGCCGCCGCCCAGGCTGTAACCCAGGCTGAGGTTGCGGCCGGAAACCACCGCCACGTTGGACGCGGTGTAGTCCTCGTAGCCGGCCGCGGAAATCACCACGGTGTAGTTGGTCGCCGGGTCGAGGCCCTGCAGGCGCACGGTGCCGTCATCGCCGGTGACGCCGCTCTTGCTGACGAGACTGTCCGGAGAACTGACCCGCACGGTTGCACCGGCAACCGGTTGCCCGTCAGCACCGGTGATGCTGATACGCAAGCTGCCGGGATCGGCGGCCCAGGCGGCGCCGGCAATGCACATGCCCAGCGCGAGGCTGAGCATGCTTCGCTTGATGTTCTTCACACAACGGGAGCTTTTCGTATTCGTCACAGCGCCGACCTCTCACAAATTTTTAAAGGGGAGTTGGACTACACGCCCGGCGCACATCCATTGATGGAACCTGAATGATCGCAGGGTTAACCGGAATATAACGACGTTTCTCCCACAGAAGAATCATGTGAAATGAAAGCAACCCCGTTCAGATGTTCATCTGTAAATAAAATAAATTTATTTACTAAGGAAACTGAATTGGCTGATCCAGCCATTCCGAAAGTTAAGTGACTGTTTTTTAAATCCACACAAAGTCATTCTGAAAAGATGAACGGGCTGCCAAAGCCTCTTACATATAATTTTTTGGTCTAAATTTCAGATATATATTGAGAAAATTGAATAGGTTTCCTGACTTCGGGCACATCCATATGGCGCCCGAATCTGTGCAAATCGATGCCATCCGTGCCTGTCTGAGAGGACGGTGCGCCGAGCAACACCGGCACCCGCACGTGCCTCTGCGGGCTCTTTGGTTGCGCCGCACCACCACACGCTGTGCGGCATTATTCGGCGCGTCCCGCGACCGGCGGGGCCAAGTCCTACTCGCCGGAAGAGCCTGTCGACCGCCCACGCACCGGTGATTGCGCAGGCCGCGGGCTACGTGGACTACGCCGACGAGGCGACGGGACGACTCCGCCCGCACGCAGGCGCAAACTCGATGTGCCAGCCGCCCCACGTGATGCCAGTCCGGCCAAGCAGAGAGGGCAAGAGATTGCATGGCGATGGCCAGCGCCCGCCGCGCGCTTCAATCTCGTCCATGACCGATCTGCTGTCGTGTGCGGGGACAGGCATGGCCTTGACCCGGCCATTGCGCCTGATGATCCCGAATACGACCACCTTGCTGCCGCGCCGCAGCCCCGTTTGCCTTTTCGCGCCCCCCCCCCGCGGTCGTTTCGCACAACTCCAGGGCGCCGTCGAATGGCTCCCGCAGGTCCTTGACCTGGTCACTGCAGGCCTGCAGTACACGGTTGAATCGCTCTGGCACCGACGCACTGGCCTGACTGCGGAATCGCTGCCACGAGGACGGCACCCCCAGCACGAACAGCTCCAGGAGGCGATGTGCGACGCCCCCCGGCCGGCGGCCGAATCACATACGCGTGTCCAACTGAAGCGATGGCTGCAAGCACCACTTCAAACGACCATCGCCCAGCTCGTAGTGCCTTGCGCCTTCGCAGAAGGGGCACCACCTCATGACCAGACCATCCCGAATCCGGTTCGATTTGGCTAGGAAGTACCCCCCAAAAAAAAAGGATGGCCCCGAAGGGGGGCCATCCTTGCCAGACGCGGATTCCTGACGATTAGTAGTCGTAGGAAACCGACAGCTGGGTGTAGCGCGGGGTGGTGAACGAAATGCCCATGCCGTAGGTGTTGTCCACGGTGTAGGGCGAAGACTCCCACTCGGAGTACTGCAGGGTCGGCTTGCGCTGGTTCAGCGCGTTGAACACCTGCAGACCGAACGCCAGCTTGTTGCCGGCGAAGGCCGGACGGTAGCTCACGCCCAGGTCGAGGTTGGTCGTCCACGGGGTACGACCGGCATCGCCCGGACGCGACGGCTTGCCACCACAGGCGTGGTAGTAACCACCGTAACCCACCGGGTCGGCTGCCTCGCTGTCGGCCGGGATACCACCAACGGTGTAGTAGCCCAGGCAGGAACGCGGAGCGCCCGACATCACACGCAGGTTGGCCGAAACCAGCCACTCGGGAGTGAACTGGTAGGCGCCGTAAGCCTTCAGCTGGTGACGACGGTCGTTAGCCATGTAGCCGCCGGCGTACCACATCAGGGCGGCGGCGTCCCAGTCCTGGGTCTTCGACACGCTGTCCTGGCCGATGTCGCTCTTCACCTGGCCCTCGGTGTTACCGGTGCTGCGCGACCAGGTGTAGTCGATGCGCGCCTGCCACTTGTCGTTGAAGGCGCGCTCCAGGTACAGGTTCACCGCGGCGTAGTTGCGCTTCGCCTTCTTGTCCAGACCCCAGTCGGCGGCGGTCATGGTGTAGTCGAAGTAGTTGCCGTCGGCGTCGATGGCGACGAAGGTATTGGTCAGGCCCGGGTTGAAGATCGGGCAGGAGTCGTTGAAGGTGACCGTGTCAGCGTCGTACCCCATCTTCTCCAGCTTGGCGACGATCTTGTCCGGATCGCAGATATCGTCGATGGCAGTACCCAGGCGACGATAGACCGCCTTCGCACCGTAGACCCAGTTGTCGCCCAGGGTCTTGTCGAAGCCGATGATGGCCTCATCCTGGTACTGCGACTTCAGGTCCTTGGCGGTAACGGTGGCCGGATCGATCGGCTGGCCATACTCGTTGTTGGCCGAAACCGGACCCGGGCCAAGCGGCGACAGGCCGGTCGGCACGCCGTTCGCGTCGATGCCGGAGTAGGTGAAGTACTCGCGGGTGTAGATCGAGGCGCTGGCGGCGCGGATCGCGACCTGGTTCGGCAGGGCCAGGTAGTAGCGACCCAGGTTACCGTAGACCTTCAGCGAAGAATCACCGAACACGTCCCAGCTGACGCCCAGGCGCGGGGCCCACTGGTCGCCGCTGTCCACATAGGCTTCGCCCGCCGAGTTCTTGTTGGTGAACTTGTCGTTGCGGATACCCAGCGACAGCATCACGTCATCGGTCAGGTACCAACGGTCCTCGATGAAGTACGCCTTCTGCTCGAGCGACATGCTGGTCGCCTCGGAGTAGATGTACTTCTGCACGTAGTACTCCTGGCCCGGAGCGCCGACGCCCAGCGACGGGTTGATCGCCGCGTTCGGGTTGGCGGTGCGCGAGTAGATCCACAGGTAGCCCGGGCCGGAGGTGGACTGACCCTCGTTGTGGGCGCTGTAGTACATGTTGTCGATACCGAAGGTCAGCTGGTGGTCGCCCAGCACCCACTCCAGGTCCGCACGCAGGCCGCGGGTCTTGTTACCAGCGTCCATGGCCTTGCCGTAGATCGCACCCTGCGCATTGCGGATCGGGGTGCCGCCGGTGTAGGCCGGATTCTGGTTGGTGACGCCGCTCAGGTACGGCAGCGAACCACCCTCGCCCAGGTTGAACTGCAGGTTGTCGTGCTCGCTCTTGCCGTAGGTCGCGCTGAAGGTCAGGTTGTCCGACAGGTAGCCCGTGTACTTGGCGATGTAGTAGCGCGAGTTGTCCTTGGTGGTGTCCGGAGCAGACGGCAGGCGCTCGCCCTCGGTGCCGGTCTCGTAGTCGTACGCGTTGTAGTAACCGCTCTGACGGTCGTTGTGCTTGATGCCCGTCAGCTCGAGGATGTGGTCATCGCTGATGTTCCAGTCCAGCTTGGCGTACAGCTTCGGCGTATCGTAATCGTAGTGGGTACGCTGCTGGATGGCCGCGGCGGTGGAACCGGTCGAGATCTGGTCGACCTGCTCCTGTTCGGCCGCAGCGAACACGAACAGCTTGTCCTTGATCAGCGGACCGCCCGCATAGGCGCTGTAGACCAGGCTCTGGGTCTTGTCGCCGCCGCGGCGACGGTACAGGGCACCAGCCTTGTCAGGATCCTGGTAATCCCAACCTTCCGGCAGCTGCTCGTTCGGGTAGTAAACGTCCTTCGGCGAGTTGGCCAGATCACGGGGGCGGAACACCACCTGGCCGCCGAACTTCCACTCATTGGTACCGCGCTTACCGACCTGGTTGATCACGCCACCGTCGGAACGACCATAACGGGCGCTGTAACCGCCGGTGTAAGTCTCCTGCTGGTCGATCGCGCCATAGGGCAGGCCCACGCCGCCGATGTTGGACAGCGGATGGCCGGTCGCGAAGCCGTTGATGTAGTAGGCGTTCTCGCTGACGCCGGCGCCACCGAAGGACACGACGTTGCCAAACTCCGCGCTGCCCTTGACCGCGCCGGGGGCCAGCATAGCGATGGACTCGGCCGAACGGGCCAGCGGCAGCTTGGCCAGCTGCTCGGCAGTGATGACGGTGCGCGAGTCGACGCTGGTCACGTCGACCGGGCTGACCATGCTCCCCACGACGGTGACGCTCGCCAGGGTGGTCGGGCCGCCCGAGGAGAAGGACACGTCCACGCCCTGACCGACGCGCAGCTGCACGCCCTTGCGGATGTCGACGACTTCGTCGCCGCGACGCAGGGTCACGGTGTACTGGCCGACCGGCAGGGAGCCGATGGAGTAACGGCCGTTGGCATCGGCCTGGACGACGCGAGTCAGACCCGTGTCGCTGGTGATCTCGATGCTGGAACCGGCCGGAACCGCACCGTAGATGCTACCGGTGGTGCTCTGGGCGTAGGCCTGTTCGGCCGGGATCATGGTGGCCACAGCACCGGACAGCGCCAGTGCCAGCAGGCTCACCTTCATATAGTTACGGCGGCGGCTGTCACCGCCCTTAGTTGCAAAAGACATTAGTCCTCTCGATTCAAATGCTTATGGGACAGTGGCCGCGAAGCTAAGCCTCGCCAGCGGTCCCAACCTATACCATTTCAAATAAAAATTAAAGTTACGTTACTGACTCGCAAAGGAAGCCTTGTAAGCACCACAAAGGTGCGCTATGCGCTCCCGTTTGGATATACAGAAGGCCCGCTGTAGCGCCTTTGGCGAGCAGTTCCGGCCCAATCCCCATTCAGGTGCATTCATAGCCAAAGGGAATTAGCAAGCGCATCCCAGAAACAGATCGTCCCAAACATAGAACGAACTAATGAAACGCCCCGTATGGTGGGCGCTGGGACCGGGTCGTATTCAGGCGCGGTGGTAGGGGTGGTTGGCCAGCATGGCCGCGGCGCGGTACAGCTGCTCGGCCACCACCAGGCGCACCAGCATGTGCGGCAGGGTCAGCGGGCCCAGGGACCAGGATTCGTGGGCCATGGCCCTGACCTCGGGGGCGTGCCCTTCCGGGCCGCCAATCAGGAACGCCAGGTCGCGACCCTGCTGCCGCCAGTGCTCCATGCGCGCGGCCAGCTGTTCGGACGACCAGGGCTTGCCGGGCACGTCCAGCGTGACCACGTGTGCGTTCTTCGGCAGCGCCGCCAGCACGCGCCGGCCTTCGTCCTCGATCGCCCGCTGCGGATCGCGGCCCTTGCCGCGCAGGCCCGGCTCCACTTCCACCAGTTCCAGCGGCATCCAGTGCGAGAGCCGCTTGCGGTACTCGGCGAAACCCTCGGCCACCCAGGAGGGAGCGCGTTCGCCGGTTGCGATCAGACGTGCCTTCATCGGCACATGATACGCACCACCAGGCCGCAGCCAGGCCGCACCGCGCCTGCCTGCGCAATGCACGGCCTCTCCTGCCCGCTCCCTGGCTGCCACCGGATCCGCGCGCCAGTCACGCGGCGGGAACGAGCGGCTGGCCGGGGCAGCGGAGGCCGCGGCGGGCCGGCACGCCCGATTGCGTCACACCGCCTTCCCGCGGCCGGCGGGCGTCAGGAGCGGCGGCGATCAACCCGGCACAACCCCGGCAGCGAGGCGGTTGCGGGGCCGCAGTCGCACCAGGCAGCAGGCGCATCGGCGCGCCACGCACGCGCGGGCACGCCTTCTGCACGCAGGAGCGCGACGCCCACCGGCGCAGGAACGCAAAGGCCGCGCCCAGGCGCGGCCCTTGCTTCGTGCGGTGCCGCCCGCATGCGCGGGCGCTGGATCAGCCGGCGTCGTCGACGTCCGCGGCCGAGCGCGGCTGCTGGTCGCCGACGCTCCACAGCCGCTCCAGCGCGTAGAACTCGCGCACCCGCGGCAGCATGACGTGGACGATCACGTCGCCCAGGTCCACCAGCACCCACTCGGCCTCGCGCTCGCCTTCCACGCCAAGCGGCTGCGCGCCGAGCTTCTTGGCGAACTTCACCACCTCGTCGGCGATGGACTTCACGTGGCGGGTGGATGTACCCGAGGCGATCACCAGGTGGTCGGCCACGCTGGTCTTGCCGCGCACGTCGATCTCCACGACGTCCTTGGCCTTGATCTCCTCCACCGCGGCGCGCACGGCGGCAAGCAGCTTGTCGGCGGAAGGGGGCGGCTCGGGCAGCCGGGGCTTGATGACGTGGGCCTGGTTGTTCAAGGAAGACTCGAGGTAGCTGGGGAATGGCCGGCACTTGGCCGACAGGGGTGCGGATTATACCGGCGGCGGCGTCACGTACCCGTCACGCCGTGCGCACCCTGCCCGGCACCGTACAGGCCGTGGCGGAGGATGTAGCCGGCCACTGCCGGCGGCACCATGCCCTGCCAGCCCGGATCGCCGGCGGCGATCGCGGCTCGCACCGCGCTGGCCGACTGCGGATGCAGCGGCTGCCGCAGCGGCAGGATCCGGCCGCCGGCGCCCGCGGCCAGCGCCGCCGGCGAGTCGCACCAGCGCCCTTCGGTGGCTGCCGCCAGCTCCGGTGGCAGCCCGCGGTCGACCGGCTCGTCGCCGCGACTGGCCACCACCAGGTGCGCCAGCGACAGGATCTCCCGCCACTGGTGCCACTGCGGCAGCGAGCGGAAGCTGTCGGCGCCCAGCAGCAGCGCCAGCGGCGCGTCTCCGCCGTGCAGCACGCGCAGTTCGCGCAGGGTGTCGATGGTCCAGGACGGGCCACTGCGCTCCAGCTCGCGCCGGTCCACGCGCAAGCGCCGATCGCCGGCCGCGGCCACATCGAGCATGCGCGCACGATGGTGGGCGCTGGCGCCGGGCACGGCGCGGTGCGGCGGATCGGCGGCCGGGGCCAGGGTCACCGGCACGCCGAACGCGTCGGCGGCTGCGCGGGCGATGGCCAGGTGGCCGCAGTGGACCGGATCGAAGGTGCCGCCGTACCAGAGCCTGAGCATGGCCGGCGGACTCATCCGGCGGTCGCGAGCAGCCGGGTGGCGGGGGTATCGGCGATTGCCAGCAGCAGCCGCTCCAGCAGCAGCCACGGATCGCCGGCGGCGCGGCCCTTGGCCGCGCGGTCCACGCGCGAGGCGTAGGCGGCGAACCGGTTCCAGCGCAGCGGCGCGGCGTGCCGCTGCAGGGCACGCTTGAACGGCGCCTGGCGTGCCTCCCACAGGCCTTGCGACTTCATTTCCGCGGCGAGGTTGGCGCCACGCGCCTGGGCACGGGCCAGCGCGGCGGCGCGCAGCAGCTCGCGGATCACCATCGGCATCAGCCCGGCCACCTGCTCGCCCTCGGCGCGCAAGCCGGCCAGCATGCGCCGCACCTGCGCCGCCTGGCCGGACAGCGCGGTCTCGACCAGGCGGAACACGTCGTAGCGGGCGGCGTCGGCCACCAGCGATTCCATCGTGTCCAGGTCAAGGGTCGCGCCCGGTGCCAGCAGCGCCAGCTTGTCGATCTCCTGCGCGGCAGCCAGCAGGTTGCCCTCCACCCGCTCGGCCAGGCCCTGGACCGCCTCGGGGCTGGCGCGCAGGCCGCGGTCGCGCAGCCGGCGCTCGATCCAGCCCGGCAACTCGTGCGGCTTGAGCGCCCAGGCGATGGAGACCACGCCGTGCCTGGCGACCGCTTCGTACCACTTGCCCTGGTGCGCCTTGCTCCATTCGTTGGCCACGATCAGCAGGGTTACGTCCGGCGGCGGGTTGGCGCAGAAGGCCATGATGACTTCCGAACCGGTCTTGCCCGGCTTGCCATTGGGCAGGCGCAGTTCCAGCAGGCGGCGCGAGGCGAACAGGCCGGGCGCGTCGAAGCTGGCCGATAGCGCATCCCAGTCCGGCTCGCGGCCCTCGGCCTCGAACACCTCGCGCTCGGCGCCCTCGGTGCGCGCGCGCGCGCGCACCGCGTCGGCGGCTTCCAGCACGTGCAAGGTTTCCGGGCCTGCGACCAGATAGGCCGGCTGCAGCGGCTGCTTGCCCACATGCGCGACCAGCTGTTCGGGCTTCAGCTCCATCGGGCCGGGCCTGGCTGCATCGGATTCACCGCACCGGGGCGTCGAGGGAGGCGGGCCCCTCTTCCGTCGCCCCGGCTTCGCCCGGCACGGGCGCGGCCGGCGTGGCCTCCGGCGCACGCACCGGGCGCGCGCGCGAGGGATCGGCGCGGACCACGCTGTCGAGCCGGCGCAGGATCGAGGCGGCCATCTCGCGGCGCAGCTCGTCGGCCAGGATCTCGCGCTCGCTGCTGGTGCCGGTGGCGTCCTCCGGCGGCGACACGTAGTCGCGTGCCAGTTCCACCGACTGCCGCGGCACCAGCACGGTGCCGTCGCCCAGCACCGCGGTGAACACGGTGGCGTAGCGCAGCGAGAATTCCTGGGCGCGGCCCTGCTCGTCGATCGCGATCGGCAGGTCGCCCCAGCGCTCGGACAGCACTTCCAGGCGCAGCACCTCGCCCCCGGCGGTGCCCTCGTCGGCCACCTTGGCGCCGGCGTTGCGCAGGTTGCGCTCCAGCAGGGCCACCAGCGAGCTGTACGGGGTGCTCGAGTACACCTGCACCGGCGGCGCATCGCTGGGCAGGGCGATGCGGTCGCGCAGGTGGAAGCCGCATCCGGCCAGGGCCAGGGTGGCGAGGAAGAGCAGCGCCCGGGCGGGCGGGGACGCGGTCGCAATCATGTGGAGAAGTCTGGACGAGGCCGCGACGGGCGGCAACAGGCGCGAAGCCTGACCGATTCCCCGTGAACGCCGCTTGAGAGCACCGGCGCCGGCACTGCCACCCGGATGCAATACGCGCAGCGCGGATCGGGGGATGGACGTTCAAGGCGTGGGTGCCAAGGCTCCTCCGCACCGACAGCGCCAGGCGGGAACAACCGACGCTACCTCCCCCCCCCCAGGTTGGGTGCTGTCCGCACGCAGCGCGCACGGGGGATGGAGGCATGGCAGCGGCGGGGCCCAAGGTTCCGCAAGGAACCTTGGGCAAGCGGCCGCAGGCCGCACCCGCCGTGAACATCGGCGCCGCTACGCGGCGACGATGTTCACGATCTTGCCCGGCACCACGATCACCTTGCGGATGGCCAGGCCTTCCAGGTACTTGGCCGCGTTCGGCTCGGCCTTGGCCAGGGCCTCGATCTGGTCGCGCGGGGCGTCGGCGGCGACCTCGATGGTGCCGCGCAGCTTGCCGTTGACCTGCACCGCCAGGGTCACCGCGGCGCGCACCAGCGCCGCCGGGTCGGCCTTCGGGAACGGCACGTCCTCCAGCAGCGTCTCCGGGTGGCCCAGCACCTGCCACAGCGCGTGGCTGGCGTGCGGGGTGATCGGGTTGAGCAGCAGCACCGCCGCCTCCAGCGCCTCCTGGCGCACGGCGCGGCCCTGCGGGCTGGCGTCGTCGAACTTCGAGACCGCGTTGAGCAGCTCCATCACCGCGGCGATGGCGGTGTTGAAGGCGTGGCGCACCTCGTAGTCGTGGCCCACCTTCTCGATGGTCTCGTGGGTCTTGCGCCGCAGCGCCTTCTGCCCGGCATCCAGCGCGGACACGTCCAGCGCCGGCGCGGGGCCGTCGGCGGCGTGCTTCTGCACCTGCGACCACAGCCGGCGCAGGAAGCGCGCCATGCCGTCCACGCCGGCCTCGTTCCACTCCAGCGACTGCTCCGGCGGCGCGGCGAACATCGAGAACAGGCGCACGGTGTCGGCGCCGTACTTGTCGACCATAGCCTGCGGGTCCACGCCGTTGTTCTTGGACTTGGACATCTTCTCGGTGCCGCCGACCAGCACCGGCTGGCCGTCGGCGCGCAGCACCGCGCCGGTGACGCGCCCGCGCTCGTCGCGCTGCACGTCGACGTCGGCCGGGTTGATCCAGTCCTTCGAACCGTCCGGGTTCTGCCGGTAGTAGGTGTCGGCGATGACCATGCCCTGGGTCAGCAGGTTGGTCGCCGGCTCGTCGCTGTCCACCAGGCGCGCATCGCGCAGCAGCTTGTGGAAGAAACGGAAGTACATCAGGTGCAGGATCGCGTGCTCGATGCCGCCGATGTACTGGTCGACCGGCAGCCAGTAGTTGCCGCGCTTGTCGACCATCTCCCGCGCCTTGGGCGAGGTGTAGCGTGCGTAGTACCAGCTCGACTCCATGAAGGTGTCGAAGGTGTCGGTCTCGCGCTCGGCGTCGGCGCCGCACTCCGGGCACTTGCACTTGCGCCATTCGGGATCGGCCTTGATCGGCGAGCCGACGCCGGTGAACTCCACGTCCTCCGGCAGCAGCACCGGCAGCTGGTCCTCCGGCACCGGCACCGCGCCGCACTTGTCGCAGTAGATCACCGGGATCGGGCAGCCCCAGTAGCGCTGGCGGCTCACGCCCCAGTCGCGCAGGCGGTAGTTGACCCGGCGCTGGCCGCGGCCCTGGCGCTCGAAGCGCTCGGCCAGGGCCTCGAACGCGCCGCGGTAGTCCAGGCCGTCGAACTCGCCGGAATTGACCAGCTCCAGGTCCTCCCGGGTCTTGTCGCCGTACCAGTCGCGCCAGGCCTGCGCATCCCAGGTCGCCTCGTCCTCGTTGCGCGGCGACTTGAGGCGGATCACCTGCACCTTGGGCAGGCCGTACTTGCTGGCGAACTCGAAGTCGCGCTGGTCGTGGCCGGGCACGGCCATCACCGCGCCGGTGCCGTAGCCCATCAGCACGAAGTTGGCGACCCAGATCGGCACCTGCTCGCCGGTGACCGGGTGCACCGCCTTCAGGCCGGTGTCCATGCCGCGCTTTTCCTGGGTCTCGATGTCGACCTCGGAGACGCTGCCGCGCTTGAGCTCATCCAGGAACGCCGCCAGCGCCGGATTGGCGGCGGCGGCCTTGACCGCCAGCGGATGCTCGCCGGCGATGGAAACGAAGGTCACGCCCATCAGCGTGTCCGGGCGGGTGGTGAATACCCGGATCGGCTCCAGCGCCGCGCCGGCCGCGTCGACCACCTCGAACTGGATCTCCAGGCCCTCGGAGCGGCCGATCCAGTTGCGCTGCATGGTCTTGACCGCCTCCGGCCAGCCCGGCAGCTCGTCCAGGCCGTCCAGCAGCTCCTGGGCGTAGTCGGTGATGCGCAGGAACCACTGCGGGATCTCGCGCTTCTCCACCAGCGCGCCGGAGCGCCAGCCGCGGCCGTCGATCACCTGCTCGTTGGCCAGCACGGTCTGGTCCACCGGGTCCCAGTTGACCACCGCGTTCTTGCGGTAGGCCAGGCCCTTGCGCATCAGGCGCACGAACATGCGCTGCTCGTGCACGTAGTACTCGGGCGTGCAGGTGGCGAACTCGCGCGACCAGTCGATGGCGTAACCCAGCGACTTCAGCTGGGCGCGCATGTGCTCGATGTTCTTGTAGGTCCATTTAGCCGGGGCGACCTTGTTCTTGATCGCCGCGTTTTCCGCCGGCAGGCCGAACGCGTCCCAGCCCATCGGCTGCAGCACGTTGTGGCCGGTCATGCGCTTGTAGCGGCTGATCACGTCGCCGATGGTGTAGTTGCGCACGTGGCCCATGTGCAGCGCACCGGACGGGTACGGCAGCATCGACAGGCAGTAGTACTTGGGCTTGTCGGAGGACTCGTCCACCTCAAAGGCGCGGGTCGCTTCCCAGAACGCCTGGGCGGCGGATTCGACCGGCTTGGGATCGTAGGCGGAGACGTTTTCGGGGACGGCGGACATTTGCAGTTCGCGGCGGCTGCGGCAAAGTCCGCAAGGGTACCGCAGTGCAGCATCCGGCTCCACCCGGAACGCCTGCCGCCCCGGGCGCGGAAGCCCCTTCCCGGCAGCGCCGGCTACCATCGTCCAGCCACCACCAAGGCCCGGACATGCCGACCCGGTTCCCGCCCTCCCGCCCCCGCCGCACAGCTCCCGTATTCAGGGTTTCCGGCGCGGGCGCGCGCCCCCCGCTCCCGCGTGCCGGAGAGCGGGCGTGAGCGGGCACTGGCTGGGCTTCGTGGCCGCGACCCTGACCACGGTGGCCTTCGTGCCGCAGGCGCTGAAGACCCTGCGCAGCCGCGACACCCGCGGCATTTCCCTGGGCATGTACGTGGTGTTCACCGTGGGCCTGTGCTTCTGGCTGGCCTACGGGATCGTGCTCGGCTCGTGGCCGATGATCCTGTCGAACGTGGTCACCCTGGTGCTGGCGCTGCTGATCCTGGCGCTGAAGCTGCGGCACGGCTGAGCCGCGGCCTGGGCTCAGCCGTCCGTGCCCAGCCGCGGCTGGGCCGCCGCGGCCACGCCCCAGCCCAACCAGCCGAGGATGGCCAGGCGCTGGGCCAGGGCCGGACCGATCCAGTCGCCCAGCAGGAAGGCGCCGGCCAGTACCAGCACCGCCGCGCCCAGGGAAATCGGGGCCAGGCGGCCGGCACCGCGGACCCCGCGCAGCCCCAGGGCAAGCGCGCCGCCACCCAGTACGAAGCCCAGTACCCAGGCCAGCCAGGCGAGCGCGTGCCAGCGGCTGGCACCCGCATCCAGCGCCTCCAGGTCCAGCCGCAACAGTCCCTGGGCGGCGAACGCCAGCGCACCGACCAGCAGCAGCTGCAGGCCGATCCCGGCCAGCAGCCTCGATCCGGGCGGCAGGCCGGCGCGCAGGCGCAGCACCTGCCAGGCCTGGGCCAGGCCCGGTGCCACGTAGGCGGCCAGCCCGAACGCCAGGCCGGCGCCGCCGAGCTGGCGCGCGCCCAGCAGGCCAAGCGGGTGGAGCAGGTGCGAATAACCGTCCAGGCGCGCCGCGGCGAGCACTGCCGCCACCACGCAGGCCAGGGCCGCTGCGACCGCGGCCGCGATGCGCATCCGCGCCGAAGGCGCGCTCACGCGGCGTCCCCGGCGCGTGCGGGAAACGCGGACGGCAACGGGAGGAAACGTGACATGGGGCTTGCGCGGGGCCGTGGCGGGCCGGCCATGCTCCGCCGCCAGGCCGCTAGACTGCAACCCCGGCGTGCGCCGCGCCCTTGCAAGCCACGGCCGCGGCCCCATCTGTCCACTTTCCCGATCCGGATGCCCGCAATGTCCAATCTCCCCCACGTCGTCGACGTCACCACCGACAACTTCGAGACCGAGGTGCTGCAGAAATCGCTGCAGGTGCCGGTGCTGGTTGATTTCTGGGCGACCTGGTGCGGGCCGTGCAAGTCGCTGGGCCCAATCCTGGAAAAGCTGGCCGGCGAGTACGGTGGCGCCTTCGTGCTGGCCAAGGTCGACGTGGACCAGCAGCAGCAGATCGCCGCCGCGTTCCAGATCCGCTCGGTGCCGACCGTGTTCCTGCTGGTCGGCGGGCAGCCGGTGGACGCGTTCCAGGGGGCGCTGCCGGAAGGCCAGCTGCGCCAGTTCCTGCAGCAGCACGGCATCCAGCCGCTGGCCGGCGCCGAGGCCGCCGAAGCCGACGCCGCGCCGCTGGATCCGCACGAGGAAGTGCTGCGCCTGCGCCAGGCGGTGCAGGCCGAACCGGACAAGGAAGAGCTGAAGCTCGACCTGGCCCTGGCCCTGCTGCGCACCGGCGCGGCGGACGAGGCCGGCAAGCTGCTGGACGCGCTGCCGGCCAACCTGGCCGCCGACGACCGTGCGGTGCGCGCCCGCGCGCGCCTGGGTTTCGCCGCCCTGCTCAAGGACGCGCCGGCGCAGGCCGCCCTGGAACGGGCCGTGGCCGCCGACCCGGACGACCACGCCGCCCGCCACCTGCTGGCCGTGCACCAGCTGGTCGGCGGCGATTCGGCCGCCGGCCTGGAGAACCTGCTGGAGCTGCTGCGCCGCGGCCGCGACTACCAGGACGGCCTGGCGAAGAAGGCGCTGATCGATGCCTTCCGCGTGGTCGAGGACGAAGACCTGGTCAGCCAGTACCGCCGCAGGATGGCCTCGCTGCTGTTCTGATCCATGCCGCCGGCGCGGCACCGCCGCCGCGCCGGCCGCCTCACATCCCGCGGAAGCGGTGCAGGAACGCGCCGCTGACCGGCAGCACCTCGGGATGGCCCTTCAGCCGCAGGCCGTGGCGCCCCAGTTCGTTGCGCAGCAGGCGGTCGATCGCCGCGACCCGGACCACCACGCCGCGGTGCACCTGCCAGAAGACGTCCGGGTCCAGCCCCATCAGCAGTTCCTTCAGCGGCGTGCGGATCAGCGCGTTGCCGCCGGCGGTAGCCACGCGCACGTACTTGTCCTGCGCCTGGAAGAACAGCACCTCGTCGATGCCGATCATGCGCACGCTGTCGCCGACGCTGGCGGTGATCCAGCGGATCAGCTGCCCGCCGCGCGGGCGCAGGCGCGCCTCCAGTCCGTCCAGCAGCGCCTGCAGGTCGGGGCCGCCGCCCGCGGCGCGCGGCTGCAGCGGCTTGAGCAGGTAGTGGGCGGCGCCGGCCTCGAACGCGCGCACCGCGTAATCGTCGTAGGCGGTGGTGAACACCACCAGGCCGCCATGGCCGGCCACCGCACGCGCCACGTCCATGCCGCTGGCGCCGGGCATGCGGATGTCCAGGAACGCGACCTGCGGCCGGTGCGCGGCCACCGCGTCCAGCGCCGCCTCGCCGTCCTCGCACACCGCCGCCAGCTCCAGTTCCGGCCAGGCCAGGCGCAACTGTTCGACCAGCGCGCGCCGCTGCGGCGCCTCGTCCTCGGCCACCAGGCCAACCACCTTTCCCGTGCTCACGTCCCTGCCTCCTCCAGTGCCGAACGCTCCAGCGCGATCATGGCGACCACGCCGCCGCCCTCGCGCGGCTGCAACCGCAGCGATGCCCGGCGGCCGAAACGGTGTGCCAGTTGTTCGCGCACATTGGCCAGGCCCATGCCGCTGCCAAGGCCGGGCTTGAGGCCGGCGCCGTCGTCGAGGACGCGGACCACCAGGTCCCCGCCCTCGGCCGAAGCGTCGATCTCCACCCGTCCCGGCCCTGGCCTGGGCTCGATGCCGTGCTTGACCGCGTTCTCCACCAGGGTGATCAGCAGCGCCGGCGGGAACGGCAGGCCGCGCAGCGCCTCCTCCACGCGCACCGTCCATGAAAGGCGGCCGCCCGTGCGCACCTGCATCACCGCCAGGTAGCTGGTGCAGATGTCCAGCTGCTGGCCGAGGGTCGAAAGCAGCCGGTGGTCGTCGCGCAGGCGCGGGATGGCCGTGCGCAGGAACGCGACCAGCGCGTCCAGGGCGGCCTCGGCCTGGGCCGGATCCTGGCGCACCAGCGCGCGCACCGAGGCCAGGGTGTTGAACAGGAAGTGCGGCTCGACCTGGGCCTGCAGCACGCCCAGGCGCAGGTCGGCCTCGCGCACGCGCGCGGCCATCGCCTCCAGCTCGCGCGCGTGGCGGTGCTCTTCCCAGCGCCGGCGCTCGCTGAAATACGCCGGCAGCGCCAGGCCACCACCCAACAGGGCATGCAGGATGGCCAGCCCGATCAGCTCGAGGAAGCTGCGGGCCGCGTTGAGCACCGGCCCCAGGTCCGGCGGTGGGGTCCGCTGCAGGCCATGCGCGTGGACCAGTTCCCTGATGTGGGCCGAAACCACGATGTCCACTGCGACGCCAAGCGCGATGCCAAGGAGGACCGCCGCCACCACCGCCCGGCGTTCGCGCCGCGCCGGCCAGCCACGATGGCGCACCCAGGTGGCCATTACCGGTGCCAGCATGGTGAACAGGCAGAAGAAGGCGAACTGGACCGCGGCGTAATACAGCCCGAACCAGCCATCGCGCGTGCTCAGCCCGGTCACGGTCCCGGTCAGCGTGGCAAGCAGCGCACTCATCCCGCAGAACAGCCAGGCGCGCCCGAGCAGCCAGGGCCGGCTGAACACCGGGTACTGGCGGTAGTGGCCCCAGGCCGCGTGGCTGCCCACCAGCACCTCCGGCGGCAGGACCTGCTGCAGCGGATAGTCCGCGTCGGTTTTCATCCCGTGGCTTTCCTCGACGGTCGCCGGCATTGCACAGCAGCGCCGCCGGCATGGCCCGCGGCGGCGCCAGGCGCCGGGCCACGTCCATCCGCGTGCGGCCGCCGGCGGGACAGCATGCGCGGCGTGGCGCCAGCGCATGCCCCGTTCCGCCAGGTGCGCACGGGACATGGCCGGGCCGATGCGGCAAGCGTGTCCATGCAGGCATTCCCTGCTGTCCTGGGTGCCGCCATGATCGGCGTCCAGGCCGGGCCCGTGCACGCCTGCGACGGACGCGGCCGCAGGCGCGACGAATGCCCGCCTGCGCGGCGCGGGCGCTCAGCCGGCCAGCAGGCCCGCCAGCGCCTTGCGGTAGCGCGCGGCGATCGCATCCGCGTCCACGTGGCGGCCGGCGCGCACGCGCACCTGGCCCGCCACCCGGGTCTCGGCCACCAGCGGGCGGTTGCCGGCGAACAGCCAGCGGTCGGCCAGGTCGTCCGGCGTGGCCCCGGCCAGCTGCGCGGCGCCGGCATCGAGCAGGACGAGGTCGCCGGAGGTATCCGCGAAGCCGGTGGCATCGGCCGCACTGGCGGCCACCCCGGCCAGCAGGCTGGCGCCGACGCGCGGGTGGTCCACGCTGGCGACGATGTTGCGGCGCCGCGCGCAGAGCCGCTGGCCGTATTCCAGCCAGCGCAGCTCCTCCACCGGCGACACCGACACGTGCGAATCCGAGCCGATGCCCCAGCGGCCGCCGGCATCCAGGTATTCGCGCAGCGGGAACAGCCCGTCGCCGAGGTTGGCCTCGGTGGTCGGGCAGATCGCCACGGTGGCGCCGCTGGCGGCGATGCCCTGCACCTCCCCGGCGTCCAGGTGGGTGGCGTGGACCAGGGTCCAGCGCCGGTCCACCGGGAAGCGGCGCAGCAGCCATTCCACCGGACGCTCGCCGCGCACCGCCAGGCTGGCCTCGACTTCGGGCACCTGCTCGGCGATGTGCAGGTGGATGCGCGTGTCCGCCGGCAGCGCCGCCAGCACCGCGCGCATGGCGTCCTCCGGCACCGCGCGCAGGCTGTGGAAGGCGCAGCCGACGCGCAGCATGTCGTCCTGCAGCGGGCGCAGCGCCTCCAGCAGGCGCAGGAAGCCGTCCACGTCGTGGGCGAAGCGCCGTTGCCGCGGCGACAGTGGCTCGCCGGCGAAGCCGCCGCTCATGTACAGCACCGGCAGCAGGGTCAGGCGGATGCCGGCATCGCGCGCAGCGGCGACGAGCGCGCGCGACATCGCCGCCGGATCGGCGTAGGGCGTGCCGTCGGGCTGGTGGTGCACGTAGTGGAACTCGCACACCGTGGTGTAGCCGGCCTCCAGCATCTCCGCGTACAGCTGCGCGGCCACGGCGTAGGTGCTGTCCGGATCCATGCGCGCGGCGAAGCGGTACATCAGCTCGCGCCAGGTCCAGAAGCTGTCCTGCGGATGGGTGCGGTGCTCGGCCAGCCCGGCCATCGCCCGCTGGAAGGCGTGCGAATGCAGGTTGGCGATGCCGGCCAGGGCGAAGGAGTGGTGATCGGGCATGGACGCATTGTGCCCGGCGGACCGCGGGCCGGCATGTGCGTGCGAGAATCCCGGCCATGACCGACGCGATCCCGATGGCCCGCGAGGGCTTCCGATGACCCGCCCGCCGCTGTGGGACGGCCTGCTGCTGGATGCGCGCCTGGCCACCCTCGACGGCCCCGGCTACGGCCTGGTGGAGGACGGCGCGCTGGCGTGGAAGGACGGCCGCATCGCCTGGGTCGGCCCACGCGGGGCATTGCCGGCCGGCGATGGTCCACTGGCCGCGCAGGTGCTGCAGGCCGGCGGTCGCCTGGTGACGCCGGGCCTGGTCGACTGCCACACCCACCTGGTGTTCGGTGGCAACCGCGCCGGCGAGTTCGAGCAGCGCCTGGCCGGCGCCAGCTACGAGGAGATCGCCCGCGCCGGCGGCGGCATCGTCTCCACCGTGCGCGCCACCCGTGCCGCCGATCCGGCCAGCCTGCTGGCGCAGTCGCTGCCGCGCGCCCGCGCGCTGGTGGCCGACGGCGCCACCACCGTGGAGATCAAGTCCGGCTATGGCCTGGACTTCGACAGCGAACGGCGCATGTTGCAGGTCGCGCGCCAGGTCGGCGCCAGCCTGGGCATCGAGGTGCGCACCACCTTCCTCGGCGCGCACGCGCTGCCGCCGGAGTACTCCGGCCGCGCCGACGACTACATCGCCGCGGTCTGCGAATGGTTGCCGCGGCTGCACGCCGAAGGCCTGGTCGACGCGGTGGATGCGTTCTGCGAGCGCATCGGCTTCGATGCGGCGCAGACCCGCCGGGTGTTCGAGGCCGCGCGCGCGCTCGGCCTGCCGGTGAAGCTGCACGCCGACCAGCTCAGCGACGGCGCCGGCGCGGCCCTGGTGGCGGAATTCGGCGGGCTCTCGGCCGACCATGTCGAGCACACCTCGCCCGAAGGCGTGGCGGCGATGGCACGCGCCGGCACGGTGGCCGTGCTGCTGCCCGGCGCCTTCCACGTGCTGCGCGAGACGCGGTTGCCGCCGCTGGATGCATTCCGTGCCCGGGGCGTGGCGATGGCGGTGGCCACCGACTGCAATCCCGGCACCTCGCCGCTGCAGTCGCTGCGCCTGGCCATGTCCCTGGCCTGCACCCACTTCCGGCTCACCCCGGAGGAAGCCCTGCGCGGGACCACGGTGCACGCCGCGCGTGCGCTCGGGCTGCATGATCGCGGCCGCCTGGCCGCGGGCCTGCGCGCGGACTTCGTGCTGTGGAACGCGAAGGCGCCGGCCGAACTTTGCTACTGGCTGGGCGGCAACCTGGCGGCCTCGGCCTGGAGCGGCGGCCGCCAGCTGTACTGAGGCGCGGGAAACCCTGCCCCGAAACGCAGAACGCGGCGCCAGGCGCCGCGTTCCGGGAGTACTGCTGCGAGGAGGCGATCAGCCGGCCTTGGCCACCGTCTTCTTGGCCACGGCCTTCTTCACGACGGTCTTCTTGGCCGCCGGCGCGGCCGCACCCGCCGCGGCACGGGTGCCACCATGGCGGCGCGCGTTGCCGTAGCTGGAGTTGTAGCGCTTGCCCTTGGCGGTCTTGCGGTCACCCTTGCCCATTCATTTAACTCCTTGATTTCGAATAACTTGGACGGCGCGCGGCGCGCGACAGGGCGGCAAGCCTAGCATGCGCGCTCAATGGGCGCAGCTGGCGTCATGAACATGGCCATGGTTGAGCCGCAGGTTCAGCACGTGGGCCACGCCGACCAGGGTGCCGCCGAAGGTCATCGCCACCGCATGCGGCACCGCCGCCTCGTGCAGCGGCGCGTACAGCAGCCCGGCCCACAGTGCCAGCAAGCCCGGCACGAGCAGGCCCAGCGCGCGCAGCGCACGGTGGCGGCGGTAGCTCCAGCCCAGGCTGAACACGCCCAGCAGGCTGACGAAGGCCACCAGGGTCCATTCCACCCCGTCGTCGAACCACAGCGACATGCCCAGCGCCGGCACCGCCGCCAGCAGCAGCGGCGTCAGCGCGCAATGGATCGCGCACAGCAGCGAGCCGGTGGCGGCCAGGCGATCGACGAGGCGGTGGTGGTGGTGGTGATGGGGCATGGGCGGGGGGGGGGCTGGCACCGGAATGAGCGATACATTATAACATCCGCCCTCCCGCGTCACCCCCAAGGACCTACGCATGCCCGATCCGATGCGTTCCCCCGCTTCCCGCGTCCTCGTCCGTGCGCCGCTGGCAGCCTCCATCGCGCTGGCCTGCGCGGGCCTGCCAGCCCTGGCGCTGGCCCACGACGACCCCACCGAACTGCCGGCGCTGCAGGTCACCGCCTCGCCGCTGGCCGGCGATGCGGAGACCCTGGCACGCCCGGTGGAAGTGCTGCAGGGCCAGGCCCTCGATGACGCGCGCGCCGCGACCCTGGGCGAGACCGTGGCCCGGCTGCCCGGCGTGCAGACCAGCTATTTCGGCCCGGGCGTGGGCCGTCCGATCCTGCGCGGCATGGACGGCCCGCGCGTGCAGGTGCTGGCAAGCGGGCTGGGCAGCCAGGACGCGTCCACCGTCAGCGCCGACCATGCCGCCAGCGTGGAGCCGTTCCTGGCCGACCAGATCGAGGTGCTCAAGGGCCCGGCGACCCTGCTGTTCGGCAGCGGGCCCATCGGCGGCGCGGTCAACGTGGTCGACGGCCGCATCGCCCGCGAGCTGCCCGGCGCACCGCTGTCCGGCCGCGCCGAGCTGCGCGGCAACACGGTCAACAACGAGCGCAGCGGCATGTTCCGGCTCGACGGCGCCAGCGGCGACAACCTCGTGCTGCACGTGGACGGCCTGCTGCGTGATACCGGCGACTACGACATCCCCGGCCAGGCCCACGCCGCGCACGACCACGACGCGGAGGAGGAAGGCCACGAGGCCGCGCCGGGCCGCCTGGGCAACAGCGCGATGCAGACCCGCGCCGGCGGCCTCGGATTGACCTGGCTGGGCGATGCCGGCTACCTGGGCGTGGCCGCCAGCACCTACCGCAGCGAGTACGGCATTCCGCCGGGCGCGCACGTGCACGCCGGCGACCATGGGCACGGGGAAGAGGAACACGGCGACGGGGACGCGCACGGCCAGGAAGACCACGCCCACGACGTGCGCATCGACCTGCGCCAGGACCGCCTGGAGCTGAAGGGCGGGATCTACGCACCGGCCGCGTTCCTGGAGCGGATCGACTTCCACGGCGCCTGGAGCGATTACGAACACGTGGAACTGGAAGGCGGCGAGGTCGGCACCCGCTTCACCAGCAGCGGCTACGACGCCCGCGTGCAGGCGGTGCAGAAGGAACTGGGCGGCTGGCGCGGCGCCTTCGGTTTGCAATCCGGGCGGGTCGATTTCGGCGCGGTGGGCGCCGAAGCCTTCGTGCCGGCCACGCTGACCCGCAGCCACGGCCTGTTCGTGCTGCAGGAAAAGAGCGCCGGCCCGCTGAAGATGGAATTCGGCGCGCGCCACGACCGGGTCGAGCTGGAACCGGAAGGCGGCAAGCCGCGGCGCAGCTTCGGCGCCACCAGCCTCTCGGCCTCGGCGATCTGGAAGCTGGCCCCGTCCCTGGACCTGCGCCTGGGCGTGGACCGCTCCGAGCGCGCGCCCACCCAGGAAGAGCTCTACGCCGGCGGCCTGCACGTGGCCACCGCCTCGCTGGAGGTGGGCGACGCCGGCCTGGACACCGAGTCCGCCCTGCGTGGCGAGATCGGCCTGCACGCGCACCACGAGCGCTTCGACCTGGAGCTGTCGGTGTACCGCAGCCGCTTCGACGAGTTCATCCACCTGGCCGATACCGGCGTGTCCGAGCACGAGGTGCCGGTGCGGCTGTGGACCCAGGCCGACGCGGTGTTCACCGGCGCCGAGGCCGAGGCCGTACTGCACCTGGCCGACAACGCCAGCGGCCGCTGGGATCTGCGCCTGTTTGCCGACCACGTGCGCGGCGAACTGGACGGCAGCGGCACGCGCACGGCGGCGTTCGAGGTGCCGCACGGCGACCATGCCCACGCCTACGTCGTGGAACTGGACAACCGCGGTCCGCTGCCGCGCATCGCGCCCGGGCGCTTGGGTGCAAGCCTGGCCTGGGACCTGGGCGGCTGGCGCGCCTCGCTGGGCGCGGTGCGCTACCGCGCGCAGGACCGGGTGGCAGGCAACGAGGAACCAAGCCCCGGCTACACCCTGGTCGACGCGCACCTGTCCTACGGCTGGGAACAGCCGCACGGCGGCCGCTGGGAGCTGTTCCTGGATGGCGGCAACCTGGGCGACACCGAGGCGCGTCCGCACACCTCCCTGCTGCGCGAATACGCGCCGCTGCCGGGACGCGCGGTGGCGTTCGGCGTACGCGCCTGGTTCTGACCTCGCACGATGCGCTCGCCGTCACGCTTCGGCGGCGGCGCGCTTCCATGAATACGTGCATATGCACGTATAGTGGCGGCCCGCCCCACGCAGGCCGCCCGCATGCCCGCCCCGCACTCGCCTTGCACCTGCTTCCGGCTGCGCCGCGCCGCACGCCTGGTGTCGCAGATCTACGACCACGCCCTGGCCGGCGCCGGGCTCAACGTCAACCAGTATTCGCTGCTGCGCCACGCGCGCACGCCGCAAAGCCTGGGCACGCTGGCCGCGAGCCTGGGCATGGACCGCACCACCCTCAGCCGCAACCTGCAGCCACTGCTGCGCGACGGACTGGTTGCCGAAGTCCGCGATGAGGATCCGCGCCGGCGCGTGCTGGCACTGACCGCAGCCGGCCGCCAGCGCCTGGCCCGTGCACGCCCGCTGTGGCAGCGCGCGCAGCGGCGCATCGACGCCCTGCTCGGCAGCGGCCCGCTGGGCCAGCTGCACGCCGCGCTGGACGCACTGGACGACGCACTGGCCAAGGAAACAGAGGAATGAGCGCGGACACTGCCCGCACGCCCGGCACCACCACCCTGGTGGTGGCCGCCGCGGTGATCCTGATGCTGACCATGGGTGCGCGCCAGACCACCGGCCTGTTCGTGGCGCCGATCCACCTGGATACCGGCGTCGGCATCGCCACCATCAGCCTGGCGCTGGCGATCGGCCAGTTCGTGTGGGGCGCGGTGCAGCCGGTGTTCGGCGCGCTGGCCGACCGCCATGGCTCCGAACCGGTGCTGGTCGGCGGCGGCCTGCTGCTGGCCGCGGGCCTGGCGCTGGTCCCGTTCCTGCCTTCCGGTCCGGGGCTGATGCTGAGCCTGGGGGTGCTGACCGCCGCCGGCGCGGGCGCCGGCAGCTTCTCCATCCTGATCGGTGCCACCGCCGGGCGGCTGCCGCCGCAGCGGCGCTCGTCGGCGGCCGGTTTCATCAATGCCGGCGGCTCGCTGGGCCAGTTCGTGTTCGCGCCGGTGCTGCAGCTGGTGATCGGCGCGGCCGGCTGGACCGTGGCGATGCTGGGCATGGCCGCGACCTCGCTGCTGACCCTGCCGCTGGCGCGCTGCTTCCGCCGCCGCGAGGGCGAGGCGCCGCCGGCGCACGAGGGCTTCGAGGACCGCGGCCTGCGCCACCAGCTGGGCGTGGCCGCACGCGACCGCAGCTACTGGCTGCTGCACCTGGGCTTCTTCACCTGCGGCGTGCACGTGGCCTTCCTGGTCACCCACCTGCCCGGCGAGGTGGCGCTGTGCGGCCTGCCGGCCAGCGTCTCGGCGGTCTCCATCGCCCTGATCGGCCTGTTCAACATCGCCGGCAGCCTGGCCGCGGGCAAGCTGGGCGAGCGCTTCCGCATGAAGTGGATCCTGGCGGCGATGTACGCCAGCCGCGCGCTGCTGATCGCGCTGTTCCTGCTGGCCCCGCCCAGCGCCTGGACCTTCTACCTGTTCGCCGCCGGCCTCGGCTTCACCTGGCTGGCGACGGTGCCGCCGACCGCCGGCCTGGTCGGCAAGCTGTTCGGCCCGCGTTACCTGGGCACGCTGTTCGGCCTGACCCTGCTCTCGCACCAGGTCGGCGGCTTCTTCGGCGCCTGGCTGGGTGGCGTCGCATTGGAGGGCACCGGCAGCTACCAGTGGATGTGGTACGCGGACATGGCCCTGGCGCTGGTGGCCGCAGTGGCCAATGCACCGATCAGGGAGCGGAAGCTGGCACCCGCGGCGGCCTGACCGCCGCAAGCCACGTCCGGGCGCGCCGGCTCAGCCGGCACAGCGCGCGCACAGGCCGTGCACTTCCAGGGTCTGCGCCTGGGGCTGGAAGCCCAGCGCCTTGGCGCGCGCGTCGAGCTGGGCCACGACCTCGCGGTCCTCCAGCTCCACCGCGCTATGGCAGCGGTCGCAGATCAGGAACGGCACGGAGTGCTGCGCGCTGTTGGGATGGTGGCAGGCGACGAAGGCGTTGACCGAAGCCAGCTTGTGCACGAAGCCGTTGGCCATCAGGAAATCCAGCGCGCGGTACACGGTCGGCGGCGCGTCGGCGCCGGCGCCCTTGGTCTCGCGTACCTTCTCCAGCAGGTCGTAGGCCTTCACCGGCTTGCCGGCATCGGCGATCAGCCGCAGCACGTTGGCACGGATCGGGGTCAGGCGCAGGCCACGCTCGCTGCAGGCCCGCTCCACCGCCCGCACGAACGCTTCGGCGCTGTGGACATGGTGATGGGGGTCGGTGCAGGCATGCGGCATGGCGCCTCCGTGGTCAGCCCTTTGGAACCTTGGTGATGGCGGCGTCGATGCGCTTCAAGGCCTCGTCGCGGCCGGCCAGGTAGACCGTCCAGGAAATGTCCGGGCTGACCTGGGTGCCGGTGATGGCCACGCGCAGCGGCTGGGCGATCTTGCCCATGCCCAGTTCCAGCGCCGCGGCGGTGTCGTGCAGGGCCTGGCCGACCGCCTCCACCGTCCACTCCGGCAGCGCGGCCAGCAGCTCCCGGGCCTTGGCCAGGGCGGCGTCGGCGCCGGGCTTGAGGTGCTTGGCCACCGCGGCCTCGTCGTAGTGCTCCAGCGGGGTGTACCAGACCACGGCCTTCTCGGCCATTTCCTTCAGCGTCTGCGCGCGCTCGCGCAGGGCCACGACCACTTCCTCCGGCTTCGGGCCCTTGCCCAGGTCCAGGCCCAGCTTCTCCAGCTGGTAGACCAGGTGCGGCGCGACCGCGGCCGGATCGGTGGTCTTGAGGAAGTGCTGGTTGACCCAGCCCAGCTTGGCCATGTCCAGGCGCGCGGCCTTGGAGTTGCAGTTGCGCACGTCGAACAGCTCGACCAGCTCCTGGCGGCTGAAGATCTCCTGGTCGCCGTGCGACCAGCCCAGGCGCGCCAGGTAGCTCAGCAGCGCGTCGGGCAGGTAGCCCATGTCCTTGTACTGCATCACGTCGGCCGCGCCGGTGCGCTTGGACAGCTTGGCGCCGGCCTCGTCCAGGATCATCGGCATGTGGCCGAACTTCGGCACCGGGGCGCCGATGGCCTGGTACAGGTTGATCTGGCGCGGGGTGTTGTTGATGTGGTCGTCACCGCGGATCACGTCGGTGATGCCCATGTCCCAGTCGTCGACCACGACCGCGAAGTTGTAGGTCGGGTAGCCGTCCGGACGGAAGATCACCATGTCGTCCAGCTCGCTGTTGGCGATCTCGATCCGGCCCTTGATCAGGTCGTCGAACGCGACCACGCCCTCGGTCGGGTTCTTGAAGCGGATGACGCGGTTGGGGTCGTCGCGGTACGGCAGGTTCAGGTCGCGCGCGGCGCCGTTGTAGCGTGGCTTCTCGCCACGGGCCATGGCCGCCTCGCGCATGGCGTCCAGCTCTTCCTTGCTCTCGTAGGCGTAGTAGGCCTTGCCCTCGGCGATCAGCTGCTCGGCCACCTCGCGGTAGCGGTCGACGCGCTGGGTCTGGTAGACCGGGCCCTCGTCGTAGTCCAGGCCCAGCCAGTCCATGGCCTCGAGGATGGCGTCGATCGCCGCCTGGGTGCTGCGCTCGCGGTCGGTGTCCTCGATCCGCAGCACGAACTTGCCGCCGCGGTGGCGCGCCTCCAGCCAGCAGTAGAGCGCGGTGCGGGCACCGCCGATGTGCAGGTAGCCGGTGGGACTGGGGGCGAAGCGGGTGCGGCAGGTCATGGGGAGGAAGACGTGGACGGAATGGGACATTTTACCCCGCCTGCGCAGCGCCCATGGCCCGGGCCGGTGGCGCCCGGCCGGCCGCGGCGGTGCAGGACGGGCCACGGACCGTCCCCCTGGCCCTGCAGCGCCTGGTCCACCGCGCCCGCGCCGGCCTGCCGGCTAGGGACCGGGGGCGATGACCACGCGGTTGCGCCCGCCGCGCTTGGCCTCGTACAGGGCCGCGTCGGCGCGCTTGAACAGCGCGTCGAAGCCCTCGTCCGGCCCCTGCAGGGCCACGCCCACGCTGACCGTCACCGGGACCGGCACGCCCGGCTCGAAGGCATGGGCCTCGACCGCCGCGCGCAGGTTCTCCGCCAGCGCCGGCACCTGGTCGCTGCGCACGCCCGGCAGCAGGACCACGAACTCCTCGCCGCCCCAGCGCACCAGCCAGTCGCTGGAGCGCAGCTGGCGCCGCAGCAGCACGGCCAGCTCGCGCAGCACGCGGTCGCCGGCGTCGTGGCCGCAGCTGTCGTTGATGCGCTTGAAGTGGTCGATGTCCAGCACCAGCAGGGCCCGCGCGTGGCCGGGCACGACCGGGCCGGCCGGCAGCCGCGCCCAGCGCTGCTCGAAACCGTGGCGGTTCAGCGCCAGGGTCAGCGGGTCGGTGGTGGCGCGGGCGCGGTACTTCTCGGCCTCGTTCTGCAGCAGGCGGCGCTCGGTGCGGTAGGTGCGCAGCTGCAGCAGCGCGTAGAGCACGATGCCGGTGAGCCATACGCCCAGGATCCCCAGGTACCAGGTCTCGCGCGACAGGCCCGGGCGCACGAAGGTGATCTCCTGCACCTCCAGGTCGTGCACGCCCTCGGTCATGGGGTAGGAGAAATCCAGCCCCACCGTGACCACGTTGCTGAGTTCGGCGTGCGCCAGCTCGCGCGGCAGCTTGTAGTACAGCCGCCACCACTCGGCGACGGTGAACTCGTCCGTGCCCAGCGACAGGGGCGCGCGCAGGTCCTGGGTCGGCAGGAACACCGCGTTGTACTTGGTGCTGTTGGTGTCGCCGACGGTGGAGTAGCGCGGGTCGAAGTGCCGCGCGAACAGCCGCAGCTTGGGCACGTCGCCCTTGTAGACGACCTTGACCTCCACGTGGGTGTACTTCGACAGGTCCAGGCCGCGGTCGGGGCCGGAGCCGATGAAGTAGTTGACCGCGCAGTAGTACAGGGGCTCGTTGGTGCCCGGCGGGTAGTGGCAGCGCAGGCGGCGCTTGCCCTCGTCCAGCCACTCGCCGGCCTCGGCGCGGCCCGGCACCGGGGTGGAGGACAGCACGGTCGCGTCCTTCGGCACCCGGGTCACGTCGAAGCGCACCGGCGGGATGAGGTCGTAGCCGGCGATCGCGCCGAGGGTCAGGGCCACGCCCGCCAGCAGGGCCAGTGCGACGTGCTTGCGTTGCCCGGAGTGGGACGTCGGAGTCGGAGAAACGTCTACACCGGCCGCGGTCATGTGCCCTCTACCATCCCTGTGGACAGGCGGCGCGTGCACGACCGCCTGGAATTGCAGGGACGTTACCAAAGGCCATTCCCGCCTGCACTGTGTGACCCATGCCCCCCCCGCCACCGGCGCGGCCGCCTGCCGCCTGGCGCCGGGCACGGGCGGGAGGGCGCGGCCCAGCCTACAATCCGGCGATGGCCACCCTGTTCGTCTCCGACCTGCACCTGGATCCGGCCCGGCCGGAAATCACCGCCCTGTTCCTGCGCTTCCTGCGCGGCGAGGCTGCGGGCGCCGACGCGCTGTACATCCTCGGCGACCTGTTCGAGGCCTGGGTCGGCGACGACGACCCGTCCGAGGCCGGGACGGAAGTGGCCGCCGCGCTGCACGCCCTGGCCGACGCCGGGGTGCCGGTGTACTTCATGCACGGCAACCGCGACTTCCTGGTCGGCCAGGACTACGCCCGCCGCGCCGGCATGCGCATCCTGCCGGATCCGTCGGTGGTATCGCTGTACGGCCGCCCGGCGCTGCTGATGCACGGCGACCTGCTGTGCAGCGACGACACCGCCTACCAGGCCTTCCGCGCCCAGACCCGCGACCCGCGCTGGCAACAGCAGTTCCTCGCCCAGCCGCTGCAGGCGCGGCTGGCGTTCGCGGCGCAGGCCCGCCAGGCCAGCATGGCGCGGCAGCAGGAAATGCTGCAGGGCGACCGCGGCACCTTCGAGACCGTCACCGACGTCACCCCGGCCACGGTCGAGGCCACCCTCGCCCGCTTCGGCGTGGACCTGCTGGTCCACGGCCACACCCACCGCCCGGCGGTGCACGCGCTGCGAGTGGGCACGCGCGACTGCCGGCGCATCGTGCTCGGCGACTGGTACGAACAGGGCTCGGTGCTGCGGGTGGACGCCGGCGGCGCGCAGCTGCAGGCGCTGGCGCCGGGCTGAGCGGCAGGCCGGCTCAGCCGCCGGCCTGCTCCGCTTCCACGTAGCGCAGCGATTCCAGCTCGTCCTCGTCGAATCCGGCCAGCAGCCGCGCCTCGACGTTGAACGGGCCGTGCAGGTAGCCGCTGGCGTACTCGCGCAACAGTTCGCGGAAGCGGGCGCGCGGCTCGACCCCGGCGCGCTCGCAGTACCAGCGGTACCAGCGCGAGCCGGCGGCCACGTGCGCCACCTCCTCGCGCAGGATGACCTCCAGGATCGCCACCGTGTCCAGGTCGCCCATGTCGCGCAGGCGCGCGATCATGCCCGGGGTGACGTCCAGCCCCCGCGCCTCCAGCACGCGCGGCACCAGGGCCATGCGCGCCATGCCGTCGTGCGCGGTCTTCTCGCACATCTCCCACAGGCCGTTGTGGGCGTCGAAGTCGCCGTAGTCGCGGCCCATCCGGCGCAGGCGGTCGCGCAGCAAGGTGAAGTGGCGCGCCTCGTCGTCGGCCACCTGCACCCAGTCGCGGTAGAACCGCTCGGGCAGGCCGCGGAAGCGGTAGGCCGCGTCCCAGGCCAGGTCGATGGCATTGAGCTCGATGTGGGCGATCGCGTGCAGGAACGCCGCCCGCCCTTCCTCGCTGCCCAGCCCGCGGCGCGGCAGGTGGCGCGGATGCACCAGCTTCGGCCGCGGCGGCCGCCCCGGCATGCGGATCGGCTCCGGCGGCGGCGCTTCCCCGGGCAGGACGATGTCACCGCGGGCGAAGGCCGCGGCGTATTCGTGGGTCAGCGCGACCTTGCGGGCCGGATCGGCCTCGTCCAGGCAGGCGCGCGCGGCCTGGTACAGCTCCATCGCCGCCTCCTCAGCAGGCGCGGCGGCGGCGCTTGGCCTCGTCCGAGCGCAGCTGCTGCAGGCGTTCGAAGTAGCCCGGCTCGATCCCGGTCACGTACTGGCCGTTGAAGCAGGAGGAATCGAAGCGGGTGAGCTGCGGGTTGCCCTCGCGCACCGCGGCCTCCAGGTCCTCCAGGTCCTGGTAGATCAGCCAGTCGCAACCCAGCAGCTTCTCCACCTCCTCGACGCTGCGGCCGTGCGCGATCAGCTCGTCGGTGGAGGGCATGTCGATGCCGTAGATGTTGGGGTAGCGCACCGGCGGCGCGGCGCTGGCCAGGTACACCTTGCGCGCGCCGGCGTCGCGCGCCATCTGCACGATCTGCTGGCTGGTGGTGCCGCGCACGATCGAGTCGTCCACCAGCAGCACCACGCGGTTGCGGAACTCCAGGTGGATCGGATTGAGCTTGCGCCGCACCGACTTAACCCGCTCGCCCTGCCCCGGCATGATGAAGGTGCGGCCGACGTAGCGGTTCTTGATGAAGCCCTCGCGGTACTTCACGCCCAGCACGTTGGAGATCTCCAGCGCCGCGTCGCGCGAGGTGTCCGGGATCGGGATGATGGTGTCGATGTCGTGGTCCGGGCGCAGGCGCAGGATCTTCTCGCCCAGCTTGACGCCCATGCGCATGCGCGCCTTGTGCACCGAGACGTTGTCGATCATCGAGTCCGGGCGCGCGAAGTACACGTACTCGAAGATGCACGGCGCCTGCTCGACCGCTTCGGCGCAGACCTCGGCGAACACCTCGCCGCGCGGGGTGACGACCAGCGCCTCGCCCGGCTGCACGTCGCGCACGCGGGCGAAGCCGAGGATGTCCAGCACCGCCGACTCGGAGGCCACGATGTACTCGGCACCGGCCGCGCCCTCGCGCTTGCCCAGCACCAGCGGGCGGATGCCGTGCGGGTCGCGGAACGCGACCAGGCCCAGGCCCAGCACCACGCTGACCACCGCGTAGCCGCCCTTGACCCGGCGGTGCACCCCGGCGACCGCGCGGATCGCGGCCTGCGGGGTCAGCTCGCCCTGCACGTCCAGCTCGTGCGCGAACACGTTCAGCAGTACTTCGCTGTCGGAGTCGGTGTTGATGTTGCGGCGGTCCTGGGCGAACACCTGCTGGCGCAGGGCCTCGGTGTTGATCAGGTTGCCGTTGTGCGCCAGGGCGATGCCGTAGGGCGAGTTGACGTAGAACGGCTGCGCCTCGTCCATGCCCTCCGAGCCGGCGGTCGGATAGCGGCAATGGGCGATGCCCACCCGCCCCTCCAGCACGCTCATCGCCTTGGCGTTGAACACGTCGCGCACCAGGCCGTTGTCCTTGTGCAGGCGCAGGCGGGTACCGTCGGCGGTGGCGATGCCCGCCGCGTCCTGGCCGCGGTGCTGGAGCACGGTCAGGCCGTCATACAACTGGCCCGCGACGTTGTCGTTGCCGACGATTCCGACGATGCCGCACATGATGCAAATCTCCGACGGTCTACTGACCGGGGTTGGGACTGGAAGAGGAAGGAGGCTCCCCGCCGGGTGGCGGCGGCGCCGCGTCATCGGGAACGGGAAGGGCCCCGGCAAGGGATTCGACGATGGCGCCGGCGCGGTGAAGGGCGCCATTATCGCCGCCGGCCCGACCGTTGCCAAAGTCCAGTTCGCCGGCCGCCCACTCCGGCAGCCAGCGCGCCAGCCACTGCGCGCCCGGCAGCAGCAGCGGCAGCGCGCGCGACTGCGCCCAGGCCGGTTGCTGCGGCAAGGTGCTGAAAGCCATCAGCAGCACGATCACGCAGGCCACCAGCGCGCCGCGCAGCACGCCCACGGCCAGGCCCAGCACACGGTCCACGCCCGACAGGCCCACCGAGTGCAGCAGCTTGCGCATGATCCAGCCGACCAGGCTCACCGCCACCAGCACGCCGAAGAACGCCAGCGCGTAGCCAGCCAGCAGCCCGGAGGTGCCGGGCTGTCCATCCTCGCTGATCAGGAAGGCCAGCTGCCCGCCGTAGTGGAACGCGCACCAGCTGGCCGCGATCCAGGCCAGCAGCGAGGCGACCACGCCGACGAAGCCGCGCAACAGGCCCAGCAGGGCCGAAGCGGCAATCACCAGCAGCAGGACCAGGTCGATCGCGTTCATGGCTTCGCGGCCGGCGCGCCGGCGCCGGTCCTGCTCACGGGTGCGGCACCACCATGCCGCCGCCGTGGGCGGCCAGGCGCCCGCGCAGCTGCTCGGCCTCGGTGCGCGTGGCCACCGGCCCGACCCGCACCCGGTGCAGGGTGCCCTTGTCGGTGCGCACCGGCTGCACGATGGCGCTGAAGCCGGCCGCGCGCAGGCGGTCGCGCAGCGCATTGGCGTCGGCCTGGCTGGAGAACGCGCCCATCTGCACCGCGAAGCCCACGTTGCTGGCCGCCGGCGTGGGCGAAGGCGCCGGCACGCTGGTGGACGGGGTGGCCGCGGAGGTGCTGGCGGTGGCCGACTTGGCCGGGGTCGCGGTGGTCTTCGCCGGCGCCGGCGTGGTCGCGGCCGGGCGCGGGGCATCGCGCGCCGGCGCGGGCTGCGCCGCGGCGGGCTGCGGCGTCGTCGCCGTCGTTGCGGCCGACGCGGTAGTCGCAGCAGGAGCGGCAGCGGCCGCGGTATCCGGCGCGGTCGCCGCGGCGGCGGCCGGCGCGGCTTCCCCGGCGCCTGCGTCCAGCGCGATCACCTGGGCGTTGACGTCGTTGCGGATGCGCACCGCGCGCAGGCGCCCGGCTTCGGCCAGGGCGCGGTCGGCGAACGGTCCCACACGCACGCGCCAAGCCGGGCGGTCGCCCACCGTGGTGCGCTCGCTGAAGCCCTCCAGGCCGGCCTGGCGCAGGCGGTTGATCACCGCCTCGGCATCCTTCTCGCTGGCATAGGCACCGAAGGTCACCGCCCAACGTCCCGCCGCGGTGGCCGGGTCGGGCGCGGCCTCGGCCGCCTCGCCGTCGGTCGCGGCGGCTTCGGCCTCGGGGGCGGGCGCCGGGGCATCCACCTCGGCGGGCGCACCGAGCAGGGGCAGCTCGCGGGTCTCGTAGCCGCTGGCCGGCGCATCGGGGACGCGGGTGGAGACGTCGGCCACGCCACTGTCGGGGGCCGGGCCCTGCACCAGCATCGGCAGGAAGATGACCGCGAGCGCGACCAGCACGGCCGCGCCGATCAGGCGTTGTTTCAGCGTGGTATCCACGGGAGCTGGGGGCCTGGCGGGAAGTGGCGGCAATTATAGGGGGAGCCCGGCCGGGCCAACCGTCATTGCCCTGAACGCAGCATCGCCAGCGCGGCGGCGGCGGTGTGGAACGAGCCGGCCACCACCACCCGGTCGCCCGGCGCCGACTGCGCCAGGGCGCGCGCCAGCGCCGCCTCCACACTGGCAGCGCGGCTGCCGGTGGCGGCCGCGGTACCGGCCAGGCGCGCGGCCAACGCATCGACCGCTTCCCCGCGCGCGATGCCCTCCAGACCCGCCAGGTGCCAGCGGTCCACGCAGCCTTCCAGCGCCTGCACGATTGCCGCCGCGTCCTTGTCGGCCAGCACCGCCAGGACCATGGCGGTGGCGCCGGACGCCGGCCGCGCCTTCGCCCAGGCCGCCAGTTCGCGCGCGGCCTGCGGGTTGTGGGCCACGTCGACCACCACCTCCACGCCGTCGTGCTCGAAGCGCTCCAGCCGGCCCGGGATGCGCGCGGCGGCCACGCCGGCCGCGCACGCCGGTTCCGCCGGCGAGCGCGGCAGCGCGCGCAGGGCCGCGATCGCGGCGGCGGCATTGGCGCGCTGCACCGGGGCGGCCAGCTGCGGATCGGGCAGCAGCAGCTCGGTGCCGATCTCGCGCCACTGCCACTGGCCCTCGCCGGCCGGCTCGTGGAAGTAGTCGCTGCCGGCGCGGATCGCGTTGGCGCCAATGGCGTAGGCATGGCGCAGCACGCTGGAAGGCGGGTCGATCTCGCCCAGGACCAGCGGCTTCCAGGCCCGGGCGATGCCGGCCTTCTCCTGGCCGATGGCCTCGCGGTCGCTGCCCAGCCAGTCGACGTGGTCCACGTCGACGGTGGTGATCACCGCCACGTCCGGATCGACGATGTTCACCGCGTCCAGGCGGCCGCCCAGGCCGACCTCCAGCACCGCCAGGTCCAGCCCCGCCTGCTGGAACAGCCACAGCGCCGCCAGGGTGCCGTACTCGAAATAGGTCAGCGGGGTGTCGCCGCGGGCGGCCTCGACCGCGGCGAAGGCCGCGGCCAGCTCATCGTCCGCGGCCTCGGCGCCATCGATCCGCACCCGCTCGTTGTAGCGCAGCAGGTGCGGCGAGCTGTAGGCGCCGACCTTCCAGCCGTCGGCGCGGGCGATGGCCTCGATGAAGGCCACGGTCGAGCCCTTGCCGTTGGTGCCGGCCACGGTGACCACCTGCGCCGCCGGCCGCTGCAGCCCCAGGCGCGCGGCAACCTCGCGCACGCGCTCCAGGCCCAGCTCGATGCTGCGCGGATGCCGGGTCTCGATGTAGGCCAGCCATTCGGCCAGGGTGCGGGACGTGGAGCTCATGCGGGTCCAGGGTAGTGGCGCGCCGCGGGCGTGCCGCGGCCACGGCGCGGCGTGCGGCCGCATCGGCCGGCGCCGCGGGAACAGGATGGCAGCTCGCCCGGGCGGGCGCCTCGGCACCGGTCACGGCGCGGGCGCGCGGCCAGGCGTCCCGGCCGCCGCCGGGCTTTACAGCGCCCGGTGCTTGGCTTCGCCGAAGAACGGGGTGTGGTGCGAGCAGTCGTTCAGGCGCACCACTTCCAGGTGCTCCACGTCCGGGCCTTCGAGCAGGTTCAGCGTGGTCGGCGCCTGGCGGAAGGTCCACAGCTTGCTGATCGGCAGGCCCAGGATCCTGCACAGCAGTACGCGGTTGACCGCGTCGTGGGCGACCAGCAGCAGGATGTCGTCCGCGCCCAGGCCCTCGGTGGCGCGCACCAGGCCGCGCCAGGAACGGTCCAGCACCTGGCGCAGCGATTCGCCGCCGGGCATCAGCACCGTGTCCGGCTCCTCGCGCCAGGCCCGCAGGCGGGCCGGGTCCTTCTCGTTGATCTCGCTGGCCAGCAGGCCTTCCCACTCGCCGTGGGCGATCTCCTGCACGTCCGGATCCAGCTGCAGCATCCCGGCGCGGTCCTCGCCCAGCGCCAGCTCGGCGGTGCGCCGCGCGCGCGACAGCGGCGAGGCCACCGCGCGGGTGACCGGCACGTCGCGCAGGCGCTCGCCCAGCGCGCGGGCCTGGGCCTCGCCCACCGGCGAGAGCGGGATGTCGATCTGGCCCTGGTAGCGGCCTTCGGCGTTCCACGGCGTCTCGCCGTGGCGTGCAAGCAGGATGCGCATGGAGTCCCCTCTGGGAAAAAACCCCCGCCGCGCCTGCGCGCGACGGGGGCCGCATGATACCCGACCGCCGGGCCCGTGGCCCGGACGGTTTCAGCGGGTAATACCCATTTCCTGCAGCAGCTGCGGGGCCGGGTAGACCTCCTGCATGATCCAGCGCATGTAGCGGGCGTCGACCGCGATCATGCGGGTCATCTTCGGGTCGAACACCCAGTTGGAGCTGACCGACTCCCAGTTGCCGTCGAAGGCCAGGCCGACCAGCTTGCCCTGGGCGTCCAGCACCGGCGAACCGGAGTTGCCGCCGGTGATGTCCAGGTCGGACAGGAAGTTCACCGGCACCGAGCCGATGCGCGGATCCTCCAGCCCGCCGTAGCGCTTGGCCTTGACCGCGTCCAGCAGCGCCTTCGGGGAGTCGAACGGCTCCTCGCCGGTGTCCTTGGCGACGATGCCCTCCAGCGTGGTGAACGGGGTGTACGCCATGCCGTCCTTCGGCTCGTAGCCGGTGACGTTGCCGAAGGTGATGCGCAGCGACAGGTTGGCGTCCGGATAGACCGCCTTGCCCTGGCTCTTCTTGTAGTCGGCCACCGCCTGCAGGAACACCGGGCGCGCGGCCAGGTTCTCGCCGGCGCGGACCTTGCGCTCCTGCTCAAGCTTCAGCAGGGTCGGCAGCACCGCCACCGCGTACTGGATCGCCGGGTCGTCGCTGGCCTCGAACGCGGCGCGGTCGGCCGACAGCCACTTCAGGCGCTCCTCGGTGCTGCCCAGCTTCGTCGCGGCCAGGCGGTCCAGGGCGCGCTCCACGGCCACGGCGTCGTTGCCGCCCAGCCACTGGTCCACCGCCGGCACGCGCTGGGCCGCGGGCAGCTTGATGTACTCGTTGAGCCAGTAGGCCTGCAGCTGGCGGTCCATGGCCGGCACGTAGCGGCGCTCAAGCTGCTTCATCGCGCCCTCGATGGTCGGCAGGTCGCGCTGCTGGAAGCCCGGCTCGCGCTCGGCGTCCGGCTTGGCCTTCTCCAGCGACAGGCGGTACAGCTGGGTGGCCGCGCCGACCACGCCGGTGTTGTTGAACATGGCCAGGGTGTAGTCGCGGCTGCGGGTCGCCTTGGACTGCTCCAGCAGCTGCACCAGCTTCGCGTGCGCCTGCAGCGCCTCGCGGCCCTTCCTGCCCTGGCCCTTGAGCCAGGCCAGCACCGCCGCTTCCTCGGCGTGCTTCTGCGCGGCCGCGTCGATGCGCTTGAAGCCCTCCAGCTGGCCCTCGTAGTTCTTGGCGTAGTTGTTCCAGCCGGCCATGTTGCTGGCGTACTTGACCTGGATGTCCGGATCCTTGCGCCCGGCCTCCTCGATCATGCCGATCAGGTTGCGGTAGTGGCGGATGGTCTCCGGGTACACCGTCTGCGCGGTGTGGTCGAACTCGGCGGCCAGCGCGTAGCGGTTGGTCGAGCCCGGGTAGCCGGCGACCATCACGAAGTCGCCGGCGCCCAGCGGCTTGTCGGCGATCTTCAGCCAGTGCTTTGGCTGGTACGGCACGTTGTCCGGGGAGAACGGCGCCGGCTTGCCGTCCTTGCCGACGTAGGCGCGGTAGAACGCGAAGTCGCCGGTGTGGCGCGGCCACATCCAGTTGTCGATGTCGCCACCATACTTGCCCACGCTGCCCGGGGGCGCGTAGGCCAGGCGCACGTCCCGGATCTCCAGGTTCTTGAACAGGCGGTAGGTGTTGCCGCCGAAGAAGCTGTAAAGGCGGCAGCGGTAGCCCGGCTCGGACTCGCACTCGGCGACCAGCTTCTTCTCGAACGCCTCCAGGGCGCGGGTGCGGGCCAGCGCGTTGGGCGCGGCGGCGATCGCGGCCTTCGCCTCGGCGGTGACGTCGGTGATCTCGTCCAGCACGAACACGCGCGCGTTGGGACCGGCGCTGAGTTCCTCGGCCGGGGTGGCGGCGTTGAAGCCTTCCTTGATCAGGTTCTTCTCGGCGGTGGAGTTGAGCTGGATGGCGCCGTAGGCGCAGTGGTGGTTGGTCACCACCAGGCCCTGCGGCGAGACGAAGCTGGCGGTGCAGCCGCCCAGCGCGACCACCGCGCCCATCGGGTCGCCGGTCAGGTCCGCCAGCTGCTCCGGCGACAGCTCCAGCCCGGCCTGCTTCAGCGGACCGGCGATCTCCGGCAGCTGCTGCGGGACCCACATGCCTTCCACGGCATGGGCAAGCGGCGCGCCCAGCAAGGCGGCAAATACGGACAGGGAAAGGGTGCGCAGGCGCATGGGCATTTGGTTCCAACCGAAAGGAACCGGGATTCTAGCCCCCGCCCGCCCCGGGAGAGCCCATGACTTTTGGCAGGTTCCCCGGACAACCCGGGGATGGCCACCCCCGGCACGGGCGCCGCCGACGCCATGGTTTCTTTGGCAACCTATAATGCGCGCCTTCCCCTCCCTGCCACCGAGGTCCCGCCGATGTCCCGAACCATGAAGGCGCTGGTCAAGCGCGAAGCCGCCAGGGGCATCTGGATGGAGCAGGTCCCGGTGCCGCAGCCCGGCCCCAACGAGGTGCTGATCAAGGTCGAGAAGACCGCCATCTGCGGTACCGACCTGCACATCTACCTGTGGGACGAGTGGAGCCAGCGCACGATCCGGCCTGGCCTGGTGATCGGCCACGAGTTCGTCGGCCGCATCGCCGAGCTGGGCCCGGGCGTGTCCGGCTACAAGGTCGGCCAGCGGGCGTCGGCCGAGGGCCACATCGTCTGCGGCCACTGCCGCAACTGCCGCGGCGGCCGCCCGCACCTGTGCCCGCACACCGTGGGCATCGGCGTGAACCGCGACGGCGCCTTCGCCGAGTACATCGTGATGCCGGCGTCCAACCTGTGGCCGGTGCCGGATCCGGTGCCGTCGGAGCTGGCGGCGTTCTTCGACCCCTACGGCAACGCCGCGCACTGCGCGCTGGAGTTCGACGTGGTCGGCGAGGACGTGCTGATCACCGGCGCCGGCCCGATCGGCATCATCGCCGCCGGCATCTGCAAGCACATCGGCGCGCGCAACGTGGTGGTCACCGATGTCAACGACTACCGCCTGAAGCTGGCCGCCGACATGGGCGCCACCCGCGTGGTCAACGTCGCCAACCAGTCGCTGCGCGACGTGATGTCGGACCTGCACATGGAAGGCTTCGACGTGGGCCTGGAGATGAGCGGCAACCCGCGCGCGTTCAACGACATGCTCGAATGCATGTACCCGGGCGGCAGGATCGCCATGCTCGGGATCATGCCCAAGGGCGCCGGCTGCGACTGGGACCGGATCATCTTCAAGGGCCTGACCGTGCAGGGCATCTACGGCCGCAAGATGTACGAGACCTGGTACAAGATGACCCAGCTGGTGCTGTCCGGCTTCCCGCTGGGCAAGGTGCTGACCCACCAGCTGCCGATCGACGAGTTCCAGCAGGGCTTCGACCTGATGGAGCAGGGCCGCGCCGGCAAGGTCGTGCTCAGCTGGACCTGAGCACGCGGCCGGCCCTGGAACGGAAAAAGGCGCCGCATGGCGCCTTTTTCCTTTGCCGCGGGGGCCGTTACTGGCCGATGCTGAGGGTCAGCACCACGCGGTCGTCGGCCAGGTCGCCGAAGATGTCGCGGCCGCTGCCGTCGGTGCCGACGTAGGCCAGCGAGGCGCTGAACAGGCCCCAGCTGCGGCTCAGGCCGACGCTCCAGTCGGTGTAGTCGTCGCTGTAGTCGTCGTCGAACATGCTGCGGCCGACGCCCAGGTCGAGGCTGAAGTCGTTCGGCAGGCCGATGCTGGCGCCGCCGGCCACGTACCAGGCCTTGGTGTCGCTGCCGCCGAAGTCGTTGCTGTAGGCGACGGTCAGCGAGTAGTTCTCGGCGAAGGTGGTGGTGGTGATCAGCTCGTTGAAGTTGAGGTCGCTGGCACCCGGGTAGGTGTAGCGGTTGATCATCACGTCGAAGTTGACCGCGTCGCTCAGGTCGACGTTGTAGCCGATGAAGCCGTCGACCTCGGTGTTCGGGTCGCCCGGGCCGAAGTCCACGCCCGAACCCCAGACGCCGGCGTAGAAACCGGAAGCCGAGGTGTAGGTGAAGCCGGCCTGCAGGGTGGGATCCTCGTCGGACTGCGAGACGCCACGCCAGACGTAATCGGAAACGGCGGTCACTTCCCAGGAGAACGGCGACTCCTCCTGCGCGGACGCGACGAACGGGACGGCGGACAGCAGGACGGCGAGCGAAGCAGCGAGCTTGAAGGACTTCATCCTTGGATCTCCTCTGGTGGGGTGGAGCACGCGGGCGGACGGGAGCCGTCACGGTTCACAAATACTTAACTCAGCGGATATTGCGACGCAACAATTGCAGCGTCAACCAGTTCCCGGTGCCCCGCCCGCTGCTCAGGCCCCGGCGAACGCCCCGTAGCGCACCGGCACCAGCCCGACCCGGCTCCCCGGCGGATGCGCCTGCTGCGCGTCCACCGGCAGCTCCACCTCCACTTCCTGACCCTGCCCGCCCTGCAGGCGTGCCCGCACCCGCAGGCGCGGGCCGCTACGCTGGGCATCGACCACCACCGCCTCCCAGCCGCCCTCGCCCAGGCGCAGGTCCTCCGGGCGCACGTACACGTCCAGTTCCGCCGAGTCCCCGCCCGGCAGCGGCCCGCACGGCGGCGGCAGCACCAGGCCGCCAACCTCGATGCGGTCGCCCTGGCGTCGCCCGCGCAGGCGGTTCACCGCGCCGACGAAGGAATACACGAACGGGCTGGCCGGGCGGTCGTAGGCCTCGGCCGGGGTGGCCAGCTGCTCGATCCGGCCGCGGTTGAGGATCGCCACCCGGTCGGCCAGCTCCAGCGCCTCCTCCTGGTCATGGGTCACGAACACCGTGGTCAGGCCGGTCTGCACGTGCAGCTGCCGCAGCCAGCCGCGCAGGTCGCGCCGCACCTGGGCGTCGAGCGCGCCGAACGGCTCGTCCAGCAGCAGCACCCGCGGTTCGATCGCCAGCGCACGCGCCAGGGCCACGCGCTGGCGCTGGCCGCCGGACAGCTGCGCCGGGTAGCGCCCGCCCAGGTCCTGCAGCTGCACCAGCGACAGCAGCTGCTCCACCCGCGCGGCGATCCGGGCCGCCGGCCAGCGCTCGCGGCCGCGGCGCACCTTCAGCCCGAAGGCGATGTTCTCGGCCACGGTCATGTGCCGGAACAGCGCATAGTGCTGGAACACGAAGCCGACCCGCCGCTCCTGCACCGTCAGCCGCGAAGCGTCCTCGCCGCCGAACAGGATGCGCCCGCCGTCGGCATGCTCCAGCCCGGCGATCACCCGCAGCAGGGTGGTCTTGCCCGAGCCGGACGGGCCCAGCAACGCCAGCAGCTCGCCGTCGCGGATCTCCAGGTTGATGTCGTCCAGCGCGGCGAACGCGCCGAAGCACTTGTGCAGGTTCTGGATCTCGATCTTCATCGTGCGTCCTCAGTGCCGGTGCGTGGCGGCCAGCGATTCGCCGTGGCGCCACTCCAGCCAGGTCTTGAGCACCAGGGTCACCAGCGCACTGAGCGCCAGCAGCGTGGCCACCGCGAAGGCGGCGCTGTAGGCGTATTCGTTGTAGAGGATCTCCACGTGCAGCGGCAGGGTGTTGGTGCGCCCGCGGATGTGGCCGGACACCACCGAGACCGCGCCGAACTCGCCCATGGCGCGGGCGCCGCACAGCAGCACGCCGTACAGCAGGCCCCAGCGGATGTTGGGCAGGGTCACCCGCCAGAACGCCTGCCAGCCGCTGGCGCCCAGGCTCAGCGCGGCCAGCTCCTCGTCGCTGCCCTGCTGCTCCATCAGCGGCATCAGCTCGCGGGCGATGAACGGAAAGGTCACGAACACCGTGGCCAGCACGATGCCCGGCAGCGCGAACACGATCTTCGGCAGCTGCAGGTGCACCTGGCCCAGCAGCGGCAGCGACAGCTGCACGCCCTCGTCGATCAGCGGCCAGGCCCAGCCATGGGCGCCGAAGATCAGGATGAACACCAGGCCGGCCACCACCGGCGAGACCGCGAACGGCAGGTCGATCAGGCTCACCAGGATGCGCTTGCCGCGGAACTCGTGCTTGGCCACCAGCCAGGCCGCGGCCACGCCGAACACCAGGTTCAGCGGCACGGTGATGGCGGTGACCAGCAGGGTCAGCCTTATCGCCGCCAGCGCGTCCGGCTCGCGGATCGCGGCCAGGAACGCGCCGATCCCGCCGCGTAGCGCCTCGGCGAACACCAGCAGCAGCGGCAGCAGCAGGAACGCCAGCAGGAAGCCGATCGCGGCGGCGATCAGCAGCCACTGCACCCAGCGCGGCTCGCTGGTCGGCGAGGCCGGGCGGGCACCGACGGTGGGCGCGCTCGGGGCCATGGTCAGTTGCGGCGGATCCAGGGCGATGACGCCCTGCACGTTACCACCCGTCTGTGGCGCCATCTCAAGCCCCTCCCCGGCGCCGGGCCAGGCGCGCCTGCAGCGTGTTGATCACCAGCAGCAGGGCGAAGGACAGCAGCAGCATGGCCACCGCGATCGCGGTCGCGCCGGCGTAGTCGAATTCCTCCAGCTTGATGGTGATCAGCAGCGGCGCGATCTCCGAAACCATCGGGATGTTGCCGGCGATGAAGATCACCGAACCGTACTCCCCCACCCCGCGCGCGAAGGCCAGGGCGAAGCCGGCCAGCACCGCCGGCCACACCGTCGGCAGCACCACCTTCCACACCGTGTTCCAGCGCCCCGCGCCGAGGGTGGCCGCGGCCTCCTCCAGTTCACCCTCGGTCTCGGCCAGCACCGGCTGCACCACCCGCACGACGAATGGCAGGCCGATGAACACCAGGGCCACGGTGATGCCCACCGGGGTGTAGGCCACCTTGAACCCGGCCGCCTCCAGCCAGCGGCCGATCCAGCCGTTGCCGCCGTACAGCGCGGTCAGGGCAATGCCGGCCACCGCGGTGGGCAGGGCGAACGGCAGGTCGATCATGGCGTCGAACAGGCGCCGGCCGGGGAAGCGGTAGCGCACCAGCACCCAGGCCACCAGGGTGCCCATCACCGCGTTGAAGGCGGCCGCCGCCAGCGCGGTGCCGAAGCTGATCTTCAGCGCCGCCAGCACCCGCGGCTCGGTCCAGATCCGCCACAGCCCGTCCCAGCCCAGGCCGGAGGCGTACACGAACACCCCGGCCAGCGGGATCAGCACGATCAGGCCCAGCCAGGCGAGGGTGTAGCCCAGGCTCAGCCCGAAGCCGGGCAGCACCCGGCGCTGCCGGCCGGACGCGCGCGCGCCGCCCACCGGCGGCGTCAGGGGATTGGGGACGCTGGACATCGCTTGGCTTCGCTTCGTCGGGTTCGGGTCTGCGACCCCGCTGCCGGGGCGGCGGGAAGGCCCGGGGCCTGCGCCCCGGGCCCACGGCTCAGCGGGCCTTGGCCGCGGCGAGGATCTGGTCGAACTCGCCGCCGTCGCTGAAGTGCCGCTTCTGCGCCTGCGCCCAGGAACCGAAGGCGCCGTCGATGGTCACCAGCTGTACCTTGGGGAAGCGGGCCACGTCCTCCGGCGCGGCGTGCTCGGGATGGCGCGGGCGGTAGTAGTTCTTGGCGGCGATGCGCTGGCCCTCCGGCGAGTACAGGAACTCCAGGTAGGCCTGGGCCAGCTCGCGGGTGCCTTTCTTGTCGACGTTGCGGTCGACGATCGCCACCGGCGGCTCGGCCAGGATCGACAGCGAGGGCACCACGATGTCGAACTTGTCCGGGCCCAGCTCCTCGATCGACAGGAAGGCCTCGTTCTCCCAGGCCAGCAGCACGTCGCCGATGCCACGCTGGACGAAGGTGGTGGTGGAGCCGCGGGCGCCGGTGTCCAGCACCGGCACGTTGCGGAACAGCGCGGTCATGAAGTTGCGGACCTTGGCCTCGTCACCCTTGAAGATCTTCTCGGCGAAGGCCCAGGCCGCCAGGTAGTTCCAGCGCGCGCCGCCGGAGGTCTTCGGGTTGGGCGTGACCACCGAGACGTTGGAGCGCAGCAGGTCCGGCCAGTCCTTGATGTTCTTCGGGTTGCCCTTGCGCACCAGGAACACGATGGTCGAGGTGTACGGCGAGCTGTTCTGCGGCAGGCGCTTCTGCCAGTCCGGCGCGATCAGCTTGCGCTCGGCGATGGAGTCGATGTCGTAGGCCAGGGCCAGGGTGACCACGTCGGCCTCCAGCCCGTCGATCACCGCGCGCGCCTGCTTGCCCGAGCCGCCATGCGAATTCTCGATCTCGACCTTCTGCCCGCGGGTCTCCTGCCAGTGGCGGGCAAAGGCGGCGTTGAACTCGCGGTAAAGCTCGCGGGTGGGGTCGTAGGACACGTTGAGCAGCCTTGCGTCCTTGGCAAGGGCCCCCACCGCGAGGGTCAGGCCGAAGCTCGCGGCCAGCACCAGGAGGGAACGGCGGATGGTATTCATGGGACGAACCTCCGGTTGGATGGGGCTTTGTCAGAATGCGACCTGCAGGCGGGTGAACACCGCCTTCTCGTCCTCGCGGTCGGCGCCGCCGGCGGCCCCGCCCTCGAAGCCGGTCTGCAGGTAGTTCAACACCAGTTTGAGGTTGTTGTTGAGGTACCAGTTCACGCCGGCGACCCAGGCGCTGGCCTCGCGCGCCGACACGGCCGGGTCGGCGAACACCGGGAACGCCGACTCGTCCACCTCCAGGCGGCCGTAGCGGGCCACCAGTTCCCAGGCGCCCCAGCCGCCCTTGCCCGGGGCGAAGGCGCGCGCGGGCTTGACCCCGCGGTAGCTGGCGTCCTCGCCGGTAAGCACCCAGCTGGCGGTGGCCTGCCATGCGGTGGTTTCCAGGTCCGCGGTGGTGCCGCCGGCGCCCAGCTCCTGGCTGGAGGACGCGTATTCGGCCAGCAGCCCGAACGGCCCGCGGTAGAAATAGCCCTGCGGCGACCAGCGCTTGCGCTGGCCGGCGGCTGCCACGGTGCCGCGGTAGGCGAAGAACTGCTGCTGGCCCGGGGTGCGGTAGCGCGGCAGGAAGTTGTTGCCGGCCCCTTCCACGTCGCCGATGCTGGCGCCGATGCCGAAACCCAGGCCGGCCCAGAAGCTGTCGCTGCCCTTGAGCGGCTCGAAGAACAGGCGGCCGGCGTACTCGAACTCGTCGTCCGGGTTGGTGGTGGTGGCGTCGCGGCCGTCGACCGCGCCGTTGAACACGCCGATGGCGTAGGACACCTTGCCGCCGGCCAGCTCGCCCTGCAGCTGCACGCCCAGGTCGCGGTTGGGCAGCAGCTCGCTGGCCAGGGCGCGCTCGATTTCCGGCAGCGAGGCCGAGGACTGCAGCCGCTCCAGGCCCACCGGCGAGGTGAACTTGCCCACCCGCAGCGTCGCCGCCGGCGAGAACTGCAGGTCGGCGTAGGCGTCGACGATGCTGGCGCTGTCGCCGGCGAACTCCGGGGTGAAGCGGAAACCCACCCACTTGCCCAGGGTGCCCTCGATGGTCGGGCGCGCGGTGCGCAGCAGGAAGCTGTCGTTGGCGCCGGGCGCGCCGCTGTTGAAGAAGCGGCCGTCGCCCTGCAGCAGGCCGCGGATCTTCACCTCGTAGGCACCGTCGCCGGAGCGGAACGAGGCGCCGCGGTCGTTGACCGCCGCCACCGGCGCGGCCTTCTCCTTCGCCGCGCGCGCCTCCTCCTGCAGTTCCAGGTTGCGCTCCAGCGCGCGCAGCCGCTGGTCCAGTGCCTGCAGGTCCAGGGTCTCCTGGCCGTCGACGCTGGTGGCGGCGCCATAGCGGGCTTCCAGCGCCTGCAGGCGGCGGGCCAGTTCCTCGACCGTGGGGGTGGACTGCGCGAACGCCGGGCCGGCCAGCGCCAGGGCGACGGCCCCGGCCAGCCAGGAACGGTCCGGCAGGCGCGGGCGGCGGTGGGGGATGTGCTTGGGCATGGGAGTTCCGTGGTGGGGGCCGGACATCGGCCGCGCGCCAAAATACTCCCTATTCAGTTTGCCAACCGGAAATGACTTGCTGGCCGGTGGATATAGCGGATGCGCATGACGGCCGCGGCCGCGCGCACGCTGGCTAGAATGACGCTTTCCCTTGCAACGAAGTCCGCCCATGTCCGAAGCCGCCATCGCCCGCTACGCCGCCCAGCTGGAAGACCTGCGCGCGCAGGGCCTGTTCAAGTCCGAACGGGTGATCACCAGCCCGCAGTCGGCGGAGATCGAACTGGCCGACGGGCGCAAGGTGCTGAACTTCTGCGCCAACAACTACCTGGGCCTGGCCGACCACCCCGAGATCATCGCCGCCGCGCGCGCGGCGCTGGACACGCACGGCTTCGGCATGGCCTCGGTGCGCTTCATCTGCGGCACCCAGGACCTGCACAAGCAGCTGGAGGCGAAGATCGCGCAATTCTTCGGCACCGAGGACACGATCCTCTACGCCGCCTGCTTCGATGCCAACGGCGGCCTGTTCGAGCCGCTGCTGGACGAGAACGACGCGATCATCTCCGACGCGCTCAACCATGCCTCGATCATCGACGGCGTGCGCCTGTGCAAGGCCAGGCGCTACCGCTACGCCAACTGCGACATGGCCGACCTGGAGAAGCAGCTGCAGCAGGCCCGGGCCGACGGCGCGCGCACCATCATGATCACCACCGACGGCGTGTTCTCGATGGACGGCTTCATCGCCCCGCTGGACGAAATCACCGCGCTGGCCAGGAAGTACGACGCCCTGGTCCATATCGACGAGTGCCATGCCACCGGCTTCCTCGGCGCCACCGGCCGCGGCTCGGCCGAGGTCAAGGGCGTGCTCGGGAAGATCGACATCTTCACCGGCACCCTGGGCAAGGCCATGGGCGGCGCACTGGGCGGCTTCACCACCGCGCGCCGCGAGATCATCGAACTGCTGCGCCAGCGCTCGCGCCCCTACCTGTTCTCCAACTCGCTGCCGCCGCACGTGGTCGCCGCCGGCACCAAGGCCTTCGACATGCTTTCGTCGGCCGGCGAGCTGCGCACCCGCCTGCAGGAGAACACCGCCTACTTCCGCAAGCGCATGACCGCTGCCGGCTTCGACCTCAAGCCCGGCGTGCACCCGATCTGCCCGGTGATGCTGTACGACGCGCCGCTGGCTCAGCGCTTCGCGCAGCGCCTGCTGGAGGAAGGCATCTACGCCATCGGCTTCTTCTACCCGGTGGTGCCGCAGGGCCAGGCGCGGATCCGCACGCAGATGAGCGCGGCCCACACCCGCGAGCACCTGGACCGCGCGATCGACGCCTTCACCCGCATCGGCCGCGAGCTGGGCGTGGCCAAGGCCTGAGCCACGCCGCCACCGGCATCGGCCCGGCCGGCGCCGCAGCACGGATGGGCCCGGCGCAGGAAACCGCGCCGGGCGCGACTCAGTTGCCGCCGGCCGGCACCGGCGCCTGCCCCGGCTTGCCGGTGGCGATGCGCACGCCGCGCGACTTCATCCACGCATCGAACTCGTCGGCATTCATCCGCCGCCCTTCCTGCTCCATGTGGAAGCGGTAATCGAGCGGGTCGTCGCTGCGGACGATGATGACCTCGTCCGGCTTCGGCGGCGGCTCCGGCAACGCGGCTGCGGCATCGCGCGCCTGGCGGCCGGCGCAGGCGCAAAGCACGGGAAGGGACAGCACCAGGCAAACTCGCAGGACCTTCATGGCAACTCCTGGAGGGGACCGGGGGAGGATGGCATGCCGCGGTCCCGCATCCGGTGATGGCGGTGACCGCTTACCCCGCCGTCGTCCCTGCGGCGGTGGCCGGCGCCAGTGCATCACGCTCGGCGGGCTCCAGCAAGCGCCACTGTCCCTTGTCCAGCGTGCCCAGCTGCAGCGGCCCGATCGCCACCCGCACCAGGCGCAGCACGGCCAGGTCGAACGCAGCCAGCAGCCGCCGGATCTGCCGGTTGCGGCCCTCGTCCAGCACGATTTCCAGCCAGGCGTTGCGGGTGCCGGCGCGCAGCAGCCGCGCCGAGGCCGCGCGCAGGTGCTCGCCGTCGGCCTCGACCCCGGCACACAGCGCCTGCAGCAGGGCCTGGTCGGGAATGGCGTCGACCTGGACGTGGTAGGTCTTGTCCGGGCCGCTGTCCGGATCCAGCACGCGCGCGGCCCAGGCGGGATCGTTGCTGAACAGCAGCAGGCCTTCGCTGGCGCGGTCGAGGCGGCCGACCGGGGCCAGCCACGGCAGCCCGCTGCCGTCGAGGCAGCGGTAGACGGTGTCGCGGCCCTGCTCGTCGCGGGCGGTGGTCACCAGGCCGCGCGGCTTGTTGAGGGCAAGGTAGATGCGTTCCGGGCCGGCAGGGGCGCGGCCATCGATCAGCACCCCGCGCAGGCCGTCGCGCATGGGGTATTCGGGATCGCGCACGACGCGGCCGTCGACCTGCACGCGGCCGGCCTGGATCCAGCGCGCGGCCTCGGTGCGCGAGCACAGCCCGGCCTTGGACAGGACCCGGGCCAGACCATGGCGGACGCCGGCCCGGGGAGCCCCGGGCGCGGCGGGGTTCGGGCGGCGCGACCGTGGAGGCGCGCCCATCCCGTGCCTCAATCCTTGGTCGGTGCCGCCGCCGATTCGGTGGCCGGCGCCGAGGCGGTCGCGGCCGGAGCCGGGGCGCCCTTGGCCACGCGCACCCCGCGCGCCTTCATCCACGCGTCGAACTCGTCGGCGGTCATGCGCTTGCCGTTCTGGCTCATGTCGAAGCGCCAGGGCGTGTTGTCGTATTCGGTCTGCGGCTTGTACGCAGCCGGATCACTGGCGTTGGCGGCCGCCTCGCAGCCCTTCTCCCCGGACTGCTGGGCGTTGGCGCAACCGTCGGCAGCCATGGCCGCCGCGGACACGAGGGTGAGGCCGAACAGCCCTGCCGCAATCAACTTACGCATGGTGGAACTCCCCCTGGAAGACGGGGCGAGTGTAGGCACGGCGTGCAGGCCGATTCAAGAAGAATCTTACGGAACCTTGGCAAATCGCTAACGCCTCTGCAGAAATGCCGCGACCGGCGTCGTGATCCCGCGCCCGCGGGCCCGGCAGCCATGCAAAAAGAAAGGGCCCGGCTTGCGCCGGGCCCTCCTGGACTGCGTCCGTCCGGAAGCTTAGTTCTGGACGTTCAGCTCGGTGCGACGGTTCTTCGCACGGCCTTCCGGATTGTCCGAACCATCCGCGTTGGTGTTCGGGGCAATCGGGCGGCTCTCGCCGTAGCCGACCGGGCCAACCAGGCGCGAGGCGTCGATGCCGTTGCTGGTCAGGTAGTCGTACACGGCCTGGGCGCGACGCTCGGACAGCTTCTGGTTGTACGCGTCGGTGCCCTTCGAGTCGGTGTGGCCCGCCACCTCGACGCGCAAGTCGGGGTAACGCTTCAGGATCTCGACGGCCTCCGACAGGATGGCCACCGCGTCAGGACGCAGGGTCGCCTTGTCGAAGTCGAAGTTCACGCCCTTCAGGTCGATCGAGACCGGGACCGGGCAGCCGTCCGGGCCGATGGCCTGGCCAGCCTGCGAGTTCGGGCACTTGTCGTCGCAGTTGTTGACGCCGTCGCCGTCGTCGTCCAGGTCGGCGCAGCTCGGCGCGACCGGGGCCGGAGCCGGCGGCGGCGGCGGAGCGGCGGCCGGGCCCAGCGGGATCACGACGCCGACCGAGGCCAGCAGGTCGCCGTACCAGTCGTCGTCGCGGCCAGCACGGGCCGGGTTGACGGCCTGGTCGTCGAAATCGGCGCGGTAGGCGATTTCGGCGCGCACGGCGACGCGGTTGTCGAAGGTGCTCTGCAGGCCGGCGCCGACCTTGGCGGCGACGTTACCTTCGGCGCGCTGGGCCGGGGAGTTCGGCGACGGGACGGTGTACTCCTCCTCGGAGTACTGGTAGCCGATGCCGAACAGCAGGTACGGGTTGAAACCGCGGCCTTCCTGGATGAAGTGGCGACGGAAGTCCAGCGAGGCGCCGTACTGGCTCCAGTTCAGGTCGTTGTTGTCGTCGAACGACGGGTTCTGGTAGTTCAGTTCGCCGTCAACCGACCACACCGGGCTGATGAACTTGCCCAGGCCGATCGTGCCGAAGGGAGCATCCTCGGTGCCGCGGCCGCTGTCCTGGAAATTGAAGCCAACCGAGCCGGTCAGGTACCAGCGGTCGTCAAACTCCTGCGCGGAAGCCGACTGGGCCACAGCCAGGCCGCCCAGCAGCGCAGCGGTCAGAAGTTTCTTGTTCATCTCAAGCTCCTTGATGATTCGGGGGGATGATCCGGGGGAGTAAGTGGAAACACTTGCCTCAGGATTCACGCAGACATGCGCTGGTAGCGGCATATCCCTGACGGCCGTAATCACGACGTCGGGGCGCAGGTTAGGCGCGTTAATGTGAAGGCGGTGTTAACAGTCCCGTAACAAGTGAATTGAAGAAAACCGCCGTTCAGGTTCCAGCAGAGGCCGGCGCCCGGAGCCTGCGCCGGTCCGGCCGCGGGCGCTGCGTATGATGGGACGGTCCCGCAACCACGAAGGTGGAGCCTGCGCATGAAAGCCGTCGGACTGACCCGCTACCTGCCGATCGACGACCCCGAAGCGCTGCTGGACGTGGAACTGCCCACGCCCGCCCCCGGGCCGCACGACCTGCTGGTGCGGGTGGAGGCGGTCTCGGTCAATCCGATCGATACCAAGCTGCGCGCCCCGCGCGAGGGCAGCGAAGCGCAGCCGCGGGTGCTGGGTTTCGACGCGGCCGGGGTGGTGGAAGCGGTCGGCAGCGCGGTGGCCCTGTTCCAGCCCGGCGACGAGGTGTACTACGCCGGCGACATCACCCGTCCCGGCAGCAATGCCCGCTACCAGCTGGTCGACGAGCACATCGCCGGCGATCGCCCGATCACCCTGGACTTCGCCGAGGCCGCGGCACTGCCGCTGACCACGCTCACCGCCTGGGAACTGCTGTTCGAGCGCATGCGCTACGACTTCGACGGCGACAACGCCGGGCGCCGGCTGCTGGTGATCGGCGGCGCCGGCGGGGTCGGTTCGATGGCCATCCAGCTGGCCCGGCACGCCGGCTTCACCGTGGTCGCCACCGCCTCCCGCCCGGAGAGCGCCGAGTGGTGCCGGCGCATGGGCGCTCACGAGGTGGTCGACCACCGCCAGCCGCTCGGTCCGCAGCTGCAGGCGCTGGGCATCGCCGAAGTGGAGGCCGCGGTGAACCTGGCCGACACCGACCGCTACTGGGAGGAACTGGGCCGGCTGCTGGCGCCGCAGGGCCACCTGGGCCTGATCGTGGAGCCGAAGGGCCCGCTGCACATCGGCGGCGACTACAAGGCCAAGGCCATCGGTATCCATTGGGAAACGATGTTCACCCGGCCGCGCTTCCGCACCGCGGACATGATCTGCCAGCACCGCATCCTCAACCGCGTCGGCAGCCTGGTCGAGGCCGGCGAGCTGAAGACCACCCTGGCCGAGGTGCTGGGCCCGATCAACGCCGCCAACCTGCGCGAGGCCCACCGCCGGCTGGAGTCCGGTCGCACCATCGGCAAGCTGGCCCTGGCCGGCTGGGACTGACCCCGCGGCGCAGCTTGCCCGGCGCCGGGCTTTCATCGACGATGGCGGCCTTCCGTACGCCAGCGTATCCGCCATGACGCCTACCGCCAGCGCCACGCCCTACCCGCACCTGTTCGCCCCGCTCGACCTCGGCTTCACCACCCTGCGCAACCGGGTGCTGATGGGATCGATGCACACCGGCCTGGAGGACCGCGCCCGGGATTTCCCGAAGCTGGCCGCCTACCTGGCCGAACGCGCCGCCGGCGGCGCCGGGCTGATCGTCACCGGCGGCTTCGCCCCGAACGTGGAGGGCTGGCTCAAGCCGTTCGGCGGCAAGCTGTCCTGGCCCTGGGAAACGCGCCCGCACCGCCAGCTCACCCGCGCCGTGCACGAGCACGGCGCCAGGCTGTGCCTGCAGCTGCTGCACGCCGGCCGCTACGGCTACCACCCGCTGCAGGTGGCGCCTTCGAAAGTGAAGGCGCCGATCAACCCGTTCACCCCGCGCGAGCTTTCCGCACGCGGCATCGAGCGCCAGATCCGCGCCTTCGCCAGTGCCGCCGCCCGCGCCCGCGACGCTGGCTACGACGGCGTGGAGGTGATGGGCTCGGAGGGCTACCTGATCAACCAGTTCACCGCCCCGCGCACCAACCGCCGCCAGGACGCCTGGGGCGGCGACGCGCAGCGGCGCATGCGCTTCGCGGTGGAGATCGTGCGCCGGGTGCGCGAGGCCTGCGGCCCGGACTTCATACTTATCTATCGCCTTTCCCTCCTGGACCTGGTCGAGGACGGCAACGCCTGGGACGAGATCCTCGAGCAGGCGCGCGCGGTGGAGGCGGCCGGCGCCACCATCATCAACTCGGGCATCGGCTGGCACGAGGCGCGGGTGCCGACCATCGCCACCTCGGTCCCGCGCGCGGCCTTCGCCGGGATCACAGCGCGCCTGCGCCCGCATGTCTCGGTGCCGGTGGTGGCGGTCAACCGCATCAACATGCCGGAGGTGGCCGAGCGCATCCTCGCCTCCGGCCAGGCCGACCTGGTCTCGCTGGCGCGCCCGTTGCTGGCCGACCCGGAATGGCCGAACAAGGCCCGCGCCGGGCGCACCCACGCCATCAATACCTGCATCGCCTGCAACCAGGCCTGCCTGGACCACATCTTCGTGGGCAAGGTCGCCAGCTGCCTGGTCAACCCGCGCGCCGGCCACGAGACCGAGCTGCGCTACGTGCCGGCGGCCACCCCGCGCCGGATCGCGGTGGTCGGCGCAGGCCCTGCCGGCCTGGCCTGCGCCACGGTGGCGGCGCAGCGCGGCCATCGCGTGACCCTGTTCGAGGCCGCGCCGCGGATCGGCGGCCAGTTCAACCTGGCCGCGCGGATCCCGGGCAAGGAGGAGTTCGTCGAGACCCTGCGCTACTTCGGCCACCGCATCGGCGAGACCGGGGTGGAACTGCGCCTGGGCACCCTGGCGGGCCCGGACGAGCTGGCCGGCTACGACGAGATCGTGCTGGCCACCGGCATCGTGCCGCGCAGGGTGGATTTCCCCGGCGCCGACGACCCGCGGGTGGTCGGCTACCTGGACATCCTCGAGGGCCGGGTCCAGGCCGGGCCGCGGGTGGCGGTGATCGGCGCCGGCGGCATCGGCTTCGACGTGGCCGAGTTCCTGGTCCAGAAGGGCCCATCGCCCACCCTCGACCCGGGCCGCTGGCACGCCGAATGGGGTGTGGACCTGGCTGGCTCCGGCCGCGGCGGCCTGGTGCCGGCCCGGCCCGAGCCGCCGGCGCGCGAGGTGTGGCTGCTGCAGCGCAGCCCGGGGCGGCCGGGGGCGCGGCTGGGCAAGACCACCGGCTGGATCCACCGCGCCACGCTCAAGGCCAAGCAGGTGCGCATGCACGGCGGGGTCGAGTACCTGGGCATGGAAGCCGGCGGCCTGCGGGTGCGGATCGAGGGCGCCGAGCAGGTCCTGCCGGTGGATACGGTGGTCGTATGCGCGGGCCAGGAGCCGCGCCGCGACCTGTACGCGCAGCTGCAACAGGCAGGGGTCGCCGCGCCGGTGCACCTGATTGGCGGTGCCGACGTGGCCGCCGAACTGGATGCCAAGCGTGCCATCGCCCAGGGCAGCCGGCTGGCCGCCGGGTTCTGAGCCGCGCATTCGCGCCTTCGGTGGACGCCGATCCGGTCCGGAGCCGGCCTGCCTGTTCAGGTTCGCGCGGGGCGGTTCAGCCGCCTGCTCCGGCCTCCCGGCGCGGGTGACACACCTCCGCCAAGCCCCGGGAAAACCGCCGCTCGGCCCTTCACGCGGCCTCGAACAAGCCCTCGGGAGGCTTTCCACAGGCCACCGAGTGTGACCGTTGTCAACCTGGCATATTCAGTTTCGGTTAGGGAAATCGCACCTATCGTGCGCGCCACTTCGACCCGCCCCCAGCAACTGGCGGGTCCTGCCGGCACCACTTCCGCCGGCACCCGGGCGGCCCGTGGAGAGATGGCCGCCTCCCCATGACGCCCCGCGTCGTCGCCTGCCCCCGGCCCTGCCGGCGGGCCTGCGACCGCGAAGACGGAGCAAGGAGATACATATGAAGCTGGCCTGGATCCTCTGGCTGTCGCAGTTCCTGCCGCAGCCGGCCGCCGACTCGCTGTGCCTTAGCACCACCGTGTACCTGGAAGCCCGCAACCAGAGCCTGCAGGGCCAGCACGCGGTTGCCGAGGTGGCGCTGCGCCGCAAGGACAGCGGCCTGTGGGGCGACTCGATGTGCGCCGTGGTCACCGCGCGCAAGCAGTTCGCCCCCACCCTGGTCTCGCCGGACACGCGCCTGCGCAACCTGGACGCCTGGCACCGCTCGGTGGCCGTGGCCCTGGACGCCGAGCGCAACTGGGCGCTGCCGGCGGGGCAGCGCAAGGAAATCGTGCCTGGCGCCAGCCATTTCGCCGCCCATTCCATCGCCAATCCCAGCTGGTCCAACGCCTACCAGGTGGCGACCATCGGCGACCACACCTTCTACCGGGTGCAGCGGCTCAAGCCGCGCACCTGACCCACCGTCCCCGGCGCCGCCTCTCCCGGCGTCCCCAGCCCGCATCCCGACCTGCATGAAGCTGTACACCAAGCCCGGCGCCTGCTCCACCGCGATCCACATCGACCTGTGCTGGACCGGCCAGCCCTTCGAGCTGCAGATCCTGGACGCCGACGGGCTGAAGTCGCCGGAGTTCCGGGCGCTGAACCCGGCCGGCTCGGTGCCGGTGCTGGTGGACGGCGACTTCGTGCTGACCCAGAACGTGGCCATCGCCGGCTACCTGGCCGACCGCTTCCCCGAGTCCGGCCTGGCTGGCGACGGCAGCGCCCGCCAGCGCGCCGAGGCCACCCGCTGGCTGGCCTTCGTCAATTCCGACCTGCATCCGGCGTTCAAGCCGATGTTCGCGCCGGCCGCGTTCGTGGCCGACCCGATGCAGCACGAGGCGCTGCGCAGCAATGCCCGCGCCCGGATCCGCACCCTGCTGGAGGGCGCGGACAAGGTCCTGGCCAGCCGCGACTGGCTGGCCGGGTTCCGCAGCTTTGCCGACCCCTACTTCTATATGGCGCTGCGCTGGGCCACGCGTATCGGCGTGGACCTGTCCGGGCTGGACGCGCTGGCCGCCTTCCGCGGGCGCATGGACGCCGACCCGGGCGTGCAGCGCGCGCTCCGGGACGAAGGCCTGGCCTGAGCCCGGCCACGGCGCCGCGCCGCCAGTACCCCGGCGGCCCTCAGCCTTGGAGCTGGCGCTCCCAGAACGTGGCGAACTCCTCGCCGCGGGCCTTGGCCAGGGCCTGGCGCAGCTCCGGCAGGACCTCGCGCAGCCCGGCGGCGTCGGTGCAGCGCTCGATCTTCAGCTGCATGAAATAGCCGCGCAGGCCCAGGTGGGCGCGGACTGCCTCGCTCATGGCCTCGTACAGGCGCACGTATTCGTTGGCCTCGTCGGCCGTGCGTGCCGGCGGCGGCTCCTCTTCGGCCACGGCCGGCACCGGTGCGCCCGGCCCGCCGCCGCGGGCGGCCTGGGCCAGCCCGGCGGCATCGAAGCCGTTGCTCACCGGTTCGATCAGGCCCTCGGCCAGCAGCCGCTCCAGGGCGTCCTCCGGGGCCTTGACCCCGGCGGCCACCTGGCGCAATTCGGCCAGCGTGCGCTGGCCGTCCACCATCAGCAGGACCGTCCGCAGTTGCGGCGGCAGCTTGCGGGCGCGGTCGCGGATCTCGTCGCGACCCGCCTCGGTCTTCCGGTAAATCCCCTCGCGCATCGGTTCCCCCCCAGGAATACGCGGGGATCACAATAGCACTTCAGGGGCGCTGGTCCAGAGGGACGAACGGGAGGTTCTCCGGGCCGGTGTAGTTGGCGCTGGGGCGGATGATCTTGCCGTCCTGGCGCTGCTCGATCACGTGGGCGCTCCAGCCGGCGGTGCGGGCCAGCACGAACAGCGGGGTGAACATGGCCGTGGGCACGCCCATCATGTGGTAGCTGACCGCGCTGAACCAGTCGAGGTTGGGGAACATCTTCTTGATCTCCCACATCACCGCCTCCAGACGCGCGGCGATGTCGAACATCTTCATGTTGCCCTGCTCGGCCGACAGCTGCCGCGCCACTTCCTTGATCACCTGGTTGCGCGGGTCGGCTACGGTATAGACCGGGTGGCCGAAGCCGATGACCACTTCCTTGCGCTCGACCCGGGCGCGGATGTCGGCCTCGGCCTCGTCCGGGGTGTCGTAGCGCTTCTGCACCTCGAACGCGACCTCGTTGGCGCCGCCGTGCTTCGGCCCGCGCAGCGCGCCGATCGCGCCAGCGACGCAGCTGTACATGTCCGAGCCGGTGCCGGCGATCACGCGCGCGGTGAAGGTCGAGGCGTTGAACTCGTGCTCCGCGTACAGGATCAGCGAGGTGTGCATGGCGCGCACCCAGCTCTCGCGCGGCTTCTCCCCGTGCAGCAGGTGCAGGAAGTGGCCGCCGATGGAGTCGTCGTCGGTCTCGACCTCGATGCGCTTGCCGTTGTGGCTGTAGTGGTACCAGTACAGCAGCATCGAACCGAGCGAGGCCATCAGCTTGTCGGCGATGTCGCGCGCGCCCGGGTGGTTGTGGTCGTCCTTCTCCGGGCTGATGCAGCCGAGCACCGACACGCCGGTGCGCATCACGTCCATCGGATGGGCCGACAGCGGCAGCTGTTCCAGCGCGGACTTGACCGCCGCCGGGACGCCGCGCAGCGCCTTGAGCTTGGCCTTGTAGCCGGCCAGTTCGGCGCGGTTGGGCAGCTTGCCGTGCACCAGCAGGTAGGCGATCTCCTCGAACTCGCAGGCGTTGGCGATGTCGAGGATGTCGTAGCCGCGGTAGTGCAGGTCGTTGCCGCTGCGGCCGACGGTGCACAGCGCGGTGTTGCCGGCGGCGGTACCGGACAGGGCCACGGACTTCTTCGGCTTGAACGTGGCGGTGGCGGTGGTGTCGCTCATCTTCGTGCTCCTGTGTTCGGGGGGGGCCGGCCGCCCGGGCCGGGCCGGGCCGGATGCGCTTACTTCTTCGCGGCGAACAGCGCGTCGAGCTTCTGCTCGAAGGCGTGGTAGCCGATGCGGTCGTACAGTTCCTCGCGGGTCTGCATGGCGTCGACCACGTTGCGCTGGTGGCCATCGCGGCGCACGGCCTGGTACACGTTCTCGGCGGCCTTGTTGGCGGCGCGGAAGGCCGACAGCGGGAACAGCTGGATGGCCACGCCTGCCGAGGCCAGCTCCTCGCGCGAGAACAGCGGGGTCTTGCCGAACTCGGTGATGTTGGCCAGCACCGGCACCTTCACCGCCTCGACGAAGCGGCGGTAGGTGTCCAGGTCGTAGGCGGCCTCGGCGAAGATGCCGTCGGCGCCGGCCTCGACGCAGGCGATGGCGCGCTCGATCGCCGCGTCCACGCCCTCGACCTGGATGGCGTCGGTGCGCGCGACCAGGAAGAAGTCCGGGTCGGTCTTGGCGTCGGCCGCGGCCTTGATCCGGTCGACCATCTCGCCCTGGCTGACGATCTCCTTGCCCGGACGGTGGCCGCAGCGCTTGGCGCCGACCTGGTCCTCGATGTGGCAGGCGGCGGCGCCGGCCTTGATCAGGCTCTTGATCGTGCGCTCGATGTTGAACGCGGACGGGCCGAAGCCGGTGTCGATGTCGACCATCAGCGGCAGGTCGCACACGTCGGTGATGCGACGGGTATCGATCAGCACGTCCTCGAGGGTGTTGATGCCCAGGTCCGGCAGGCCCAGGGAGCCGGCCGCGACCCCGCCGCCGGACAGGTAGATGGCGCGGAAGCCGGCGCGCTTGGCCAGCAGGGCGTGGTTGGCGTTGATCGCGCCGATCACCTGCAGCGGCGACTCGGCGGCGAGGGCGGCGCGGAAGCGCGCACCGGCGGAAGCATTGGACATGGCGGACTCCTGGGCACGTGGTTCACGTGGCGCGGGCAATGTGTCACCCTGTTACCGGTTGATCAATCTTGATCCTTCAAATCAATATGTCCCTGGACCGCGACCTGCTTCCCGCTACCGAGGCCTGCCGCCTGCTGGGCATCAGCCCGGCCACGCTGTACGCCTATGTCAGCCGGGGACTGCTGGAATCCCGCCCCGGCCGCGACCACCGCAGCCGGGTGTACCGCCGCCAGGACGTGGAGCGGCTGGCGCAGCGCAAGCGCCTCGGCCGCGGCCCGGCGCGCGGCGCCGCGCAGAGCCTGGACCGCGGCCTGCCGGTGCTGGAAACGCGCATTTCGCTGATCCGTCCGGACGGACCCTACTACCGCGGACGTTCAGCCGTCGCCATGGCCCGCGCCGGCGCCACCCTGGAGGACACCGCACGCCTGCTGTGGGACTGCGGCAGCCAGGATCCGTTCGCCGATCCGCCCGGCGACTGGCCGGCGCGGGTGGTGGCGCTGGCCACCGACCAGGAGCTGCCGCCGCTGGCGCGGGCGATGGCGGTGATCCCGCTGCTGGCGCTGCAGGTGCCGCATTCGTTCCAGGCCGACCAGGCCACCCGCCGCGCCCTGGCGGCGACCCTGCTGCGGCAGAACGCCGGCCTGCTGGTGGCGCGGCGCCCGTCCGGCCCGGTGCACCGCCTGCTGGCCGGCACCTGGTGCCCCGGCGACGAAGGCTTCGCCGAACTGGTGCGCGCCGCGCTGGTGCTGTGCGCCGACCACGAGCTCAACGTCTCCGCCTTCGCCGCGCGCGTGGTCGCCTCCACCGGCGCGCACCTGCACGCGACCGTGTGCGCCGGCCTGTCGGCGCTGGCCGGCCCGCGCCATGGCGGCGCCACCGCGCGGGTTTACGCGCTGCTGGAGGACGCGCGCCAGACCCGCGACGTCAAGCGCCTGATCGCCGCGCGCTGGCGCCAGGGCGAGGACCTGCCCGGCTTCGGCCACGCGCTTTATCCGGACGGCGACCCGCGCGCCACCGAACTGCTGGCCATGCTGCGCACCCAGCCGGTGGCGGAGGCACCGATGCAGCTGGTGGAGGAAGTAGTCGCCGCCGCCGAGGGCGTGTCCGAGCGCCGCCCCAACGTGGACTTCATGCTGGCCGCGATCTGCTACGTGTACGGCCTGCCCGCCGCGCCGGCGCTGTCGATCTTCGCCGCCGGGCGCCTGGCCGGCTGGCTGGCGCACGTGCTCGAGCAGCAGGCACTGGGCCGGCTGATCCGGCCGCGCGCCAGCTACACCGGGCTGCCGCCGGAAAGCGGCGAAGACAGCGCGCCGCGCGCCTGAGCCGCGTGCCTCCTCAGCCCAGCTTCTGCCGCACCGCGCGCAGCAGCTCGTTGAGGTTGAACGGCTTGAGCAGCAGGTCCATGCGCTCGCCGAGGAAGGCCTGGCGGTCCTGGGCGTTCTCCGCGTAGCCGGTGACGAACAGCACCGCGGTGCCCGGGTGCCGCTCGCGCACGCGGTCGGCCAGCTCGCGGCCGCTGATCCCGGGCAGGCCGACGTCGGTCAGCAGCAGGTCGAAGCCGCGCTGGGCGGCCGCCTGCAGCGCCTCGGCCGCGTCGGTGCAGGCCACCACTTCGTAGCCTGCGTCCACCAGCACTTCCAGCGCCATGCCGCGCACCAGCTCGTTGTCGTCCACCAGCAGGATGCTCTCGGCGCCGCCGCGCACCTCCGGCTCCTCCACCGGCGCCTCCGGCGCGGCCTGGCGCCCGCGCGGCAGCAGCAGCTCGATGGTGGTGCCCTGGCCTTCGACGCTGTGCACGCGCGCGGTGCCGCCGCTCTGGCGGGCGAAGCCGTAGGTCATCGACAGGCCCAGGCCGGTGCCCTGCCCGATCGGCTTGGTGGTGAAGAACGGCTCGAACACCTTGTCGATGATGTCGGCGGGGATGCCGGGGCCGTCGTCGGTCACCTCCAGGCTCACGTACTCGCCCGGTGGCAGGTCGGACGGCACCTGGGTGGCCGGGCGCGCGGAGATGGTGATGCGCCCGGCACCCTTCAGCGCGTCGCGCGCGTTGATCACCAGGTTCAGGACCACGCTCTCCAGCTGGTTGGCGTCGGCCACCACGACCAGGCCTTCCGCCGGCAGGTCGAACGCCAGGTCGATGTTCTCGCCGATGGAGCGGGTGAGCAGCTCGGCCAGGCTGGACACGCGCGCGCCGATGTCGAACGCGGTGGCATCCAGCGACTGCTTGCGCGCGAACGCCAGCATGCGCTGGGTCAGCGCCGCGGCGCGGAACGCCGAGGTGGTGGCGACCCCGGCGAAGCGCGGGATGCGCTCCAGGCGGCCGTTCTCCACCGCGGCGTTGATCATGTCCAGCGCGCCGATGATGCCGGTCAGCAGGTTGTTGAAGTCGTGGGCGATGCCACCGGTGAGCTTGCCCAGCGCGTCCATCTTCATCGCCTGCTGCAGCTCGGCTTCGGTGCGCTCGCGCTCGGCGATCTGCACCGCCAGCTCGCTGGTGGCCGAATGCAGCTGCTGGCGGTGCTCCTGCTCGCGCGCGTGCTGCTCGGTCTGGTCCTCCACGTACAGCAGGCCCGCGCCCGGGCCCTTGTACGGGCTAACCCGCCACTCGGTCACGCGGCGGCCGCGCGGGGTATGCAGGCAGTAGGTACCCTTCCAGCTGCCGCCGCTGCGCAAGGCCTCGCACAGCGCGTCCACCGGCTGATCGCCGAACAGCGCGGACAGGTCCGGCGCCCCCGCCTCGTCCAGCAGGCGCTTGAAGGCGTGGTTGGAATCGCGCACCTCCAGCTCGCCGGACACCACCGCGATCGGCGCGCCCACGTTCTCGAAGATCCCGCGGAAGCGCGCCTCGCTGGCGTGCAGCGCGTCCTCGACCCTGCGCACCCGCAGCAGGGTGCGCAGCGTGGCCAGCAGTACGTCGTGGTCAACCGGATGCACCAGGTAGGCGTCGGCGCCGGCGTCGAGGCCGGCGATCACGTCGCCACGGGCGATCGAGGCGGCGGAGACGTGGATCACCGGCAGCAGGCTGGTGGCCAGGTCGGCGCGCAAGGTACGCACCAGGTCGAAGCCGCTCATGTCCGGCAGGTTCACGTCCAGCACCAGCGCGTCGAACGCGGCCGCGGCCAGCTGCGCCAGGCCCTCGTTGCCCGTGCCGGCCTCGGCCACGCTGAAGCCCTGGCGCTCGAGCACGCGCCGCACCGAGTAGCGGGTGGCGGCGTTGTCGTCGACCACCAGGATCCGGCTAGCTCCCGTCATCGTTCTTCTCCGGTAGTGCGATGGGCACGATCACGTGGAATTCCGATCCCTGCCCGACCACGCTGTGCACGCCGACGCTGCCGCCGAGCAGTTCGGCGAAGCGGCGGCACAGGGCCAGGCCCAGGCCGGTACCGCGCAGGCGCTTCTGGATCGGCGAGTCGACCTGGACGAAGTCCTCGAACAGGGCGCCGAGCATGTGCCCGGGGATGCCGATGCCGGTGTCGCGCACGCTGAAGCGGATGTGCGCCGCGCCTTCGGGCCGCGCCGATACCGACACCCGTCCCTGCGGGGTGAACTTGAGCGCGTTGGAGATGAAGTTGCGCAGGATCTGCGCCAGCTTCTTGTCGTCGGTGTAGAGCATCGGCAGCGCCGGCGGCTCCTCGAACACCAGCTCGACGTGGTTGGCGCCCTCCACCAGCGGCCGGAACATGCCGCGCAGCGCCGAGAACAGGTCCATCAGGTCGAACCAGGCCGGGGAGATCGAGATCCGCCCGGCTTCGATCTTGGCCAGGTCGAGCAGGTCGTCGACCATGTCGCGCAGCTCCACCGCCGCGGTGCTGACGAAGCGCACCTGCTTGAGCTGCTCGTCGTTGAGCGGGCCGTCCATGCCCTCCTCCAGCAGCCGGGTGATGCTCAGGATCGAGCCCAGCGGGGTGCGGAACTCGTGGCTCATGTAGGACAGGAACCGGCTCTTGAGCTCGGAGACCTCCTTGAGCTGCTCGGCCTGCTGGTCCAGCTCGGCGTACAGGGCCAGCACCCCCTGGTTGGTCTCCTCCAGCTCGGTGCGCAGCGCGGCGTTCTCCGCGTGCAGGCGCTGCAGTTCGGTGTCCGTGGCAACGGGGGTATTCACGTCCGGCCTCCAAGGCGGATGGCGAGCGCGCCGGTGTCGTCGCGCCCGCGGTCGAAGTCGCGCAGCAGGACCGCCAGCACCAGCGCCGGGTGGCGGTGGGCCAGGCCCTCGTACGCGCCCAGGCTCCAGCGCGATTGCAGGCCGTCGCTGTGCAGCAGCAGCAGCGCGCCCGGTTCGGCTGGCAGCACGAACGCCGGTGCGCGCCGGTACTGCGCGCCGACGATGCCCGGATGCGAGGCCAGGCCGCGTGCAGGCGCGCCGGGCAGGTGGATCGCCGCGGCGATGTTGCCCACCCCGGCGAAGCGCACCACGCCGGCCTGCGGATCGTGCTCGAACACCGCGGCGGCGGCGCCGCGGGTGGAGGACATGCGTGCGTGCATGCGCGCCAGCACCTCCTCCGCGCGCAGGTCCGCGGCTGTGGCCGCCGCGGCGATGCCGGCATCGGCCGCCTCGGCCGCCAGCAGGCCGTGGCCCAGGCCATCGACCAGCACGCCCAGCACGCGGCTGCCGTCGCCGCCCAGGAACCAGGCATCGCCGCAGGCGCTTTCCTGGCGCATGGGCAGGCGCAGCGCGCCGTAGCCGAGGTCCTGCCCGCGGCTGCGCTCGGGATAGATGCGCGCCAGCACCACCGCGCCGCGCCCGTCCGACCACACGTCGAACACCTGGGCCTGGCGCCGGATCGCGCCCAGGCCCTGGCCCGGGCTGCCAACCCCGGTGGTATAGCCGTCCGGCAGGCACTGCGGCAGCGAGAAGCCCGGGCCGCGGTCGATCCCGCACACCTCCACGCCGCGGCCATCGCGGCCCTGCAGCAGCGACAACAGCACCCGCCCGCCGCGGCCATGGCGCAGCACGTTGGTGGCGATTTCCACCGCCGCCAGCGTCACGCGCCCGGCATCCAGTTCGGCGAATCCGGCCAGTTGCGCCAGCGACTGCGCTTCGCGCCGCACCTGGCCGACCTGGGAGGACTCCTCGACCACGATGGAGCGCGTGGGATGGCCGACGAACCCTATGCCCATTTGGTGATCGCCACCCGCGTGCCCCGCCCCGGCGCACTGTCCAGCTCGAACGCGTCCACCAGCCGGCGCGAACCGGACAGGCCCAGGCCCATGCCGGCACCCGAGGTCCAGCCGTCGGTCAACGCCTGCTCGATGTCGGCGATGCCCCCGGGCCCTGGTCGACGAACTCCAGGCGCAGGCCGCGGCGCATTCCGTCCTCGACCACGCGCCAGTGCATCGTCCCGCCGCCGTAGACCACGGCGTTGCGCGCCAGCTCGCTGGCGGCGGTGACCAGCTTGGTCTGGTCGACCAGGCGCAGGCCGCAGGCCACCGCCGCCTGGCGGGCGGCCTGGCGGGCGAGCACCACGTCCTGCTCGGTGCGGATCGGCAACTCCCCTGCGCTGCTCATTCGACGCCGGCGCCTGCCTGCCGCAGCAGGCGCATGCCCCGCTCCACGTCGAGCGCGGTGCTCACGCCGGTCAGGTTCAGGCCCAGCTCCACCAGGGTGATCGCCACCGCAGGCTGCATGCCCACCACCACGGTGCGTGCGTCCATCACCGCGGCCAGCGCCGAGATGGTGGCGATCATGCGGCCGATGAAGGAGTCGACGATGTCCAGCGCCGAGATCTCGATCAGCACGCCGCGCGCGGAAGTGGCGCGGATGCGTTCGGCCAGGTCGTCCTGGAGCGTCAGCGCAAGCTGGTCGTGCATGTCCACCTGGATGGTGACCAGCAGGACGTCGCCCATTTGCAGGATCGGGATGCGCTCCATCAGGCCGCCTTCGCCACGGTGACGCCGGTGCGCTTGAGCGCCAGCGCCAGGGCGTCGGCGAGGTTGGCCTTGGTGACGATGCCCTGCAGGTCCAGGCCGAGGTGGACGATGGTCTGCGCGATCTGCGGGCGCACGCCGCTGATGATGGCGTCGGCGCCCATCAGGCGGATCGCGGTGACGGTCTTGAGCAGGTGCTGGGCGACCAGGGTGTCCACCGTGGGCACGCCGGTGATGTCGATGATCGCGATCTCCGAACCGGTCTCCACGATCCGCTGCAGCAGCGATTCCATCACCACCTGGGTGCGCTGCGAATCCAAGGTGCCGATCATCGGCAGCGCCAGCACGCCCTCCCACAGCTTCACCACCGGGGTGGACAGCTCCAGCATTTCCTCCTGCTGGCGCTTGATCACGTCCTCGCGGTTCTTCTGGAACACCTTGACGGTGTGCAGGCCCAGCTGGTCCAGCAGGTCCGAGACCACGCGCAACTGCGCGGCCATGGCCTGCGGATCGGCGGCCAGGCCCTGCTCGACCGCGTCGAACAGCGGGCGCTTGAGCGAGAAGACGAAGGTCGCCGTCTCCGCGGCGCTGAAGCCCTTGAGCACGCGGTCGCGCGACAGGTCCTCGAGGAAGTGGCGGGTGTCGTCCCACTCGGCCCCCTGCAGGCTGGAAACGTCGGCGCGGCCGAGAGCGGCGGCGAAGGCCTGCCAGAACCCGCGCACCTGCGCGTCGAGCTCGAGCGGCGAAGCACGCCCGTCCTGCGCGGCCCGGGCGAAGCCGGCGGCCCAGGCGTCGAGGATGGCGTCCTGGCGGGACTGGATGAGGGTGAGCGTACGCGGGTCGAGAGCGGCCATGCAGGGATCCTGTAATGGGCGCAGCCGGACGACCCCCGGCATGCCAGCGGATCCCCCCCAGCCACATTGTTGGACGAGCCTAACGGAAACCGGGCTTCCGCGTCGGCGCGCGGATTAGCGGGAAAGCGACGTGAAACGGGCGTGAAATACCGCGGCACGGATCCTGCACGGCGCCGGGCAGGCGGCGCAACGCTTCCCGCGCGAGGCAGGCGTGCGCGCCTGCGCATTGGCATATACCGACGGTTATCCCGGCGGGCGCGGATCGAATCGGTGGGGCGACGGACGGCGCCTACACTCGCCCGGCCGCCCGCGCGGACCACCGAGATTCCGGAGCCCACCGATGCCTGCGAAGTCCCGCACCTTCTCCTGCCTCCGCCACGCCGCCCTCGCGCTCCTGCTGTGCAGCACCGTCTTGCCTGCCGCGGCCGGCACGGATCCGCACGCCGCGCATCCACCCGGGCCTGCGCCGGGCTCCAATCCGCTGTTCCGCGACCGCTTCACCGCCGATCCCGCGCCGCTGGTGGTCGGCGACCGCCTGTACCTCTACGTCGGCCACGACGAGGCGCGGGACGGGGAAATGTTCAACATGCGCCAGTGGCTGGCGTACTCGACCGGCGACATGAAGCATTGGACCTACCACGGCCCGGTCATGCAGGCCACCGACTTCAAGTGGGCCAAGGGCGATGCCTGGGCTTCCCAGGTCATCGGGAAGGATGGCCGCTACTGGTTCTACACCGCGGTCGAGCACGACGACACCCACCCGGGCAAGGCCATCGGCGTGGCCGTGTCCGATTCGCCCACCGGCCCGTTCGTCGACGCCCGGGGCTCGGCCCTGGTCACCAACCAGATGACGCCCAAGGGCGAGCACAGCTGGGAAGACATCGACCCGACGGTGTTCACCGACGACGACGGCAGCACCTGGATCGCCTGGGGCAACCGCCACTGCTACATCGCCCGGCTCAAGCCGAACATGATCGAGCTTGACGGCCCGATCACCGAGATCACCCCGCCGCATTTCGAAGAGGGCCCGTGGCTGCACAAGCGCGGCGACACCTATTACCTCACCTACGCCTCGCTGGACCGCAGCACCCACACCGACGAGCGCATCTCCTACGCCACCGCGTCCTCGATCCAGGGCCCGTGGACCTACCGCGGCGAACTGACCGGCTCGGGCAAGAACAGCTTCACCATCCACCCGGGCATCGCCGAGTTCAAGGGCCAGTGGTACATCTTCCTGCACAACGCCGCCCTGACCATCGGCGACCAGGAAGGCGCCCTCGGCCGCCGCGCGGTCACCGTCGAGTACCTGCAGTACAACGATGACGGCACCCTCAAGCCGGTGGTGCAGACCGAGGAAGGCGTTTCCGTTCCACCGCCGCGGTGAGCGCGTGGGTGGCAGACGCCGGATGGACGCCCAGGCCGGGCGCCGGTCCTTCGTCCAGCGTGCGCCGGCGTCTGCGCGGGAACGGGCTGCGCGGGGGGCCGGTCAGGTCCGCGGGCTGCCGCCATCGGGCCGGCCGGTGTCCTCCCAGGCTTCTTCCGTGGTTCCGTAGGCGTACTCGTGGAACTCCGGCCCCAGCGGCTCGACGATCATTTCCCCCGGCTCCTCGTCCCCGGACTCCACCTCGAAGGCGACGAACGGCCGGTACATGCGGCCCTGGTACGCGATCTCGCCCTGGTCCAGCAGCATCGAGAGCGCGAAGCTGAAATCGCCGCAGACGGACTTGGCCACCTCGTCGGCGATGCCATGCGCCCGGAGCGTGTCGCGCAGGTCCGCGATCCACTGCCGTTGGAAACCGGCGCAGAGCGCTTCGAGCCGGGCGTAGTCGTCCTCTTTCATGGTTTCCCCCTTGCGCCATGGATGCTGCCTGTCCCGCTCCTGCAGCGTGCGGCCGCTGCGTGCATGCCTGGCCCTGGCGGCGCGCGCGACTGCTCCTGCGCAGCAGTCCCGGCATCATCGCCAACCCGCACCCTCGTGGAAACAAGGCCCGGACCCGGGACCATGGTTCCGCGTATTCCATGGCAAGCCGGAGGTTCCCGTGGCCGGACGCATCCATCGCCTGCCGGCCTCCATCATCCGGCAGGCGATCCGGGGGGAGTCGGATGCGCCCGGCTACAGGAAGGGGGACGCTTGCGCCATGCCGTCACTCAGCAGCCGGCGTCGGCGCCGCGCTCCAGCGCGCGCTTCACTTCCTCCAGCGCATTGGGATCGTCGAGGGTGGACAGGTCGCCCGGGTCGCGGTGCTCGGCCAGGGCCTGCAGCGAGCGGCGCAGCAGCTTGCCTGAGCGGGTCTTGGGCAGGGCGCTGACCACGTACACGCGCTGCGGCCGCGCCACCGCGCCAAGCTGGCGGGTGACGGTCTGCAGCATGGCGCAGGCGGCATCGGCCGGATCGGCGTCGGGCCGCTTGAGGGTGGCGAACACCACCGGCACCTGGCCCTTGACCTCGTCGTGCACGCCGACCACCGCGGCCTCGGCCACGTCCGGGTGGCTGGCCACCGATTCCTCGATCTCGCGCGTGCCCAGGCGGTGGCCGGCGACGTTGATCACGTCGTCGGTGCGGCCAAGGATGAAGGTGTAGCCGTCCTCGTCGCGGATCGCCCAGTCCAGCGAGCTGTACAGCTGCTCCCTGAAGTGGCTGAAGTAGCTGGCGATGAAGCGGTTGTCATCGCCCCACACCGTGCTCAGGCAGCCGGGCGGCAGCGGCGGCTGGATCGCCAGCACGCCCTTCTGCCCCGGCCCCACGTCCTGGCCGGTGTTCTCGTCGATCACGCGCAGGCGGTAACCCGGCGCTGGCAGGCCCGGCGAGCCGAGCTTGACCGGCTTCAGTTCCACGCCCGGCATCAGGGTCAGCACCGGCCAGCCGGTCTCGGTCTGCCAGTAGTTGTCGATCACCGTCTTGCCCAGGGCGCTGGTGATCCAGTCGGCGGTGGGTTCGTCCAGCGGCTCGCCGGCCAGGAACAGGTACTGCAGCTGCGACAGGTCGGCGCTGCGCAGCCACTTGGGATCCTGCTTCTTCAGCACGCGCACCGCGGTGGGCGAGGAGAACATGGTGCGCACGCCGTACTTCTCGCAGATGCGCCACCAGATGCCCGGGTCCGGGCAGGTCGGCAGGCCTTCGTACAGGATCGAGGTGGCGCCGGCGATCAGCGGGCCGTAGACGTTGTAGGAGTGGCCCACCACCCAGCCGATGTCGGAGGTGGAGAACATCGCCTGGCCGGCGCGCACGTCGTAGATCGACCACATCGACAGGGCCAGGGCCACGGCATAGCCGCCGACGTCGCGCTGCACGCCCTTCGGCTTGCCGGTGGTGCCGGAGGTGTAGAGGATGTAGCTGGGTTCGTTGGATTCGAGCCATTCCACCGGCACTTCGGCGTCCGCGTGTTGCGCGGCCAGCGGGCCGTACTCGAGGTCGCGCCCCTCCTGCATCGGCAGCTCGGCGGCCAGGCCGCGGTTGACCACCAGCACGTGCGCAGGCGGGTGCTGCGCGCGCGCCAGTGCCTCGTCCACCAGCGGCTTGAACGGGATCACCTTGCCGCCGCGCATGCCGGCGTCGGCGCAGACCAGCACCGCGGGCCTGGCGTCGTCGATGCGCACGGCCAGGTTGTGCGCGGCGAAGCCGCCGAACACCACCGAGTGGATCGCACCGATGCGGGCGCAGGCCAGCATCGCGACCGCCGCCTCGACGGTGTGCGGCATGTAGATCACCACCCGCTCGCCCTTGCGCGCGCCCAGCGACTGCAGCACGGCGGCGAAGGCGTTCACCTCGCGGTGCAGCTGGCGGAAGGTGAGTTCGCGCACCTGGCCGGTCTCGGTGGACCAGCCGACCAGGGCCAGCTGGTCGCCGCGTTCGGCCAGGTGCCGGTCAACGGCGTTGTGGCACAGGTTGGTGGTGCCGCCGACGAACCAGCGCCGGAACGGCGGGTTGTCGTAGTCGAGGATGCGCTGCGGTGGCTGCTTCCAGTCGATGGCGCGGGCCGCTTCGGCCCAGAATTCCTCCGGCTGCTCCACCGAACGCCGGTAAAAGTCTTCGTAACCCATGGCCCTCTCCCACTTCCCCTGCAGGGAATGGGCCGAGCATAGTCCCCGTCGATGGGACCCGCGCGTCAGACCTTGGTCGAAAAGACCGGGCTGAATGCGCGGAACCCCGGGTTTCCCGGGCGTTCCTGCAAGCCACAGGTTGATCGATGCGATCAATGCGCCGTGCCCGACGGGCCTGGCCGCGGGGCCGGCGTATTTCGCGGCGGCGGGTTCAGCCCAGCAATCCGGCCAGCGATGCGGAGACGCGCTCGAACCGCGCGGCGAGGAAATCCACCAGCGCGCGCACGCGCACCGGGACGAAGCGTCCGCTGGGCAGGATCGCGTTCAGCGGATAGCGTTCGGTCCGCCAGTCCGGCAGCAGCCGCACCAGGCGTCCCTCGGCCAGGTCCTGGCGCTGTTCGACCGGGGTCTTGATCAGGATGCCGGCGCCGGCGAGCGCCCATTGCCGCGCCAGCGAGGCATCGTCCACGCTGCGGTCGCCATCGACCTGCACTTCCACCGACTGCCCATCGCGGGTGAAGCGCCAGGTGCGGTGCGGGCGGCCGCCGCGGTCGTAGGCCAGGCAGTTGTGGCCCAGCAGTTCCATCGGCGTCTGCGGTGCCGGGTGCCGCGCCAGGTACGCCGGCGAGGCGACGACCACCGGCGCGGTATCCATCAGCCTGCGCGCCACCAGCCGCGAATCAACGAGGTGGCCATAGCGGATCGCCAGGTCGACCTCGTCGCGCACCACGTCCAGCGGGCGGTCGCCGACCGACAGCGCGAGGCGCACGCCGGGGTGGGCGGCCATGAATTCGTCCAGCCAGGGCAGCAGGGTCGCGCGCGCCAGGTCCGAGGGCGCAGCCAGGCGGATCAGGCCCACCAGGCCGGCGCGGTCGACCGTGGCCTGCGCCTCGCCTTCCTCCACCAGCTCGAACGCGCGGCTGGCGTAATCCAGCAGGATCTGGCCCTGCGGGGTCAGCCGCATCGCCCGCGTGGAACGTTCGAACAGGCGCACCCCGAGCTGGGCTTCCAGGCGCTTCAGCGTCGCACTGGCGGCCGCCGGCGTGATCCCCAGCGCGCGTGCGGCGCCGGTCAGGCTGCCGGTACGCGCGGTCTGCACGAGCACCCGCAGGTCGCCAAGATTTTCAATCAACATTTGAATATGAATTCAATCATGTTGGCTTATCAATTCTAGCTTGAATTCCTAGAGTGCGGTCCTCCACCCGCATCACGCCGAGGACGCACCGCCATGAAAGCCGTTGGTTATCGCCACAACCTGCCCATTACCGACGCCCGCGCCCTGGAGGACGTCGAACTGCCCACCCCGGCCTACGGCCCACGCGATCTCCTGGTGCGGGTCAAGGCCATCTCCGTCAATCCGGTCGATACCAAGATCCGCCAGGGCCGCAAGCCGGCCGACGGCCAGGTCGAGGTCCTGGGCTGGGACGCGGTGGGCGTGGTCGAAGCCGTGGGCAGCGGGGTCACCCTGTTTGCGCCAGGCGACCGGGTCTATTACGCAGGCGCGATCAACCGCCCGGGCACCAACGCCGAACTGCACGCGGTGGACGAACGCATCGTCGCCCGCGCGCCGCGCTCGCTCGACGATGCCGCCGCGGCGGCCCTGCCGCTGACCGCGATCACCGCCTACGAACTGCTGTTCGACCGCCTGCGCGTTCCCAGAGGCGGCGGCGCCGGCCAGACACTGCTGGTCGTCGGCGGTGCCGGCGGCGTCGGCTCGATCCTGATCCAGCTGGCCCGCCAGCTCACGCAGCTGCGGATCGTCGCCACCGCCTCGCGGCCGGAAACCCGGCAGTGGTGCCTGGAGCTGGGCGCGCATGCGGTGATCGACCATCGCCAGCCGCTGTCCACCGCGCTCAGGGCCGCCGGCATCCACCAGGTCGACGCCGTCGCCGCCCTGACCCGCACCGGCGAGCACTTCGCGGAAATCGTCGAGAGCCTCAAGCCGCAGGGCGCCATGGCGGTGATCGACGACGAGCCGCTGGACGTCATGCAGCTGAAGCTGAAGTCGATCTCGCTGCACTGGGAGCTGATGTTCACCCGGCCGCTGTTCGAAACGCCCGACATGGACGAGCAGGGCCGGCTGCTTGCCGAAGTGGCCGCGCTGGTGGACGCCGGCCAGATCCGCAGCACGGTCAACCACCGGCTGGGCACCATCAACGCCGGGAACCTGCGCCGCGCGCATGCGCTGATCGAGAGCGGCAAGGCGCAGGGCAAGGTGGTGCTGGCCGGCTTCTGAGGGAGGACGCACATGGACAACACCCGCGCCCCGTTCGCTGCCGCCCTGGCGCTGGCAGCGCTGATGACCGCGGCATCGCCGCTCCGCGCCGCGCCGGATGCCGGGTCCGCGGCCACCGTCGCGCCGCGCGCCGCGGCACAGCCGCCGGTCGTCGTGCGCCAGAACGACCGCATGCCCTGGAACGCGGTCGTCGTCGACGGCAATGGCCGTTTCATCGTCGGCTCGCCGCGATGGACGGCCAACCGCGACACGCGCCCGGCCGTGGCCATCGCCCGCGAAGACGGCACCCTGGTCCCCTACCCGGACGCGGCCTGGAACAGCTGGGCACCGGGCAGGGAAGCGGCCGGCGTGCTGGTCAGCGTCAATGCCATCCACCAGGACGCGCAAGGCGGCCTGTGGATCGTCGACAGCGGCGCCCCGGAGTTCGGCGGCGAACCGGTGCGGCACGGCCCCAAGGTGGTCCACGTCGATCCCCGCACCGACACGGTGGTCCGCACCTACCTGATCCCGGACGAGGCGATCCGGGCACACAGCTACGTCGACGACATACGCATCCACGGCAGGCATGCGTACCTGACCGACGCGGGCGAAGGCGCGGTCCTGGTGCTGGACCTGGAGGACGGCCGCGTCCGCCGCCGCTTCGACGGCCAGCCGTTCGTCCGCGCCCGCGCGGGCGACACGATCGAGGTCGCCGGCAAGGTCCTGCGCGGCGGCGACGGCAAGCCGCTGCAGGTCAACGCGGATCCGCTGGAACTGAGCCCGGACGGCCAGGTGCTGTATTTCGGCCCGCTGTCCGGCCCGCTGTCACAGATCCAGACGCGCTACCTGGACGACGACGACATCGACGACGAAGCGCTGGCACGCCTGGTGCGTCCGTGGTTCGGGATCCCGCCGGTGGGCGGGACGGCCATGGCGGCGGACGGCAGCCTGTACTACACGCGGTTGGCGGACAACACGCTGGTGGTGCGGCGTCCGGACGGCACGACCGCGCCGGTCGTGCGCGACCGGCGCCTGCGCTGGGCCGATGCACCGTTCCTGGACGGCAAGGGACACATCTACCTGCCGGCCGCGCAGATCGACGGCGCCGCGCCGTTCAACGACGGCACCTCAACCATGCAGCCGCCGTTCGAGGTGCTCCGCGTCGATCTCCCGGACGCCGTGCCCCGCGCCCCCGGCTCCCCCTGAGCACCCCGCCCGCAGCGCCCCTCCCCCTCCTCCGCTGCGCGGCACGCTCCACCACACCCTGCCCCACGACCAGACCGGAGTCCCCCATGGCCGCCTACGTCGTATTCACCCGCGAACAAACCCTGGATCCGCAAGCACTGGCGACCTACGCCCAGGCACCGGACAAGCTCACCGGCCACCCCGTCACCGTGCGGGTGGGCTACGGCGAATTCGAAATGCTGGAAGGAGCGCCCATCGAAGGGGCCGTCATCCTCGAGTTCCCCGACATGGATGCGGCCCGTGCCTGGTATCACGGCGACGCCTACCAGGCGATCGCCCGCCACCGCTTCCGGGGAGCGCGGTACCGCGCCTTCATCGTCCAGGGCACCTGAGGAGCCACGCCCATGCCGGCGAACGCAGCAAGGCACCGGGCGCCATCGCCAGCAGGCGCCCGCTCACCACGCCGCGGCGGCTTTCCGGTCCGCCGCGACGAGCGGCAGGAAGATCGTGTCGAGGATCTCGGCGATGACCGCCGCGGGCACTGGCTTGAGCGTCATGAGCGCTTCGTGGCTCACCAGCTCCAGGGGCAGCGCGATGCGGCGGGCGGTCAGCTTGCGCGGATCGATCTCGCCGCGGCGGATGCCCCGCTCGAGGATGTCGTCGATCACCGGGCGGGTCCCCAGTTGCTCGTGCAGCGCCTTGCGCAGGTCGGCCACGCTGGAACTCGTCTCGATGAAGTAGTCCCTCATGCCGAACAGCACGCGGGCGATGGTGATCGCGCGGCGATCGGATACCTCGCGCAGGAACCGCACCAGTTCCGCGCGGACGTTGCCCAGGTCCGGCACCCGGATCGGGTTCTGCGCGATGTAATGGCGCATGGCCGCGACCGCCAGGTCCGCGCTGCCCGCCCAGCGACGGGACAGGACCGGGCGGCTGGTGCCGGCACGCCGGGCCACCCCTTCCAGGGTGAAACCCGCGTAGCCGTTGTCGATCAGTTCGGCCCAGGCAGCCTCGAGGATCGCCTCGTCCAGCGCCGCGCCGCGCCTGCGGGAATTGGTCGTCATGCCCCTACTCTGCCACACAAGATACATGGACGCATCTTGTTGACGCACCCGATCCATCGTCAATACGATGCATGCATGCATCTTAACTAGAAGGTACTCCGATGTCTGGCACCAAGGTTCCCCGCAGGAAGATCCTGGTCTCCGGCGCGAGCATCGCCGGCCCGGCGCTGGCGTACTGGCTGCACCGGTACGGCTTCGAGGTTTCGGTCGTCGAGCGCGCCAAGGGGTTCCGCGCCGGGGGGTATCCCATCGACGTGAGGGGCACGGCGGTCGACGTGGTCGAGCGCATGGGGCTGCTCCCGCGGCTGCGCGCCGCCCAGGTGGAAGTGCGCAAGCTCACCTTCGTCGACGGCGACGGGACCGCCATCGCCACCCTGGCGCCCGGGGCGGTGACGGGCAGCGTGCCCGGCCGCGACCTGGAGCTGCCGCGCGGAGCGCTGACGGCGCTGCTCCACCAGGCAACCCGGGAAAAAGGCATCCGCTACCGCTTCAACGATGCGATCGACGTCCTGATGGACGACGGCAAGGGCATCGACGTGTGGTTCCACAGCGGCGCCCGGGAACGCTTCGATGCCGTCATCGGCGCCGACGGCCTGCACTCCCGGACCCGCGCCCTGGTGTTCGGCCCGGAGGAGAAGTTCAATCACTACCTCGGGCGCTGCTTCAACCTGTTCTCGATGCCCAACCACGCCGGGTACGCCCACGAGAGCGTCAGCTACGCCGCCCCGGGCCGGATGGCCGGGATCTACGCGACCGGCGACAACGCGGTCCTGCATGCGTTCCTCACCTTCGCCAGCGACAAGCCGCCGTTCCGCTCGCATGGCGACGTGGACATGCAACGCAAGCGCACGGCCGAGGTGTTCGCGAACGACGGCTGGGAGGTGCCGCGCCTGGTCGAGGCGATGCAGAAGGCGAACGACCTGTTCTTCGACACCGTCAGCCAGATCCGCATGCCACGCTGGTCCTCCGGGCGCGTGGCGCTGGTCGGCGACGCCGCCTACGCGCCCTCGTTCCTGTCGGGACAGGGCACCAGCCTCGCCCTGGTCGGAGCCTACGTCCTCGCCGGGGAGCTGGCGTCCCAGCCCGACGCGGAAGCGGCCTTCGCGGCCTATGAACGCGCGCTCCGGCCCTACGTCGAGGCCAACCAGGCGCTGGCGACCGATGGCGAACCGATCCTGCTGCCGCGCACCCGGGAGGAGCTGGAACACCGCAACCGCAGGCTGGCCGCCGGCCACTTCGCGCCGGGCGGCGGCGACCATGCGGCCAGGCACCGCAAGGCCCACGGCCTGCTCGAGCTGCCGGACTACGTCGCCGTGCTCGGCCTGGGCGGATAAGGCGGGCCTCGCCGGAACGCGGCCGCTGGATGAAAAAAAGCGCCGGACGATGTCCGGCGCTTTTCCCTTCCACGCTTCCGCGCCGGCTCCCGGACGCGCACGGCACGCCCGGGCCCGGCGGCGGCGGATCAGCCCAGCAGGTGGGCGACGCCGGCGCGCTCTTCTTCCAGCTCGGCCAGGGTCTTGTCGATGGCCTTCTGGCTGAACTCGTCGATCGGCAGGTCCTTGACGATGGTGTACTTGCCGTTCTCGGTGGTCACCGGGAAGCCGAAGATCACGCCCTCCGGGATGCCGTAGGAGCCGTCGGACGGGATGCCCATGGTCACCCACTTGCCGTTGCTGCCCAGCACCCAGTCGCGGATGTGGTCGATGGCGGCGTTGGCGGCCGAGGCGGCCGAGGACAGGCCGCGGGCCTCGATGATGGCGGCGCCGCGCTTGCCGACCTTCGGGATGAACTCGTTGGCGTTCCAGTCGGCGTCGTTGATCTTGTCCTTCAGCGACTCGCCCTTGACCGTGGCGAAGCGGTAGTCCGGGTACATGGTCGGGCTGTGGTTGCCCCACACCACCAGCTTCTCGATGTCGCCGACGGCGACGTTGGCCTTGGCGGCCAGCTGGCTCAGCGCGCGGTTGTGGTCCAGGCGCAGCATCGCGGTGAAGTTCTCCTTCGGCAGGTCGGGGGCGGACTTCATGGCGATGTAGGCGTTGGTGTTGGCCGGGTTGCCGACCACCAGCACCTTGACGTCGCGCTTGGCGACCTTGTTCAGCGCGGCACCCTGGGCGGTGAAGATCTTGGCGTTCTCCAGCAGCAGGTCCTTGCGCTCCATGCCCGGGCCGCGCGGACGCGCGCCGACCAGCAGGGCCACGTCGGCGTCCTTGAACGCCACTTCCGGATCGTCGGTGCCGATGATGCCGGCCAGCAGCGGGAACGCGCAGTCCTCCAGCTCCATGATCACGCCCTTCAGCGCGGCCTGGGCCTTCTCCATCGGCAGCTCCAGCAGCTGCAGGATCACGGGCTGGTCCTTGCCCAGCATCTCGCCGGAAGCGATGCGGAACAGCAGGGCATAGCCGATCTGGCCGGCGGCACCGGTCACGGCAACTCGAACGGGGGTCTTCATCGGTGGAGGTCCTTCGGTGTGTGTTGCGGGTAATGGAAAGGCGTCGCCGGCGTGACCGTGCGGCGCCGCGCAGGTTAATAGACGTCGTAGCCCAGCGGGGTAAGCCTTTGGTCCAAGGCGGCGGGGTCGTAGCCGTGGACCACGGCCTGGCCGACCACGGTGACCGGGACGCCGCTCGCGCCCAGCGCGCGCATGGCCAGCCCGCCCTCTTCCCGGTCGACGTCCAGCACGCGGTAGGGCACGCCGGCACGCTCGAATTCGCTGCGCTGGCGGCGGCAGTAGCCGCACCAGTCGGCGGCCAGCATCACGATGCCGGCCTCGCCGGTCAGCCGCCGCGGATCGTCCGGATGCAGCTCCGCCGGGGCTTTCGACCACCAGGCGTACAGGCCGCCGGCCAGGCCGATGACCAACAGTAAGCCGAGGATGCGCATGGGAATCCGTCGCTCAGGGACCGCGGATTTTACCACGCGGCCCCGGGCCGGCCCCGGACGCTGCCAATCGCAACCATTGGCGCAAACTCTCGCGCGGCGGGGCGCGAAGGGGCCGCCGCGCGGCCCCGCGGGTGGATCAGGCGCTCAGGTAGCGGTTCCACTCGGCCACGCGGTCGGCCTTGGCGGCCAGCACCGCCTCGGCGTCGCCCTCGATCTTCACCGAGTTGATCGTGTCGCCCTGGGCGATGGCGTCCACCACTTCCATGCCCTCGGTCACCTTGCCGAACACGGTGTGGCGGCCGTCCAGCCAGTCGGTCTTCACATGGGTGATGAAGAACTGGCTGCCGTTGGTGTTGGGGCCGGCATTGGCCATGGACAGCACGCCGCGCTCGTGCGGCACGCCGTTGCTGGTCTCGTCCTCGAAGCGGTAGCCCGGGCCGCCGCGGCCGGTGCCCTCGGGGCAGCCGCCCTGGATCATGAAATCGGCGATCACGCGGTGGAAATTCAGGCCGTCGTAAAAACCGCGCCGGGCGAGGTTGACGAAATTGGCCACGGTGAGGGGGGCCTTGTCGGCCAGCAGGTCCACCTTGATCACGCCCTTGGCGGTGTCGAAGACGGCAGTCACGGTCATTGGTTCATCTCCAGGCGCCCGGATCGGGCCGTTGACCGGGTATAATAGCCCGTTCGTCCGCCCCATCCTTCCGCGCCCTGTCCAGCTCCTGGCAGCCGGGTGCGGCTTTCCCGACCCCAGAAAACATGTCCATCGAAAACCTGCGCAATATCGCCATCGTCGCCCACGTCGACCATGGCAAGACCACCCTCGTCGACCAGCTGCTGAAGCAGTCCGGCACCTTCAGCGAACGCACCCAGCTGGGCGAGCGCGTGATGGACAGCAACGACCAGGAAAAGGAACGCGGCATCACCATCCTGGCCAAGAACACCGCCATCAACTGGAACGGCAACCGCATCAACATCGTCGATACCCCCGGGCACGCGGACTTCGGCGGCGAGGTGGAGCGGGTGCTGTCGATGGTGGACTCGGTGCTGCTGCTGGTGGACGCGATGGACGGCCCGATGCCGCAGACCCGCTTCGTGACCCAGAAGGCCTTCGCGATGGGCTTCAAGCCGATCGTGGTGGTCAACAAGATCGACCGCCCCGGTGCGCGCCCCGACTGGGTCGTCGAGCAGGTGTGGGACCTGTTCGACCGCCTCGGCGCGACCGAGGAGCAGATGGACTTCCCGATCGTCTATGCCTCGGCGCTCAATGGCTACGCCAGCCTCGACCCGGAGGCCCGCAGCGGCGACATGACCCCGCTGTACGAGGCGATCATGGAGCACGTCAACCCGCCGCAGGTCGACCTGGAAGGCCCGTTCCAGATGCGCATCAGCCAGCTGGACTACAACAGCTACGTCGGCCTGATCGGCATCGGCCGCATCCAGCGCGGCCGCGTGCGCCCGAACATGCCGGTGGCGATCGTCGACCGCGAGGGCAAGAAGCGCCAGGGCAAGGTGCTGCAGGTGCTGGGCTTCCTGGGCCTGGAGCGGCACGAGGTGGCCGAGGCGCAGGCCGGTGACATCGTCGCCATCTCCGGCATCGAGGGCCTGGGAATCTCCGACACCATCACCGACCCGTCCGCGCCGGAGGCGCTGCCGGCGCTGAGCGTGGACGAGCCAACCATCTCGATGACCTTCCAGGTCAACAACTCGCCGTTCGCCGGCAACAAGGATTTCTCCGGCGGCAAGTTCCTCACCAGCCGCCAGATCCGCGAGCGCCTGGTCCGCGAGACCCTGCACAACGTCGCCCTGCGCGTGGAGGACACCGAGGACCCGGACCGCTTCAAGGTCTCCGGCCGCGGCGAGCTGCACCTGTCGGTGCTGATCGAGACCATGCGCCGCGAGGGCTACGAGCTGGGCGTGTCGCGCCCGGAGGTGATCATCAAGGAGATCGACGGCCAGATGATGGAGCCGTACGAGCAGCTGGTGGTCGACGTGGAGGAGGAGCACCAGGGCGGCGTGATGGAGAAGCTGGGCATCCGCAAGGGCCAGCTGCGCAACATGGAGCTGGACGGCAAGGGCCGCGTGCGCCTGGACTACATGATCCCGGCGCGCGGCCTGATCGGCTTCCAGAGCGAGTTCAAGACCCTGACCTCCGGCTCGGGCCTGATGTTCCACATCTTCGACCACTACGGCCCGAAGCAGGAAGGCGCGATCGCCAAGCGCCCCAACGGCGTGATGATCTCCAACGGCCAGGGCAAGGCCCCGGGCTACGCGCTGATGGGCCTGCAGGAGCGTGGCCGCCTGCTGATCGACGCCGGCGAGGACATCTACGAGGGCATGCTGGTCGGCATCCACGCCAAGGACAACGACCTGACCGTCAACGCCCTGCGCGAGAAGCAGCTGACCAACATCCGCGCCGCCGGCAAGGACGACGCCATCTCGCTGACCCCGCCGATCCGCATGTCGCTGGAGCAGGCGCTGGAGTTCATCGAGGAGGACGAGCTGGTCGAGGTCACGCCCAAGGCCATCCGCCTGCGCAAGAAGCTGCTGACCGAGAGCGACCGCAAGCGCGCCTCGCGCTCGGCCTGAGGTCCTGCCCCGGGGCGTGCCCGCCGCGCCCCCTTATGGATTGCGAAACGCCGGCCCCTCGCCGGCGTTTCGCGTTTGCGGGCCGGCGCGCGCGCCGCTAGGCTGCGCGGGGCCAAACCGGGGGAATTGCCGATGCCTGCACTGCGGATCGTGATGGCGGCCATGCTGGCCGCGCTGGGAGCCGGCTGCGCCGCCGACGCGGCCCGGCCGGAAGCGGAGTTCGCCCATGCCGAGGCCGGGATCCGGCAGCTGCAGGAGGCCATGGCCAGCGGCCGCACCAGCAGCCAGGAACTGGTGCGGGCCTACCAGGCGCGGATCGAGGCGCTGGACCGCAACGGGCCGCGGCTCAACGCCTACATCGCGCTCAACCCGGACGCGCTGGCCGAGGCCGCGGCGCTGGACGCCGAGCGCCGCGCCGGGCGCGTGCGCGGGCCGCTGCACGGCATCCCGGTGGTGCTCAAGGACAACATCGACGCCACGCCGATGGCCACCACCGCCGGCAGCCTGGCGTTGCGGGACCTGCGCCCGCGGCGCGACGCCTTCCTGGTCCAGCGCCTGCGCCAGGCCGGCGCGGTGATCCTGGGCAAGGCCAACCTCAGCGAGTGGGCCAACTTCCGCTCCACCCGCTCCATTTCCGGCTGGAGCTCGGCCGGCGGCCAGGCGCGCAATCCCTATGCGCCGGACCGCTCGCCCTGCGGCTCCAGCTCCGGCACCGCGGTGGCGGTGGCCGCCAACCTCGCGGTGGTCGGCATCGGCACCGAAACCGACGGCAGCATCCTCTGCCCGGCGGCGGTCACCGGCATCGTCGGGCTCAAGCCCACCGTCGGCCTGGTCAGCCGCGACGGGATCGTGCCGATCGCGCACAGCCAGGACACCGCCGGCCCGATGGCGCGCACGGTCGAGGACGCGGCCCTGGTGCTGGCGGCCATCGCCGGCGCCGACCCGGCCGACCCGGCCAGCGCCGCGATCGCCGGCTCCGGCTCCGACTACGCCGCGCAGCTGGACGGCACCGGGGTCGTGCGCGGCCTGCGCATCGGCCTGCTGCGCAAGCACGTGGAGGAGGTCTCGCCCGCGGCCGCGGCGGCCACCACCGCGGCCATGGAAGTGCTGCGCGCGGCCGGCGCCACCGTGGTCGAGGTCGACCTGCCGACCGAGGGCCAGTGGAAGAAGGACGAGTTCCAGGTCCTGCTGCACGAGTTCCATGCCGGCCTGGAGCGCTACCTGCGCGAACACGACGCGCCGCTGCAGACCCTGGAGGCGCTGATGGCGTTCAACCGCGAGCACGCCGACGCGGTGATGCCGCTGTTCGGCCAGGAGCTGTTCGAGCAGGCGGCCGCCACCGGCGGCCTGGACGACCCGGGCTACCTGGCCGCGCGCGAGCGAGCCCGCCGCCTGGCCGGGCCCGAAGGCATCGATGCGACCCTGCGCGCGCACCAGCTCGACGTGCTGGTCGCGCCGGTCACCGACGTGGCCTGGAAGATCGAGGCCGGCGGCGATCCGGACGTGGCGGCCAGCTACAGCGCCGCCGCGGTGGCCGGCTATCCCTCGCTCACCGTGCCCATGGGCGAGGCCGGCGGACTGCCGCTGGGCCTGGGCTTCTACGGCCCGGCCTGGAGCGAGGCGCGCCTGCTGCGCATCGGCCACGCCTTCGAATCCCTGCTGCGGGCGCGCCGCGCCCCCAAACTGCAGGACGCAGCCGCGGCGCGCTGATCAGGCCGGCGCCGGCGGCTCGACCACCGCCTCGCCGTCCTCGGCGCGCGGCGAATCGGGCACGTCCGGCGGGGCCTGGTAGCGGCCGCGCTGCGGCGCTTCGTCGCGGTCGATCTGCGCGCGCAGCCGCGGCAACGCGTAGGGATGGTGGCGGGCGAGGAAGTCGATCATCCGCTCGCGCACCGCGCAGCGCAGGTCGAAGGCCTCGCCGGAATCGCGGGCGCTCACCAGCAGGCGCACCTGCATCACGTGCTCGCCGGTCTCGGTGACCTGGGCGATGCACACCCGCCCGTCCCAGCGCGGGTCCTCGTTGCAGATGCGCTGCAGCTCGGTGCGCACCTCCTCCATCGGCGTGCGGTAGTCCAGCCACAGGAAGGCGGTGCCGAGCATCTGCGCGGTGCGCCGGGTCCAGTTCTGGAACGGGTTCTCGATGAACCACGACAACGGCACCACCATGCGCCGCTCGTCCCAGATGCGCACCACCACGTAGGTGCTGGTGATCTCCTCGATCCGGCCCCATTCCCCTTCCACGATCACCACGTCGTCCAGGCGGATGGGCTGGGCCAGGGCGATCTGCAGGCCGGCGATCAGGTTGCCGAACACCGGGCGCGCGGCGATGCCGGCGACCAGGCCGGCGATGCCCGCCGAGGCCAGCAGGGTGGCCCCGACCTGGCGCACCGCCGGGAAGGTCATCAGCGCCAGTGCGGCACCGAGCAGGATGATCCCGCCCTGCACCACCCGGCTCAGCACCCGGGTCTGGGTCTGGATCCGGCGCGCGTGCAGGTTGTCTGCGACTTCCATCGGGTTGTGGCGCAGGATCGAGGCCTCGACCGCGCCGACGATGCGCACCAGCAGCCAGGTGAAGCAGCCGAACACGGCCAGGCGCAACAGGTGCAGCCAGTTGGCCAGGTGCTCCTCCGGCATCGGCACCGCGCGCAGGGCCTGGCCGAGGAAGATCAGCGGCAGGGCGAAGGCCAGCGGCAGGATCACCGCGTGCGCCACCCGTGCGCGGCTGGAGTCCTTCAGCGCGATGCGCCGCGCGTAGCGGCGCAGCACGTAGTGCACCAGCAGGCCCAGCAGCAGGGCCGCGCCGATCGGGATGGCGTAGGCGGCGGCCAGGCGCCAGTCGGGCACCGGCACGCCGGCGATCAGGAAGTGCGGATCGGGCATCTGTCTGCTCCTCGCGTTGCCGTGAGTGACAGCCATGCCGTGCGGTGTTCCGTGGCATGGCGCACCGGTCGATGCCCCATGCTGCCGATGCCGGTGTGAGCGCGCAAGCGCGCCCCACGCGGCCCTGCCCGAGCCGCGGCGTCAGCCGCGCGCTTCGGCGGCGCGCTGCTGGCCCTGCTTGCGCACGATCGCCATGGCGATCTCCAGCGACTGCTCGTAGTTCAGGCGCGGGTCGACGGTGGAGCGGTAGGCGCGCTCCAGGTCGGCGTCCTTGAGTTCGCGCGCCCCGCCGGTGCACTCGGTGACGTCCTCGCCGGTCAGCTCCAGGTGCACGCCGCCCAGGCGGGTACCGGCCGCGGCGTGCAGGTCGAAGCTCTGCTCCACCTCGCTGAGGATGTTGGCGAAGCGCCGGGTCTTGTAGCCGTTGCTGGTGCTCTCGGTGTTGCCGTGCATGGCGTCGCACACCCACAGCACGCGGCGGCCGTCGCGCCTGACCGCCTCCAGCAGCGGCGGCAGCTTCCCGGCGATCTGGGCCGCGCCCATGCGGTGGATGAAGGTCAGCCGGCCCGGCTCGTCCTCGGGGTTGAGCACGTCGATCAGGCGCAGCAGCTGGTCCGGCTGCACCGAGGGGCCGACCTTGATCGCGATCGGGTTGCGGATGCCGCGGAAGTACTCCACGTGCGCGCCGTCCAGCGCGGCGGTGCGCATGCCGATCCACGGGAAGTGGGTGGACAGGTTAAACCAGCCGTGCTGCCGCGGCACCTGGCGGGTCAGCGCCTCCTCGTACGGCAGCAGCAGCGCCTCGTGCGAGGTGTAGAAGTCGATGCGGTTGAGGTTGTGCACCTCGGCCCCGGCCAGGGTCTCCATGAAGCGCACCGCGTCGCCGATGGAGTTGACCATCTTCTGGTAGTCCTCGGCCAGCGGCGAGCAGCGCACCCAGCTGAGGTTCCAGTACTCCGGGTGGTGCAGGTCGGCGAAGCCGCCGTCGATCAGGGCGCGCACGAAGTTCATGGTCATCGCCGAGCGCGCGTGCGCGGTCAGCATGCGCTGCGGGTCGGGCACGCGCGCCTGCGCGGTGAACTCCGGGCCGTTGACCACGTCGCCGCGGTAGCTGGGCAGGCTGACCTCGCCGCGGGTCTCCATGTCCGCCGAGCGCGGCTTGGCGTACTGGCCCGCGAAGCGGCCGACGCGCACCACCGGCAGGCGCAGGCCGTGCACCAGCACCAGGCTCATCTGCAGCAGCACCTTGAGCCGGTTGGAAATGGTGCCGGACTCGCAGTCGGCGAAGTTCTCGGCGCAGTCGCCGCCCTGCAGCAGGAAGCGCTTGCCCTCCTGGGCCTCGGCCAGTTGGCGCTTGAGCGCCAGGATCTCCCAGGAGGTCACCAGCGGCGGCAGGTGGCGCAGTTCGGCCAGCGCCCGCTCCAGCGCCGCCTGGTCCGGGTAGGTCGGCATCTGCAGCGCCGGCCGGGTGCGCCAGCTGTCCGGGGTCCAGCCACCGGACAGGTCGACGGGATGCAGGTTGCGTTCGGGGGTGCTCATGGCGGGTTACCGGAAGGAAGGGAAAGGGCCGGGTTTCAGTAGCGGCTGCGGCCGCGCGGTCGGCGCAGCGCCGCCAGCAGGCCCCAGGCGGTCAGCAGCACGAAGCAGGCCAGGCTCCACGCCGGCATGCCCAGGCCGAGGAAGGTCCAGTCCACGTCGCCGCAGTTGCCGGTGCCGGTCAGCACCCGGCGCACCAGCTGCAGCGGCCCCATGGTCTCCTGCAGGAAGGACAGCGGCGGCCCGCAGGACGGGGCCAGTTCCGGTGGCAGGTTCTGCAGCCATACGTGGCGCCCGGCGATGCCGGCGCCGACCGCGCCGACCGCCAGCAGCAGCACGCCGTACACGCGGCGGGCACCGATGCCCTTGGGCGCGTGCAGGCCGCCGACCAGGAACACCAGGGCCAGCGCGGCGAAGGCCAGGCGCTGGAAGATGCACAGCGGGCACGGCTCCAGCCCCTGGTAGAGCTGGGTGTAGATCGCGTAGGCCAGCAGCGCGGCGCAGGCCAGGAAGCCTGCGAGGAAACGGGCGCGAAAGCTCCAGTCGAACGGATTCATCGGGCACGGCCAGGAAAGATTGGGCCGATTATTCCGCATCGCGGCCGCGAACAGGAAAAAGGGTGACAGCTGAAACGGAAAACCCCGGCCGGGGCCGGGGTTCTCGGTTCGCTCGCTACGCCGGGATTACTCGGCGGCAGCCTCGGGGCGGTCGACCAGTTCGACGTACGCCATCGGGGCGTTGTCGCCGGCGCGGAAGCCGCACTTGAGGATGCGCAGGTAGCCACCCGGACGGCTCTGGTAGCGCGGGCCGAACTTGGTGAACAGGTTGCCGACCGCTTCCTTGTCGCGCAGGCGGGCGAAGGCCAGGCGGCGGTTGGCGACCGAGTCGACCTTGGCCAGGGTGATCAGCGGCTCGGCGACGCGACGCAGTTCCTTGGCCTTGGGCAGGGTGGTCTTGATCAGCTCGTGCTTGAACAGCGAGGCGGCCATGTTGCGGAACATGGCTTCGCGGTGCGAGCTGGTGCGGTTGAACTTGCGGCCGGCTTTCTGGTGGCGCATGGCGGTTTGTCCTTATCGATGAATGTTGGGTCTTTGTACTTCGCTGTCGCCATCCCTGGCGCTGGAACATCGGACTGCGCTGGCCCTACCGGCCTCCCTGGCCGGAAAGTCGCCGCGGACCTTAAGGGTCCGTCGGCGCTGTTGCCCCGTCGCCGGGGCCGTCTTGCGGTACTGCGGGTATTGCTGCGGCAACGGCCGGCGCCCATAGGGACGCCAGCCGTCGCCAGGCTCGTCAGCCGAGCATGCCGTGGGCGGCGACGCCGGCCGGCGGCCAGTTCTCCAGCTTCATGCCGAGCGAAAGGCCGCGCTGGGCAAGCACTTCCTTGATCTCGGTGAGCGACTTCTTGCCCAGGTTCGGGGTCTTGAGCAGCTCGACCTCGGTCTTCTGGATCAGGTCGCCGATGTAGTAGATGCTCTCGGCCTTCAGGCAGTTGGCCGAACGCACGGTCAGCTCCAGGTCGTCGATCGGGCGCAGCAGCACCGGGTCGATGCCGGTCTGGGCCGGCTTGGCCGCACCGCGGTCGCGGTGGGTGAAGTCGCCGAACACCGACAGCTGGTCGCTCAGGATGTCGGCGGCGGTGCGCACGGCTTCCTCGGCGTCGATGGTGCCGTTGGTCTCGATGTCGATGACCAGCTTGTCCAGGTCGGTGCGCTGCTCGACGCGCGCGGCTTCGACCGAGTAGGCGACGCGACGGACCGGCGAGAACGAGGCGTCCAGGACCAGGCGGCCGATCGCGCGGCTCTCCTCGTCCGGGCGGCGGCGCGAGGTGGCCGGCTGGTAGCCCAGGCCGCGCTCCACCTTCAGCCGCATGTTCAGCGCGGTGTCCTTGGTCAGGTGGCAGATGACGTGGTCGGGGTTGATGATCTCGACGCTGTGGTCGGTCTTGATGTCGCCGGCGGTGACCACGCCCGGGCCCTGCTTGTTCAGGGTCAGGGTGGTGCTCTCGCCGCTATGCATGCGGATGGCGACATCCTTCAGGTTCAGCAGGACTTCCAGCACGTCCTCCTGCAGGCCCTCGACCGTGGTGTACTCGTGCAGCACGCCGTCGATCTCGACCTCGGTAATCGCGAAGCCCGGGATCGAGGACAGCAGCACGCGACGCAGGGCGTTGCCCAGCGTGTGCCCGTAGCCGCGCTCCAGCGGCTCGATCACGATCTTGGCGCGATTGCCATTGAGGCGTTCGATCTGCGGTCCGCGCGGACGCAGGACCTGGTTGGCGGTAACCGTCATGTTGCGGATTCTCCTGCAATGGACCGACGATCCGGAGGCGCCGGCCCTGGTGTGTGGCCCCTTATCCGGGGACGGCCGGAAGGCGGGGCGACGCGATCCGGCCGGTGGTGGGATGCGGCGCCGCGCCCCGGAGGGCGCGGCTGCCTGCCACTACTTGTTACTTCGAGTACAGCTCGACGATCAGCGCTTCGTTGATGTCGGCCGGCAGGTCGGCCCGGTCAGGCACGGCCTTGAACACGCCGGAGAACTTCTTGGCGTCGACCTCGATCCACGACGGGGTCAGGTCGTGCTGCTCGGCGATGGCCAGGGCCTCCTGGACGCGCAGCTGCTTCTGCGCCTTCTCGGACAGGGCGATCGAGTCGCCGGCCTTGACCTGGTACGACGGCAGGTTCACCGGCTTGCCGTTGACCAGCACGCCGCGGTGCGAGACCAGCTGGCGGGCCGAGGGACGGGTCACCGCGAAGCCCATGCGGTAGACGACGTTGTCCAGGCGGGTTTCCAGCAGCTGCAGGAGGTTCTCGCCGGTGTTGCCCTTCTTGGTCGAGGCCTTCTTGTAGTAGTTGCGGAACTGGCGCTCCAGCAGGCCGTAGATGCGCTTGACCTTCTGCTTCTCGCGCAGCTGGGTGGCGTAGTCGGACAGCTTGCCCTTGCGCGCGGCGCCGTGCTGGCCGGGCTTCTGCTCCAGCTTGCACTTGGAGTCCAGCGCACGGGCCGGGCTCTTGAGGGACAGGTCGGCGCCTTCGCGGCGCGCGAGCTTGCAGGTAGGACCGATATAACGAGCCATTTCTTATCGCCCCCTTAGACGCGACGCTTCTTCGGCGGACGGCACCCGTTGTGCGGGATCGGCGTCACGTCGATGATGTTGGTGATCTTGTAGCCCACGTTGTTCAGCGAGCGCACGGCGGACTCGCGGCCCGGGCCCGGGCCCTTGATGCGGACTTCCAGCGACTTCACGCCGTAGTCGAGCGCGGCCTTGCCGGCCTTCTCGGCGGCGACCTGCGCGGCGAACGGGGTCGACTTGCGCGAACCGCGGAAACCCGCGCCGCCCGAAGTCGCCCACGACAGCGCGTTGCCCTGGCGATCGGTGATGGTGACGATGGTGTTGTTGAAAGAAGCGTGGACGTGGGCGATGCCGTCGGTGACGACGCGCTTGATCTTCTTCTTGGTCTTGGCAGCAGCTGGCTTGGCCATGGTTGTCTAGTCCCTTACTTCCGGATCGCCTTGCGCGGACCCTTGCGGGTGCGGGCGTTGGTACGGGTGCGCTGGCCACGCAGCGGCAGGCCGCGGCGGTGACGCAGGCCGCGGTAGCAGCCCAGGTCCATCAGTCGCTTGATGGCGATGCCGACTTCGCGGCGCAGGTCGCCTTCGACGATGTACTTGCCGACTTCGGCGCGCAGGCGCTCGACTTCCGGCTCGGACAGGTCACGGATCTTGGTCGTCGGGGCCACGTTGGCGGCCTCGCAAACCTTCTTCGACCGGGTGCGGCCGATGCCATAGATGCTCTGCAACCCCACCCAGACGTGCTTGTGGGTCGGCAGGTTGACGCCTGCAATACGCGCCATGACGCGATCTCCAAACTTGATGGGTCGGGGTCGCCCAGGGGCACGCCCGACAGGAATGGTTCAAAAGTGAACAGCGAATTCTATCAATGTCCCGGATTGCTTGGAAGTCCAAGGCCTTGCGACCCTGAACCCGGCATGGGGAGTGTGCCCATGCTCCGGCGCCGGACCCCGCTGGCCCCGGTTTCCCGGGACCGGCCGCGCTACTCCAGCGCGGCACCGCAAGGTCTCACCCGCGCGCGAGACGTCGCACGGGCCGCCCATTTCTGGAAGGTCCGGCCCGTGGGGCCGACCTGCCGGCGGAATGGGTCCGCCGGACTTGGAAATCTTGCCGCTCAGCCGCGCGGCAGGCCGCGCGTGCCACCCTTGAGGTTGGCCTTCTTCAGCAGGCTCTCGTACTGGTGCGACATCAGGTGGGCCTGGACCTGCGCAATGAAGTCCATGACCACAACCACGACGATCAGCAGCGAGGTGCCGCCGAAGTAGAACGAGGTGCCCAGCTGGGTACGCATCAGCTCCGGCAGGAGGCAGACGATCACCAGATAGGCCGCGCCCGCGGCGGTCAGCCGGGTCAGCACGCCGTCGATGTACTCGGCGGTGGCCTTGCCGGGGCGGATGCCCGGAATCAGGGCACCCGACTTCTTGAGATTATCGGCGGTTTCCTGCGAGTTGAACACCAGCGCCGTGTAGAAGAACGCGAAGCCGGTGATCAGCGCCGCCAGCGCGATCATGTGCAGCGGCTCGCCGGGGGCCAGCGCGTTGGACACGCGCTGCAGCCAGGTGGCCGAGGTGGCCTGGCCCGACCACATGCTCAGGGTCGCCGGGAACGCCAGGATCGACGAGGCGAAGATCGCGGGGATCACGCCCGACATGTTGAGCTTCAGCGGCAGGAACGAGGTCTGGTTCATGTACGCGTTGCGGCCGCCCTGGCGCCGCGCGTAGTTGACCGTGATCCGGCGCTGGCCCCGCTCGACGAACACCACGAACCAGGTGAAGCCGGCCACCACGGCGGCGATGATCACCAGGCTCAGGAAGTTCATGCTGCCGTCGCGGAAGGCCTGGAAGGTCTGGATGACCGCGCCCGGCAGGCCGGCGACGATGCCCGCGAAGATGATCAGCGAGACGCCGTTGCCGATGCCGCGCTCGGTGACCTGCTCGCCCAGCCACATCAGGAAGATGGTGCCGGCGGTCAGCGCGACCACCGCGGTCAGGACGAAGCCCATGCCCGGGCTGTACACCACCGGCATGCCGCCCGGGGCGGTCTGGTTCTGCAGCGCCAGCGCGATGCTGCCGCCCTGCACGATCGCCAGGAACACCGCGCCGATGCGCGAGTACTGGGTGATCTTGCGGCGGCCGGACTCGCCTTCCTTCTGCATCGACTTCAGCGCCGGGAAGATGTGCACCGCCAGCTGCATCACGATCGACGCGGAGATGTACGGCATCACGTTCAGCGCGAACACGCTGAAACGGTGCAGGGCGCCGCCCGAGAACATGTTGAACATGTCCACGATGCCGCCGCCCTGCGCCTGCATCATGGCAAGCATGGCATCGGGGTTGACGCCGGGCACCGGCACAAAACAGCCGATGCGGTAGACGACCAACGCTCCAAGCACGAACAGCAGGCGCTGGCGCAGTTCGGTGAACTTGCCCAGGCCACTGCCGAGATTGCCGATGCCAGCTTGCGCCATGTGCGACTTACTCCTCGATGCTGCCGCCGGCAGCCTCGACCGCGGCCTTGGCGCCGGCGGTCAGGGCGATGCCCTTGATGACCAGCTTGCGCGACAGCTCGCCCTTCTTGACGATCTTCGCGCGCTTGGCGGTGGACGGGACCAGCTTGGCGGCCTTCAGCGCCGCGAAGTCGACCACGTCGCCCTGGACCAGCTCGAGCTTGTACAGCAGCACCTCGGCGGTGTCCTTCGCGGTCAGCGAGCGGAACCCGATCTTCGGCAGGCGGCGCTGCATCGGGGTCTGGCCGCCTTCGAAGCCGGCCTTGATCTTGCCCTTGCCAGCGCGGGCGAACGAGCCCTTGTGGCCGCGGCCGGCGGTCTTGCCCAGGCCGGAGCCGATGCCGCGACCGACGCGGGTGCGCTCCTTGCGGGCGCCCTCGGCGGGCTTGAGAGTATTCAGACGCATGGGATTCTCCTTACTCCTCGACCCGCACCAGGTAGTGCAGCTGGTTGATGAGGCCGCGGACCTGCGGGCTGTCCTTCAGCTCGCGGACGTCGTTGAGCTTGTTCAGGCCCAGGGCGCGGACCGACAGACGGTGACGGGCCTGGGTGCCGCGCAGGCCGCGCACCAGGCGCACCTTGACGGTCTTGTTGGACTCGTTAGCCATTGAGGAGTTCCTCCGCCTTCTTGCCGCGCTTGGCCGCGATGCGGGTCGGGGACTGCATGGCTTCCAGGCCCTTCAGGGTGGCGCGGACCAGGTTGATCGGGTTGCGCGAACCGACGGCCTTGGCCAGCACGTTCTTCACGCCCACCGCTTCCAGGACGGCGCGCATGGCACCGCCGGCGATGACGCCGGTACCCTCGGAAGCCGGCTGCATGAACACGCGGGCCGCACCGTGGCCGGCCTTGACCGGGTGCCACAGGGTGCCGTTGTTCAACTCGACGGTGAGCATGCCCTTGCGCGCGTATTCCATCGACTTCTGGATGGCCACCGGCACCTCGCGGGCCTTGCCGTAGCCGAAGCCGACGCGGCCTTCGCCGTCGCCGACCACGGTCAGCGCGGTGAAGGTGAACTGGCGGCCGCCCTTGACGGTCTTGCTGACGCGGTTGACCGCGATCAGCTTCTCGATCATGCCGTCGTCGATTTTCTCTTCGCGGTTGCGGTCGCGATCGCGACCCCGCGGCTGACGCTCTTCTGCCATTTCTGTTTCCTTGTGGATTGGGTCTGTACGGCTCGTGGGCCGCTTGTCGTTGTGGTCTACAGCGGTGGAGCGTCACGCCCCCGCAGAAGGAGGGCGGCGCCCGGCGCGACCCGCGCCGGCAGGACGGGCCCGCGCAAGCGGGCCCGCGGGATCAGAACTGCAGGCCACCCTCGCGGGCGGCGTCGGCCAGGGCCTTGATGCGGCCGTGGTACCGGTAGCCCGAGCGGTCGAAGGCGACCTTCTCGATGCCGGCGGCCTTGGCGCGCTCGGCGATGATCTTGCCGACCTTGGCCGCGGCCTCGATGTTCTTGCCGTTCTTCAGGCCTTCCTTGACGTCGGCCTGCAGGGTGTTGGCGGCGGCGATCACCTTGGAGCCGTCGGCGGTGAACAGCTGGGCGTACAGGTGCTGGCCGGTACGCAGGACCGACAGGCGCGGCACGCCGAGCTTGCGGATGTGGGCGCGGGTGGACTTGGCGCGGCGCAGGCGGGCGTCGTTCTTGATGCTCATGGTTTCTGTCCTCGGAAGCGGATCGGCTTGGGCGGATCCCCCGTGGCGCCGGCCGGGCCGGCGCGCGGGGAAGCCGCATTACGCCTTCTTGGCTTCCTTGCGAATGATGACTTCGTCGGAATACTTCACGCCCTTGCCCTTGTAGGGCTCCGGCGGACGCACTGCGCGGATCTTGGCCGCGATCTCGCCGACGCGCTGCTTGTCGGCGCCCTGGACCAGGATCTCGGTCTGGCTCGGGGTGGACAGGGTGATCCCTTCCGGCGCCTGGAACACGACCGGGTGGGAGAAGCCCAGCGACAGGTTCAGGTCCTTGCCCTGCATCGCGGCGCGGTAACCCACGCCGACCAGCTCGAGCTTGCGCTCGAAGCCCTCGGACACGCCCTTGACCATGTTGGCCAGGATGGCGCGCACGGTGCCGGTCATGGCGATCAGCGACGGCTCGGCGGCCGACAGCACGGCCTGGCCGTCCTCGATGGCGATCTTCACGCCGGCCGGCTTGGCCAGCGACAGGGTGCCCTTCGGACCCTTGGCGGTGACGCTGGTGTCCTGGATGTTCAGTTCCACGCCCTTCGGCAGGGCGATCGGCTTCTTGGCTACGCGGGACATGGTCGTCGTACTCCTTCGATTAGGCCACGTAGCACAGGACTTCGCCGCCGATGCCGGCGTTGCGCGCCTGCTTGTCGGTCATGATGCCCTGGGAGGTGGAGATGATGGCCACGCCGAGGCCGCCAAGGACCTTCGGCAGCTCGTTCTTGCCGCGGTACATGCGCAGGCCCGAGCGCGAGGCGCGCTTGAGCTGCTCGATGACCGGACGGCCCTCGAAGTACTTCAGCACGATCTCGAGTTCGGCCTTGTTGTTCTCGCCCTGGATGACGCGCAGGTCGGAGATGTAGCCCTCGTCCTTCAGGACGTTGGCGATGGCAACCTTGATCTTGGAGGACGGCAGCTTCACCGTCGGCTTGCCCACAGCGGCCGCATTCTTGATGCGGACCAGCATGTCGGCGATGGGATCAGTCATGCTCATGAGTGGTTCCTTGAGTGCACCGATATCCGCTTTCGCGAAATCTGGATTGTCCCGGGAGGGGCCGGGGCCCTTGCCACGCCGCGGCTGGGCCGGGCAAGCGGAAAATAATAGCAGGAAAACCGGCCCGTGGGGCCGGTTTCCCCGCGGGGGCGGCCGGGGCCGCCCTCGCCTTCCTTACCAGCTGGCCTTGCGCAGGCCGGGCACGTCGCCACGCATGGTGGCTTCGCGCAGCATGTTGCGGCCGAGGCCGAACTTGCGGTACACGCCACGCGGACGGCCGGACAGCTCGCAACGGTTGCGCTGGCGGCTCGGGGACGAGTCGCGCGGCAGCTTCTGCAGCTTGGTCGCCGCCTCGAGCTTCTCCTCGTAGGAGGCGGTCTGGCTCGAGATCACCTTCTTCAGGGCCTCGCGCTTGGCGGCGTACTTCTTGGCCAGCTTCTCCCGCTTCGCGTCGCGGTTGACCATCGAGGTCTTTGCCATGTGTCTAACCCTTAGTTGCGGAACGGGAACTTGAACGCCTCGAGCAGCGCCTTGGCCTCGGCGTCGGTCTTGGCGGTCGTGGTGATGGCGATATCCATGCCGCGGATCGCGTCGACGGCGTCGAAGTCGATTTCCGGGAAGATGATCTGTTCCTTCACGCCCATGTTGTAGTTGCCGCGGCCGTCGAACGAACGGCCGGACACGCCGCGGAAGTCGCGCACGCGCGGCAGCGCGACGCTGATCAGGCGGTCCAGGAACTCGAACATCTGGTTCCGGCGCAGCGTGACCTTGCAGCCGATCGGCCAGCCGTCGCGGATCTTGAACGAGGCCACCGAGACGCGGGCCTTGGTGGTCACCGGCTTCTGGCCGGTGATCTTGGCCAGGTCGGCAACGGCGTTCTCCAGCACCTTCTTGTTGGTCGCCGCCTCGCCCACACCCATGTTCACGGTGATCTTGACGAGCCTGGGCACTTCCATCGGATTGGTGTAGCCGAACTTCTCCATGAGAGCCGGCACAACCTGTTCCTTGTAGATCTTTTCGAGCCGCGTGGTCATTGCTTCATTCCTCAGGCGTCGAGCGCCTCACCACTGGAGCGGAACACACGCAGTTTGCGTCCATCCTCCAGGACCTTGTAACCGATGCGCTCGCCCTTGCCGGTAGCCGGATTGAGCGGCATCACGTTGGAAATGTGGATCGAGGCCTCGCGCTCGACCACGCCGCCGGCGATGCCCGCCTGCGGGTTCGGCTTGGTGTGCCGCTTGACGAGGTTCACGTTGGAGACGACCACGCGGTCGCCGTCCACCTTGATCACCTCGCCCTGCTTGCCCTTGTCCTTGCCGGCGATGACCACGACCTGGTCACCCTTCTTGATACGGTTTGCCATGTCTGCTTCCTCCGCTCAGAGCACTTCAGGCGCGAGCGAGACGATCTTCATGAACTTCTCGGAACGCAGCTCACGGGTCACCGGTCCGAAGATACGGGTACCGATCGGCTCCTGCTTGTTGTTCAGCAGGACGGCGGCGTTGCCGTCGAAGCGGATCAGCGAACCGTCGGCACGGCGGACGCCCTTGCGGGTACGGACCACGACGGCGTCGTAGACCTCGCCCTTCTTGACCTTGCCGCGCGGGATCGCGTCCTTGACGGTCACCTTGATGATGTCACCGATGCCGGCGTAACGGCGCTTGGAGCCGCCCAGCACCTTGATGCACATCAGTTCCTTGGCGCCGGAGTTGTCGGCGGCGTCAAGGTAGCTCTGCATCTGGATCATGATTCAGATCTCCCTTATTCGGCCGCGCGGGTGACGACTTCAACCACGCGCCAGTTCTTGGTCTTGGAAATCGGCGCGACCTCGGTCACGCGCACCACGTCGCCTTCCTTGCAGGCGTTTTCGGCGTCGTGGGCGTGCAGCTTGGTCGACCGCTTGATGTACTTGCCGTACAGCGGGTGCTTGACCTGGCGCTCGACCAGGACAGTCACCGTCTTGTCCATCTTGTTGCTGATCACCCGGCCTTCGACCGTGCGCAGCGGCTTGTTGTTGTTCTCGCTCATCGCTGCGATCCCTTACTTGTTGCTGCCGAGCAGGGTCTTAACGCGAGCGATCTCGCGGCGCACCCGGCGGGTTTCGTGGGTCTTCGTCAGCTGGCCGGTCGCCCGCTGCATGCGCAGGGAGAACTGTTCCTTGCGCAGGTCCAGCAGGTGAGCCTTCAGTTCGTCGGCCGACTTTTCACGGAGTTCGTTGATCGTAGCCATTAGCGCACCGTGCGGGTCACGAAGGTGGTGGTGACCGAGAGCTTGGCGGCCGCCAGGCGGAACGCCTCGCGCGCCTGCTCCTCCGACACGCCCTCGATTTCATAGATCATGCGGCCCGGCTGGATCTGGGCCACCCAGTACTCGACGTTACCCTTACCGGAGCCCATGCGGACCTCGATGGGCTTCTGGGTGATCGGCTTGTCCGGGAACACGCGGATCCACATCTTGCCGCCGCGCTTGACGTAGCGGCTGATCGTGCGGCGGGCCGCCTCGATCTGGCGCGCGGTCAGGCGACCGTGGGCGGTGGCCTTCAGGCCGTACTCGCCGAAGGACACGGCGTTGGCGCTCCAGCTCAGGCCCTCGTTACGGCCCTTGTGCTGCTTGCGGTACTTGGTTCGCTTGGGTTGCAACATCGCCGTTACCTCGCTTCACGTGCCGGACGGGAGGGACGCTCGCGGTCGCCACGCTCGCCGCGCGGGCTGCTGGCTTCTTCCTGCTTCTCCTGTCCAACCTGGGCGAAGTCGAAGATCTCGCCCTTGTAGACCCATACCTTGATGCCGATCACGCCGTAGGTGGTGTGAGCCTCGGCAAAGCCGTAGTCGATGTCCGCGCGCAGGGTATGCAGCGGCACGCGGCCTTCGCGGTACCACTCCGAACGGGCGATCTCGGCGCCGTTCAGGCGGCCGGCGACGTTGACCTTGATGCCCAGGGCGCCGAGGCGCATCGCGTTGCCGACCGCGCGCTTCATGGCGCGGCGGAACATGATGCGGCGCTCCAGCTGCTGGGCGATGGACTCGGCGACCAGCTGGGCGTCGAGCTCGGGCTTGCGCACCTCGCTGACGTTGATGTGCGCCGGGACGCCCATCAGCTCGCTGACCTCGCGGCGCAGCTTCTCGATGTCCTCACCGCGCTTGCCGATCACCACGCCCGGGCGGGCGGTGTGGATGGTGACGCGGGCGGTCTTGGCCGGGCGCTCGATCAGGATGCGGCTGATGCCGGCCTGGGCCAGCTTCTTGCGCAGCATCTTGCGGACCTTCAGGTCGGCCGCCAGGTAGTCGGCGTACTCGCCCTTGCCCGCGTACCACTTCGAGTTCCAGTCCTTGGCGATGCCCAGGCGGATGCCGGTGGGATGAACTTTGTGACCCATATTACTTGCCCTCTCCCACGACGACGGTGATGTGGCTGGTCCGCTTGAGGATGCGGGTGCCGCGGCCCTTGGCTCGCGCCATGAAGCGCTTCAGGGTCGGGCCCTCGTCGACCATGATGGTCTTGACCTTGAGGGCGTCCACGTCGGCGCCGTTGTTGTTCTCGGCGTTGGCAATGGCGGACTCGACGACCTTCTTGATCAGGGCGGCGGCCTTCTTGTCGGAGAACTTCAGCAGGTTGACGGCACGCTCGGCCGGCAGGCCGCGCACCTGGTCGGCGACCAGGCGGGCCTTCTGCGGGGAGATGCGCGCGGTGCGCAGGATGGCTTTCGCTTCCATGGTCATCTCCTTACTTCGACTTCTTGTCGCCGCCGTGACCCTTGAAGGTCCGGGTGACAGCGAACTCGCCGAGCTTGTGGCCGACCATGTTCTCGTTGATGAGAACCGGAACATGGTTCTTGCCGTTATGGACGGCGATGGTGAACCCCACCATTTCCGGCAGGATCATGGAACGGCGCGACCAGGTCTTGATCGGCTTCTTGGTGCCGCCCGCGGCCTCCACCTTCTTGAGGAGGTGGTGATCGACGAACGGGCCTTTCTTGAGGGAACGTGGCATGGTCGATTAGCCCCTACGATCGCGGACGATGAACTTCTGGGTGCGCTTGTTGCTGCGCGTCTTGTAACCCTTGGTCGGGACACCCCACGGGGTGACCGGATGCGGGTTACCCTGGCCGGCCTTGGCCTCACCACCGCCGTGCGGGTGGTCAACCGGGTTCATCGCCGCACCGCGGACGGTCGGGCGCACGCCGCGCCAACGCTTGGCGCCGGCCTTGCCCAGCTTCTCCAGGTTGTGCTCGTCGTTGCCGACCTCGCCGATGGTGGCGCGGCACTCGGCCGGCACCTTGCGCATCTCGCCCGAACGCAGGCGGAGCAGCGCGTAGGCGCCCTCGCGGGCGACCAGCTGCACGCCGGCGCCGGCGGCGCGGGCGATCTGCGCGCCCTTGCCCGGCTTCAGCTCGATGCAGTGCACCGTGGTGCCGACCGGGATGTTGCGCAGCGGCAGGGTGTTGCCGGCCTTGATCGGGGCGTCGGAACCCGCGATCACCTGGTCGCCGGCCTTCAGGCCCTTCGGGGCGATGATGTAGCGGCGCTCGCCGTCGACGTAGCACAGCAGGGCGATGTGGGCGGTGCGGTTCGGATCGTATTCGATCCGCTCCACGCGCGCCGCGATGCCTTCCTTGTTGCGCTTGAAGTCGATCAGGCGGTAGTGGTGCTTGTGGCCACCACCGATGTGGCGGGTGGTGATGCGGCCGTGGTGGTTGCGGCCGCCGGACTTGCTCTGCTTCTCGACGAGCGCGGCGTGCGGGGCACCCTTGTGGAGGTCGGGGGTGACCACGCGGACCGCGGAGCGGCGGCCGGCAGAGGTGGGCTTGAACTTCATCAATGGCATGGGATCACCCTCAGGCCTTCGCGGACACGTCGATGCTCTGGCCCTCGGCCAGGCGCACGTACGCCTTACGCCAGTCGCCGCGGCGACCGGAACGGAAGCGGAAGGACTTGTTCTTGCCCTTCACGTTGACGACGTTGACCGACTCGACCTTGACGTCGAACAGCTGTTCCACCGCGGCCTTGACGTCGGCCTTGGTGGCGTCGTTCGAAACCTCGAACACGTACTGGTTGCTCACTTCCTGCAGGCGAGCGGTCTTCTCGGACACGCGCGGCGCGAGCAGTACGCTGAAAATCTTCTCGTTGGTGCTCATGCCAGCCACTCCTCGACCTTCTTGACCGCATCGGCGGTGATCAGCACGGAATCGGCGCCGACCAGGGCGACCGGATCCAGGCCCTGGACGTCGCGGACCTGCACGTACGGCAGGTTGCGGGCCGACAGGAACAGGTTCTCGGAGGCGTCCTCGGTGACGATCAGCGGGCGCTTGCCCAGCTCGAAACCGGCCAGCTTCTCGACCAGGCCCTTGGTCTTCGGGGCGTCGACGTCGAACGACTCGACGACCTTCAGGCGGCCCTGGCGGTTCAGCTCGGACAGGATCGCGGCAATCGCGGCGCGGTACATCTTGCGGTTGACCTTCTGGTCGTAGCTGCGCGGCTTGGCCGCGAAGGCCCGGCCGCCGCCGACGAAGATCGGGGCCGTCAGGGCGCCGTGACGCGCGCCGCCGCCCTTCTGCCGCTTGGACTTCTTGGTGGTGCCGTTGACCTCGGCGCGGGTCTTCTGCGCCTTGGTGCCGGCACGGCCGGCGGCCTGGTAGGCCACCACGACCTGGTGGACCAGGTCCTCGCTGAATTCGCGGCCGAACACGGCGTCGGAAACCGACAGCTTGTTGGCGCTACCCGTAATGGTGAGTTCCATCGTGCTTCTCCTTACGCCTTGCTCGCCGGGCGCACGATCACGTCACCACCCGGGGCACCCGGGACGGCGCCGCGAACGGCGATCAGGCCGCGCTCGGCATCGACGCGAACCACTTCCAGGTTCTGCGTGCTCTGGGTCTCGGCGCCCATGTGGCCGGCCATCTTCTTGCCGGGGAACACGCGGCCGGGGGTCTGGCGCTGGCCGATCGAACCCGGGGCGCGGTGCGACAGCGAGTTACCGTGGGTCGCGTCGCCCATGGTGAAGTTGTGGCGCTTGATGGTGCCCTGGAAGCCCTTGCCCTTGGTCACGCCCTGGACGTCGACCTTCTGGCCCACCTCGAAGATGTCGGCCTTGATCTCGCCACCGATGGCGAAATCACCGATCTTGTCGTCGGCGACGCGGAACTCCCACAGGCCGCGGCCGGCTTCGACCTTGGCCTTGGCGTAGTGGCCGGCCAGCGGCTTGTTCACCAGCGACGCACGGCGGGCGCCGGTGGTCACCTGGACAGCGCTGTAGCCGTCGACCTCGACGGTCTTGATCTGGGTGATGCGGTTCGGGGTGGCCTCGATCAGGGTCACCGGAATGGAACGGCCATCCTCGGTGAAGACGCGGCTCATGCCGGCCTTGCGGCCGACCAGACCCAACGAATACTTCTTCGTCATGTCGGCAGTCCTCAGGCGAGCTTGATCTGGACGTCGACGCCAGCCGCGAGCTCGAGCTTCATCAGCGCGTCCACGGTCTTGTCGTTGGGGTCGACGATGTCGAGCACGCGCTTGTGCGTGCGGGTCTCGTACTGGTCACGCGCATCCTTGTCGGCATGCGGGGAGACGAGGATGGTGTAACGTTCGATCTTGGTCGGCAGCGGGATCGGGCCACGCACCTGCGCGCCGGTCCTCTTGGCCGTTTCGACGATCTCGCTGGCCGAACGGTCGATCAGACGGTGATCGAACGCCTTGAGCCGAATCCGGATCTTTTGGTCCGCCATGACGGAGTTCCTTCGTTAAAAGAGCGACGGGCGCGGCCTCTGGGATGCCTGCCCCGGTATGGTTCGTTCGCCCGGCCGGTCCCGCGCCGGACAGGAGGCCGCACCGGGCGACCCCCAAAAGTGCGGGCAGACCAGCGAGCCGGCCTGCCCAGACGGAAAAGTATAGAACGCGTAAAACGGCGCGTCAACAGCACATGGCTGTCCCGCGCTCTGCGTCACGCGACTTTTCCCTGTCTGGCGAACACGAGGCGCTTCCTGCACCTCTTTTCGCGGTAAGCCCCCTGCCCGCCCAGGCGGACAGGGGGTCAGTGAACCTGAATTACTTCAGGATCTTGGCGACCACGCCGGCGCCGACGGTACGGCCACCCTCGCGGATCGCGAAGCGCAGGCCCTCGTCCATGGCCACCGGGTTGATCAGCGACACCGACATCTTCACGTTGTCGCCCGGCATCACCATCTCCACGCCCTCCGGCAGCTGGACGGCGCCAGTGATGTCGGTGGTGCGGAAGTAGAACTGCGGACGGTAGCCCTTGAAGAACGGGGTGTGGCGGCCGCCCTCGTCCTTCGACAGCACGTACACCTCGGCCTCGAAGTCGGTGTGCGGGGTGATCGTGCCCGGCTTGGCCAGCACCTGGCCACGCTCGACCTCGTCACGCTTGGTGCCGCGCAGCAGCAGCCCCGCGTTGTCGCCCGCCTGGCCCTGGTCCAGCAGCTTGCGGAACATCTCCACGCCGGTGACGGTGGTCTTCTGGGTCGGACGGATGCCGACGATTTCCACTTCGTCGCCCACCTTGATCACGCCGCGCTCGATGCGGCCGGTCACCACGGTGCCGCGGCCCGAGATCGAGAACACGTCCTCGACCGGCATCAGGAACGGCTTGTCAACGTCGCGCTCCGGGGTCGGGATGTAGCTGTCCAGCGCGTCCACCAGCTGGATGATCGCCGGAACGCCGATCTCCGACTGGTCGCCTTCCAGCGCCTTCAGCGCCGAACCCTTGATGATCGGGGTGTCGTCGCCCGGGAAGTCGTACTTGCTCAGCAGCTCGCGGACTTCCATCTCCACCAGCTCCAGCAGCTCGGCGTCGTCCACCATGTCCGCCTTGTTCAGGAAGACCACGATGTACGGCACGCCCACCTGGCGGGCCAGCAGGATGTGCTCGCGGGTCTGCGGCATCGGGCCGTCAGCCGCCGACACCACCAGGATCGCGCCGTCCATCTGCGCCGCACCGGTGATCATGTTCTTCACGTAGTCGGCGTGGCCCGGGCAGTCCACGTGCGCGTAGTGGCGGGTCGGCGATTCGTACTCGACGTGCGAGGTCGAGATCGTGATGCCGCGGGCCTTCTCTTCCGGCGCCTTGTCGATCGCGTCGTACGCGTGGAACTCGCCGCCGAAACGCTCGGCACCGACCTTCGTCAGCGCGGCCGTCAGCGTGGTCTTGCCATGGTCAACGTGGCCGATGGTGCCGACGTTCACGTGCGGCTTGGTGCGCTCGAACTTACCCTTGGACATTGGTGAAATACCTCTTGTATTTGGATTTTTCCTGGGAGACAGGGCCACCCCGGGGGATGGCCTGCCTGGTATGTGCGCGCCCGGGGGCGCCGCCGCTTACGCCTTCTTGATCACCGTCTCGGCGATGTTGTTCGGCGCTTCCTCGTAATGGTCGAACTCCATCGAGAAGGTGGCGCGGCCCTGGGTCATCGAGCGCAGCGCGGTGGCGTAGCCGAACATCTCGCCCAGCGGGATCATCGCGTTGATGATCTTGCCCGACGGGCTGTCGTCCTGGCCCTGCAGCACGCCGCGGCGGCGGCTCACGTCGCCCATGACGTCGCCCAGGTAATCCTCGGGGCTGACGATCTCGACCTTCATGATCGGCTCCAGCAGCACCGGGCTGGCCTTGGCGAAGCCCTGCTTGAACGCCATCGAGGCGGCCAGCTTGAACGCCATTTCCGAGGAGTCGACGTCGTGGTACGAACCGAAGACCAGCTTGACCTTGACGCCGACGACCGGGAAGCCGGCCAGCGGGCCGCTGGTGATGGTCTCGCGCAGGCCCTTCTCGACCGACGGGATGAACTCCTTCGGGATCACGCCGCCGGTGATCTCGTTGAGGAACAGGAAGTCGTCCTTGATCAGGTCGGCGTACTTCTCGCGGTCCTCGGCGGTGATCGGCGACATCTCGATCACGACGTGGCCGTACTGGCCCTTACCACCGGACTGCTTGGCGTGCTTGTAGTCCGACTTGACGTCGCTGGAGCGGATGGTCTCGCGGTAGGCGACCTGCGGCTTGCCGACGTTGGCCTCGACGTTGAACTCGCGCTTCAGGCGGTCGACGATGATGTCCAGGTGCAGCTCGCCCATGCCCGAGATGATGGTCTGGCCGGACTCCTCGTCGGTGCGGACGCGGAACGACGGGTCTTCCTGGGCCAGGCGGCTCAGGGCGTTGCCCATCTTCTCCTGGTCGGACTTGGTCTTCGGCTCCACGGCCATCGAGATCACCGGCTCCGGGAACGCCATGCGCTCCAGGACGATCGGGGCGTCGATGGCGCACAGGGTGTCACCGGTGGTGACGTCCTTCAGGCCCACCGCGGCGGCGATGTCGCCGGCCAGCACTTCCTTGATCTCGTCGCGCTGGTTGGAGTGCATCTGCAGCAGGCGGCCGATGCGCTCCTTCTTGTTCTTGACCGAGTTCAGCACCTGGTCGCCGGCGCTCAGGGTGCCGGAGTAGACGCGGAAGAAGGTCAGCGAACCGACGAACGGGTCGGTCATGATCTTGAACGCCAGGGCCGAGAACGGAGCCTTGTCGGACGACTCGCGGGTCATCTCCTTGGTCTCGTCGTCCATGTCGACGCCCTTCACCGCCGGCACGTCGACCGGCGACGGCAGCAGCTTGACCACGCCGTCGAGCATGGCCTGCACGCCCTTGTTCTTGAACGCCGAGCCGCAGAACATCGGCACGATCTCGGTGGCCAGGGTGCGCTGGCGCAGGGCGCTGTAGATCTCGTCCTCGGTCAGCTCCTCGCCGCCCAGGTACTTGTCCATCAGCTCCTCGTTCGCCTCGGCCGCGGACTCGACCATGTACGAACGGGCTTCCTCGGCCTGGGCCTTCAGCTCTTCCGGGATGTCGCGGTACTCGAAGGTCGTGCCCTGGGTCTTCTCGTCCCAGTGGATGGCCTTCATCTTGACCAGGTCGACCACGCCGACGAAGTTGTCCTCGGCGCCGATCGGGATCTGCATCGGGACCGGCACGGCACCCAGGCGCGACTTCAGCTGGTCACGGACCTTGAAGAAGTTGGCACCGGTGCGGTCCATCTTGTTGACGAACGCGATGCGCGGCACGTGGTACTTGTTGGCCTGGCGCCACACGGTCTCCGACTGCGGCTGCACGCCGCCGACGGCGCACAGCACGAACACCGCGCCGTCCAGCACGCGCAGCGAGCGCTCCACCTCGATGGTGAAGTCCACGTGCCCGGGGGTGTCGATGATGTTGAAGCGGTGCTCCGGGAAGGACTTGTCCATGCCCCTCCAGAACGCGGTGGTGGCAGCGGACTGGATCGTGATGCCACGCTCCTGCTCCTGCTCCATCCAGTCCATGGTCGCGGCGCCATCGTGCACTTCACCGATCTTGTGGCTCTTGCCGGTGTAGAACAGGATGCGCTCGGACGTGGTGGTCTTGCCGGCATCGATGTGGGCCATGATGCCGAAATTGCGGTAACGCTCGATGGGAGTAGTGCGGGCCACGGGGAGCCTCTCGTTAGCTTGGCGTTTCGGTTGCAGGGGCCGGCTGCGCGGCACCCCCTGAAATGCGGAGGGCGCGGAACATGCCGCGCCGTCCGGGCTGGTCGCGCGGGCCCGCCAGGGGCCCGCGGGCTGTTACCAGCGGTAGTGGGCGAAGGCCTTGTTGGCCTCGGCCATGCGGTGGGTCTCTTCGCGCTTCTTGATCGCGCCACCGCGGTTCTCGGCCGCGTCCAGCAGCTCGCCGGCCAGCTTGCGGGCCATCGAGTTCTCGCCGCGCTTGCGGGCCGAATCGATCACCCAGCGCATGGCCAGGGCCAGGCGGCGGGAGGCGCGAACCTCGACCGGCACCTGGTAGGTCGCGCCACCGACGCGACGGGACTTGACCTCGACCGCGGGGGCGACGTTGTCCAGCGCCTTCTGCACCAGCTCGATGGCGTTGGGGTTCTTCTGGCCGATCACTTCCATCGCGTCGTACACGATGTTCTCGGCGATCGACTTCTTGCCGCTCTTCATCACCATGTTGATGAAGCGGGCGATGGTCTCGCTCCCGTGCTTGGGATCGGGCAGGACGGAGCGCTGGGGGGTGGAACCTTTACGGGACATGTCGGGCTTCCTCGATTAGCTCTTCGGGCGCTTGGCGCCGTACTTCGAACGGCCCTGGCGACGCTTGGTGACGCCGGCGGCATCCAGCGAACCGCGGACGGTGTGGTAACGCACGCCCGGCAGGTCCTTGACGCGGCCGCCGCGGATCAGCACCACGGAGTGCTCCTGGAGGTTGTGGCCTTCGCCGCCGATGTACGAGATGACCTCGTAGCCGTTGGTCAGGCGCACCTTGGCGACCTTACGCAGGGCCGAGTTCGGCTTCTTCGGGGTGGTGGTGTAGACGCGGGTGCAGACACCGCGGCGCTGCGGGCACTTCTCCAGTGCCGGCGAGGCGCTCTTGTACGTTTCCGCCTGCCGCGGCTTGCGGACCAGCTGGTTGATCGTCGCCATTCTAAGGTTCTTCTGCTTGGGGCCCCGCGGACCGGGGCCGGACGTGAAAACGACGGCAGGCCGAAGGACGGCCTGCCGAGACATGAAAGTATAGCGGGACGGTAAAAACCGCGTCAACCGACCCACCTTCCATGGTCCCGGCGCCCCGCCCGGCCGGGGCCGGAAGGGATCGCGGGCGCGGCCGGGCCTCCCTGCCCCGCCGTACCCCCGGGCCGCCGCCGTCGCCGGCGGCGGCCGGGTGCATCACTCCGCCGCGTCCTCCTGGGACGGGGCGGCCGCCTCCGGCGCCTCGGCCTCGGCCACCGCCGCCGGCTCGGAGCCGCCGGACAGCGCCTCCAGCTCCGACTCGGTCAGGCCGGTGGCGTTGCGGCGGCGCTTGCTGTGGTAGGCCAGGCCGGTACCCGCCGGGATCAGGCGGCCGACGATGACGTTCTCCTTCAGGCCGCGCAGGTTGTCGCGGGTGCCGCGGACGGCCGCCTCGGTCAGCACGCGGGTGGTCTCCTGGAAGGAGGCCGCCGAGATGAACGACTCGGTCGCCAGCGAGGCCTTGGTGATGCCCAGCAGCACCGGCTCGTACTTGGCCGGGATCTCGCCGCGGGCCACCAGGCGCGCGTTCTCCTCGATCACGCGCTGCTTCTCCACCTGCTCGCCGTTGAGGAACTTGGAATCGCCCTGGTCGGTGATCTCGACCTTGCGCAGCATCTGGCGGGTGATCACCTCGATGTGCTTGTCGTTGATCTTCACGCCCTGCAGGCGGTAGACGTCCTGGATCTCCTTGACCAGGTACGCGGCCAGGTCCTCCACGCCCTTCAGGCGCAGGATGTCCTGCGGGCTCGGCTCGCCGTCCACGATGGTCTCGCCCTTGGTCACGTGCTCGCCCTCGAACACGATGATCTGGCGGTACTTCGGGATCAGCTCCTCGTGCTCCTCGCCGTCCGGTCCCTTGATGATCAGGCGCTGCTTGCCCTTGGTGTCCTTGCCGAAGCTGACCACGCCGGACTTCTCGGCCAGGATCGCCGGATCCTTCGGCTTGCGCGCCTCGAACAGGTCGGCCACGCGCGGCAGACCGCCGGTGATGTCGCGGGTCTTGGACGCTTCCTGCGGGATCTTGGCGACCACGTCGCCCACGCCCACCGGGGCGCCGTCCTGCAGGTTCACCACCGAGCGCGGCGGCAGCAGGTACTGCGCCGGCAGGTCGGTGCCCGGGATGGTCAGGTCGTTGCCGTCCTTGTCGACGATGCGGACCAGCGGGCGCAGGTCCTTGCCCTGCGAGCCGCGGCGCTTGGGATCGGTGATCTCGCGCGAGGCCAGGCCGGTCAGTTCGTCGGTCTTCTCGATGACGGTGACGCCATCGACGAAGTCAACGAAGCGGACGAAGCCGGCCACTTCCGACACGATCGGGTGGTTGTGCGGATCCCAGTTGGCCACGGTCTGGCCGGCCTTGACCTCGGCGCCGTCCTTGACGTTGATGGTGGCGCCGTACGGCAGCTTGTAGCGCTCGCGCTCGCGGCCGTGCGGGTCGAGGACCGACACTTCGCCCGAACGCGACACCGCGACCAGGTGGCCGCCGGAATGCTCGACGGTCTTGAGGTTGTTGAACTTGATCGAGCCGGTGGTCTTGACCGTGATGCTGTCCACCGCGGCGGCACGCGAAGCCGCGCCGCCGATGTGGAAGGTACGCATCGTCAGCTGGGTACCCGGTTCGCCGATCGACTGGGCGGCGATGACGCCCACCGACTCGCCGATGTTGACCAGGTGGCCACGGGCCAGGTCGCGGCCGTAGCAGTGCGCGCACACGCCGAAGGGCGATTCGCAGGTGATGGTCGAACGCACCTTGATCGACTGGACGCCGGCGTCCTCCAGCTTCTGCACCCACACCTCGTCCAGCAGGGTGTTGCGGGTGACGATCGGGTCCTCGTCGTTGCCCGGCAGGAACACGTCCTCGGCCACGACGCGGCCCAGCACGCGGTCCTTCAGCGGCTCGACCACGTCGCCGCCTTCCACGATCGGGGTCATGGTCAGGCCCTGCAGCGTGCCGCAGTCGGCCTCGGTGATCACCACGTCCTGCGCCACGTCGACCAGGCGGCGGGTCAGGTAACCGGAGTTGGCGGTCTTCAGCGCGGTGTCGGCCAGGCCCTTGCGGGCGCCGTGGGTGGAGTTGAAGTACTCCTGCACGTTCAGGCCTTCGCGGAAGTTCGCCTTGATCGGGGTCTCGATGATCGAGCCGTCCGGGCGGGCCATCAGGCCGCGCATGCCGGCCAGCTGTCGGATCTGCGCCTGCGAACCACGGGCACCGGAGTCGGCCATGATGTACAGCGAGTTCATCGACTTCTGCGCGACTTCCTCGCCCTTGGCGTTGACCACCTTGTCGGTGCCGATGGTCTCCATCATCGCCTTGGCGATGCGCTCGTTGGTGCGCGACCAGATGTCGACCACCTTGTTGTAGCGCTCGCCGGCGGTGACCAGGCCGCTCTGGTACTGCTCCTGGATCTCCAGCACCTCGGCCTCGGCCTCGGCGAGGATGCTCTTCTTCTCCTCCGGGATCAGCATGTCGTCGATGCCGATCGACACGCCGGCGCGGGTGGCGAAGCTGAAGCCGGTGTACATCAGCTGGTCGGCGAACACCACGGTGTCCTTCAGGCCCAGGCGGCGGTAGCAGCTGTTGATCAGGCGGCTGATGTTCTTCTTGGTCAGCTCGGTGTTGGCCAGCTCGAACGGCAGGCCCTCCGGCAGGATCTCGGCCAGCAGGGCGCGGCCGACCGTGGTATCCACGATCGCCGCCTTCTTGTGCTTGTTGCCGGCCTCGTCCTTCACCACCTCGGTGATGCGGACCTTGACCTTGGCGTGCAGCTCGACCACGCGGTTGTCGTAGGCGCGCTTAACCTCGGCCACGTTGGCGAACACCATGCCCTCGCCCTTCTTGTTCTCCAGGGCGCGGGTCATGTAGTACAGGCCGAGCACCACGTCCTGCGACGGCACGATGATCGGCTCGCCGTTGGCGGGCGACAGGATGTTGTTGGTCGACATCATCAGGGCGCGCGCCTCCAGCTGGGCCTCGAGGCTCAGCGGGACGTGCACGGCCATCTGGTCGCCGTCGAAGTCGGCGTTGAACGCGGTGCAGACCAGCGGGTGCAGCTGGATGGCCTTGCCCTCGATCAGCACCGGCTCGAACGCCTGGATGCCCAGGCGGTGCAGGGTCGGGGCGCGGTTCAGCAGCACCGGGTGCTCGCGGATGACCTCCTCGAGGATGTCCCACACCTCGGCCTCTTCGCGCTCGACCAGCTTCTTGGCGGCCTTGATGGTGGTGGCCAGGCCGCGGCGCTGCAGCTTGGCGAACACGAACGGCTTGAACAGCTCCAGCGCCATCTTCTTCGGCAGGCCGCACTGGTGCAGGCGCAGGTACGGGCCGACCACGATGACCGAACGGCCCGAGTAGTCGACGCGCTTGCCGAGCAGGTTCTGGCGGAAGCGGCCCTGCTTGCCCTTGATCATGTCGGCCAGCGACTTGAGCGGGCGCTTGTTGGTGCCGGTGATGGCGCGGCCGCGGCGGCCGTTGTCCATCAGCGCGTCAACCGACTCCTGCAGCATGCGCTTCTCGTTGCGCACGATGATGTCGGGCGCGTTGAGCTCCAGCAGACGGCGCAGGCGGTTGTTGCGGTTGATGACGCGGCGGTACAGGTCGTTCAGGTCGGAGGTCGCGAAGCGGCCGCCGTCCAGCGGGACCAGCGGGCGCAGGTCCGGCGGCAGCACCGGCAGCACGGTCATGACCATCCACTCCGGACGGTTGCCGGACTCGATGAACGCCTCGATCAGCTTGATGCGCTTGGTCAGGCGCTTGAGCTTGGTCTCCGAACCGGTGGCGGCGATCTCCTCGCGCAGGCGCGCCATCTCGGCCTGCAGGTCGATGGTGCGCAGCAGCTCGTAGATCGCCTCGGCGCCCATGGCGGCGTCGAAGTCGTCGCCGTGCTCCTGGCGCGCCTGCATGTACTGCTCTTCGGTCAGCAGCTGGCGGCGCTCGAGCGGGGTCAGGCCCGGCTCGGTGACCACGTAGGCCTCGAAGTACAGGATGCGCTCGATGTCGCGCAGGGTCATGTCCAGCATCAGGCCGATGCGGGACGGCAGCGACTTCAGGAACCAGATGTGCGCGACCGGCGAGGCCAGGTCGATGTGGCCCATGCGCTCGCGGCGGACCTTGGCCAGGGTGACCTCGGTGCCGCACTTCTCGCAGACCACGCCACGGTGCTTCATGCGCTTGTACTTGCCGCACAGGCACTCGTAGTCCTTGATCGGGCCGAAGATGGCCGCGCAGAACAGGCCGTCGCGCTCCGGCTTGAAGGTGCGGTAGTTGATCGTCTCGGGCTTCTTCACCTCGCCGAAGGACCACGAGCGGATCAGGTCCGGCGAAGCCAGGGCGATCTTGATCGCGTCGAAGTCCAGCGTCTGGCGCTGCTGGTTGAAGAGGTTGAGCAGGTCTTTCATTTCTTGTCTCCGTCAGGAGTAAAGGCGGTCGATCGGGCGATTCGGGGGAAGCGCGGCCCGTCCGTGGCGGGCCGCGCCGCGCGCCTTACTCGTCCTCCAACTCCATGTTGATGGCCAGCGAGCGGATTTCCTTCACCAGAACGTTGAAGGACTCCGGCATGCCCGCGACCATCTCGTGGTTGCCGTCGACGATGTTCTTGTACATCTGGTTGCGGCCCTGCACGTCGTCGGACTTCACCGTCAGCATTTCCTGCAGGGTGTATGCCGCGCCGTAGGCTTCCAGCGCCCACACTTCCATCTCGCCGAAGCGCTGGCCGCCGAACTGCGCCTTGCCGCCCAGCGGCTGCTGGGTGACCAGCGAGTACGGGCCGGTGGAGCGGGCGTGCATCTTGTCGTCGACCAGGTGGTTCAGCTTCAGGTAGTGCATGTAGCCGACCGTGGTCTTGCGGTCGAACGCCTCGCCGGTGCGGCCGTCGTACAGCTGCATCTGGGTCTTGCTGGCGTTGAAGCCGAGGCGGGCGGTCTCCGGGTCGTCGTCCGGGTAGGCCAGCTCCAGCATCTGCCGGATCTCCTCCTCGTGGGCGCCGTCGAACACCGGGGTGGCCATCGGCACGCCGTCGGTGAGGTTGCGCGCCATCGCCACCAGCTCCTCGTCGCTGAACTGCGACAGGTCCACGCGCTGGCCGAACAGCTCGTTGTCGTGGTTGTAGACCTTGCCCAGGAACTCGCGCAGCTCGGACACGGCGCGCTGCTCGTCCAGCATCTTCTGGATGCGCTTGCCCAGGCCCTTGGCGGCCCAGCCCAGGTGCACCTCGAGGATCTGGCCGATGTTCATGCGCGAAGGCACGCCCAGCGGGTTGAGGCAGATGTCGACCGGGGTGCCGTCGGCCATGTACGGCATGTCCTCGACCGGGACCACGTTGGACACGACGCCCTTGTTGCCGTGGCGGCCGGCCATCTTGTCGCCCGGCTGGATGCGGCGCTTCACGGCCAGGAACACCTTGACCATCTTCAGCACGCCCGGGGCCAGGTCGTCGCCCTGGGTGATCTTGCCGCGCTTGTCGGCGAAGCGGCGCTCGAACTCCTTCTCGTGGGCCTGGATCTGCTTCTGCGCGCGTTCGATCGCCTCGGCGGCGTCGTCGTCCTTCATGCGCAGGGCGAACCAGTCGGACTTCTTCAGGCCGTCCAGGTAGGCGTCGGTGATGGTGTCGCCCTTCTTCAGGCCCGGGCCGCCGTTGGCGACCTTGCCCACGATCTGGGTGCGCAGGCGCGCGTAGATCGCCGCCTCGAGGATGCGGAACTGGTCGTCGAAGTCCTTCTTGACGCGGCGGATCTCGTTTTCCTCGATCTGCTTGGCGCGCTTGTCCTTCTCGATGCCGTCGCGGGTGAAGACCTGCACGTCGATGACGGTGCCGTCCATGCCCGGCGGCACGCGCAGCGAGCTGTCCTTAACGTCGGAGGCCTTCTCGCCGAAGATCGCGCGCAGCAGCTTCTCCTCGGGGGTCAGCTGGCTCTCGCCCTTCGGCGTGACCTTGCCCACCAGGATGTCGCCGGCGCGCACCTCGGCGCCGATGTACACCACGCCCGACTCGTCCAGGCGGCCCAGGGCCTGCTCGGACACGTTCGGGATGTCGGCGGTGATTTCCTCCGGGCCCAGCTTGGTGTCGCGGGCGACGCAGGTCAGCTCCTCGATGTGGATCGTGGTGTAGCGGTCCTCCTGGACCACGCGCTCCGACAGCAGGATCGAGTCCTCGAAGTTGTAGCCGTTCCACGGCATGAACGCGATCAGCATGTTCTGGCCGAGGGCCAGCTCGCCGATGTCGGTCGACGGGCCGTCGGCCAGCACGTCGCCGCGCGCGACCACGTCGCCCACGTGCACCAGCGGACGCTGGTTGATGCAGGTGTTCTGGTTGGAGCGGGTGTACTTGGTCAGGGTGTAGATGTCGACGCCGGCATCCTGCTCGCCGGAGATCTCCTCCTCGTTGACCTTGACCACGATGCGGCCGGCGTCGACCTGCACAACCTCGCCGCCGCGGCGGGCGTTCACGGTCACGCCCGAGTCGCGCGCCACGGCGCGCTCGATGCCGGTGCCGACCAGCGGGGTCTGGGCACGCAGGGTCGGGACCGCCTGGCGCTGCATGTTGGCGCCCATCAGCGCGCGGTTGGCGTCGTCGTGCTCCAGGAACGGGACCAGCGCCGCGGCGACCGACACGGTCTGCATCGGCGACACGTCCATGTAGTGGATCTCGGAGGCCGGCTTCAGCAGCGACTCGCCCTGGTGGCGGCACGGCACGAAGGCCTCGGTCAGGCGGCCTTCCTTGTCATGGGCGGCGTTGACCTGGGCGATGACGTACTCGTTCTCCTCGATCGCCGACAGGTACTCGACCTCGTCGGTGATGCGGCCGTCCACGACCTTGCGGTACGGCGTCTCCAGGAAGCCGTACTGGTTGGTGCGGGCGAACACGGCCAGCGAGTTGATCAGGCCGATGTTCGGGCCTTCCGGGGTCTCGATGGTGCAGACGCGGCCGTAGTGGGTCGGGTGCACGTCGCGCACCTCGAAGCCGGCGCGCTCGCGGGTCAGGCCGCCCGGGCCCAGCGCCGAGACGCGGCGCTTGTGGGTGACCTCCGACAGCGGGTTGTTCTGGTCCATGAACTGCGACAGCTGCGAGGAGCCGAAGAACTCCTTGATCGCGGCGGCCACCGGCTTGGCGTTGATCAGCTCCTGCGGGGTCAGGCCCTCGGACTCGGCCATCGACAGGCGCTCCTTGACCGCGCGCTCGACGCGGACCAGGCCCACGCGGAACACGTTCTCGGCCATCTCGCCGACCGAACGCACGCGGCGGTTGCCCAGGTGGTCGATGTCGTCGACCACGCCGCGGCCGTTGCGGATCTCGGTCAGCACGCGCAGCACGTCGAGGATGTCCGAGGTCTCGCCCTGCTCGGACACCAGCGCCTTGGACTCGTCGTCGGCGCGCTCGGCGAAGTACTTGTGGTCGTACAGCACGGCCGGGCCGACGACGTCCTTGCGGCCGACGCGGCGGTTGAACTTCATCCGGCCCACGGCCGACAGGTCGTAGCGCTCGAAGGTGAAGAACAGGTTGTGGAACAGGTTCTGGGCCGCTTCCTTGGTCGGCGGCTCGCCCGGGCGCATCATGCGGTAGATCTCGACCAGCGCCTCCAGCTGGGTGCGGGTCGGGTCGATGCGCAAGGTGTTGGACAGGTACGGGCCGCGGTCGAGGTCGTTCACCCACAGGGTGCCGATGCTGGACACGCCGGCCTTGCGGAACGCGGCCAGGTGCTCGTCGGTGATCTCGTCGTTGGCGGCGGCCAGCAGCTCGCCGGTGTTGGCGTCGACCACGTCGTGGGCCAGGATGCGGCCCAGCAGGTACTCGTCCGGCACCGCCAGCGCGGTGATGCCCGACTGCTCCAGCTGGCGCACGTGGCGCGCGGTGATGCGCTTGCCGGCCTCGACGATGACCTTCTCGCCGTCGGACAGGTCGAAGCCCAGGGTCTCGCCGCGCAGGCGCTCCGGCACCAGTTCCAGCTGCACGCCTTCCGGCAGGATGTGGAAGGTGTTGATCTCGAAGAAGGCGCGCAGCATCTCCTCGTTGTTGTAGCCGAGGGCGCGCAGCAGGATGGTCACCGGCAGCTTGCGGCGACGGTCGATGCGGGTGTACAGGGCGTCCTTCGGGTCGAACTCGAAGTCCAGCCAGGAGCCGCGGTAGGGGATGATGCGGGCGCTGTACAGCAGCTTGCCCGAGCTGTGGGTCTTGCCGCGGTCGTGGTCGAAGAACACGCCCGGGCTGCGGTGCAGCTGCGAGACGATGACGCGCTCGGTGCCGTTCACGATGAACGTGCCGTGCTCGGTCATCAGCGGGATCTCGCCGAGGTAGACCTCCTGCTCCTTGACGTACTTGATCGCCTTGGTGGAGGACTCGCGGTCGTAGATCACCAGGCGCACGGTCACGCGCAGCGGGGCGCCGTAGGACAGGCCGCGGTTGCGGCACTCGCGCTCGTCGAACACGGGCTCGCCGAGCTTGTAGCCGACGTACTCCAGCGCGGCGTTGCCGCTGTAGCTGACGATCGGGAACACCGACTTCAGCGCCGCGTGCAGGCCGGTATCGCGGCGCTTGGCGGGGTCGGTGTCGGCCTGCAGGAATTCGCGGTACGAATCGACCTGGATGGCCAGCAGGAACGGCACCTCGAGGATGGAGCGCTGCTTGCCGAAGTCCTTGCGGATGCGCTTCTTCTCGGTGAACGAATACGTCGTCATGGATGTACCACCTTTGGCAGTGCGGGCCGCGCGTCCGCGGACCCGGGGGAACATGAAGCTGTCAGTCGGTAGTCGCTGGTATTGCCGGCACCAGCACGCCATCTCCCGCTACTTCCGACTACCAGCTCCCCTGTGCGGAACTGGGTTTTCTGTACTGCAGGCCCCTCGCGGGGCCCCTTCGGAGCCATGGGCCCCGGAAACGACCGAAGGCCGGGGGCTTTCGCCCCCAGCCTTTGGCGCATCACCGAGCGCTCCGGCGATGCAAGGTACTGCTTACTTGAGCTCGACGGTGGCGCCGGCGGCTTCCAGTTCCTTCTTGAACTTCTCGGCGTCTTCCTTCGACACGCCTTCCTTGACGTCCTTCGGGGCGCCCTCGACCAGGTCCTTGGCCTCCTTCAGGCCCAGGCCGGTGATGGCGCGGACGGCCTTGATGACCTCGACCTTCTTGTCGCCGGCGGCCTTCAGGACCACGGTGAACTCGGTCTGCTCCTCGGCGGCCGGACCAGCGGCGACCGGGCCGGCGGCCACGGCGACCGGGGCGGCGGCGGAGACGCCGAACTTCTCTTCGATGGCCTTGACCAGCTCCATCACTTCCATCAGGGTCTTGCCGGCGATGGCTTCGACGATCTGCTCGTTGGTAAGGGACATTGTGATTACCTTCTGAATGTTTTCTGGAAAGGGATTCGGAAATCGTCGATGACGCTTACGCGGTCTCGGCGGCAGCCTCGGCCGGCGCAGCCTCGCCGCCACCCTGCTTCTCGCCGACGGCCTTGACCGCGCGGGCGAACATGGTGACCGGCTCGGCCAGGACGCGGGCCAGCATGGCCAGGGCCTGCTCGCGGGTCGGCAGCGAAGCCAGGACCTCGACGTGGCTCGCCGGGTACAGCTGGCCGCCCATGGCGACCACCTTCGGCTTGAGCTTGTCGTTGGTCTTGGCGAACTCCTTGATCAGGCGGCCGGCGGCGCCGGGCTCCTCGGTCGAGAACGCATACAGCAGCGGACCCACGAGCGCGTCCTTGGCGCACTCGTATTCCGTGCCTTCGACGGCGCGCGCGACCAGCGTGTTCTTGACAACCTTCAGGAACACGCCGGTTTCGCGGGCCTTCTTGCGCATCGCGGTCATCTGCTCGACCGTGGTGCCAGCGTACTCGGCGGCGATCAGGGAGTGCGCGTTGGCGGCGACGTCGGCCAGTTCGGCGACGACTTCCTTCTTCTGGGACAGATTGAGAGCCATAACACTCCTCCGTATGAACTCCGCTCGCGGCTCCTGCCGCTTGCGGTCCTTGGCGGCGCCCCTCCCTGTGCGCCGGGGATGCCCGGGGCATCCCGGTGCTGGCCTTTCTGACCCGTACGTCCGAAGGTTCGGTCGTGCCGGGAACACATCCAGAAGGCGGCACCATCTACGCAGGCCAGGTCCCGGGGACCCGATTAAGCAGCCCCGCTGCACCGACGGCGATTCCCTGCCATAGCGAGCAATCCGTGCCCGTCGTCGATGTGCGCCGACCGCACCTGCGGTCTTTGACGGCTGTCGGCCCGTGGCGGCGCCGACTGCCCTCAAAAGCCGCCACCGTCCCGGGGCGGAGCCCGAAGCGGCAGCGGTGATTCCTTCACCCTGGTCCCGGCCGGAGCCGGGACCCGGTGTCTTCAGCTTCCAGCGCCCCGGGCGTGCCCCGGGGGCGCTGGTTCCCGGCCTGCGCCGGGGTGGTGCAACGCAAAGGCGCCCGCGCATGCGCGGGCGCGCCGTTGCATCACTTCAGGGACAGCGAACCCTGGTCGATGGTCACGCCCGGGCCCATGGTCGAGCTGAGCGAGATCTTCTGCAGGTACTGGCCCTTGGAGGTCGCCGGCTTGGCCTTGATCAGGTCCAGCAGCAGCGCCTGCAGGTTCGACTTCAGCGCCTCGTCGGCGAAGTCGGCCTTGCCGATGGTGGCGTGGATGATGCCGGCCTTGTCGGTGCGGTAGCGGACCTGGCCCGACTTGGCGTTCTTCACCGCCTCGGCCGGGTTCGGCGACACGGTGCCGACCTTCGGGTTCGGCATCAGGCCGCGCGGGCCCAGGACCTGGCCCAGCTTGCCGACCACGCGCATGGCGTCCGGGGTGGCGATGACCACGTCGTAGTTCAGGTCGCCGGCCTGCATCTTCTCGGCCAGGTCGTCCATGCCGACGGCGTCGGCGCCGGCGGCCAGGGCCTCGTCAGCCTTGGCGCCCGGCGGGCAGAACACGGCCACGCGCACGCTCTTGCCGGTACCGGCCGGCAGCACGGTGGAGCCGCGGACCTGCTGGTCCGACTTCTTGGCGTCCACGCCCAGGCGCACGGCCACGTCGACCGACTCGACGAACTTGGCCTTGGTGAAGCCCTTGATGATCTTCAGCGCCTCGTCGATGGGGTAAGCCTTGCCCGGCTCGACCGCTGCCTTGATCGCCTTCTGTCGCTTGTTCAGTGCCATGTGCTCAGCCCTCCACCACCAGACCCATCGAATGGGCCGAGCCCGCGATGGTACGAACCGCCGCATCCAGGTCGGCCGCGGTCAGGTCGGGTTCCTTCGCCTTGGCGATCTCCTCGAGCTGGGCGCGGGTGACCTTGCCGACCTTGTCGGTGTTCGGACGCTTGGAACCGCTGGTGATGCCCGCGGCCTTCTTCAGCAGGATGGTCGCCGGCGGCGTCTTGGTGATGAAGGTGAAGGTGCGGTCCGAGTAGGCGGTGATGACCACCGGAATCGGCAGGCCCGGCTCCATCTTCTGCGTGGCGGCGTTGAACGCCTTGCAGAACTCCATGATGTTCAGGCCGCGCTGGCCCAGCGCGGGACCGACCGGCGGCGAGGGGTTGGCCTGGCCGGCCTTCACCTGCAGCTTGATGTAACCGACGACTTTCTTTGCCATTTTTGTTTATCTCCGGGTGCTGACGCCTGTTCAGGCTCCCCATCGTTCCGGGAAAATCACGCGTCCCGGCCTCGCGTAGAACTCATGTGCCCCGTCGCGCGAAAGGCCGCCTGGGTGGCGGCCGTCGGGGTAGCCCGGCTGTCCGGACAGGAAGCCGCGCAGTATACCAGCTTTGGGGCCCCGTTGCCGGGGCCGGCGGCTCAGGCCTTCTCGACCTGGCCGAACTCCAGCTCCACCGGGGTGGAGCGGCCGAAGATGAGCACGGCCACGCGCAGGCGGCTCTTCTCGTAATTGACTTCCTCGACCACGCCGTTGAAGTCGTTGAACGGGCCGTCGATGACGCGGACCATCTGGCCCGGCTCGAACAGGACCTTCGGGCGCGGCTTCTCCACGCCTTCCTGGACGCGATCCAGGATGGCGGCGGCCTCGTCGTCGCGGATCGGCAGCGGGCGGTCGGCGGTGCCGCCGATGAAGCCCATGACCTTGGAGGTCTCCTTGACCAGGTGCCAGCTCTCGCTGTCGATGCGCGGGATGCCGTTCTCGTCGTGGGTCTCGATCTGGACCAGCACGTAGCCCGGGAAGAACTTGCGCTCGGAACGGCGCTTCTGGCCGGAGCGCATCTCCACCACTTCCTCGGTCGGGACCAGCACTTCGCCGAAGCGGTCTTCCATGCCGTACATGGCGATGCGGTCGCGCAGGGCCTGGGCGACGGACTTCTCGAAGCCGGAATAGGCGTGGACCACGTACCAACGCTTCACTTGGACATTCTCCTCAGCGGCCGAAGTTCAGGAACAGCTCGATCGCCCACTTAACGAAGAAATCGAAGCCAGCAAGGATCAGGCTCAGGACCACGACCACGGCGACCACGACCCAGGTCATGCGGGTGGCTTCCTGGCGGGTCGGCCACACGACCTTGCGCAGTTCGAAGCGCGACTCGGCCAGGAACTCGCGCATGGAGCGGCCCTTGGCGCTGAGCATGAACACGAAGGTGCCGGCGACCAGGCCGGCGATGACGGCGAGGGCCCGCAGCTGGCCGCCCCACTGGCCCAGCCGGGCCGCACGGGCGGCGTCACCGAACCAGAACCACACGAACAGCCCGCCGAGCACCAGCAGCGCCGCGAGCGCGTACTTGACCATGTCGCCGCCGCTGGTGGCGGTCTGTGCCGGATCGATCTTGCTGTTCAAGTCGCTGTCGCTCTCTTGACTGTTGCGGCGCGGGGACCGTTGCGGCCCCGCGTCGCGGGGGAAGTGGCACGCCAGGAGGGACTCGAACCCCCAACCTGCGGTTTTGGAGACCGCTGCTCTGCCAATTGAGCTACTGGCGTACGCGTGAACCTCGACCTTCCCTTAGACGGCGAAGGCGGACCGGGGTTCCGGCCCGCCCTTCGCGCTTTCTCCGGCGGCGGAGCCCGTCGCCGGGATCCCGCAGGGGGCTTACTTCAGGATCTTGGCGACCACGCCGGCGCCGACGGTACGGCCACCCTCGCGGATCGCGAAGCGCAGGCCCTCGTCCATGGCCACCGGGTTGATCAGCGACACCGACATCTTCACGTTGTCGCCCGGCATCACCATCTCCACGCCCTCCGGCAGCTGGACGGCGCCAGTGATGTCGGTGGTGCGGAAGTAGAACTGCGGACGGTAGCCCTTGAAGAACGGGGTGTGGCGGCCGCCCTCGTCCTTCGACAGCACGTACACCTCGGCCTCGAAGTCGGTGTGCGGGGTGATCGTGCCCGGCTTGGCCAGCACCTGGCCACGCTCGACCTCGTCACGCTTGGTGCCGCGCAGCAGCAGCCCCGCGTTGTCGCCCGCCTGGCCCTGGTCCAGCAGCTTGCGGAACATCTCCACGCCGGTGACGGTGGTCTTCTGGGTCGGACGGATGCCGACGATTTCCACTTCGTCGCCCACCTTGATCACGCCGCGCTCGATGCGGCCGGTCACCACGGTGCCGCGGCCCGAGATCGAGAACACGTCCTCGACCGGCATCAGGAACGGCTTGTCAACGTCGCGCTCCGGGGTCGGGATGTAGCTGTCCAGCGCGTCCACCAGCTGGATGATCGCCGGAACGCCGATCTCCGACTGGTCGCCTTCCAGCGCCTTCAGCGCCGAACCCTTGATGATCGGGGTGTCGTCGCCCGGGAAGTCGTACTTGCTCAGCAGCTCGCGGACTTCCATCTCCACCAGCTCCAGCAGCTCGGCGTCGTCCACCATGTCCGCCTTGTTCAGGAAGACCACGATGTACGGCACGCCCACCTGGCGGGCCAGCAGGATGTGCTCGCGGGTCTGCGGCATCGGGCCGTCAGCCGCCGACACCACCAGGATCGCGCCGTCCATCTGCGCCGCACCGGTGATCATGTTCTTCACGTAGTCGGCGTGGCCCGGGCAGTCCACGTGCGCGTAGTGGCGGGTCGGCGATTCGTACTCGACGTGCGAGGTCGAGATCGTGATGCCGCGGGCCTTCTCTTCCGGCGCCTTGTCGATCGCGTCGTACGCGTGGAACTCGCCGCCGAAACGCTCGGCACCGACCTTCGTCAGCGCGGCCGTCAGCGTGGTCTTGCCATGGTCAACGTGGCCGATGGTGCCGACGTTCACGTGCGGCTTGGTGCGCTCGAACTTACCCTTGGACATGGCTGCCTATCTCGCTGACGTTTTCGTGTTTGGGTGACTGCTGTGGTGGCGGCCAGGCGCCGTGGCGCCTGGCCTCCTGCGGGGAATCCCCGCGAATGGTGGTGCTCACGAATGGAATCGAACCATCGACCTCCTCCTTACCAAGGAGGTGCTCTACCGACTGAGCTACGTGAGCACAGGAAACCTGTTGTCGGAACCACGGGGGCGGCGCAATGGAGCGGGAGACGGGAATCGAACCCGCACCATCAGCTTGGAAGGCTGAGGTTCTACCATTGAACTACTCCCGCGAGGGGAACCGCTTTTCCCGGCCTACCGCTCCGGGCCTTGCCTCGTTGTTCCGTGTTACCTCTTCAAAAACTGGTGGAGGGAGGTGGATTCGAACCACCGAAGGCGTAAGCCAGCAGATTTACAGTCTGCCCCCGTTGGCCGCTTGGGTATCCCTCCGGGACCTCACCGCGGCTCAAATGCGACCGGGGTGAAACAGCCCGCTATTCTGGTCATGTCGAAACGATCTGTCAACGCTTCCGGCAACTTTTTTTCACATCAGACGTTGAAGCGGAAGTGCAGCACGTCGCCCTCCTGGACGCGGTACTCCTTGCCCTCCAGGCGCATGCGCCCGGCCTCGCGCGCGCCGGCCTCGCCACGGTACTTGATGAAGTCATCGAAGGCGATGGTTTCGGCGCGGATGAAGCCCTTCTCGAAGTCGGTGTGGATCACCGCCGCCGCCTGCGGGGCGGTGGCCCCGGCCTTCACCGTCCAGGCGCGGACCTCCTTCACGCCTGCGGTGAAGTAGGTCTGCAGGCCCAGCAGCTTGTACGCGGCGCGGATCACCCGGTTCAGGCCCGGCTCGTCCAGGCCCAGGTCGGCGAGGAAGGTGTCGCGGTCGGCGTCGTCCAGCTGCGCCAGCTCCTCCTCGATGGCCGCCGACACCGGCACCACCTCCGCGCCCTCGGCCGCGGCGTGGGCGCGCACGGCCTCCAGGTGCGGATTGTTGTCGAAGCCGTCCTCCAGCACGTTGGCGATGTACATCACCGGCTTGAGGGTCAGCAGGAACAGGTCGCGCACCAGCGCCCGCTCCTCCTCGTCCAGGCCGACGCTGCGCCCGGACTTGCCCTCGGCCAGGGCGGCCTGCAGCTTCAGCAGCACCGGCTTGCGCGCCGCAGCATCCTTGTCGCCGCCCTTGGCCGCGCGTTCGGCGCGGTTGAGCGCCTTCTCCACGCTGTCCAGGTCGGCCAGGGCCAGCTCGGTGTCGATCGTCTCGATGTCCGACAGCGGGTCAACCTTGCCGGCGACGTGGACGATGTCCGGGTGCTCGAAGCAGCGCACCACGTGGGCGATCGCATCGACCTCGCGGATGTGGGCCAGGAACTTGTTGCCCAGGCCCTCGCCGCTGGCGGCACCGGCCACCAGGCCGGCGATGTCCACGAACTCCACCGCCGTCGGCACCACCCGCTCGGGCTTGACGATCTCGGCCAGCTGGTTGAGGCGCGGGTCCGGCACCGGAACCACGCCCACGTTCGGCTCGATCGTGCAGAACGGGAAGTTGGCCGCGGCGATGCCCGCCTTGGTCAGCGCGTTGAACAGGGTCGACTTGCCGACGTTAGGCAGGCCGACGATGCCGCATTTGATGCCCATGTGAGGATCCGGGATTCGTGATTCGTGATTGGCGATTCGCGGCTTCCACGAATCACCAATCACCAATCACCAATTACGGTTTGCTGGTGTGGAGGCGCTTCATCGCCTCGTTGACGTCGCCGTTGACCACCAGCGGCAGCACGTCGATGGCGTCGTCGATGGCGCGCCCGATGAGGATATCGTCGTCCTTGCCCGGCTTGCCCAGCACCCAGCCCACGACCCGGTCCTTGTGCCCGGGATGGCCGATGCCGATGCGCAGGCGGTGGAAGCGGCCGTGGCCGAGCAGGCGGATGGTGTCGCGCAGGCCGTTCTGGCCGCCGTGGCCGCCGTCGAACTTCAGCCGGGCCGTGCCAGGGGGCAGGTCCAGCTCGTCGTGGACAAGCAGCGCCTGCTCCGGCTCGATCTTCCAGAACCGCAGCGCGGCGGCCACCGACTTGCCGGACAGGTTCATGAAGGTTGCCGGCTTCAGCAGCCACACCGGCTGCCCGCCGATCTCCACCCGCGCCGTCTCGCCGAACAGCTTCGGCTCCAGGCCGAAGCGCGCGCCCTGCCGAGCGGCCAGGGTGTCGACCAGGCGGAACCCGGCGTTGTGGCGGTCGAGGGCGTGCTCCGGGCCGGGGTTGCCCAGCCCGACGATGAGTCGGATTGCCATCGCGTGCGACACGGCCGTCGTCCCGCCCGGCGGACCGGGCGGGACGGCACGGACTTACTGGGCCTCGCCCTCGCCCGCCGGAGCGGCCTCGTCGGCCTCGCCCTGGGCGGCCTTGGCCACGACCACGGCCACGTCGTGGTCCGGGCCCAGGGCCAGCGCCGGGATCTCCACGCCGGTCGGCAGCTTCAGGTCGGACAGGTGGACGACGCCGCCCACGGCCAGGTCGGACAGGTCGACCTCGACCGCCTCCGGCAGGTCCTTCGGCAGGCAGGCCACGGTGACCTCGGTCAGCTCATGCATGATCACCACGCCGGCGGTCTTGCCGGCCGGGGACTTCTCCTCGTTGACGAAGCGCAGCGGCACGGCGGCGCGCAGCACCTGGTCGTCGCTGACGCGCTGGAAGTCCAGGTGCAGGATCTGCTGCTTGTACGGGTGGCGCTGCAGGTCACGCAGCAGGACCTTCTGGATGTCGCCGTTGAGGCTCAGGTCCAGGATCGAGGAGTAGAACCACTCGTTCTGCTGGGCCAGCCACAGCTTCTCGTGGTCCAGCTGGATGGAGACCGGCGGCAGCTCGCCACCGTAGACGATGGCCGGCACCTTGCCCGCGCGACGCAGGCGGCGGCTCGCACCCTTACCCTCGTCCTCGCGGCGTTCGACGTTGATCACATGATTTGCCATTTGTTTTTACTACCTGGGTTGATGAACCGCCTCGCGGCGGCTTGGGTGGCTTCCCCGCGACCAGGGAAGCCGGAAAAAGCGGCGATTCGTGATCCGTGATTGGGAAGGGCTTTTACGAATCCCCAATCCCCAATGCCGAATCCCGGCTCTTAATCCACGTACAAGGAACTGACCGATTCGCCGAAGGCGATGCGGCGGATGGTTTCGGCCAGCAGCTCGGCCACGCTGACCTGGCGGATGCGCGGGCAGTTGCGGGCCGCCGGCGACAGCGGGATGGTGTCGGTCACCACCAGCTCGTCGAGCTGGGAGTTGTTGAGGTTGTCCACCGCCGGGCCCGAGAGCACGGCATGGGTGCAGTAGGCGGCGACCTTGGTCGCGCCACGCGCCTTGAGGGCGGCGGCGGCGGCGCACAGGGTGCCGGCGGTGTCGACGATGTCGTCGACCATGACGCAGGTCTTGCCCTCCACGTCGCCGATGATGTTCATCACCGTCGACACGTTGGCGCGCGGGCGGCGCTTGTCGATGATCGCCAGGTCGGCGTCGTCCAGGCGCTTGGCCACCGCGCGGGCGCGGACCACGCCGCCCACGTCCGGCGAGACCACGATCAGGTTCTCGGTGCCGTAGGCGCGCCAGATGTCGGCCAGCAGCAGCGGCGAGGCGTAGACGTTGTCGACCGGGATGTCGAAGAAGCCCTGGATCTGGTCGGCGTGCAGGTCCACGGTCAGCACCCGGTCGGTACCCACCGCGGTGAACATCTTGGCCGCCACCTTGGCCGTGATCGGCACGCGCGAGGAGCGCAGGCGGCGGTCCTGGCGCGAGTAGCCGAAGTACGGCACCACCGCGGTGACCGAGGAGGCGCTGGCGCGCTTGAGCGCGTCGATGATCACCAGCAGCTCCATCAGGTTCTCCGCCGCCGGCGCGCAGGTCGGCTGGATCACGAAGACTTCCTGGCGGCGGACGTTCTCCTCGATCTCGACCTGGACCTCGCCGTCGGAGAAGGTGGAGACCAGGGCCTTGCCCGGGCGCACGCCCAGCTGGCGGCAGATGCTGTCGGCCAGCGGACGGTTCGCGTTGCCGCTGAAGATGAGCAGGTTGCGGTCTTCTTGCATCGTCTTCATCCCGGCGGCGGCTCGGATCGTTGGCGTTTCGGACAAGGTTGTTGGCGGTTGCCGCAGTCCGTGCGGCGTCTTGCATCCACGCCCCGCGGACGGGGCTGCGGGACCGTGGCAGGGGCGGCAGGATTCGAACCTGCGGATGCCGGGATCAAAACCCGGTGCCTTGGACCTCTTGGCGACGCCCCTGTGTCACGGTTCCACCGCCGCCGGGCGCGCAAGCGCGGCCCCGAGCGGCGACTGGTCCACGCCGGCGGCGAGCCAGGCCCGCAACCCGCGAGGCAACCGCGCCAGCGCCGCCTCGGCGCTGCCACGGTCGGGAAACTCGACGAAGCATCCGCTGCCGGTCCCGGTGAGCCTGGGCCTGCCGATCCGCGCCAGCGCGTCGAACGCGGCCTGCACGGCCGGCTCGCGGCGGCGCAGGACCGGCTCGAACGCATTGTCGAGCACCGTGCCTGCAGCGAAGTCCGCTATTGTCGCGGGCGGGGAATTACGCGTCAAATCCGGGGCTGCGAACAGGGCGGCGGTCGGCACCTGGACGCCGGGGTCGGCCAGCACGTACCAGGCCGGGGGCAGCTGCAGCGGCCGCAGCCGCTCCCCCACTCCTTCGGCCCAGGCGCTGCGGCCGCGCACGAACACCGGCACGTCCGCGCCCAGGCGCAGGCCCAGGCCCGCCAGCGCGTCCTCGCCCAGGCCCAGCCCCCACAGCCGGTCCAGGGCGCACAGCACGGTTGCCGCATCCGACGAGCCGCCGCCGAACCCGCCTCCGGCGGGAATGCGCTTTTCCACGGCGATGTCGGCACCAAGCGCGCAGTTGGCGTGCGATTGCAGGAGTTTGGCGGCGCGCACCATGAGGTCGTCGGCCTCCGCCACGCCGGGCACCGAGTCGCCGTGGCGCACGATCCGCCCGTCCCCGCGCACCCGCAGGCGCACGCTGTCACCCCAGTCCAGCAGGCGGAACACGGTCTGCAGCTCGTGGTAGCCGTCGGCGCGGCGACCGGTGATGCGCAGGAACAGGTTCAGCTTGGCCGGGGCCGGCCACTGGCTCCATCCACTCACGGGGCACTCCATCCATCCACCACCAGCCGCACCCGCGCCTCGCCGCGCTCGGCCTGCATGCGCCGCGGCATGGCCGGCAGGCCGCCGGCCGGCGGCATCCATTCCTGGTACTCGATGTTCCAGCCGGCGGCCCGCATCCGCTGCAGCCGGCCATCGGCGCCGTATTCGATCGCATCCGCGCCCGGGGTCTCCAGGCCGCGCACCCACCAGGCCAGCTCCTGCACCGGGACCTCCCAGCCGGTGGCCTCGCGCAGCAGCAGGGAGGCGTCCCCGCCCTGGCGCGGGCCGCCATCGATGCCCTCCAGCACCGCGCCGCCGCCGGGCAGCGAGGACAGCGACCAGCTCTGCCGGGTCACCGGCGCGCCCAGCGAGATCCGGTACTGCCCGTCCTGCCAGTTCCACTCCAGGCGGCCGCTGCCGCCCTTCTGGCCGTTGCTGATCGCCACCCGGGCCTGCAGCGACCAGGCCGCGATCCCTTCCAGTACTTCCCGGCGCTGGGCCTGCTGGCGCTCGGCCTCGGCCGCCGGCACCGCCGCGGCCGGGGTCCGGGTGGGGGTGCTGGTACAGGCGGCAAGCAACAGCAGCGGCAGCAGCGCCGCCAGGCGCATCCGGGCATGCATCAGGGCACCTCCGCGTGGCCGGCCGGGTCCGCCGGCGCGGCGGCCGGCTCCAGGCTGATCCCGAACTGCCGCAGCGCCCGGCGCAGGGCGCGGTTGTCCGGATCCAGCGCACGGGCCTCCTCGAAGTAGCGGCGAGCCTCGGCGCGGCGCCCCAGGGTCCACAGCACCTCGCCCAGGTGGGCGGCGACCTCCGGGTCCTTCATCAGCCCCCAGGCGCGGCGCAGTTCCACCAGCGCCTCCTGGGTACGGCCCAGGCGGTACAGCACCCAGCCGTAGCTGTCGACGATGGCACCGTTGTCCGGCTCGGCGGTGCGGGCGCGGTCGATCAGCTCCAGCGCCTCGCGGAAGCGGTCGGTGCGGTCGGCCAGGGTGTAGCCCAGGGCGTTGAGCGCGGCCACGTTCTCCGGATCCACCACCAGCACCCGGCGCAGGTCGGCTTCGGCGCGGTCGATCCGGTCCTGGCGCTCCCAGGCCAGGCCGCGCGCGTACAGCAGCGCCGGGTCGTCCGGCCAGGCGGCCAGGCCGCGGCCCAGCACCTCCAGCTCGCCCTGGGGATCCCCCTGGCGCTGGCGCATTTCCGCCTCCAGCAGGTAGGCGTCGCGGCGCACCTCGTCGGCCAGGGCCGCGTCGTCCTGCAGCGCGCGTGCCTCGGCATAGGCCTCGTCCTGGCGGTCCAGGGTGTGCAGGACCACGGCGATGCGCATGCGCGCCTCGGTGCGCTGGGGCCCGCCGGGCACGCCGCGGTACCAGTCCAGGGCCTCGGCCGGGCGCTCGAGGAACTCGGCGATGCGGCCCAGCAACAGGCGGCGCGAAGGGTCCGGACGGGCCGCGTCGGCCGCCAGCTCCTGGTAGAGCGCGGCCAGCTCGGCGGTGTCGCCGGCGCGCGCCAGCAGCGAGGCGCGCACGCCGTAAGTCGAGGTGTCCTGCGGGCCCTGGGCCATCACCCGGGCCGCGGCCGGCAGGTCGCGCGCGGCCTCGTAGGCCATCGCCAGCATCGCCCGGATCTCCGGGTCGCCCTCGGCCTGCGGTTCGACCTGGGCCAGGATCCGGCGCGCCTGCTCGCCCTGCCCGGCCTGCTGCAGCTGGGTCGCGCGCAGCAGCGCCACCCGCGGCTCGCCCGGGAAGCGCCTGACCACTTCGTCCATGATCCGCCGCGCCAGCTTCGGGTCGTCCAGGCGCAGGGCCATGCGCCCGAACTCCTGCCAGGCGGCGATGTCGGCGGGAATCGCGCCGCGCCGGACCAGGCGCTCCAGCACGCGCGCGGTATCGCGCGGCTCGCGCCCGCCGTTGAGGGCCATGGCCGCGTAGCGCCAGGCACGCGGGTCGCCGCTGGCCAGCAACGCCTCCAGTTCCGAGCCTGCGCGGCGCAGATGGCCGCCGCGCAGGGCCAGGGTGGCGCTGGCCGCGCGCATCGCCGGCGACTCCGGCGCCCGTTCCCGCCACAGCGCCAGCGCGCGGCCGGCGACCGCGTCGTCGTTGGCGAGGATGGCGATGCGGGTGGCGCGTTCGGCCAGCGGCACGTCGTCGCTGGCGCCGCGGGCGGCCTCCAGGTACCAGCGCGCGGCCTCTTCCAGCTGCCCGGACTGCAGCGCGAACTCGCCGGCCAGCAGCGGACCCAGCGCGTCGGCAGGCATGCCCTCGCCGGCATGCGCCAGCGGCGCCAGGACCAGGGCCAGCAACAGGACCAGGCGGCGCATGCGGCCGGCCCGGGGGCCGCGCGCGCGGCCCGGGAAAGGCAGCGGGGCGCGGGTGGAAAGCTTCAATTCGGGCATTGGCACCCACCGGGCCGTAAAATGGCGGCCCAAACAAGCCAGCAGATTAACGCAAGCACCTGAACATGACGCTTTGGCTCCTCGGCCTGAACCACCAGACCGCGCCGGTCGACCTGCGCGAACGGGTGGCGTTTGCCGGCGAAGCGCTGGGCCGGGCGCTGGGCGCGCTGCGCGCCCTGCCCGGGGTGTCGGAGGCGGCCCTGCTCTCGACGTGCAACCGCACCGAGGTCTACGCCATGGCCGAGGACGGCCAGGTGCTGGCCGACTGGCTCGAAGGCCACGGCGCCGGCATCTCCGCCTACCTGTACCGCCACCGCGACGCCGACGCGGTGCGCCACCTGTTCCGGGTCGCCACGGGGCTGGACTCGATGGTGCTGGGCGAGCCACAGATCCTGGGCCAGGTGAAGGACGCCTGGGCCCGGGCGCGCGAGCACGGCGCCCTCGGCAGCCGCCTGGACCGCCTGTTCCAGCAGACCTTCGCGGTGGCCAAGCGCGCCCGCACCGACACCCGCATCGGCGTGAACCCGGTTTCGGTGGCCTCCACCGCGGTGCGCCTGGCGCAGGATTCGTTCGCGCCACTGGCCGATTCCACCGTGCTGCTGATTGGCGCCGGCGAGACCATCGAGCTGGCCGCGCGCCACCTGGTGAAGGGCGGCGTGCGCCGCCTGCTGGTGGCCAACCGCACCCTGGCCCACGCCCAGGCCCTGGCCGAGCGCCACGGCGGCTATGCCCTGCCGCTGACCGAACTGGACCGGCACCTGGCCGAGGCCGACATCGTGTTCTCCGCCACCGCCGCGCGCGAGCCGGTGCTGCTGCGCACCCAGGTCGAGGCCGCGCTGGCCGTGCGCCGGCGCAAGCCGGTGCTGCTGTTCGACCTGGCGGTGCCGCGCGACATCGAGGCCGGCGTGGCCGCGCTGGACGACGCCTACCTGTATACCGTGGACGACCTGGAGCGCGCGGTGGAGGACAACCGCCGCGGCCGCCACGAGGCCGCCGAGGCGGCCGAGGCGATCATCGACCTGCAGGTGTCCCGCTTCATGGAGACCGTGCGCGCCGGCGAGCGCCAGGACACCCTGCGCCGCCTGCGCGCCATGGGCGATGCCGCCCGCGAGGAGATCCTCGCCCGCGCCCGCCAGCAGCTGGCCTCCGGGCGCGATCCGGACGAGGTGCTGCAGTTCCTCGCCCACACCCTCACCAACCGGCTGCTGCATCCGCCGACCGCGGCCCTGCGCGAGGCCGCGCTGGCCGGCGATACCGAGCTGGCGCGCGCCGCCGACCGCCTGTTCCCCGCCCGCGCGCCGTACTCGCACCCGGCCGCCGCCAACCTGCCCCCGCCCCGACTGCCCGATGACCCCGAGCCTGCGCCGCAAGCTTGAAGCGCTGGCCGAGCGCCGCGAAGAACTGGAACGCCTGCTCGCCGATCCCGGCGTGATGGGCGACCCTGCCCGCTTCCGCGACCTGTCGCGCGAGTTCGCCCAGCTGGAGCCGGTGGCCACCGCGCTGGCCGCCGAGGCCCGCGCCCGCGAGGACCTCGCCGCGGCCGAGGCCATGCGCGAGGACCCGGAGCTGGCCGGGCTGGCCGAGGAGGAAATCGCCACCGCGCGCGAGCGCCTGCAGCAGCTGGACCGGGAGCTGGCCCTGCTGCTGGTGCCCAGGGACCCGCGCGACGAGGGCAACCTGTTCCTGGAGGTGCGCGCCGGTACCGGCGGCGACGAGGCTGCGCTGTTCGCCGGCGACCTGTTCCGGATGTACGCGCGCTACGCCGAGCGCCAGGGCTGGAGGGTCGAGGTCGAGTCCGAAAATCCGGGCGAGCATGGCGGGCACAAGGAAATCGTGGCCCGCATCGTCGGGCGCGGCGCGTATTCCAAGCTGAAGTTCGAGTCCGGCACCCACCGCGTGCAGCGGGTGCCGGCCACCGAGTCGCAGGGCCGCATCCATACCTCGGCGGCCACCGTGGCGATCATCCCCGAGGCCGACGAGATCGAGGAGATCACCATCAACCCGGCCGACCTGAAGGTCGACACCTTCCGCTCCTCCGGCGCCGGCGGCCAGCACGTCAACAAGACCGACTCGGCCATCCGCATCACCCACCTGCCCAGCGGCCTGGTGGTGGAAAGCCAGACCGAGCGCAGCCAGCACGCCAACCGCGACAAGGCGATGAAGCGGCTCAAGGCGCAGCTGCTGGAGGCCGAGCGCAGCAAGCAGCAGGCCGCGCAGGCCGAGAGCCGGCGCCTGCAGGTGGGCAGCGGCGACCGCAGCCAGCGCATCCGCACCTACAACTTCCCCCAGGGCCGGATCACCGACCACCGCGTCGAAGGCCTGACCCTTTACGACCTGCCCAACATCCTCGAGGGCGACCTGGACCCGCTGGTCAGCCGCCTGCAGCAGGAATACCAGGCCGACGAGCTGGCGCGCCTGACCTCCGAATGAGCGCGGCCGGCGCGGCCCGCGCTAGGCTAGGGGCATGACCGTCCAGACCGACTTCGCCCCGCTGCAGCTGTGCGTGCTGACCGTGTCCGACACGCGCACCCTGGAAAACGACAGCTCCGGCGACTACCTCGCCGGCGCGCTGCAGGCCGCCGGCCACCAGCTGCACGCCCGCGCGCTGCTGCCGGACGACCGCTACAGGCTGCGCGCACTGGTGTCGGCCTGGATCGCCGAACCGGCGGTGGACGGCATCCTGGTCACCGGCGGCACCGGCTTCACCGGCCGCGATTCCACGCCCGAGGCGCTGCTGCCGCTGCTGGACAAGGAAATGCCCGGCTTCGGCGAACTGTTCCGCGCCATCAGCGTGGACGAGATCGGTACCTCCTCGCTGCAGTCGCGCGCCTTCGCCGGGGTGGCCAACGCCACCTTCCTGTTCGCCCTGCCCGGCTCGACCTCGGCCTGCCGCACGGCCTGGGAAAGGATCATCGTCCACCAGCTGGACGCGCGGACCCGGCCCTGCAACCTGGCCGGACTGCGCCCGCGCCTGCGCGAGGCCTGAGCCCGTCAGCCGACGCTGAAGCCCGGCGGCACCCGCTCCTGGTGCGGGAAGCGCTCCACCGCCTCGACCTTGGCCGTCGGCGGCCCCTGGCGCAGCCACTGCTCCAGCGCGTCGATCGCCTCCGGGCTGCCGGCGGCGACCACCTCCACGCGCCCGTCCGGCAGGTTCACCGCGCTGCCATCCAGCCCCAGGTGCAGCGCCTGCTCGCGGGTGGATGCGCGGTAGTACACGCCCTGCACCTTGCCGCTGACCAGGAAACGTGCCGCGTCCATGGCTCAGCCCTCCGCCTTGCCGGCCACCGCCAGCTCGATGTCGCTGGCGCTCACCGGCCCCAGGAACTGGCGCGCGACCTTGCCGTCCGGCGCGAGCAGGTAGGTCATCGGCAATCCGCGCGGAGTGGCAAAGTCGCCCGGCGGCGCGTACGGATCCAGCACCACGATCGGGTACGAGACCGGGCGCTCGCGCAGGAACGCCTGCATTTCCTCGGTGGCGATGTCCTCGTAGGCCAGGCCCACCACCTCGATGTCCTCGCGCATCTCGTGCAGCGCCGACAGTTCCGGCATCTCCTGCAGGCACGGCTTGCACCAGGTCGCCCAGAAGTTGACCACCACCCAGCGCCCGCGCTGCGCGGCCAGGTCGTAGGGCTTGCCGTCCACCGCGGTGCCGGTGAAGGACGGGTACTCGGCGGTCTGGTCGACCACGCCGGGGCTTTCCAGCGGCGGCGGCAATTCCTCGGCCGACGGCGGCGGGCTGGCGTCGGCCGCGGACTGCGGCTCCGTGGCCTGGCGCCCGCAGGCGCACAGCAGGGCCAGCAGGGCCAGGGCGGGAATCGGGAAACGCATGGTCAATCTCCGAGGGAATGGGGGTAGAGGGAGCCGACCCGGCGCCGCAGCACGTCGCGCAGCGGCAGGCGCAGGTCGTCGAGTACCGCGGTGGCGTCCTGGCCGAGCGGGTCCTCGCGGCACGGCAGCCAGGCCTCGTCCGCGGGCACGCGCACGCCGCAGGCCTCGTACAGCTCGCCCAGGCAGACGTCGTCCAGGTCGCGGCCCAGCAGCCACTCGCCCTGCTCGTCCCGGCGCAGCACGCGGATCTCCGCCAGCTGGGCGAGGAACTCCTGCAGCAGCGAGTCGGTGAGCATCGGCTCCAGCTCCAGGATCGCCGCCGTGTGCAGGCCATGGCCCTCGCGCCGGGCGTCGCGGAAGCGGCCGATCAGCCGCAGCAGCGCATAGACCTCGTAGCCGGCCGGCAGGCGCATGGACGCCGGCTGGTAGCGGAACGCGGCCAGCGACGAAGCCAGCGAGGCACCCAGCAGGATCGCGATCCAGCCCAGGTAGATCCACAGCATCAGGATCGGGATGAAGGCCAGCGCGCCGTACAGCTTCTGGTAGCCCTGGAAGCTGCCCAGGTACACGCCCAGCCCGGCCTTCACCGCTTCCAGCAGCAGCACCGCCAGCGCCGCGCCGGCCAGGGCGTGGCGCCACTTGACCGTGTGGTGCGGCACCACGCGGTAGACCAGCACCACCACCACCAGTTCGATCAGCACCGGCGCCAGGCCCAGGCTGAGGTCGGCGATGGCGCGCCCTTCCGGGGTGGCGAACAGCGGCAGGGCGAAGATCCGCGCCGAGATCGACAGCGAAGCGGCGGCCAGCAACGCGCCCAGGGTCAGCACCGTCCAGTACACCAGGTAGCGCGACAGCCGCGGCCGCGCGCTGGCCACCCGCCAGATGCGGTTGAAGGTGGACTCCACGCTGTTGAGGGTGACCAGCAGCGAGACCACCAGCGCAACCACGCCGGCGGCGGTGAGCTGGCGCGAGTTCTCGGCCAGGCGGTCCAGCGAGGACTCGATCGCGCGCGCCGCGGTCGGCATGAAGTTGGAGAACACGTAGTCGACCAGGGCGTTGCTCCACTGGTCGAACACCGGGAACGCGGCCAGCACGCCCAGCACCACCACCGCCAGCGGCACCAGGGCGAAGGCGGTGGTGTAGGCCAGCGCCGCGGCGGCCTGGAACAGGCGGTCGTCGACGAAGCGGTGCCACAGGAAGCGCGCGAATGCGACCGCGCGGGCGCGGTCGCGCATGCGTTCCCGCCAGTTTCCGGTCAGACCGTCCATGCGCATCGGGCAAGCCTACCCGATGCGCCGCACGCGCCGCATCGCCGATACTTGCGCCCCTGGCATACCCGAGGAAGCAGCACGCATGGCCGAGATCCTGGTCCTGTACTACAGCCGCGGCGGTTCGGTCGCGCGCCTGGCGCGGCAGATCGCGCGCGGGGTGGAGGAAGTGCCGGGCATGCAGGCGCGGCTGCGCACGGTGCCGCCGGTGGCGGCGGTGACCCAGCAGGCCGCCCCGCCGGTGCCGGAAGACGGCGCGCCCTACGTCACCAGCGCCGACCTGGCCGGGTGCGCCGGCCTGGCCCTGGGCAGCCCCACCCGTTTCGGCAACATGGCCGCGCCGGTCAAGCACTTCCTCGACGGGCTTGGTGGCGAATGGGCCAGCGGCACCCTCGCTGGCAAGCCGGCGGCGGTGTTCACCTCCACCGCCACCCTGCACGGCGGCCAGGAATCGACCCTGCTGAGCATGCACGTGCCGCTGCTGCACCACGGTTGCGTGATCGTCGGCATCCCCTATACGGAGCCGCTGCTGAGCAGCACCCGCAGCGGTGGCACGCCCTACGGCGCCAGCCACGTCGCCGGCGCCGACGACGACCCGCAGCCGAGCGAGGAAGAGGCCGTGCTGGCGCGCGCACTGGGCCGGCGCCTGGCCGATATCGCCGCGAGGCTGGCCCGCTGATGCGCGCGCCTTCGCACCGGGTGCTGGGCATCGCCCTGCTGGCCCTGGCCGGGCTCTACCTGGCCTGGTTCCACGACGACCGCCACGCCGCCGCGGCGCTGCTGGTGTTCGCCCTGCCGCCGCTGCTGCTGGCGGGGCCGGCCTGGCGCGGCGGGCGCAAGGCCGCGTTCTGGTCGGGCGTGCTGGCGCTGTTCTGGTTCAGCCACGGGGTGATGCACGCCTGGGCGCATCCGGAAGCCGGGCTGTTGGCCTGGGCCGCGATCGCGCTGTCGCTGGTGGTGGTCATGGCCTCCAGCTGGCCGGGGCTGAAGGCGCGCTTCGGCCGCCGCGGCTGAGCGAAGGTTTCATTCGCACCTTTTCGCCCACCGGCGCGATAATCGCGCCGCGGCGGTGCCCGGCACCGCCCTCCCCCGTCCACGGGTGCGGCCGCGGCCGCACCGCAGGAGCCGCTCCATGGAAGAACTGCTGATCGTCACCACCGGTGGCACGATCGACAAGATCTACTTCGACGACAAATCCGACTACCAGATCGGCGAGCCGCAGATCGGCATGATCCTGCGCGAGCTGGGGGTGAACTTCCGCTTCACCGTGATCCCGATCCTGCGCAAGGACTCGCTGCACATCACCGACGCCGACCGCGAGCTGGTGCGCGCCACCATCGCCGCGCAGCCGGCGCGCCACGTGCTGGTGACCCATGGCACCGACACCATGGTCCAGACCGGCATGGTGCTGCGCTCGATCGCGGACAAGACCATCGTCATGACCGGCGCACTGAGCCCGGCGCGGTTCCGCGGTTCGGACGCGGAGTTCAACATCGGCTGCGCGATCGGCGCGGTGCAGACCCTGCCGCCGGGCGTGTACATCGCCATGAACGGCCGGGTCTGGACCCCGGACAAGGTGCGCAAGAACGTGGCCGCCAACCGCTTCGAGCCGGCCTGAGGCCAGGCCCGTGTCGAAGGCGACCCGCGCCACCCGCGTCCTCGACGCCGCCGGCGTCGTCTACCGCCTGCATCCGTACGACTACGACGCCGAGGCCAGCGTCCTGGCGGGCGGCAAGGGCCTGCAGGCGGCCGCCGCGCTGGGCGTGCCACCGGAGCGGGTACTGAAGACGCTGATGGCCTGGGTCGACGCCCAGGCGGTGTGCGTGGTCCTGCCCAGCGACCGCCAGGTCCAGCTCAAGGCGCTGGCGGCGGCCGCCGGCGGCAAGGCCGCGCGGATGATGGAAGTGGCCGAGGCCGAGCGCCGCAGCGGCTACAGGGTCGGCGGTATCAGCCCGTTCGGCCAGCAGCGGCCGGCGCCCGTGTGCTTCGAGCGCGACGCGCTGGCCCAGCCGAGTGTGTTCATCAATGCCGGCCAGCGCGGCCTGCTGCTGGAGCTGGCGCCGGCGGATGCGGTGCAGGTGCTGCAGGCGCAGGTGGCGGCGATCAGCCGCGCATAGCCGCACGCAGCCGTGTCCGGCTACGCCACCCACGAATCCCGAATCCCGAATCCCGGCGCCCAGGGTGCGCGATGCGGACTCAGTACATCCCGGTCTCGAGGCGCGCGGCCTCGGACATCATGTGCCGGCCCCACGGCGGGTCGAACACCAGTTCCACGTCGGCCTGGCTGATGGTCGGGATCTGCTCCAGCTTGGCGCGCACGTCGTCCACCAGGATCTCGCCCATGCCGCAGCCGGGCGCGGTCAGGGTCATCTTCACGTCGATGCCGCGGGTGCCGTCGTCCAGGTGCTTCAGGCTGGCCTCGTAGACCAGGCCCAGGTCGACGATGTTGAACGGGATCTCCGGGTCGAAGCAGGTGCGCAGCTGGCTCCAGACCATGGCCTCGACCTCCTCGTCGCTGGCGTCGGCCGGCAGTTCCAGCTGCGGCGGCACTTCCTTGCCGATCGCGTCGGCATCCTTGCCCGCGATCCGGAACAGGTTGCCTTCCACGAACACGGTATAGCTGCCGCCCAATCCCTGGGTGATGTAGCCGACGCTGCCGGCCGGGAGGGTCACCGCCTCGCCCTGCGGCACCATGACGGCGGCGCAGTCGCGTTCGAAGCGGACGGGTTCGCTGCTGCGGGAGTACATGCGGCGGATATGGGGCAGCCCGCCCGCATATGCAAGGCGGCCAGCGGCCGGTGTGGGGAGGACGCTCATTCTAGCGCATGCCCGCCGGGCGTATCCTTGGCGACCCCTTCCGGATCCACCCGATGCCCCGAACCCTGCATTCCCATGGCCGCCCACGCCGCGCCTGGCTGTGGCTTCCCCTGCTGTTGCTGGCCATGGCCACCGCGGTGGTCGCCTGGGGCGCCCTGGGCCTGGCCAGCGGCCGCCAGCACGGCTGGGTGGCGCTGCTGGTGGCGCTGGAGTCGGGACTGATGCTGCGCCTGGGCGGGATGCGCCCCGGCTGGGGACGCGCCGTTGCCGCCGCCGTGGCCACCGTGCTGGTGGTGGTCGCGGTGCAGTGGGCGATTGCCGCCGGCCATATCGGCGCGCAGATGGGCATGGCACCGTGGCAGGCGCTGCCGAAGATGGGGCCGCGCTTCGTGCTGACCCTCAGCCAGCTGGCCAATACCCGCCTGGACCTGTGGTGCCTGGCGCTGGCGCCGCTGCTGGCGCTGCGCGCCGGACGCTGAGCCGCCACGCAGGCCCCGGCGGCGCGCGCCGGGGCCGCGTCCGCCTCAATGGCCGCCGTCCAGCGCCTTCAGTTCGCTGACCAGGGCGTTGGCCATGTCCGCGCCGTCGCCGTAGAGCATGCGGGTGTTGTCGGCGTAGAACAGTGCATTCTCGATGCCGGCAAAACCGGTGCCCTTGCCGCGCTTGATCACGATGACGTTCTTCGACTCGACCACGTCGAGGATCGGCATGCCGTAGATCGGGCTGGACGGATCGGTCTTGGCCACCGGGTTGACCACGTCGTTGGCGCCGATCACCAGCGACACATCGGTGTTCGGGAACTCCGGGTTGATGTCATCCATGTCCGCGATCAGGTCGTACGGCACGCCGGCCTCGGCCAGCAGCACGTTCATGTGCCCCGGCATGCGCCCGGCCACCGGGTGGATCGCGAACTTCACCTTCACCCCGCGCTCGATCAGCCGCTGCGCCAGCTCCCAGATCTTGTGCTGGGCCTGGGCCACGGCCAAGCCGTAGCCGGGCACGATCACCACGCGCTCGGCGTAGGCCATCATCGCCGCCACGTCGCCGGCCTCGATCGGCTTCTGCGAGCCGCTGATCTCCTGCGCCTGGCCGGCGGCGCCGAAACTGCCGAACAGCACGTTGCGGATCGGCCGGTTCATGGCCTTGGCCATCAGCCGGGTCAGCAGGATGCCGGCCGCGCCGACCATCATGCCGGCGATGATCAGCGCCTCGTTGCCCAGCACGTAGCCCTCGAACGACACCGCCAGCCCGGTGAAGGCGTTGTAGAGGGAGATGACCACCGGCATGTCGGCGCCGCCGATCGGCAGGGTCATCAGCACGCCCAGCAACAGTGCCACCAGGAAGAAGGCGATGATCGCCACCGGCTGCAGGCTGGTGGCCGCCCATGCCCCGAGCACCACCATGGCCAGCGCCACCAGCAGGTTGAACGCCTGCTGGCCCGGGAAGGCCACGCGCTTGTCCAGGCGCCCGTCGAGCTTGGCCCAGGCGACCACCGAGCCGGACAGCGACACCGCGCCGATCGCCGAGCCCAGCACCGCCAGCGCCAGTACCACTGCGCCCGGGCCGGCCGCCGGAGCCCCGGCCGGCGCGGCCTGCGCCAGCCCGGAGTAGCGCAGCAGCTCCACCGCGCCGATCGCCGCGGCCGAACCGCCGCCCATGCCGTTGTACAGCGCGACCATCTGCGGCATGTCGGTGATCGCCACCTTCTTGCCGGAGACCCAGGCCAGCACCGTGCCCAGCACCAGCGCCGCGACGATCAGCGCCAGGTTGTGCAGGTCCGGCAGCAGGAAGGTCGCGGCGGTGGCCAGCAGCATGCCGACGCCGGCCCAGTGGATGCCGCTGCGCGCGGTGGCCGGCGAGGCCATGCGCTGCAGGCCGAGCAGGAACAGGGTGGCGGCCACCAGGTAGCTGGCGCCGACCAGCCACAGGCGCAGGTCGAAGCCGCCGCTCATGCCTTGCCCCCGGGCTTCTTCGAGGACTTGAACATCTCCAGCATGCGCTCGGTCACCACGTAGCCGCCGGCGGCGTTGCCCGCGCCGAGGGCCACGGCGATGAAGCCCAGCGCCTTTTCCAGGGTGGTGTCGGCGTGGCCGAGCACCACCATCGCGCCGATCAGCACCGCGCCGTGGATGAAGTTGGATCCGGACATCAGCGGCGTGTGCAGGATCACCGGCACCCGCGAGATGATCACGTGGCCCGCGATGGCCGCGAGCATGAAGATGTACAGCGCTACGAAACCGTCGTTCATTGCGTCCTGCCTCCCCGGGCACGTGCCCGCCCGGATGATAACCGCAGGCTGAACCCGGCTGGCGCGTGTCAACCGCGGCCCGCGGCGGGCGTTTACTGGTGCATCGAACCGCCACGAACGGGTGCAGATGAAACCGACGATCCCGCCGCCGTTGCCCGCCATGGCCGTGGCGTCCGCCCGGATCCACGGTACCCGCACCGGGGGCCGTTAAGCTGTGCTGGTGACTCCGCCCGCATCGCCCGACACGGACGCGCCCGCCACCCCGGCCTGGGCCTCGCTGGACGCGTTCCTGGCCGACATCGGCACGCGCGCGTTCCGCTTCGCCGAGGCCGGCCTGCGCAACCGCGACGATGCGCTGGACGCGGTGCAGGACGCGATGATGCGCATGCTCGCCTACCAGGACCGCCCGGCCGCCGAATGGACGCCGCTGTTCTGGAGCATCCTGCGGCGGCGGATCATCGACCTGCAGCGGCGCTCGCGCTTCCGCCTGCGCTGGATGCTGCCGGCGGTGGCCAGCGACGATCCGCGCGGCGAGGACACCGGCATCGACTGGGCCGACACCAGCCCCGGCCCGGCCGAGGCCCAGGAGCGTGGCGAGACCTACGCGCGCCTGGTGGAGGCGCTGCGCCAGCTCCCGCCGCGCCAGCGCGAGGCGTTCACCCTGCGCGTGCTGGAAGAACTGGACGTGGCCACCACCGCGCAGGTGATGGGCTGCTCGGAAGGCTCGGTGAAGACCCACCTGTCGCGTGCGCGGCAGGCCCTGAATTCGCAACTGGAGGACGTCCTGTGACGACCGCACCCGATTCCCTCGACCGCCGCGCCCGGCAGCTGCACGCCGAAGCGCTGGCGCATGTCTCCCCCGAGGTGCGCGCGCGCCTGCGCCGGGCCCGTCACGAGGCCATCTCCGCCGGTACGGAGCGCCCGTCCTGGCGGCTGCCCTCGTGGCTGGCCGGCGGCGCCATGGCCGCGGCCCTGGTGCTGGCGGTGGTCCTGCGCCCGGACCCGGCGCCGCCGCAACCCGACGCCCTCCCCGCCGCCGGCGTGGCCGCCGCCACGCTGGAGGATCCGGCCGTCCACCTGGAGGAGGATCCCGGCTTCTACCTGTGGCTGGCCTCGGCCGACGTCACCGCCCTGGCCCTGGAGTAACCGCCATGAACCTGCGCCTGTCCCTCTGCCTTGCCGCGCTGCTGCTGCCGACCGTGGCCGCCGCCCGGCCCGCCCAACCCGCGCCCGCGCCGGCACCCGCCGCGCGCCAGGCGGAACTGCCGCGCTGGGAACAGCTGAGCGCCGAACAGCGCGAACTGCTGGTCGCGCCGCTGCGCGACCGCTGGAACGACAACCCGCAGGAGCGCGCACGCATGCTCGAGCGTGCCCAGCGCTGGAAGGAACTGCCGCCGGAGGCGCGCGAACGCGCCCGCCGCGGCATGCGCCGCTTCGAGCAGATGGACCCGGAGCAGCGCCAGCGCGCGCGTGCGATCTTCGAGGCCACCCGGCAGATGACGCCGGAGCAGCGCGAGCGTTTCCGCAAGGAGTGGGAGCAGATGAGCCCGGCGCAGCGCCAGGAATGGCTGCGCGCGCATCCGGCCAGGGACGCGCACTGAGTCGCGCGGGCCGGCCAGCGGCCGGCGGCTCAGGCCGCGGCGGTCGCCGCCGGCGGTTCCGGCCAGGCGGTCTTCGCCAGCAGTTCGTCGTTCCAGTCGAAGGACAGCGCGCCGTCCTTCAGGAACAGGGCCACGAAGTTGAAGACGTTGCGCGCGTACATCTCGCTGGCGTGCACCGCGCCCATGCTGGTCAGGTCGAGCGGACCGGCGATGGTCACGCCGTGGCGCTCGACGGTCTGCCCGCGCTCGGTCAGCTCGCAGTTGCCGCCGGTCTCGGCGGCCAGGTCCACGATCACGCTGCCGGGCTTCATGCCCGCCACCATCGCCGCGCTGATGATCTTCGGGGCCGGCCGGCCCGGCACCGCGGCAGTGCACACGATCACGTCGATGTTGCGTACATGCTCGGCCAGGCGCCGCTGCTGCTCGGCGCGCTCCTCGTCGGTCAGCGCGCGCGCGTAGCCGCCCTCGCCGGCCGCGCTCACGCCCAGGTCGAGGAACTTGCCGCCCAGCGACTCGATCTGCTCGCGGGTCTCCGGGCGCACGTCGAAGCCCTCCACCTGCGCGCCCAGCCGGCGCGCGGTGGCGATCGCCTGCAGGCCGGCCACGCCGGCACCGACCACCAGCACCTTCGAGGGGCGGATGGTGCCGGCGGCGGTGGTGAGCATGGGGAAGAAGCGCGGCGCCAGCTGCGCGGCGATCAGGGTGGCCTTGTAGCCGGCCATTCCGGCCTGCGAGCTGAGCACGTCCATGGCCTGGGCGCGGGTGGTGCGCGGCAGGCGCTCCAGCGGGAACGCCCGGATCCGGCGCGCCTGCAGCGCCGCGGCGCGGGCCGGATCGGCCTGCGGGTGCAGCATGCCCACCAGCACCGCGCCCTCGCGCAGCGCGCCGATCAGTTCCGGCGCCGGCGGCTGCACGCACAGCACCACCTCGGCGCTGGCGCGGGCATCGGCGGCGGCGGGCAGCGCGCCGGCCTCGGCATAGGCCTGGTCGCTGATGCCGGCGCCCAGCCCGGCGCCCGGCTCCACCCGCACCGTGGCCCCCGCGGCGACCAGCTTGCGCACCGTCTCCGGCGTGGCGGCCACGCGGCGCTCGCCAGCGGCGGCTTCCTTCAGCACCAGCACTTCCACTGTCATGCCGCGTCCCCTCGCAATGTCAGATCGGCCGGATGCTAGCAAACGCGGCCGGCGGCGGTTCGATGGTTTCAGCGGCATCCGCCCGCCGCGGGCGCACCCGGGCGGCGGCCCGGACTCAGTGCAAGGTGGCGCTGCCGCGCGCGGCGACCACGCTGTCCAGGCGCTCGATCACGCCCTGCATGGCGGCATCGAACGCGCCCTCGTCGGCCACGTGCATGCGCAGCCGGCCCAGCCGCACCATCGCCGCCAGCTCCTCGGCCGAGGCCACGCAGAAGCGCACGCCGCGGCGGTTGACGAACAGCAGGCGCTGCGAGATCGGGCTGATCCAGGACAGCTTGCCCGGCTGCACGCGGCCGTCCTTGTCGATGAAGTCCAGCCAGGTGCCCACCGGCAGGCCGCGGATGTAGTCGACATCGGCCTTGTCGAAGCCCTGGGCCTCGTCCAGCCCGGCCAGGTCGACCGGGCTGTTCTCCACCGGCGCCGGCTGCGGCAGGGCCACCGCCGGCAGCTCCGGCAGGGCCTTCTCCAGTTCCGGGCGGGCGGCGGCGACCGCCTGCAGGGTGTCGCCCATCGCCGCGATCGCGGCGCTAGCGGCGTCGCCGTGCAGGCCGACGCTGGCCAGCACCTTCAGCAGCGCCGGCTGCCAGGCCTGCAGCCACGGCTTGCCGACCACGTGCCGGCGCGCCTCGGCCACCTCGTCCAGCACGCCGTCGGCCAGCGCCATGGCCTCGACGAAGGCGGCGCCGGCGTCGCCCTCGCGCAGCAGCGCCAGGGTCACGTGGTGCTGCCAGGCGTTGTGCAGGAACTCGGAAATCGCCCGCGGCAGCTCCAGCCCCTCCACGCGCGCCGCCAGCTCCTGCTGGGCGCGCTGGCGCGCCTGCTCCAGGCGCTCCTGGCCCCGCTGGATCTCGGCCGCGCGGCGCTCGGTGATCTCGACCCGGCGGCGGTGCTGCTCGAGGAATTCGCGGAATTCCTCCTCCAGGGTCATGAAGATGGACAGGTTCTCGTTGAACTCGGCCACCAGGCGCTCGATGATCTCCTCGACCTTGGCCAGCAGCGTGCGCTCGGCCGCGCTCTCGCCCTGGTTGCCCTCGCAGGCCTCGGCCAGGGCGTTGAGCAGGCGCCGCGCCGGGTGGGTCTTCTGCACGAACATGCGGCGGTCCAGCAGGGCCACCTTCACGAACGGCACCACCAGGCGGCCGATCAGCTCGCGCGGGCGGTCGGCCAGGTCGCGCTCGTCCAGCAGCACGTCGAACAGCATGCCGACCAGGTCGATCGCGTCCTCGTCCTTGGGATCCAGGCGGGTGCTGGCCGGGTCCACGCCCAGCTGGCTGGCATTGGCCAGGACCTCGCTCTTGAGCCGCTGCGACAGCGACTCGTGCTGGTCGCCGATGGCCGCGCGCAGGGTCGCGGTGGGCGTGGCCTGCAGCAGCGACAGCACCGACAGCATCTCGCGCTGGGTCAGCGGGCGCTGCTGGCCCTGCGCCTGCTGGATGGTGCCGGCCGCCTGCTCGGCGCCGCCGCGCAGCTGGCGGCTGTGCTCCAGCAGGTGGTGCAGGGCTTCCAGCAGCATGCCCTGGGCCGCCGGGTCGCCGGGCAGGAAACCCTGCCCGCCGGCACCGGCACCGGCACCGGCACCCGCGGCCGCAGCGCCGGACGCGGAATGCTCGCCGGCCATGCGCTGGCCGCCGGCCCAGCGCTCCATGAAGCGCGCCGCCCAGGCCGGGGAATACTCCTCCACCGGCGCCTCGGCCCAGGCCTGGCCGGCCTGCGGTTCCTCGGGCACACGTTCGAACAGGTCCTCGCCGGGCGCGGTGGCCGGGCGCGGCGGCGGTGCCGGGCGCGCCGCCGGGCGCGCCGGGGCCGGGCCCTGCACCCCGGCGCGGGCAAGGCGCTGGTCCAGGCCCTCGTAGAGCCGGGCCACCAGCGGCGCCAGGTCGCGCTCGCACAGCTTGATCAGCACCAGGCGCACTTCCGGCGCCAGCTCGCAGGCGGCGAAGGCCTGGTGCACGGCCACGCCGATGTGCTCGGGGCCGATCGGGTTGCTGTCAGCGTCCAGCACCTCGCCCCCGGCCACCCAGGCCAGGCGGCGCTCCAGCCGGGCCAGCACGTCCTTGCATTCGCGCTGCAGGGCGGCGGCCAGGTTGCGCACCGCCAGGCGCGATTCCAGCTCCTGCTCGGAGACCAGGCTCAGCCCGCCCTGCTGCCCGGACAGGGCGCCCTCGGCCGACAGCGGCTCGCCTTGCTCCAGCGCGCGCCAGGCACGGGCCAAGTGCTCGCGGAAGCGCACGGCGATCTCCTCGCGCCGGCGGCGCAGCTCGCGCATGCCGTCCAGGAACAGCAGCTGCGAGGAGCCGGCGCGCTCGGCGCGGTCGAACAGCACGTCGTCGTAGCGCGCCACCGCCACCGCGAAGGCCTCGCCCAGCGCCGGCAGGAAGGCTTCCTTCGCCTGCGCGAGCAGCGCGGCATCGGGGGCCTTCAGGCGGTGGAACTCGGCTTGGGCTGGACTCATGCGCGTGGGGCTCCGGCACGAAGGCGGAGGACATTACGAATGGGGGGCGGCTCCCTACCGCTCCTGTGCATCGTACGTCCTGCTTCCGCGAAGCAACCGTGATCGGGTCGGCAATTCGCGGCTGGCGGTCAGGAACTTTAACAGCAGTGGCGGCTCCTGCCTGCGGTGCCGTGCCCACGCCGCCCGCGCGCCCCGGCCTCCCGCGCCGGCTCACCTATAATTCAATGACTTCGGCAACATACGCCGCCCCCCGCGGCCAGGAGTCCATGCCCACTTTCCCCAGCCTGGAGGCGCTGGACCAGCGCCGTTCCGTCCCGTCCATGCAACTGGGCGAGCCCGGTCCCGACGAGGCCACCCTGCTGCGCATGCTGGCATCGGCGGTGCGGGTGCCCGACCACGGCAAGCTGGTCCCGTTCCGCTTCCTGCGCATTGCCGGCGACGCGCGCCACGCGCTGGGCGAGTTCGTTGCCGCGCGTGCGTTGCAGCGCGACCCGCAGGCACCGCCGGCGGCGGTGGAGAAGGACCGGATGAGGTTTTCCCGCGCCCCGCTGGTGGTGGCGGTGGTCGCCCGCCTCCAGGCCGGGCACAAGGTGCCCGAGCAGGAACAGCTGCTGAGTGCCGGCTGCGCCTGTTTCGCCCTGCTGCAGGCCGCCCAGGCCATGGGCTTCGGTGCGCAGTGGCTGACCGCGTGGATGGCCTACGACCCGGAGGTGGCGCGGGTGCTGGGGCTGGCGGCGAACGAGCGCATCGTCGGCTTCGTCCACATCGGCACGCCACAGGCCGAGGCGCCGGAACGCCCGCGTCCGGATCCCCGCGCCCTGCTGTCGGACTGGGCACCGTGAGCGCCGCCGGGCCAGGCCTGCCCGCCTCCGCGGTGCCCGCGCCACGGCCGCCGCTTTACCTGGTCGACGCCAGCCTGTACGTGTTCCGCGCCTGGCATTCGATGCCCGATGCCTTCCGCGACGCCCAGGGCTGGCCGACCAACGCGGTGCACGGCTTCGCCCGCTTCCTGCTGGAGCTGCTGGAACGCGAGCGCTCGGGGCACATCGCCATCGCCTTCGACGAGGCGCTGGACAGCTGTTTCCGCCACCGCATCTACCCGGCCTACAAGGGCAACCGCGAGCCGGCGCCGGAGGAACTGCGCCGCCAGTTCGCGCACTGCAAGGCGCTTTGCGCGGCGCTGGGCCTGGCGGTGCTGGCGCATACCGAATACGAGGCCGACGACCTGATCGGCAGCGCCCTGCACCGGGCGCGGCCGGCGGGCTTCCGCGGGGTGATCGTCTCGGCCGACAAGGACCTGTCGCAGCTGCTGGGCGAGCACGACGAGCAGTGGGACTTCGCCCGCGGCCAGCGCTGGGGCGCGGCCGGGGTGAAGGCGCGCCACGGCGTACACGCGCACCAGATCGCCGACTACCTGGCCCTGACCGGCGACGCGGTGGACAACATCCCCGGCGTGGGCGGCATCGGCGCCAAGACCGCGGCGGTGCTGCTATCCCACTTCGGCAGCCTGGACGCGCTGCTGGAGCGGGTCGACGAGGTTGCCTTCCTGCGCCTGCGTGGCGCCGCCCAGGTCGCGGCGCGGCTGCGCGAGCAGCGCGAGCTGGCACTGCTGTTCCGCCAGCTGACCACCATCGCCTGCGATGCGCCGCTGGACTACGCCGTCCCGGCCACGCCGCGCGGGGCGGCCGATCCGGAGATGCTGGACGGGCTGGCCACGGCGCTGCGCTTCGGGCCGATGACCCGGCGCCGGCTGCGGATCGCCGCCGGGCTGGAGGAGCCGGCGCCGGCCTGGAGCGACGGCGCCCCGGCCTGAGCGCGGCTGACGCGCGGGCGCCGACGGCTTAGGATCGGGCGCATGGACACCACCGACAAGGACGCCCCGCGCGTCGTCTACGAGGGCCGCTACCAGCGCATGGTCGTGCGCGGGACGTGGGAGTACTCCGAACGCACCCACGCCGGCGGGCTGGCCGCGATCATCCTCGCGGTGACGCCGGAGGACCGGATCCTGTTCGTGGAACAGTTCCGGGTGCCGCTGCAGGCGCGCACGATCGAGATGCCGGCCGGCCTGGTCGGCGACATCGATGCCGGCGAATCGATCGAGGCCTCGGCGATCCGCGAGCTGGAGGAGGAGACCGGCTGGACCGCCGAGCGCGCCGAGGTGCTGATGATCGGCCCCACCTCCTCCGGGGCCAGCAGCGAGAAGGTCGCGTTCGTGCGTGCCACCGGCCTGCGCAAGGTCGGCGAGGGCGGCGGCGACGGCACCGAGGACATCACCGTCCACGAGGTCCCGCGCGCCACCGCCGCGGCCTGGCTGGTGCGCAAGATGGGCGAAGGCTACGAGCTGGACTCCAAGCTCTGGGCCGGGCTGTGGATGATCGAGCATGAACTCGACGGCACCCCGCGTGCCCCCTGACGGCCGGCACGCCACGCTGCTGCAGGCCGGCGACCCTGCGCCGCTGGAGCTGCTGCGCCCCGACGGGACCTCGCCCTGGCTGTTCGTGGTCGACCATGCCGGCCAGGCGATCCCGCGCGCGCTGGGCGACCTGGGCCTGCCGCCGGGCGAGATCGACCGCCACATCGGCTGGGACATCGGCATCGCCGGGGTCGCGCGGCGGCTGGCGGAACTGCTGGACGCCTGGACCATCCTGCAGCCGTACTCGCGCCTGGTGATCGACTGCAACCGGCCGCTGCAGTCTCCGACCTCGATCGTCGAGGCCAGCGACGGTACCCCGGTGCCGGCCAACCTGGGCCTGGACGAGGCCGCCCGCGCCGCGCGCCAGCGCGCGATCTTCCAGCCCTACCACGCACGCATCGCCGCTGCCCTGGACCAGCGCGCGGCCCAGGGCCGCCCGACCCTGCTGGCCACCCTGCACAGCTTCACCCCGTCGATGGCCGGCTTCGACCGCCCCTGGCACTGCGGCGTGCTCTACCACCGCCACACCGCCCTGCCCCACGCCATGCTCGCGGCGCTGCGCGCCGAGGGCGACCTGGTGGTCGGCGACAACCAGCCTTATGCGGTCACCGCGACCAGCGACTACGCGATCCCGGTGCACGGCGAGGCGCGCGGACTGCCGCACGTGGAACTGGAGATCCGCCAGGACCTGATCGCCGACGAGGACGGACAGCTGCTGTGGGCGCAACGGCTGGCGCGGATCTTCGCCGCACTGGCGCCGCGCTTTGCCGGCTGAACCGGCCGCAACGCCAGCCACGCCCGGCGGGAAAGCGTTTCCATCCGGGTCGTCCAAGCCGCCGCGGTTCCGGCATACTCGGTCGGCCAACCTGTTTCACCGAGTCACCATGCCAGGCCACCGCTTCCTTCCTCCGCTCGCCCTGCTGGCCCTGCTGACCGGCTGCGCCATGGGACGTGGCGTGCCGGAACGTTCGGCTTTCGAGACCTTCGAGTCCGCCAACACCTACTCGCGCAGCTTCGACCATTCCCCGGCGCAGACCTGCGAGGCCGCGCGCCGCGCCCTGCTCAGCCAGGGCTTCGTGGTCGGCCGCGCCGAGGCCGACGTGGTCGAGGCACGCAAGTACTTCCAGCACGACGACAACCACGAGCAGGTGGAATTCCGCGCCGTGTGCATGCCGCAGCTGCGCGGCGAGCAGCAGACGGTGGTGTTCGTGAACGCGGTCCAGGACCGCTACGTGCTCCGCCGCAGCAATACCTCCGCCAGCCTGGGCGTGAGCGCGCTAGGCTCGGTCTCGCTGCCGATCGGCTCGATCGAGGATTCGCTGGTCAAGGTGGCCAGCGAGACCCTGCAGGATTCCAACTTCTACAAACGCTTCTTCGCCGTGCTCGAGCGCTTCCTGCCGGAGGAGATCGAGCGCCCCGCGCGGCCGGCGGCGCAGACCCAGCCGATGCTGTTCCCGGTGCAGCAGTACCCGCAACCGACCCCGGGCGAGCTGATGCCGGGCGTGCGGATCGAGGACCTGCCTGCGCCGCCGCCGGCCGTTTCCCCGGCTCCGGCCCAGCCCGCCGGTGCGCCGGAGCCGGCGCCGCCCGCGCCGATGCAGCCGGTGCCGGCGACACCGCCGGCGGGCGGCTGAACCCGCCGCGCGTCCGGCGGCCCGAAGCGGCCCGACGCGCGGATGCCTCGCCTCAGGCGAAGGCGTCGGTGGCGCGCACCAGCGCGTCCACGTTCTCCGGCTCGAACGCCGAGTGGCCCGAGGCCGGGGTGATCTCCAGCTTCGCCTTCGGCCAGGCCCCGTGCAGGTCCCAGGCATTCTGCAGCGGGCAGACCACGTCGTAGCGGCCATGCACGATCACGCCGGGGATGTCGGCGATGCGGTGCGCATCGCGCAGCAACTGGTCCTCGACCTCGAAGAAGCCGCCGTTGACGAAGTAGTGGTTCTCGATCCGGGCGAAAGCCAGGGCGAACCGCGGATCCTCGTGGCTGGTGACGAAGTCCGGGTCCATGTGCAGGAAGCTGGTCGCGCCTTCCCACACGCTCCAGGCCTTGGCCGCGGCCAGGCGGGTGGCCTCGTCCTCGCTGGTCAGGCGGCGGTGGAAGGCGGAGATCAGGTCGTGCCGCTCCACCTCCGGGATCGCCTTGACGTAGTGCTCCCAGGCGTCCGGGAACAGGCGGTTGGCGCCTTCCTGGTAGAACCACTCCAGCTCCCAGCGGCGCAGCATGAAGATGCCGCGCAGCACCAGCTCGGTGACCCGCTGCGGGTGGGTTTGCGCATAGGCCAGCGCCAGGGTCGAGCCCCAGCTGCCGCCGAACACCTGCCAGCGCTCGATGCCGAGCTTTTCGCGCAGCTTCTCGATGTCGGCCACCAGGTGCCAGGTGGTGTTGTCGACCAGGTCGGCGTGCGGGGTGGAACGGCCGGCGCCGCGCTGGTCGAACAGCACGATGCGGTACTTCGCCGGGTCGTGGAAGCGCCGCATCTTCGGGCTGCAGCCGCCGCCGGGGCCGCCGTGCAGCAGCACCACCGGCTTGCCTTCCGGGTTGCCGCACTCTTCGTAGTACAGCTCGTGGCGGCCGTCGACCTTGAGGGTGCCGGTCGCGTACGGTTCGATCTCGGGATACAGGCTGCGCATGCGGATTCCTTGCGGCGGAAAGCGCCCATTGTATCGGGCGTCCCGCGCACGCCCCGCCTCAGCCGGGACGGCGCCCGTAGCTGACCCGGTCGCGCTGTTCCAGGTCCTGCGCCGTGGCCACTTCCACGAAGCCGGCCTGCCCCAGCAGCGCACGCACGGCCGCGCCCTGGTCCCAGCCGTGCTCCAGCAGCAGCCAGCCGCCGGGGACCAGGTGCGCCGGGGCGGTGGCCACGATCATGCGGATCGCATCCAGGCCGTCGGGCCCGGAAGCCAGTGCGCGGGGCGGCTCGTGGCGCAGGTCGCCCCGGGCCAGGTGCGGATCGCCTTCGGCGATGTACGGCGGATTGCTGGCCACCAGGTCGAAGCGGTCGCGGCCCAGGGCCTGGCACCAGTCGCCGCGGCGGAACCAGACGTTGCCGATGCCATTGGCCTGGGCGTTGCGCACCGCGACGGCAAGGGTGGCCTTGGCCACGTCGGTGGCGACCACCGCCGCCAGCGGCCGCTCGCTGGCGATGGCCAGGGCGATGGCGCCGGTACCGGTGCCCAGGTCGGCCACCCGCACCGGCTCGTCGGCCGGCAGGCGTTCCAGCGCCAGCTCCACCAGCAGCTCGGTTTCCGGGCGCGGGATCAGGGTGTCTGGGGTGGTTTCCAGGTCCAGGGTCCAGAAGCCGCGGCGCCCGGTCAGGTAGGCCACCGGCTCGCCGGCCTGGCGGCGCGCCAGCAGCGCGCGATAGGCCCCGGCCTGGTCCGCCGGGACCGGATCGTCGCCATGGGCGAACAGCCAGGCGCGGTCCTGCTGCAATGCATGCAGCAACAGGGGCTCGGCATCCTCGCGCGGCAGCCGGCCGGCGGCCTCCTGCAACAGGGTCCTGGGGGTGGGAGCTTGGGTTTGTTCCATCGCGCCACCATGAAGCAGGGCAAGGGGAATTGCCAAGCTTGATGATTCAGGAGAGGAATTCTCCGGATTCGATAGATGGAACCTATCTATCCAATCCTTTCAATTGATTTGCCCTGTCTATCAAGAGCGCCTAGCATGGCGTCTCAGTTTTCACCCCAACCGAGAGAGGACCCATGTCCCTGATCAACACCACTGTCCAGCCCTTCAAGGCCAATGCCTTCCGCAACGGCGAGTTCATCGAAGTCACCGATGCCGACCTGAAGGGCAAGTGGTCGGTCGTGATCTTCATGCCGGCTGCCTTCACCTTCAACTGCCCGACCGAGGTCGAGGACGCCGCCAACAACTACGCCGAGTTCCAGAAGGCCGGTGCCGAGGTCTACGTCGTGACCACCGACACCCACTTCTCGCACAAGGTGTGGCACGAGACCTCCCCGGCTGTGGGCAAGGCCCAGTTCCCGCTGGTCGGCGACCCGACCCACCAGCTGACCCGCGCCTTCGGCGTGCACATCGAGGAAGAGGGCCTGGCCCTGCGCGGCACCTTCATCATCAACCCGGAAGGCGTGATCAAGACCATGGAGGTCCATGACAACGCCATCGCCCGCGACGTTTCCGAGACCCTGCGCAAGCTGAAGGCTGCCCAGTTCGTCGCCGCCAACCCGGGCCAGGTCTGCCCGGCCAAGTGGAAGGAAGGCGCCAAGACCATCGCTCCGTCGCTGGACCTGGTCGGCAAGATCTAAGGCCGTACCCGCCCCGGCGCCCGCGCCGGGGCATCCCTCCCCTGCCCAAGGCGGGGGAGTGGACCGGAGCCATCGCATCCCACGCAGCCGCCGCGCCGCGGCACGCCACGCAGGCCGCGTCGGCTCCGGTCCACTTCCCCATCCACGGGCGCCCGCCACGGCGGGCGCCACGGTGGCGGCTTGCCCGCCGCCGGACCCACTTTCCACTTCCCGGAGTCGCCCCGATGTTGGACGCCAACCTCAAGACCCAGCTGCAGGCCTACCTGGAACGCCTGACCCGCCCGGTGCACCTGGTCGCCTCGCTCGACGACGGCGACAGCTCCAAGGAGATGCTCGAGCTGCTGCAGGACATCGAGGGCCTGTCGCCGCAGGTGAGCCTGGAGGTGCGCCGCGACGACGCCGAGCGCAAGCCCTCCTTCGCCATCACCAGCCCCGGCCAGGACATCAGCCTGCGCTTCGCCGGCCTGCCGATGGGCCACGAGTTCACCTCGCTGGTGCTGGCCCTGCTGCAGGTGGGCGGCCACCCGTCCAAGGCCGCGGCCGAGGTGATCGAGCAGGTGAAGTCGCTGCAAGGCGAGTTCAGCTTCGAGACCTATTTCTCGCTGTCCTGCCAGAACTGCCCGGACGTGGTCCAGGCGCTGAACCTGATGGCGGTGCTGAACCCGAACATCAGGCACGTGGCCATCGACGGCGCCCTGTTCCAGGACGAGGTCGAAGCGCGCCAGGTGATGTCGGTGCCGGCGGTGTTCCTCAACGGCGAACTGTTCGCCTACGGCCGCATGGGCCTGGAGGAGATCGTGGCCAAGCTCGACACCGGCGCCGAGGCGCGCGAGGCGGCGAAGATCGCGCAGAAGGCCCCGTTCGACGTGCTGGTGGTCGGCGGCGGCCCGGCCGGCGCCGCGGCGGCGATCTACGCCGCGCGCAAGGGCATCCGCACCGGCGTGGCGGCCGAGCGCTTCGGCGGCCAGGTGCTGGACACCATGGCGATCGAGAACTTCGTCTCGGTGCAGTACACCGAGGGCCCGAAGCTGGCCGCCGCGCTGGAGCAGCACGTGCGCGAGTACGACGTGGACGTGATGAACCTGCAACGCGCGCAGGCCCTGGTCCCGGCCGGCGCCGACGGCCTGGTCGAGGTGAAGCTGGCCAACGGCGCCTCGCTGAAGTCGAAGACCGTGATCCTGGCCACCGGCGCACGCTGGCGGCAGATGAACGTCCCCGGCGAGGACCAGTACCGCACCCGCGGCGTGGCCTACTGCCCGCACTGCGACGGCCCGCTGTTCAAGGGCAAGCGCGTGGCGGTGATCGGCGGCGGCAACTCCGGCGTGGAGGCGGCGATCGACCTGGCCGGCATCGTCGGCCACGTCACCCTGCTGGAGTTCGACGGCAAGCTGCGCGCCGACGAGGTGCTGCAGCGCAAGCTGCGCAGCCTGCCGAACGTGACCATCATCACCAGCGCCCAGACCACCGAGGTGCTCGGCGACGGGCAGAAGGTGACCGGCCTGGTGTACAAGGACCGTGTCGGCGGCGACAGCCACCGCCTCGAACTGGAGGGCATCTTCGTGCAGATCGGCCTGCTGCCCAACACCGAGTGGCTCAAGGGCACGCTGGAGCTGAGCCCACGCGGCGAGATCGTGGTCGACGAGCGCGGCCAGACCAGCCTGCCGGGCGTGTTCGCCGCCGGCGACTGCACCACGGTGCCGTACAAGCAGATCGTGATCGCGGTCGGCGAGGGCGCCAAGGCCTCGCTGGCGGCGTTCGACCACCTGATCCGCACCTCGGCCCCGGCCGCCTCCATCCCGGCGGAGGAAGTCGGCGCCTGACGCGGCGGGCGGGCCCCGCCCGCCCGTCCCCCGGCGGGAACGAAGCAATGAACCTGCGCGACCTCAAATACCTGGTGGCCCTGGCCGATCACAAGCACTTCGGCCGCGCGGCCGCGGCCTGCTACGTCAGCCAGCCGACCCTGTCCACCCAGATCCGCAAGCTGGAGGACGAGCTGGGCGTGCCGCTGGTGGAACGCGCGCCGCGCAAGGTGATGCTCACCCCCGCCGGGCGCGAGGCCGCCGAACGCGCCCGCCGCATCGTCGCCGAGGTCGAGCAGATGAAGGAAGCGGCACGCCGCAGCCAAGACCCGGAAGCGGGCACGGTGCGGCTGGGCATCTTCCCCACCCTGGCGCCGTACCTGCTGCCGCACGTGGTGCCGCGCGTGCTCGAGCGCTTCCCGCACCTGGAACTGCTGCTGGTGGAGGAGAAGAGCGACGAGCTGCTGGCGCGCCTGCGCGAGGGCAAGCTGGACGCGGCGATCCTGGCCCTGCCGGTGCACGACGACCAGCTGCACGCAGAGTTCCTGTTCGAGGAGCCGTTCGTGCTGGCAGTGCCCGGGCAGCACCCGCTTGCGCGGCGCGCGAACGTGACCCTGGACGAGCTGGCCGAGCAGCGCCTGCTGCTGCTGGAGGACGGCCATTGCCTGCGCGAACAGGCGCTGGACGTGTGCCGGGTATCCGGCGCGCACGAGAAGACCGGGTTCCGCGCCACCAGCCTGGAAACCCTGCGGCAGATGGTGGCCGCCAACGTCGGCGCGACCCTGTTGCCGGTGCTGGCGGTCAAGCCGCCGGTGGCGCAGTCGGACAACATCCACCTGCTGGGCTTCTCCGACTCCCACCCCAGCCGCAGCCTGGCCATGGTCTGGCGCCGCAGCTCGGCGATGGGCAGCTTCCTGGTGCGGCTGGCGGCGGTGGTCGGCGACCTGCCGCCGGACCTGCTGGCGCCCCAGTGCGGCCTGCCGGCGGCCCCTGCCGCCACGGCCGGGACCACGGCCCGCGCCTGAACACCCCCGGCGCCGCGCCTGCGGGCGCTTGAAACCATTCCTGTTACCGGCTACGGTGCAGGCACAAACCCGATGACCCGAGGCGGATGCGGAAACGCGCCCGCCTTTTCTTCATGCGCGCCCGGCGCGCCCCCAACCGTGAGGTATACCGATGTCGACAACCCAGCCCGTCAGCGGCCTGCCCCCTTCGCTGATCGTTTCCGCCCGCGACATGGCCCGCCTGGAGGCCATGCTCGACTCCCCGGTCCTGAGCCGCCATCCCGCCGCGATCGCGCTGATGGACGAGCTCAACCGGGCCGAAGTGGTACCGCCGGAACAGGTGCCGGCGGACGTGGTGACCATGCACTCGCAGGTCGAGTGCGAGGACGAGGCCAGCGGCGAGAAGCACGTGCTCACCCTGGTCTATCCCAACGAGGCGGACGTGGAGAAGGGCCGCGTCTCCGTGCTGGCCCCGGTCGGCACCGCCCTGCTTGGCCTGTCCGTGGGCCAGAGCATCGACTGGCAGGCACCGGGCGGGCGCCCGTTGCGGCTGCGGGTCACCGCGGTGCGTTACCAGCCCGAAGCCGCCGGCGACCTGCATCGCTGAGCTGACTGGCGCGGGTCGCGCGGGCCGGGCAACCCGGCAGGCGGCGCGACCCGGCGCAACCGGCGCCGGACCGTTACCGGCGCCCCATCGGACGGATCAAAGCCACTGCTGCCACGGCAGGTCGGTGTCGCCCAGGGCGATGAAGTCGCCGTTGAGCAGGGTCTCGCGCCGGTTGTAGCGGAACGGCTTGCCGGTGTCGGCCGCCAGCAGCGCACCGCCGGCGGCGTGCAGCACGCACTGGCCGGCCGCGGTGTCCCACTCCGAGGTGGGGCCGAAACGCGGGTACACGTCCAGCCGGCCCTCGGCGATGCGGCAGAACTTCAGCGACGAACCCAGCGCCACTTCCTCGATCTCGCCCATGCGGTCCAGCACCGCCTGGGTGCGGGCGTCGCGGTGCGAGCGGCTGGCCGCCACCCGCAGCGGCGCGCTGGCCGGGGAGCGCACGCGCAGCGGTTCGTCGCGCTGGCCGTCGCGGCGGTAGGCCGCCTCGCCGCGCACCGCGTGCCACACCTGGCCGCCGACCGGCGCCTGGACCACGCCCAGCACCGGCGCGCCCTGCACCACCAGGGCGATGTTCACGCTGAACTCGTCGTTGCGCTTGACGAACTCGCGGGTGCCGTCCAGCGGGTCGACCAGCCAGTAGCTTTGCCACAGGCGGCGGACCTCCCACGGCACTTCCGCCGATTCCTCCGACAGCACCGGCAGTTCCGGGGTCAGGCGCTGCAACCCCTCGACGATGATCCGGTGCGCGGCCATGTCCGCCGCGGTCAGCGGGCTGGCGTCCTGCTTGTGGGTGACCTCGAAGCCCTCCCGGTAGATCTCCATGATCGCCTCGCCTGCCTGGCGGGCGATGGCGATGACGGTCTCGCGCAGGTCGACGGTGATCCGGGTCATCGCCGCGCCAGCCACTCGCGTGCCACGAACAGCGCCGCCAGCGAGCGCCCCTCGGAGAAATCCTCTCGCAACATCAGTCGGTCCAGTTCCTGCAGCTTCCAGGGAATGACTTCCAGCTCCTCCGGCTCGTCGCCGGGCAGCCGCTCGGGATACAGGTCGCGCGCCAGCACCAGCCAGGAGACGTGGCCCATGTAGGTCGGCACCAGGGTCAGCTGGCGCAGCACGTCCAGGCGCCGTGCGCCGTAGCCGGCCTCTTCCTTCAGCTCGCGGTTGGCGGCCTGTTCCGGGGTCTCGCCCGGATCCATGCGCCCCTTCACCAGGCCCAGCTCGTAGCGGTTGACGCCGGCGGCGTACTCGCGCACCAGCAGCACGGTGTCCTCGTCCAGCAGCGGCACCACCACCACCGCGCCGGGGCCACGCGGCACCATGCGCTCGAAGCGCCGGCGCTCGCCGTTGGAGAATTCCAGGTCCAGCCGCTCCAGGCGGTACGGGCCGGCATCCTCCGTGGTGATGCCGTGGATGACAGGCAGCCGCCGGCTCACGGCAACGCTCCGCGATCCGGCCCGGGAGCGACCGTTATCATGGACGGATGCAGGAACGTATTCATCAGCAGGCCATGCTAGCAGAGACACCGGTGCCAGCGGACGCGCCCTGGCGCGCACGCGACCTGGCCGTGCTCTGGCACCCGTGCACGCAGATGCGCGAGCATCCGGACGTGCTGCCGCTGGTCCCGATCGAGCGCGGCGAGGGGGCGTGGCTGCACGGCTACGACGGACGCCGCTACCTGGACGCGGTCAGCAGCTGGTGGACCAACCTGCACGGGCATGCCGAACCGCGCATTGCCGAGGCCATCGCCCGCCAGGCCCGCAGCCTGGAACAGGTGATCCTGGCCGGTTTCTCGCACGCCCCTGCCATCGAGCTGGCCGAGCGCCTGCTGGCCATCGCCCCGCGCCAGCCCGGCCGCGCCCCGCTGTCGCGCGTGTTCTATGCCGACAACGGCTCGGCCGGAGTGGAGGTGGCGCTGAAGATGGCCTTCCACTGGTTCCGCAACCGCGGCGAGGAGCCGCGCACCCGCTTCATCGCCCTGGAGAACGGCTACCACGGCGAGACCCTGGGCGCGCTGGCGGTGGGCGACATCCCGCTGTACCGGCGGGTGTACGCGCCGCTGCTGGCCGAGGCCCTGTTCGCGCCCTCGCCCGACGCCTACATGGCCCGCCCCGGCGAGAGCGACGAGCAGTGCGCGCTGCGCGCGGCCGACGCCCTGGCCGACCTGTTCGACCAGCACCCGGGCGAGATCTGCGCCCTGATCCTGGAGCCACGCCTGCAGTGCGCCGGCGGCATGCGCATGCACCATCCGGCCTACCTGCGCCGGGCGCGCGAGCTGTGCGACGCCAACGGCGTGTTCCTGGTCGCCGACGAGATCGCCACCGGCTTCGGCCGCACCGGCACCATGTTCGCCTGCGAGCAGGCCGGCATCGCCCCGGACCTGCTGTGCCTGTCCAAGGGCCTGACCGGCGGCTTCCTGCCGCTGGCCGCCGTGCTCGCCAGCCAGACCATCTACGAAGGCTTCCTCGACGACTCGCGCGAGCGCGCCTTCCTGCATTCGCACAGCTACACCGGCAATCCGCTGGCCTGCGCCGCGGCGTTGGCCTCGCTGGACATCTTCGAAGTCGATGGCGTGCTGGAGCGCAACCGCACCACCGCCGCACGCATGGCCACCCTGGCCGCGCAGGTGGGCGCCGGCAGCCGGCATGTCGCCGACGTGCGCCAGGCCGGCATGGTCGTGGCCTTCGAACTCGCCCGGGACGGCGCCCGCGACACGCCGTTCGACCCGGCGCTGCGGGTCGGCCTGCGCGCCTACCGCGCCGCGCTGGAACGGGGCGTGCTGCTGCGCCCGCTGGGCGACGTCCTGTACTGGATGCCGCCGTACTGCATCGACGAGGCCCAGCTGCAGCTGCTGGCCGAAACCACCGCCGCCGCCATCGCCGAGGGCACCGCATGCGCCTGACCCGCTGCCACGTCGAGCTGCCGCTGCAGCCCGGCACCACCGTCGTCCTGCCCGAGCACGCCGGCAACCACCTGGCGCGGGTGCTGCGCCTGCGCGAGGGCGACCCCTGCGTGCTGTTCAACGGCGACGGCCACGACTACGCGGCGCGCCTGGCCGCGGTCGGCAAGCGCGAAGTCAGCGCCGAGGTGGTGTCGGCCAGCACGGTGGACAACGAGTCGCCGCTGCGCATCGTGCTGCTGCAGGGCATCGCCCGCGGCGAGAAGATGGACCTGATCCTGCAAAAGGCCACCGAGCTGGGCGTGGCCGCGATCGTGCCGGTCAACGGCGAGCGCACCGAGGTGCGGCTGGACGCCGAGCGCGCGCAGAAGCGGCTGGCGCATTGGCGCAGCGTGGTCGGGTCGGCCTGCGGGCAATCCGGCCGCGCGCGCGTGCCGGAGGTGCATGCGCCGGCGGCGCTGGACGCGGCTGCCGCGGCGCTGCCGGGCAATGCCCTGCGCCTGCTGCTGGATCCGCAGGGCGAACACCGCCTGGCCTCGCTGCAGCTGCAGGACACGGACACGGTGGTGGTGGCGATCGGCCCGGAAGGCGGCTGGTCGCCGCGCGACCGCGAGGTGCTGCACGCCGCCGGCTTCCGCGGCCTGCGCCTGGGCCCGCGGGTGCTGCGCACCGAGACCGCGGGCCTGGCGGCGATCGCCGCGCTGCAGGCGCGTTTCGGCGACCTCTGACCCGGACACGGAAAAACACCGGCGCGAGGCCGGTTCCATGCGTGCCCTGCATGCGCCGGCCACGGCCGGCGCCAGGGTCAGGCGATCGCGCCCAGGGCGTCGACCACCAGCTGCTCGATGCCTTCCAGGTCCGGCAGCAGCGCGCCCTGCTCGCCCAGCAGCACGCGCATCTGCACGCCGCGCGGCAGTTCGTCCTCGGATGCGTCGGCCAGCAGGCTGTCGCGCGGCACCGAGACCAGCTGCGGGAACGAGGTGGTCTGCAGCGCGAAGTACGGCAGTCCCTCGTCGCCGCCCAGCGCCTTGAGCACCACCACGCGGATGCGCCCCGGCGGATCGCCGCCCAGCCCGGCGAGGCGGGCGAAGTCGACCAGCGGAACGTCCCACCCGTGCCAGGCGACATGGCCCGGCAGCCAGCCCGGCGTGCCTTCCAGAGGCTGCACCTCCACCCGCGCCAGCACCTCGGCCACGGTGGCATTGGGCAGCAGCAGGCGCTCCTGGCCCGACTGGATCATGACGCCGCGGATTTCGTCGCTCTTGAATGCCATCTGCAGGTCTTCCTCCGCGCGCCGGGCTCAGCCCAGGCGCGCCACAAGCTGGTTGGCCAGCATCGCCGGCGCGGCCAGCGGGGCGCCGCCGGCCTCCAGCATGCGGGCCGCGGTGGGGTCGTAGCAGCCGTCCAGCGCCTGGCCGGCGACATAGGCGCCGCGCGCGGCCAGCGCCAGCACCGCGTCCATGCGCGCCGGCTCGGCGCCGCTGAGCACCAGCACCGCGCTCTCGGTCGGCGGCAGTGCCTCCACCGGCTCGTGGCCGGGGCCGGCGTCGATGAAGCGCAGGCCATTGCCGGCCGGTTCCACGCCCACGCCGTCGGGCAGCACGTAGGCCGAGCCCGGAGCCACGGCGTCGCCGGGCATGGCCAGCGCCACCGGCACGGGCGAGACCCGCGCCATCTGCTTGACCAGGTTGTCGTAGCGGCCGCCGTCCAGGCGCAGCTGCACCAGCACCGGCTGCGGGAAACCGGCCGGCAGCGCGCCGAGCAGCTTGCGCACCGCGTCCGGGCCGCCGATGCCGGCCAGTACCAGCACCGCACCCTTGGCCACCGGCGCGCCGGTATCGACCGGCTCCAGCTCGACCAGCGAGAGGTTGCTGAAGTCCGGCAACGGCGGCGGCGCGGCAGCCGGGGCCGGGCCCGGGGTGGCCGGGGCGTCGTCGGCCAGGGTCCACGCCGAGGGCTCTGGCAGAGGCGGCGGCACCGCGGGCGCGGCGGCCGGGGCCTCCGGCTCCAGCGCGGGGGCCGCGCGCTCCCAGGGCGCGTGCTCGTCCCAGGCCAGGGCGGCGCTGCCGTCCTCCCACGGCGCGGGCGCCGGCGGCGCCTCCACCGCGGGCAGCGGCGGCGGCAGGTCCGGCGGCAGCTGCGCGGCCAGGTCCACGGTTTCGCCACCCAGCGCCAGGTCCGCGTCGATGCCGGCATGCGCCTGCTGCAACGCAGCCGGGCGGCCGGGCTGCAGCTGCGCCGAGAAGTCGATGTCGTGCTCGCGGCCGGGCGGCAGCACGTCGTCGTGGCCGTGCAGCTTGGCCGCCAGGTGGCGGATCCAGCGCTGCGCCTCCCAGCCGTCGCGGCGCGCGGCCAGGTCGGCCTCGTCGAAGATCACCAGCAGGTCCGGCGACTCCAGCACCGGCTCCAGCGCCACCAGCGCGTCCTCCACCGCCGGCTCCAGCGCCACCAGCACCGCCTGCGCGCCGATCCCGGCCAGGGTGGCCAGGTCCAGCTCGACCGGGTCGGCTTCCAGCACCACGTTGCCGCCGGCGGCGTCCAGCGCCTGGCGCAGCCGCTCCCGGGCCGCGCCCTGGCGGGCCAGCAATGCGACCGTCTTCGAGGAATCAGTCGCGGGCACGGGCGATCCCCAGCAGGTCGTACACGTTTCGCATCAGGTCCAGTTCCTGGTACGGCTTGCCCAGGTACCGCTGGACGCCGATCTCGAACGCACGCTGGCGGTGCTTCTCGCCGGTACGCGAGGTGATCATCACGATCGGCACGCCGCGGAAGCGCGCGTCGGCGCGCATCGCGGTCGCCAGCTCGTAGCCGTCCATGCGCGGCATCTCGATGTCCAGCAGCATGAGGTCGGGCACGCGCTCTTCCAGCTTCTCCAGCGCCTCGATGCCGTCGCGCGCGGTCACCACCTCGAAGTTGTGGCGTTCCAGCACGCGGCCGGTGACCTTGCGCATGGTCAGCGAGTCGTCGACCACCATCACCAGCGGCACGTGGCGCTGCTGCTGCGCCTCGGCCTCGGCGGCCGGGCGCTGCGGCTGCGCCAGGTGGCGGCGCACCAGCGGGGCGACGTCGAGGATCACCACCACGCGGCCGTCGCCGGTGATGGTGGCGCCGTAGATGCCCGGCACCGACGCGATCTGCATGCCGACCGGCTTGACCACGATTTCGCGGTTGCCGACCACCTGGTCGATCGCCACCGCGGCGCGCAGGTCGCCGGCGCGCACCAGCAGCAGCGGTACCTGGGCCTGGCCCTCGGCCTTGGCCGGGCCCTGCCCGACCAGCAGGCCGAGGTCGTGCAGCGCGTATTCCTCGCCTGCGTAGCGGTAGCCACCGGTGCCGCTCTCGAAGCGCTCGCGCGAGATCCGGCCGATGCCGCTGACCGAGGCCACTGGCACCGCGTAGGTGGTCTCGCCGATCTGCACGAACACCGCCTGGGTGACCGCCAGGGTCTGCGGCAGGCGCAGGGTGAAGGTCACGCCGCGGCCGACCACCGAGTGGATTTCCACGGTGCCGCCGAGCTGGCGCACTTCGTTGCGGACCACGTCCATGCCCACGCCGCGGCCGGCCAGCTGGCTGACCTGCTCGGAGGTGGAGAAGCCGGCCTCGAAGATCAGCGAATCCAGCTCGGTGTCGGTGAGCACCGCGCCCGGCTTGAGCAGGCCGCGCTGCTCGGCGCGGCGGCGGATCGCGTCGCGGTCCAGGCCGCGGCCGTCGTCGGACACCTGCAGCACGATTTCCGAGCCCTCGTGGCGCAGGGCGATGGTGATCGTGCCTTCCTCGCTCTTGCCCGCGGCCACGCGCTCGGCCGGGGTCTCCAGGCCGTGCGCCACCGAGTTGCGCAGCATGTGCTCGATCGGCGCGACCATGCGGTCGAGCACGTTGCGGTCCAGTTCGCCGTGGGTGCCGTCCAGGCGCAGCTGCACCTGCTTGCCGGTGTCGTGGCCGGCCTGGCGGACCACGCGGCGCAGGCGTGGCACGACGCTGTCGAACGGCACCATGCGCGCGCTCATCAGGCCGTCCTGCAGGTCCGAGCTCACGCGCGACTGCTGCTGCAACAGCACGTCGTACTGGCGGGCCAGGTCCTCGAGCACGCCCTGCAGGCCGGTAAGGTCGGCGGCGGACTCGTTCAGCGCGCGGCTGAGCTGCTGCAGGGTGGAGAAGCGGTCCAGCTCCAGCGGGTCGAAGGTCGGGTCGGCGCTGTCCTGCTCGCGCTGGTAGCGGGCGACGATCTGCGCCTCGGTCTCCAGGTCCAGGCGGCGCAGCTGGTCGCGCAGTCGGGCGTTGGTGCGGTCCAGCTCGGCCATGGCCGCGCGGAACGCGCCCAGCTGCTGCTCCAGGCGGGCGCGGTAGATCGCCACTTCGCCGGCGTGGTTGACCAGGTTGTCCAGCAGGTCGGCGCGCACGCGCACCTGTTCCTGCGGGGCGCGCGGGGCGATGGCTTCCTCGGCCGGCGCCTCGGCTTCCTCGTCCACCGGGGCCGACAGCGGCGGCAGCGCCGCGGCGGTGGCGGCCAGCTGGACCTCGGCGGCGACATGCACCGGCTGCGGCTGCGGCTGCGGCGCGGCAGCCGGAGCAGCCTCGGCGTGCGGCTGCGCGGCCTCGGTGGGCGCCGCGGCGGCCGGCGCAGCGGCCGGGACGTCGTCCGCGACCGCGGGCACGGCCTCGCCGCGGATGCGCGCCTCGAACGCGGCGATCAGCGCGTGCGGCATGGCGGTGGCGCGGTGGGCACGGGTCTGCACCAACAGCTGGTGCAGGGTGTCGAAGCCGCGTTCCAGCAGCTGCACGTCACCGCGGCCCAGCTCGGTGCGATGCTCGGCGGCCGCTTCCAGCAGCGACTCGATCACGTGGCCGAGGTCGCCGATGGTGGCGATGCCGGCCATGCGCGCGCCGCCCTTGAGCGTGTGCAGGTCGCGCTGCAGGCCGATGATCGCCTCGCGCGCGGTGCTGTCGGCGCGCAGTTCCACCAGCAGCGCGTCGATGTGGTCGAGCAGGTCGCCGCCTTCCTCGACGAAGATGTCGACCAGGTCGCGGTCCAGCTCGCTGAAGTCCAGCATCGGCGCGTCGGCCGGCGCCACCTCGGTTTCCGCCGGCAGTACCGGGGCGGCGGCGGGTGCCTCGGCGGCAACCGCGGGCGCCTCGGCCACCTCCGGCTGCACCGGCGCTTCCGCGGCCGGCTCGTCCGGGGCCGCAGTGGTTGCGGTCGCGGGGACTTCCGGCGCGGCCGCTTCCAGCGCGGCCTCGATGGCCTCGTGCAGCGGCGCCAGCACCGGGTCCGGGCTCGCGGCCACCGGCCCGGCCGCGGCCATGGAGGCGTCGTCGACGGCCGGCGCGGGACTTTCTTCCGCCACCGGCGCAATGCCGGCCGGCTCCACGGCGCCGCTGTCGGCCACCGGCTCCAGGTTCCAGTCCGCGGCTGCCGGCTCGATGGCCGGCTCCACGGCGACCGGCGGGTCGATGGTGGCCTGCGCGATGGCCGGCGGTTCGGCCGCCGGGGCGGCGGGCTCCGCGGCGACCTCGGGCGGGGTCCAGTCGAAGCTGAAATCGCCCGCATCGGTCGCAGCCTCTTCGCTGCCCGCGGGCGCGGCCGGCATGGCCTCGCCGGCGAAATCGGACGCGGCGCTGGCGTCCGCGCCGGCGAGCGGCTGCTCCACCTCCCACTGCCGGACGGCCGGGGCGCTGGTTTCCGGGGCCGCCGTCCCGGCGGCGTCCAGGTTCCAGTCCGGCACCTGGGGTGCCGCGGGCGCGGCACTGCCGGCATCGACCGCGGCCGGCTGGGCCTCGTCGCCACCCAGCGCGTCGACCAGGAAGCCGCTGAGGTCGACGCCGGTGAGTTCCATCGACGGATCCGGCGCCGCCGGCACGGCCGCGGCTTCGTCCTCGAGGATTTCCGGCTGCGACCAGCGCGCCTCCGGCAGGGTGTCGGCCATCGCCCGCAGGCGCGCGGCCAGCGCGGCATAGCTGGGGATACGCGGCGACTCGGCCTGCAGCGCCTGGATGCAGGCGCGGATCGTGGCCGCGGTGTCGGCCAGGGTCTGCACTTCCTCCGCGGAAGGCACGTGGCCGGCGGCGATGCCGCGCTTGATGTAGGTCTCGGCCGCGTCGGTGACCGCGGTGATCTCCGGCACGTCGGTCATCGCGAACGCGCCGTTCATGGTGTGCATGGCGCGCAGCAGCGGATCGTTGACCGCCTGCGGCGCCTGGCGCGCGGCGGCAATCCACGCGTCCACCGTCTCCAGGTGGGTGGCGACCTCGGTCTCGAGGATCTCGCGCAGCACGCTGTCGACCGAGGCCGGGGTGCCTTCGTCCACCACGGCGGCCACGGCCGCCGGCGGCGCCGGCATCGAGTAGAACGCTTCCTCGCCGGCGGCGATGCGCTCGGCCACCGACTCGATCGCGTGCAGGTCCAGGGCAAGCGCGCCGGTGCCGCGCAGCGCGGCATCGAACTGCGGCAGCACCTCGGTGGCCTGCTGCACCATCGCGACCACCGCCGGGCTGGCCGGACGGGTGCCGTCGAGCACGCGGTTGAGCATGCTCTCGATCTTCCAGGCGAACTCGCCCAGGGCACTGGCGCCGACCAGGCGGCCACTGCCCTTGAGCGTGTGGAACACGCGGCGGATCGGACGCAGGCGTTCCAGGTCGTCCGGCGCGCGCAGCCACAGCGGCAGCAGGCGCGCGAGGTTGCCGCGCTCTTCCTCGAACTCCTCCAGGAAGACTTCGCGGATGTCGGCGTCGATGTCCTGGTTGTCGTCGAAGCCGCCGTTGCGGGTGGCGGCAGGTGCCGGTGCGGCCGGCACGACCCCCGGCGGCGCCGGCGGCACGGCCGGGGCGGCACCGACCGAGGCCGGCGGGATCGCCGCGGCGGCGGCGGCCATCTCGGCCAGCAGCGGATCGACGGACCCGGCGGCCGGAGCGGCCTCGCCACTGGCGGGAGCCGGAGCGGCCGGAGCGGCCGGGGCGGCCGGCGCGCTCGCCGGCGGCGCGGCTTCGGCGGCCGGCGGCTCGGCCGGCACGCGCGGACGGATGTGCACGGTCAGGTCCAGCCACTGGCCATGGCTGGCCGCGGCAGGCTCGGCCGGGGCGACCGGCGGCACCACGGCGGGCGCTTCCGGCAGCGGCGGTGGAACCGGGGCGGTCGGGGCCGGTGCGGATTCGGACGCGCTGGCGACGAACACCGGCTCCTCGTCGGCCGGCAGCGGCGGCGGCACCGCGGCGGTACCGGCATCCGGGGCAGCGGCGGCGGCTTCGGCAATGTATTCGCCGGACACCGGGTCGTAGACGAAGCGCGGAGCGTCGCCCAGCGACGGGATCGCCGGCGGCTGCGGCACCACCGGCGGCAGTTCGACCTCCAGCGCCGGAGCTTCCAGCACTTCGCGGACCGGACCGGCGATATCGGCCGGTTCCGGTGCGGCGACCGGGGCCGGCGACAGTTCGACCGAATCCCAGTCCAGGCCGGCCGGCGCGGCCGGCGCCTGCGGCGCGGCGGCAACCGGTTCCGGGGCGGGCAGCGGCGGCGGCACGGCGGCGGCCGGGGTGCTCGCCGGCGCCGCGGCCGCGGGGGCCTCGGCGGCGTGGGCGTCCGGCAGCGGCCAGTAGTTCAGGCTTTCCAGGCTGCTGCGCGCGATCTCCAGGATCTCGGCGCGGTTGGGCCGGCGGTCGCGCAGCGCCTCCAGGTAGTACTCCAGGCTGGCCATGGCGTCGGCCAGGGTGTCCAGCTGGCGGCCGCTGGGCACGCGCCGGCGCCCGATCAGCTCGGTCAGGATGTAGCGGCGCACGCCTTCCAGGTAATCGGCCGGTTCGCCCAGCTCGAGCATGCGCAGCGCGCCGGCCACTTCCTCCAGCAGGCGCGGCACCGATTCCAGCCGGGCATGGTCCCAGTTGGTCTCGATGAAGGCGACGAAGTCCTCGCGCGCGGCGGCGAAGTTGGCCAGCGCCTCGTGCGCCAGCACCTCCACCGTGCGCCGGGCCTCGGCCGCGGCGGCGTCCTCCGCGCCCTCCTCGCCCGCGCCCAGGCTGGCAACCTGGTCGTCGAGGGTGGCGTCCACGTAGAGCAGCGCGCCGGCGATGTCCAGCAGCGCGCCCTCGCTCGCCGGCGCGTTGCCGGCGGCGATGGCCTGCAGCGCGTCGCGCTGCTGCAGCACCACGTCGCGGGCCACGCCCAGGCCGAGCATGCCCAGGGTGTCGGCCACCCGGGTCAGGTCGGCGGCCTGCGGCTGCAGCGCGGCGACGTCGCCGCCGGTGCGCAGGTGCAGGTCCAGCGCGTCCTTCACCCGCAGCAATTCCTCCTTGACCACCCCGCCGACGGTGTTGAGCAGGTCGCGGTTGCGGCCGGCCAGGCTGCCGCGGGCGTGGTCCAGCTCGGCCTCGCTGGGCATCTGCGCGTCCAGGTCGAACGCGCGGCGCAGTTCATCCAGCGCCGGGTGCGGCGTGCGCGCGTAGGCGACCGCGTACAGCAGCTGGCGGGTCGGCTCCTGGGTCGACACGCCGCGCGAGGCGGCCGGCAGGGCCTCGTTCTCGCTGGCCTGCTGCAACGCGCGCAGCGCGGCGGCGAAGGCGCCGCGCAGGTTCTCGTTGCCGGCCAGGGCGCCGTCGCGCAGCGCGGCGGTCACCGAGGACAGCACCCACAGCATGCGCCGGGTGGTCTCGTGGCTGGCGTTGCGCAGCAGTTCGGCGGTCGCCTCGGCCAGCATCGCGGTGTCGCCGGGGGCGCCGTTCTCCGGCCACGCCAGCATCGCTTCCTGGAAACGGCGCAGGGCGGCGGCGACCAGGTCCTGGCGCTGCGCCCACGGCAGCGCGGAGGGCGCCGGCAGCTGCGCCGGCAGCGGCGCGCTCAGGTCCGGGGCGAACAGCACGCTCTCGTTGAGTCCGGCGGCACCGCGCGCGGCGCGGATGTCGTTGAGCAGCGGCAGCAGCACGATCGGGATGTCGCGATGGCCGTTCTGCAGGCGCTCCAGGTAGTCGGGCAGCAGCACGGTGCCGCGCATCAGGGTGGCGCAGGCCTCGTCGCGGTCGTTGGCCGCGCCCTGCTGCAGGGCCTGGGCCAGCAGCTCCATCTCCTCGGCGACCATCGCCGGGGCGTACAGCTCGACCATCCGCAGCGTGCCCTGCACCTGGTGCAGGTAGCCGGCGCAGAAGCGCATGCGGCTGCTGTCGGAGGGGTTCTCGACGAACGCCTCGATCTCCCCGCGCGCCTGGCGCAGGGTCTCGTCCAGCTCGGGCTTGACCCAGCCGAGTACGGCGTGGCTCATCGCGTCGCGCAGCGCACTCATGCCTGCCCCCATGCCGCCGGGCAGCCAAGGCGCGGATACCGGGCCATCTTCATTCCATCATCCCCCGTCAGGCCCATCTGATCAGCCAGGCAGCTTGAAGTCGGCGACCGAGCGGCGCAGGTCGGCAGCCAGCTGCGCCAGGTGTCCGATCGATTCGGCCGTCTGGCCCGCGCCCCGCGAAGTCTGGGCGGAAATCTGGCGGACCACTTCCATGGTCTTGGTGATGTCGGCGGCCGCGCCGGCCTGCTGCTGGGCGGCGACCGAGATGTTCTTGATCAGCTCGTTCAGGGCGTTGGACACGCGCTCGATCTCGGTCAGCGCGGTACCGGCGTCCTCGGCCAGGCGGGCACCGGACACCACCTCGGCGGTGGTCTGCTCCATCGAGCTGACCGCCTCGTTGGTGTCGGCCTGGATCGCCTGGACCAGGCCTTCGATTCGCCGGGTCGCGTTGGAGGTGCGTTCCGCCAGGCGCTGCACTTCGTCCGCCACCACCGCGAAGCCGCGGCCCGTCTCGCCCGCCGCCGCCGCCTGCACGGCCGCGTTGAGCGCCAGGATGTTGGTCTGCTCGGAAATGTCGTTGATCAGTTCCACGATCGAGCCGATCTCCTGGGACGACTCGCCCAGGCGCTTGATGCGCTTGGAGGTCTCCTGGATCTGGTCGCGGATCTGGTCCATGCCGTTGATGGTCTCGCGCACCACGCCGGCGCCCTCGGCCGCGATGACCACCGAGCGCTGCGCCACTTCCGCCGATTCGGTGGAGTTGCGCGACACCTGCTCGATGCTGGCCGCGATTTCGGCGATGCGCTGGGAGGCGGCGTTGATCTGCTCGGCCTGGTGGTTGGACGCCTCGGCCAGCTGCAGCGCGGTGGCCTGGGTCTCCTGGGACGCGGCCGCGACCTGCACCGAGGTGTCGTTGATCGTGGTCACCAGGTTGCGCAGCTCGTCCACCGCGTAGTTGATCGCGTCCGCGATCGCGCCGGTCATGTCCTCGGTCACCGAGGCCTTCACCGTCAGGTCGCCTTCACCCAGCGAGCTGATTTCGTCCAGCAGCCGCATGATCGCCTGCTGGTTGCGGCTGTTGAACTCCACCTGGGCCTGGTAGCGCAGCTCCTGCTCGCGCTGGCGGTTGCGCACCGAGCTCCACACGAAGCCGATCAGCGACAGCAGCGCCAGCACGCCGGAAACCACGCCGATCCAGAAGTTCGGGAACACGCGGGTGTCGCGGGCCGAACCGAAGGCGGCGAACGCCTCGAACACGCGCTTGCTGTCCTCCAGCATCTGCGACGAGCCGGCCACCAGGCTGGCGGCCGCGGTCTGCGCGGCGAACAGGTTGCGCGAGCTGGCCAGGATCGCCTCGACGTCCTTGCGCATCTCGTTCCACTGTTCCTGCGACTGCTGCAGGGCGGCCTGGGCGGCGGGGTTGCGGACCTGGGCGATGCCCAGTTCCTCGTTGCCCTCCATCAGGCCGGTCAGCACCTGGGTGAACACCACCGCGTCGCGGGCCAGGGCGTCGCCGGCGGCGCTGGCGCCGGGACCGCCGGCGCGGATCTCGGTGACGCGGCGGGCCATGGTGCCGGCGACCACGACCTGCTGCAGGGCATTGAACACCTGCGCGGCGGGCGCGCCGCCGGCGGTCATCGCGCGCACCACCTCGTTCAGCTGCGCCTGCAGCTGCGGCACGCGGCCGACGAAGCGGTCGGCGTTGCCGGCCAGGGCCAGCACCGCCTCCTCGGACTCAAGGATCTGCGCCGATTGCTGGGCCAGCGGGTTCCAGGTGCGGCCCAGCTGCTGCAGCGGCGCGGCCACGCCCGGCTCGCCGCCGAAGCGCTGCTGCAGCCCGCTCACCGTGCTGACGATGCGGGTGCGGGTCTGGCGGAAGGCGGTGAACGCCTCGGCGTTGCCGCCGACCGCGTCGCGGCCCTGGTTGGCAAGCTGCTGCGAGAGCACCTGCAGGTCGGCCGCGCCGGTGCTGGCGCCGGCCAGCCGGCTGCCCTGGTAGGTCGCCACACCGGTGTTGGTGGCGAACACCACCACCGACAGCACCAGCAGGACCAGCCAGAACCCGGTGCTCACGCCACCCAGGCGGCTGGTCTTCGGGGATTCCGGTGCAGTGCTCATTCGCGTATTGCCTCGATCGGATTCTTGGAGGGGCCGCCGCTCACGCCGCGGCCTGCCTGAATTCAGGGGTACGGGCCAGCCTGGACAGGGAGAACACCGCCCAGTCCGCGCCCTCGCTGTGGAACGCGCGCTCGACGAAGTGGGCGTAGCGGCCGCGGGCCAGCGGCGCCGGGTCGATTGCCTGGTCCTCGCTGAAGGCGCGCTGGCCGTACAGCTCGTCGATGGTCAGCGCCACGTCGCCGCCCTGCTGGCGCATGACCAGCACGCGCTGGCCCTCGTGCAGGACGGTGCGCTCGCCTTCCAGGAACAGCTTCAGGTCGATGACCGGGAACAGGTTGCCGCGCAGGTTGCCGATGCCCAGCAGCCACGGCTGCGCGCCGGGGACGGGCGTCACCGGCGGCATCGGCATGATCTCGACCACCTCGCCGAACTGCGACACCAGCCGCTGCCGGCCGATGCGGTAGCCGACGCCGCGCCAGGTCTCCGGGCCCAGCTCGCGCGCCGGCAGCTGCACCGCGTGCGCCAGGCTGCGGCGCTCGTAGTCGGAAAGGATGTCGAACGGAGTGCGCATCAGGCCGCGCCCACCAGCTGGTTGATGCGCGCCATCAGGTCCTCTTCGCGCGGCGGCTTGACCACGTAGTCCACCGCGCCCTGGCGCATGGCCCAGGCGCGGTCGGTCTCCATGCTCTTGGTGCTGACGATCAGCACCGGGATCTTGCTGGTGGCCTCGTCGCGGCTGAGCGCGCGGGTGGCCTGGAAACCACTCATGCCCGGAAGCACCACGTCCATCAGGACGAGGTCGGGCAGCTGCTTGCGTGCCAGTTCAAGTCCGTCCTCGGCGTTGGTCGCGAACAGGACCTGGTGTCCGCCGCGCTCCAGCCACTGGGTGAAGACGGCACGATCGGTCGGCGAATCTTCGATCAGCAGGATTCGAGCCATGTTTTGCCTGCCCCCCGGTCAGGCGTTGACGTACGTACGGATTGCCCCGAGCAGTTCTTCCCGCGTGAATGGCTTGGTGAGGTATTGCTCGGAGCCGACGATGCGGCCGCGCGCCTTGTCGAACAGGCCGTCCTTGGAGGACAGCATGATGACCGGCGTCGACTTGAACTTCTGGTTGCCCTTGATCAGCGCGCAGGTCTGATAGCCGTCGAGCCGCGGCATCATGATGTCGACGAAGATGATCTGCGGCTGCTGGTCGGCGATCTTGGCCAGCGCCTCGAAGCCGTCGCTGGCCGTGACCACCTCGCAGCCCTCGCGCTTGAGCAGGGTCTCGGCGGTGCGGCGGATGGTCTTTGAGTCGTCGATGACCAGTACCCGCAGGCCACCCAATGCCCCGGCTGGGGCCGTGTTGTCAGTCATTACCCTGGTTCCCCTTGCGCGCGGCGCTTCTTCATTCCCGGCACCGCTGCTTGGGTGTCTATATCCCAGTACCGGGAAAACCTGTCAAGCCCGGCGTGGGTTTGTGCACCTGCGTCACCGGCGCGGCGCGACCGCCGGCACGCCGCGCGGGCCGGGGCCGCCCGGGCCGGTCGCGGCCGCGGACGATGGGCTAACATCACCGGCCTGCCTTCCCTACGTGTGCGGCCCGCCCCAATGCCCCTGGACGTCGTCGTGGTGATGGACCCGATCGGGTCGATCAAGATCGCCAAGGACACCACCTTCGCCATGCTCCTGGAGGCGCAGCGGCGCGGCCACCGCCTGCACTACGTCCGCCCCGGCGGGCTGGGCCTGCGCGACGGCCGCGCCGTGGCCACCGCCGCCCCGCTGCGGGTGCGCGACGACAAGGCCGGCTGGTACGAGCTGGGCGATTACGCCGAGCTGGCATTCGGCCCCGGCCAGGTGGTGCTGATGCGCAAGGACCCGCCGTTCGACGGCGAGTACCTCTATGACACCCACATCCTGGACATCGCCCGGGCGGCCGGGGCGGAGGTGGTGAACAACCCGCAGGGCCTGCGCGACTTCAACGAGAAGCTTGCCGCCCAGCTGTTCCCGCAGTGCTGCCCGCCGACCCGGATCAGCCGCGACCCGGCCGCGCTGAAGGCCTTCGCCGCCGAACACGGCCGGGTGGTGCTCAAGCCGCTGGACGGCATGGGCGGGCGCTCGATCTTCCTCAGCCAGGCCGGCGATCCCAACCTGAACGTGATCCTGGAGACGCTGACCGAGGGCGGGCGCAAGCTGGCCCTGGCCCAGCGCTACATCCCGGAGATCACCGACGGCGACAAGCGCATCCTGCTGATCGACGGGGTGCCGGTGGACTATTGCCTGGCGCGGATCCCGCAGGGCGACGAGTTCCGCGGCAACCTGGCCGCCGGCGGCCGCGGCGTGGGCCGCCCGCTGTCCGAGCGCGACCGCTGGATCGCCGCCCAGGTCGGCCCGGAGATGCGCCGCCGCGGCATGCGCTTCGTCGGCCTGGACGTGATCGGCGACTACCTGACCGAGGTCAACGTCACCAGCCCCACCTGCGTGCGCGAGCTGGACGCGCAGTTCGGCCTGAACATCGCCGGGCTGCTGTTCGACGCCATCGAGGCCGGGCCGGCGGCATGAGCACGGCCCAGGTGGCACCGCCGCGGATCGGGGAGCGGCAGCGCCTGAGCGCCACCCTGGTGCTGTCGGCGCTGGTCCACGGGATCCTGATCCTGGGCCTGGGCTTCGCCTTCCGCGGCGAGGCCCCGCTGGTGCCGACCCTGGACGTGATCTTCAGCAACACCAGCACCGAGCTGACCCCGGAACAGGCCGACTTCCTGGCCCAGGCCAACAACCGTGGTGGCGGCGAGCACGACCGTGCGCAGCGCCCGCGCGACAGCCAGGCCGGCGCGGTGCCACGGGCCGAGCCGGGCGAGGCGCCGCTGCCGCAGCAGCGCCAGGACCCGGCGCCGGCCCCGGAGACCCAGGCCCGGGTGGTGGCCAGCCGCCGCGGCGAGGACGCGGTGCCCGAGCCGCAGCCGCGCGAGCAGGCCGATACCCTGCACCCGGTCAGCCCGGCCAAGGCCGCGCGCGACGCGGAGATGGCGCGGCTGGCGGCCGAGGTCTACCTGCGCTCGGAGCTGTACGCCAAGCGCCCGACCCGCAAGTTCGTCTCCGCCAGCACCCGCGAGTACGCCTACGCCAACTACCTGCGCGCCTGGGTGGACCGCGCCGAGCGCATCGGCAACCTCAACTACCCGGACGAGGCCCGGCGCCGCCGCCTCGGCGGCCAGGTGGTGATCAGCGTCGGCGTGCGCCGCGACGGCACGGTGGAAAGCACCCGCATCCTGCGCTCCAGCGGCACCCCGCTGCTGGACGCCTCGGCCGAGCGCATCGTGCGCCTGGCCGAACCGTTCCCGCCGCTGCCGGACACCAATGACGGGGTCGACGTGCTGCACGTCACCCGCACCTGGGTGTTCAAGCCCGGCGGCGAGCTGCACACCGAGTAAGCCGCCACCCGCCCGCCAAGCGGGAAAACGCCGGCCCATGGCCGGCGTTCCCGGGTGCACCGCGGGGCGGGCGGCTCAGTCGCCCTGCCACTGCCCCAGCGCGGCCAGGCCATTGGCCCTGGCCCTGGCGTAGACCAGGTCCTGGGCCTTGCGCAGGTTGTTCTCCATGTCCCGCGCCCACAGCTGCAGCGCGGCCTGCTGCATGGCCCGGCCGTAGGAGAAGCTGAGGGTCCACGGGTTGGGGCCAAGCCGGTTCATCGCGTCCAGGTGCGCGGTGGCGCGCTCGTCGTCCTGGCCGCCGGACAGGAACACGATGCCCGGCAGGATCGCCGGCACCGTGGTCTTCAGGCACATCAGGGTGGACTCGGCCACTTCCTGCACGTCGGCCTGCTCCGGGCAGTCCTTGCCGGAAATGACCATCGAGGCCTTCAGGATCGTGCCTTCCAGCAGCACGTTCTGGTCGTACAGCGAGCCGAACAGGGAGCGCAGCACGGCCTCGGTGACCTCGTAGCAGGTCTCGATGTCGTGGCCGCCGTCCATCAGCACCTCCGGCTCGACCACCGGCACCAGGCCCTGCTCCTGGCACAGCGCCGCATAGCGCGCCAGGGCGTGGGCGTTGACGTCGATGCAGGTGCCGGTGGGGATGTCCTCGCCGATGGTGATCACCGCGCGCCACTTGGCGAAACGCGCGCCCAGCCGGTAGTACTCCTGCAGGCGCTCGCGCAGGCCGTCCAGGCCCTCGGTCACCAGCTCGCCGGGGTAGCCGGCCAGCGGCACGGTGCCCTTGTCGACCTTGATGCCCGGCAGGATGCCCTGCCCGGCCATGTACTGCGGGAACGGCACGCCGTCGCCGGTGGCCTGGCGGATGGTCTCGTCGTACAGGATCGCGCCGGAGATGTGCTCGGACAGCTTCGGCGTGGTGAGCAGCAGCTCGCGGTAGGCGCGGCGGTTCTCCCCGCTGTTGTCGATCCCGACCGCGGCGAAGCGCTTGCCGATGGTCGCGGTGGACTCGTCGATGGCGATGATGCCCTTGCCCGGGGCGACGAGCGCCTGCGCGGTTTCGGCCAGCTGTTCGATGCTCATGGGGGGTCCTGCGCGGGGGACGGGGGCCGTGAAGTATAGCCGCCGCCCTCGCCACGCCCCGTGCAGCCCGGCGCGCCGGCAAGGCCCGCAAACAGGACGGGCGCCCGCAGGCGCCCGTCCGTCGCGACAGGTTCCGGCCGACCCTTACAGGTCGCCCAGGCCGCTGGCGCGGCCGTCGGGCCCGACTTCCAGCAGGCGCAGGGTATTGGTCGCGCCGTGGGTTTCCATGTGCTCGCCGGAGGTGAACACCACGCGGTCGCCGCCGGCCAGCATGCCGGCGTCGACCAGCACGCGGATGCTGCCGCGCGCGGCCTCGCGCGGGGTCAGGCCGCGGCTGTCGAAGTTGATCGGGAACACGTCGCGCATCAGCGCCATGCGCCGGCGCGCGCCGTCGTGGCGGGTGATGGCGTAGATCGGGGCCTTGGCGCGGAAGCGCGACAGGTAGCGCGGGGTGCCGCCGGACTCGGTCATGGCCACGATCGCGCGCACGCCGATGTGCTCGGACAGGAACATGGTGGCCATGGCGATGGCCTGGTCGGCGCGCTCCAGGTTGCGCTGGGCCTTGCTGAAGTCGGTCTCGGTCTGGAACTGGCGCTCGGCGCCCAGGCAGATCCGGGCCATCGCCTCCACCGCCTTGACCGGGTAGGCACCGGCGGCGGTCTCGGCCGACAGCATCACCGCGTCGGTGCCGTCGATCACCGCGTTGGCCACGTCCAGCACCTCGGCGCGGGTCGGGATCGGGCTCTCGACCATCGACTGCAGCATCTGGGTGGCGGTGATCACCACGCGGTTGCGCGCCAGCGACTCGCGGATGATCTTCTTCTGCAGGCCCGGCAGCTCGGCGTCGCCGATCTCCACGCCCAGGTCGCCGCGGGCGACCATGACCACGTCGGAGGCCTCGATGATCTCGGCCAGGTTCTCGATCGCCTCGGTGCGCTCGATCTTGGACACCAGCGCCGCGTCGGAGCCGTGCTCGCGGGCGATGCGGCGGGCCTCGTTCATGTCCTCGGCGTTGCGGCAGAAGGACACGGCGATGAAGTCCACGCCGATCTTGGCGGCCACGCCGATCAGCTCGCGGTCGCGGTCGGTCAGCGCGCCCAGGGACAGGCCGCCACCCTGCTTGTTCAGGCCCTTGCGGTCGGACAGCACGCCGTCGTTGAGCACCGTGCAGACGATGCGGGTGCCCTGCACCTGCTCCACGCGCAGCTGCATCAGGCCGTCGTCCAGCAGCAGCACGTCGCCGGGCTTCACGTCGCCGGGCAGGCCCAGGTAGCTGACGCCGACCTGGGTGGCGTCGCCGGCCGGGAAGTCGGCCTCGGCCACCAGATCGAAGCGGTCGCCGGCCTTGAGGTTGACCTTGCCGGTGGCGAAGCGCTCGATGCGGATCTTCGGACCCGGCAGGTCGGCCAGGATGCCGACCTCGGCGCCGACCTTCTGCGCGGCGATGCGGACCTCGGCGGCGCGCTTGGCCTGGCCGGAGGGATCGCCGTGGGAGAAGTTCAGCCGCACGACGTTGACGCCCGCGCGGAACAGCGCCTCGAGGACCCCCGGCGGGTCGGTGGCCGGTCCGAGGGTGGCAAGGATCTTGGTGCGGCGCAGGCGGTCGGTCATCTTGGCAGGGGCTTCCGAAAAGGCAGGGAAAACTATCACAAAGGGCGCACCCGACGGCAGCGCTGTCAATGGCGCAAATACGCATGGGGCAAGGATTTCCCGGCGCATGTCACATACGCCGGAGAATGGGACGCAGCGTGTTGGTACCGCTACCATCCACAGCATCGCATAATCGGGGTGTACCCGCCCATCCCCGCCCCGCGGAGGAGCGGCACAACCGTTGCCCGATCCCAGGAAACGACATGACCAGCACCGACACCTCTTCCCCGTCCCGCCTGCAGCAGCTGCGCGAACTGTCCGTGGTGGTGGCCGACACCGGCGACTACGACGCCATCGCCCGGCTCAAGCCGGTGGACTGCACCACCAACCCCACCCTGGTGAAGAAGGCCCTGGACCTGCCGGTCTACGCCGGGCTGATCGAGCGCGAGCTGGAATGGGCCCGCGCCCAGGGCGCGCCCGGCAAGGCCGTGGTCGACGAGGTCGCCGACCGCCTGACCGTGGGCGTGGGCGCGATGCTCAGCGAGCTGATCCCGGGCCGGGTCTCGACCGAGGTCGACGCCGACCTGGCGCACGACACCGCCGCCACCGTGGCCAAGGCGCGCAAGTTCATCCAGATGTATGCCGAGCGCGGCATCCCGCGCGAGAAGGTGCTGATCAAGGTCGCCGCCACCTGGGAAGGCGTGGAGGCCGCGCGCCAGCTGCAGGCCGAGGGCATCGACTGCAACCTGACCCTGATCTTCAACCCGACCCAGGCCCTGGCCTGCGCCGAGGCCGGCGCGTTCCTGATCTCGCCCTTCGTCGGCCGCATCCTCGACTGGTACAAGGCCCGCGGCCAGGTGCCGGCGAGCATCGACGAGGACCCGGGCGTGAAGTTCGTGCGCGGCGTGTACAACGAGTTCAAGAAGCGCGGCCACGCCACCGTGGTGATGGGCGCCTCGTTCCGCTCGGTGGACCAGGTGCTGGCCCTGGCCGGCTGCGACCGCCTGACCATCTCGCCGGACCTGCTCGAGCAGCTGGCCAGTTCCACCGGCGTGGTGGAGCGCAAGCTGTCGCCGCTGCCGCGCGAGGACCGCGCCGTGGCCCCGGTCACCGCCGAGAGCTTCGCCGCCGACCTGGCCGCCGATGCCATGGCCTCGGAGAAGCTGGCCGAAGGCATCGCCGCCTTCGCCAAGGACCTGGACGCCCTGCGCGCCGACATCGGCGCCCGCCTGGGCGCCTGATCCCCACGGCGGCCCTGCCGCCCCCGGCCCGAACCGGAAAGGCCGCCCCAGGGCGGCCTTTTTCCTTGGGTGCATCGGGCTGCACGACCGCGGTGGCGCCACGGAGGCACGGCCGGTCGGAGCCGCGCCTGGACGCCGCGCCATGCCCATGCCCGCCCGGAACGGCAGCCCCTCCCAAGCCGGCTGCCCGCGCTTGCCGTCGTCCGCGGGCGGCACCGCTCAGATCGGGCAGGACACTCCCGTCCCGCCCAGCCCGCAATAACCGTTCGGGTTCTTGGACAGGTACTGCTGGTGCAGGTCCTCGGCGTAGTAGAACGGCGGCGCCGGGTACAGCAGCTCGGTGGTGACCGGCGGATAGCCGGCTGCCGCCAGCGACGCCTGGTAGGCCTCGAGGCTGGCCTGCGCCGCCGCGTGCTGGGCGGCGGTATGGCTGTGGATGGCCGAGCGGTACTGGGTGCCGACGTCGTTGCCCTGGCGCATGCCCTGGGTCGGGTCGTGGCTTTCCCAGAACAGCTTCAGCAAGTTGGCGAAGTCCACCCGGGCCGGGTCGTAGACCACCCGCACCACCTCGGCATGCCCGGTGCGGCCGGAGCAGACCTCCTCGTAGGTGGGGTTGGGCGTGCCGCCGCCGGCATAGCCGACCGCGGTGGTGAACACCCCCGGCACCTGCCAGAACTTGCGCTCGGCGCCCCAGAAGCAGCCCATGCCGAACTCCACCTGCTCCATGCCGGGGAATTCGCCGCGCAGCGGGCGGCCGTGGACGTGGTGGACGTTGTGCAACGGCAGCGGGTCCGGGCGGCCCGGCAGCAGGTCCTCCGGGCGCGGCATGCGTTGCTTCCAGGCACCGATGCCAAGCAGGGATTCCAGGCTCATGGGGTCTCCTTCAGGCCGGCAGCAGGCCGGGGTCGGCCTCCGGGATGGGGTCCTCCGGGTCGGCCCGCAAGCCGGCGGCGCGCAACGCTGCATCGGCCAGGGGCAGCGAGGAGTCGGGCACGCATACCCGCAGCACCCCGAACAGGGGCAGCTCCCCGGCCGCGCCCAGCAGGTTCTCGCCGAAGACGAAGGCCGGGATCCCGGCGTCCTCCAGCACGTGCCGGGCCAGGTGGGCGTCGATCAGGTTATGGGCGCGGTAGGCGACCTGCATGGGGGCTCCCGGGGGATGGGCTGGCCCCGAGCATACGCCCGGCCGGTCCGGCGGCCCTGAACGGCCGCGGCACCGCGGCCCGGGGACCGCGGTGCTCGGCTAAACTTGCGGTTTGCCTTCGCAGCCCCCGCCACGATGTCCGAAGCCACCACGCCCGCCACCGAAGCCGTTCCCGAGAAGCGCGACTTCATCCGCCAGATCGTCCGCGAGGACCTGGCCAGCGGCAAGCACACCGCGATCAAGACCCGCTTCCCGCCCGAGCCCAACGGCTACCTGCACATCGGCCATGCCAAGGCGATCTGCCTGGACTTCGGCATCGCCGCCGAGTTCGGCGGGCGCTGCAACCTGCGCTTCGACGACACCAACCCGGCCAAGGAAGACCCCGAGTTCGTGCGTGCCATCCAGGACGACGTGCGCTGGCTGGGCTTCGAATGGGCCAGCCTGCGCCATGCCTCGGACTACTTCGAGGTCTACTACCTGGCCGCGGAGAAGCTGATCAAGGACGGCAAGGCCTACGTCTGCGACCTGTCGCCGGAGGAAGTGCGCGCCTACCGCGGCACCCTGACCGAGCCGGGCCGCGAGTCGCCGTACCGCAACCGCAGCGTCGAGGAGAACCTGGACCTGTTCCGGCGCATGCGCGCCGGCGAGTTCCCGGACGGCAGCCGCACCCTGCGCGCCAGGATCGACATGGCCAGCGGCAACATCAACATGCGCGACCCGGCGCTGTACCGGATCAAGCACGTCGAACACCAGAACACCGGCAACGCCTGGCCGATCTACCCGATGTACGACTTCGCCCATTCCCTGGGCGACGCCATCGAGGGCATCACCCACTCCCTGTGCACCCTGGAGTTCGAGGACCACCGTCCGCTGTACGACTGGTGCGTGGACAACGTCGACCTGGCCGGGCACCCGGAGCTGCTGGAGCCGCTGAAGGCCAAGGGCCTGCCGATCGAGGCCGCCAAGCCGCGCCAGATCGAGTTCTCGCGCCTGAACATCAACTACACGGTGATGAGCAAGCGCAAGCTGACCCAGCTGGTCGCCGAAGGCCTGGTCGACGGCTGGGACGACCCGCGCATGTACACCCTGCAGGGACTGCGCCGGCGCGGGTACACCCCGGCCGCGCTGCGCCTGCTGGTGGACCGCGTCGGCATCTCCAAGCAGAACTCGGTGATCGACTTCTCGGTGCTCGAAGGCTGCCTGCGCGAGGACCTGGACGCCACCGCGCCGCGGCGCATGGCGGTGATCGACCCGCTGAAGCTGGTGCTGACCAACCTGGCGGAAGACCACGAGGAGTCGCTCAGCTTCCCGAACCACCCGAAGGACGAGGCGCTGGGCCAGCGCCAGGTGCCGTTCTCGCGCGAGCTGTGGATCGAGCGCGAGGACTTCGCCGAGGTCCCGCCCAAGGGCTGGAAGCGCCTGGTCCCCGGCGGCGAGGCCCGCCTGCGCGGCGCCGGCATCGTGCGCATCGACGAAGTGGTCAAGGACGAGGCGGGCAACGTGATCGAGCTGCGCGGCTGGCTGGACCCGGAATCGCGCCCGGGCATGGAAGGCGCCAATCGCAAGGTCAAGGGCACCATCCACTGGGTCTCGGCCAGGCATGCCGTGGCCGCGGAGATCCGCCTGTACGACCGCCTGTTCCTGGTCGAGAAGCCGGACGACGAATCCGACGGCAAGACCTACCGCGACCACCTCAACCCGGACTCGAAGAAGATCGTCCGCGGCTGGGTGGAACCGGCCGCCGCCGGGGCTGCGCCGGAGCAGTCGTTCCAGTTCGAGCGCACCGGCTACTTCGTCGCCGACCGCTACGACCACCGCGCCGACGCGCCGGTGTTCAACCGCAGCGTGACCCTGCGCGACACCTGGGCCGGCTGACCCACCCCTGACCCGTCGCGTGGCCGGCCGCGGCCGGCCACGCCCGATCCGCGATGTCGCCACCTGCCCCCCATCCGCGCACGCCCCCGGGCCTGGCCGGGGGCGTGGCCAGCGGCGTGGCCGCCGGCGCGCTGTGGGGCCTGGTGTTCCTGGCGCCGCAGCTGCTGCCGGACTTCGGCGCGCTGCAGCAGTCGGTGGCGCGCTACCTGGCCTACGGCGTGCTCGCCCTGGCCCTGCTCGTACCGCGATGGCGCCACGCCACCGCGCCGCTGGGCAAGGCGGAATGGCGCGCGCTGGTCGCGCTGAGCCTGCTGGGCAACCTCCTCTATTTCGTGCTGCTGGCCAGCGCCATCCACGCCGCCGGCGGCGCCGCGACCGCGCTGATCGTGGGCCTGGTGCCGGTGGTGGTCACCGTGGCCGGCGTGCGCCGCCACCATGCGAGCGGCCCGCGCCTGCGCGCGCTGGCCGGCCCCTGCGTGCTGTCGGTGCTGGGCATGGCCCTGGTGGCCGTCGATGCGGTGCGCGCCGGACGCGGGCTCAGCAGCGATGCCGCCAGCAGCATCGGCGGGCTGGCCTGCGCGGTCGGCGCGCTGGTGTCGTGGTCGGCGTACTCGGTCGGCAACGCACGCTGGCTGGAGCGGCGTCCGGACATCTCCAGCCGCGACTGGTCGCTGCTGACCGGCGTGGCCACCGGCGGCCTGGCCCTGCTGCTGGCGCCGCTGGCGCTGCTGTGGGATGCATCCGCGCACGAGCCGGGCGCCTGGCTGCGCCTGCTGGGAATCTCCTCCGCGCTGGCCCTGTTCGCCTCGGTGGTCGGCAACGCGTTCTGGAACGCGGCCAGCCGCCGCCTGCCACTGAGCCTGGCCGGGCAGATGATCGTGTTCGAAACCCTGTTCGCCCTGCTCTACGGCTTCCTGTGGGAATGGCGCCTGCCCGGGCTGCTGGAAATCGCGGCCATCGCCTGCCTGCTGGGCGGGGTGCTGTGGTGCGCGGCGCTGCACGCACCGGCGCAGGCGCCCGCGCACGCCGGTTAGCCGCGGCCGGGGGCGGCCGATACACTGCACGATTCCCCCGTACTTCCCAGGAACACCATGCTGCACGCCCAGGTCCACCTCACCCTCCCGGTCTGGATCCACGAGGCCGTCGATCCGGCCGCCGTCTATGCCACGGACGAGGACAAGGTGGCGCTGGCGATCGAGCTGTCGCGCCGCAACGTCCAGGCGCGCAGCGGCGGTCCGTTCGGCGCGGTGGTGTTCGGGCCGGATCACCGGGTGATCGCGGCCGGCGTGAACCGCGTGGTGCCGCACACCACCTCGCTGGCGCATGCCGAGAACATGGCCTACATGCTGGCGCAGCAGAAGCTGCAGACCCCGCGCCTCAACGACGTGCTCTCGCCGGTGACCCTGGCCACCTCCTCGCAGCCGTGCTGCCAGTGCTACGGCGCCACCATCTGGGCCGGGATCGACCGCCTGCTGATCGGCGCCCGCGCCGAGGACGTGATGGAACTGACCGAGTTCGACGAGGGCCCGCTGCCGGCGGACTGGACCGGCGAGCTGGAGCGCCGCGGCATCGCGGTGGCGCGCGACATCCTGCGCGGGCAGGCCCGCGAGGTGTTGCGCGCCTACGGCGAGAGCGGCGGCGACAAGTACTGATGCGATCCACGCAGATGCCGGAGGCCACCCGATGAACGGACTGCTCGGCTACTGCCGCCAGGGCTTCGAGCCGGAACTGGCCGCCGAGCTGGGCGAGCGTGCCGCGGCCGCCGGCATCCCCGGCTACGCCCGCGCCAGCCGCGACGACGGCTACGTGCTGTTCGTCACCGGCGACGCGGCCGACGCGCGCGCGCTGGAGCGCGCCCTGCCGTTCCGCGAGCTGGTGTTCGCGCGGCAGAAGCTGCGCCTGCTGGCCGAGCTGCGCGGGATCGATCCGAAGGACCGGCTGGCGCCGCTGCTGGCGGCGTTGCCGGAGGGCCTGCGCGTGGGCGATGCCTGGGTCGAGCATCCGGATTCGGACGCCGGCAAGCCGCTCTCCGGCCTGGCACGCAGCTTCGGCAACGCGCTACGCCCGGCGCTGCGCAAGGCCGGCGTGCTCGGCGCGAAGGAAGACCCGCGCCTGCCGCGTCTGCACGTGTGCTTCCTGGCCGGCGACCACCTGCTGCTGGCCCTGGCCGACCCGCGCGACAGCGCGCCCTGGCCGCTGGGCATCCCGCGGCTGAAGCTGCATCCGGAAGCGCCCTCGCGCTCGGCGCTGAAGCTGGAGGAGGCCTTTCTGGTCCTGCTGGGCGAAAGCGAGCGCGAGCGCCTGCTGCGTCCCGGCATGACCGCGGCCGACCTCGGCGCCGCGCCCGGCGGCTGGACCTGGGTACTCACCCGCCACCACCTGCGCGTGACCTCGGTCGACAACGGCCCGCTGCGCCAGCACGTGCTGGACACCGGCCTGGTCGAGCACCTGCGCGCCGACGGCTTCCACTGGAAACCGGCCCAGCCGCTGGACTGGATGGTGTGCGACATGGTCGAGCAGCCCAGCCGGGTGGCCGCGCGCATGGCGCAGTGGTTCGCCGAAGGCTGGTGCCGGCAGGCGGTGTTCAACCTCAAGCTGCCGATGAAGAAGCGCTGGCAGGAAACCCGGCTGTGCCTGGACCTGTTCGCGGCCCAGGCCGGACGCCCGCTCACCATCCGCGCGCGCCAGCTGTACCACGACCGCGAGGAGATCACGGTCCTGGCGATGCCCGCCGGCTGAGCCGGCGGCCCGTGCCCGCCGCCATCCGTGGCGGCCGGCCCCGGGGTCTTTCTTATTCGCCGGTCGCGTAGGGCGAACGCAGCGGCTGCGGCTGGCGCCCGAGCGAACCGCCGTAGCGGTCCAGCAGGAAGCGCAGGTACAGGTTGGTGCCGAACTGCTGGTAGTCGCGGGCGTTGTTGAGGTCCATGCGTCCGCCCAGGAACAGCTGCCGCGACAGCTGCCATTCCGCCGCCGCGCTGAGGTTGTAGGACACCCCGGTCTTGCTCTGGCCCGCGTACACCGGCTCGAGGTACTGCGGGGTCAGGCCCAGCAGCGCGGCTAGCGAGGCGGCCTCGTAGGCGGCGGCCTGCAGCTGCGGATCGTCCGGGAAGTACGGTGCCGGATCGACCCGGAAGTGCTGCACGCCGACGCTGGCGTCCACCTGCCAGGCCAGGCGCTGGCTGGCGCTGCGCCCCGTCCAGTGCGCCGGGAAGCCGAGGTCGAAGTACGACTGCGGGCTGAAGTAGCCGCCGTGGCCGTAGGTGAAGCCGCTGAGGTTGCGGTCGTGGCGCATGGCGGTGAGGTTGAGGCCGGCGGTCAGCGACTGGTTGTCGGTCTCCAGCGCGTGCACGTAAACGCCCACGCTGGCCTCCTGGCGGTCGTTGCCGGCCACGTTCTCGCCTTCCAGCCGGTGCCAGGCGAAATTGCCATAGGTGCCCAGCAGGCCGTTGTCCATGGTCGCCTCGACCTTGGCGCCGGTGGCGGTCACTCCGCCCCACTGCATGCCGGTGCGCGGATCCTCCACGCCGGCGAAGGACAGCAGGCTGTCGGTCAGCGGCCGGCGCGAGGTCTCCACGCCCCAGCTCACGGTCTCGCCGGCCTGGCCGCGGTACGCCACGCCGCCGACCACCTGCGACTGGCGGAAGCCCAGCGGCGTGCTGCCGATGTCCAGGCGCAGGCCGCCGTGTTGGTAGGCGACCGCCACGCCCGCGCCGCTGGCGTCCTGGGCGCCCACCGGGCGCGCGCTGGCGGCGTTGGCGACCATCGCGTACAGCGTGTCCTGGAACGCCAGCGGGGTCTGGGTCGCGCTGGAACCGCGCGCCAGCCCCTGCAGCTGCGCCTGCTGCTCGGCGGTGAGGCCGCGCGCCAGGGTGGCGTTGCCGAGGATCTGCGCGGCGATGTCGCCGATCGGCAGGTTGCCCAGGTCGCGCGAGAGCACGTAGGCCGGCAGCGGATCCTGGTACAGCGCCTGCAGCGCCGCGGCGCGGCGCTCGGCCGCGGTCAGGGCGCCGTCGGTCTGGTTGTACAGCTCCTGGTAGCGGCCGCTGGCCAGCGCGGTGTCGTAGATCAGGTTGCGGGTGGCGTTGGTGTCGCCGCGGGTCAGCAGCAGCTGGTACAGGCTGGAGCCGACCAGCTTGTCCACCGGCTCGCGGTCGGCGGCCAGGGCCCCGGCCAGCGCCGCCTGCGGGCCGCCGCCGAAGCGGCTGGCCACCCCGTACCCGGCATCCATGCTGCCGGCGTCGAGGATGGTCGGGGTGACCGCCACCTGCAGCTTGCCCTCGCCCACGGCGAAGCGGCCCTGCAGCGGCACCTGCAGGTCGTCCAGCCGGCCCAGGCCGGCCTCGCCGTCGCGGCTGCGGTAGGCCGCGGCCACGCCCAGCTGGCTGCTGTTCTGGCCCTGCAGTTCGCGCAGCTCGTCCAGCACCGGGTTCAGGCTGGCGCGCTGCGCGCGCGGCGGGGCCGCCAGGGCCGGCTGCGGCGCGCTGGCCACGGCCGTGCCCGGCACCGGCAGGGCCAGGGCCGGCTGCGCTGGCGCCTGCGGGACGACCGCCTGCAGCGCGGCCGGCGGCGGCAGGTCGGTGCCGCGCGTGGGCAGCGGATCCGGCGCGAACCCGGTGGTGGCCGCCGGCGGCGGCAGCGCGCCGTTGGCGGCCGGCAGCATCGCCACCGGTGCCGGCGCCGCCGCGGCCGGCGTGGCCAGCGGATCGAAGCGCTCGCCGCGCAACGCCCTGCCACGGGCCTGGCCGCCGGTCAGGCCGGCGAACGGGTTGAAGGCACGGCCGCCGCTGCCGGCCAGCGCGGTGCTGGCCGCCGGATAGCCGTGGTCGGCCTGCCCGGCCTCGCGCGCCTGCGCGGCCAGGGCAGCACGGAAATAGCGCTCGGCCTTGCGGTTCTGCCCGGCGGCGCGGTACGCGCGGCCGGCGCCGGCCAGCACCTCCGGCGACTGCGGCTGGCGCGCCAGCGCCTGGCCCAGGTAGTACTCGGCGGTGTCCAGGTCGCGCAGGGCGGCGGCGCTGCCGGCGGCGGCAACCATCGCGTCGACGTCGTCCGGGGCCAGCTGCAGCTGCTGCTGGTACAGCGCCAGGGCCTGGCGGTGGTCGCCGGCGGCCGCGTACAGCCGCGCCAGCGCGGCCACGGTGCGCGGATCCTGCGGCTGTTCGGCCAGGACCGGGGCCAGGGTCTCGTAGGCCGCCTCGAGGTTGCCCATCTCGCGCAGCGCGTCCACCTGGCGCAGCACGTAGCCGGTGCGCAGGTCGCGGTAGCGCGCGGCCTGGGCCGGGGTCATCGGCGCCTCGTCGAGCTTGCGCAGCAGCGCCGCCAGTTCGGCGTCCTGGCCGGCGCGCAGCAGCACCGCGGCGTATTGCAGGCGTTCCTCGGTGCCGGCGTCGGGACCGGACAGCAAGCGCTGCGCCAGCACCAAGGCGCGCTGGCGGCTGCCGATCCGGGCATAGGCCTCGGCCAGCGCGCCGGCGGCATCCGCGCGCTGCAGGCGGTCGCCCAGCGAGGCCTCGACCCGCGCCAGCAGCAGCTGCGCCTCGCCGGTGCGCTGCTGCGCCGCCAGCTGCCGCGCGCGCGCGGCCTGCACGTGGATCCAGGCCACGTCGTGCAGCGCCGCCATCGCGCCGTCGCGCGAGCCGGCGGGGATGCGCTCGAGGGTGGCGTAGACCGCGTTCCAGTCGCCCTGCTCCTGGGCGTAGACCGCCGCCGCATGCAGCGCCTGCGGGGAATCGTCCAGGGCCAGCAGGCCTTCCATGATCGCCCGCGCCTGGTCGGGGCGGCCGCCGCGCTGGTACAGGCGCGCCAGCTCCAGCCGCAGCCAGGGATCGCGGCCCTGCTCCAGCAACGCGTCTTCCAGTTCGATCCGGGCCGCGTCAAGGTCACCGGCGGCCAGCGCCTCCTGGGCGCGGGCGCGGGCCAGCGCCGCGCGCAGCGCGCCGGCGCCGCCGGCCTGCTCGCGCTGGGCCGGGGTCAGGCGTTCGTACAGCGCCGCGGCCTCGGCGGCGCGGCCCTGGCGGCCAAGCAGGCCGACCAGGCCCTGCAGCGCGCCGGCGTTGGCCGGATCCAGTTCCAGCGCCTTGCGGTAGCCGGCTTCGGCCGCGGCCGGATCGGTGCCCTCCTGCAGCTGCGCCAGCAGCACGTGGCCGGCCGGTTCGCGCGGCATCGTCCGCACCGCCGCGGACACCCGGGCGATGGCGTCGGGCCCGCCGTTGCGGGCCTCCTGCAAGGCCTGCCAGTACTGCGCGGTGTCCGCCGCCTGCTGCCACTTGCGGTTGGCCGCCGCGGCCGGGCGCAGCAGCTCGCCGGCCTCGGCGAAGCGCTGCTGGCGCAGGCGCACCGAGCCCAGCCCGCCGAGCGCCTCCGGATCGCGCGGGCGCGCACGCAGCACCTGGGCGAAGCGCGCCTCGGCCACCGCGTCGTTGCCCTCCTCCAGCGCGCGGAAACCCTCGCCCAGCAGGCGCTGGTTGGGGTCCTGCTGCGCCGCCGCGCCCTGGCCGCGCAGCTGCGCGGCCTTGGCCGCGACCTCGCGGTCGTTCGGCTGCAGCTTGAGGAATTCCTCGTACAGCGCGGCGTCGCCGCGGCTGGCGTTGAGCCACAGCAGGGCCTGGCGCCAGGCCGCGCGCGCCGGGCCACCGACGTCCTCGCGCGAAGCCAGCGCGCGCAGGCGCGTGATGCCCTCGCGCCGGGTCGGCTCGCGGTAGGTCAGGACCTGGCCCAGGGCCAGCGACACCGCCGGCGCCGGGTTGTTGCCGGCCAGCCGGCGCAGGCCATCGCGCGCGCGCTCCCAGCCGTCAGGGGTGCCGGCCAGCACCTGGTAGTACTCCAGCGCCAGGTCGTCCGGCGGCGCGGCGTTGCCGAAGGCCTGGTCGTAGGCATGCACTGCCTCGGCGTAGCGGCCGGCGGCGGCGGCGCGGCGCGCGGCCTGCAGCTGGCTGGTGCCGCCGCCCCCGCCACCCAGGGCCATGCGCAGGCGCGTGGTCTGCGGCGCGTCCGGATGCGCCGACTGCAGCTGCGCCAGGCGCCGCTGCGCCTCGGCGCGGCGGCCCTGGTTGAGGTCGATCAGGCCCAGGCCCAGCAGTGCGTCCGGCTGGTTGGGGTCGACCGCCAGCAGCTTGCGCCAGGCATCGGCGGCCAGGTCCTCGCGGCCCTGGTCGAGCCAATAGTTGCCCTGGTTGACCAGCTGCTGGGTGGCCGAGGGCGACTGCGCCGCCAGCGGCGCGACCAGCACCGACAGGCCCAGCAGGCAGAGCGGTTTCAGCGTTTGGCGGAACATGGCGTACTCCAGGCGGGTTGCAGGCGCCCGTCGGCGGCGATGCGGTAGCGGCGATCGACCCAGCCCTTGCCGAACAGCACCAGGCAGCGGTCGTAGTAAGGCAGCGAATCGGCGGCTGCACCGGAGGCAGGCACCAGCGTAGCCTGGGCGCGGACCAGGGCGCCCTGGCCGTGCGCGGCCAGGTACGGCAGCAGCGCGGCGGCGAAACCCGGCGGCGGCGTGCCGATGCCGACGCCGTTGCGCACGTCCACCTTCTCGGCGAACGCGCCCTGCGCGCGCAGCATGCGCAGCGGCCCGGACAGCGCTTCCAGCAGCGGCTTGCGCAGCGGATCGGCCGGATGGGTGATGCCGGCCCACAGGTAGGTGCGGATGGCGTCGTAGCTGCCCATCGGCCCCTTGTCCGGATCGGTGACGAAGGCGCGCCCGTTCCAGCGGATCCAGTCCGGGGCGAAGCCGTTGGGCGCGGCCCGGCGCAGCAGGGCCACGCTGCGCTCGGCCAGCTTCGCCCACGGTCCCTTGGGGTCGGCCAGGGCGAAGCGGCGGAACGCGAACAGCGGCAGGTAGCAGGGATTGAGGGTCCAGGAGTCGCCGTGGGCAAAACCGCGGTTGCCCGGCAGCAGCATGGTGCCGAAACCGGGCAGGTCCACCACCTCGGCCTTGCGCATCAGCGCCAGCACCTGGCGCCCGGCCGCGGTGAAGCCCGGGCGGTTCCACAGGCGCCCGGCCTCGAGCAGGGCGTAGGCGATCCACAGCTCGCCGTCGGCGGCGGTGTTGGGGTCCAGCACCCGCCAGCTGCCGTCGCCCGCCCGCCCCCACAGCCAGGCCGGCAGGTTGAGGTCGGCGCGGCCGCCGCTGAGGTGGCGGCGGGTCCAGGCCAGGATCCGCTCGAACAGCAGCTGGTCGTTGTCGACCAGGGCGAAGAACAGGCCGTAGGACTGCGATTCGGAGGTGCTGCGCAGGTCGGGATTGGCGAAGTCCACCACCCGCCCGTCCTGCTCGACGTGGCGGGCGACGAACGCCTGCCATTCCCGCCACGGCCCCGGGCAGGCCGGGGCCGGGGCCGGGGTGGCGGCGCGCAGGCGCGCCGGCAGCGCGCCGGCGCCAGCCGCGGCCAGCAGCGCGCGCAGGGCGTGGCGGCGGACCGGATCCGGCCCGTGGCTGGCGTGCTCCATCAAGCCCCCGACTTCAGCCGGGCGGCGGCACGGCGCCGCAGCAGCCCGCGCGCGAGCAGCGCCAGCAGCAGGCTGCCCGCGCACACCAGCACCGCCAGCCACAACGGGTGGTTGGCGAAGAACCAGCGCATCGCCGTCAGCGGCGGCAGGCGGCCGACGTGGTAGGTCTGGTTGCCGGCCAGGCTCACCAGCCTGTCCCGCTGCAGCAGGACCACGCTGCCCTGGAACAGGGCCAGCTTCTGCGGGTCGAACCAGGCCTCGAACAGGCGCGTGGCCTGCGCCGGGTCGTCGGCCATCAGCGCGACCACGCTGCGGCGCGCGCGCAGCGGCGACTCGAAGCCCATCAGCACCACGTCGCCGGCCTCCGGGCGCACCGCCACCTCGGCGGTGGTCGGCAGGTCGGTGCGGCGCGCGTCCGGCGAGAGGAACGGCAGCTTGCGCCCGATCCAGTCGCTCAGCGCGAAGCGCCGGTCCTCGCCCTGCCCGCCCACCGGCAGGTGCGCGGCCCAGCGCTCGAACAGCGGCTGGTTGCGGCGCGAACCCAGCACCAGCAGGTCGCGCCCGGCGTGCTGCTCGACCTGGGCGGCGGAGACCACGCGCGCGCGCAGCGCCGGGTAGCCGGTGGAGGCACCCATGCGCCCGAACAGGGCCAGGGCATTGGCCACGTCGTCGGCGCCGGGGTTGTCCGGCATCACCAGCGCGGTCTCGGCCAGGTCGGCCAGGCGGGTGAACGGGAAGCCGGCGTTGCCGAACGCCGCCAGGTTGGGCATGGCGATGAAGTGGGCGAAGCCGCTGACGTCGATGGTCGAATCGCCATCGATCGCCGCCGACACGTCGGGGAAGGTGTTCTTGCAGGCCTCCGCCACCGGACGGTCGAAGAAGAAGTGGAAGCGCAGCTGGCTGCTGGCCGAGAACGGGCCGGTCGGCAACCGCAGCGGCTGCTCGATCGGCATGCGGCCCTTCGGCGCGACCTGGTGCCACAGCTGCACCGGCAACGCCCGCCCGCGCGGCCGCCCGTCCAGCGGCAGGGTGGCGACGAAGGCGTCGTTGATGCTGACGTTCAGCGCCGAGCGGTTCGCGCCCTCGGGCAGGGTGTAGCGGTAGCGCAGGTTCACCGGGATGCCTTCGCTCTCCCACACGAACAGGTCCGGGGCCAGGCGCAGGCCGATCCGGACCAGGTCCGGGTGGTAGCCGCGCACGTTGAGCGCGGCCGTGTCCGGCACCAGTTCGTCGAAGCGCACCGGGCGGTCGCCGGGCAGCCAGGCCGGCGCGTCGTAGGGCTTGCGCGGCGCGGCCTCGCGGAAGTCGCGGACCAGCGCACGCTCGCCCGCCAGCGGGGTGCCCAGCGCCAGCGCGCTGGCGGCGGTGCGCAGCTCGTCCTCGTCGCGGCCCAGCACCAGCAGCAGCTTGGCGTTGGGGTCCTGCGGGTGGGTGGCGACGGCCAGGGTCGGGCCCTCGACCTCCGGCAGCTCCACGCCCGGCGGCGGGTTGCGCGGGGTGCCGAACAGCACCGCGTGGCCCTGGGCCGGCAACATGCCGGTGTAGGCGGGGAACAGCGCGCCGCGGTAGCCGGCCAGGGCGCCGAACCAGGACGCGGTGATGCCGGCCGCCTGCAGGGTGGCGCTGGACGGCTGCCCGGCGAACACGAACGGCAGCTCCAGGCGCGCGGTGTCGCGCGGGTCGAAGAACGGCAGCGGCAGCAGCGACAGGTCGTCGGCCAGCTGCAGCGGCGCCCAGGCCAGCTCGATGTAGCTGCCGCGGTCGATGTTGGCCCACAGGCTGGTGTGGTCCGGGTCCTCGCAGTCGCGGGTGTAGTGGCCGATCAGCTGCAGGTTGATCCAGTTGTGGTCCACGAACAGGCGCGGGTCCAGCTCGATGTCGCGCTCCAGGTCGCGGCCGCCGTCCTCGGCGGGCACCGGCACGGTGGCCGCGGTGACGCCGTTGACCGTGACCTTCAGGTGCGACAGGTCCGGCAGCAGCGCCGGCGAATAGCTGTACTTCAGGTGCAGGGTGGCGCGCTGGACCACCTGGTCGCTGCGCACCGGAAACGGCACGCCGGCGGTGCCCTCGATGCCGCGCAGGGTGATCTCGTAGTCCACGCCCAGCTGGCGCAGGGTGGCGCGGCTCTGGCGCAGCTCCTGGCCCTGCGGCGCGGCGGCGGCCGGGTCCTGGGCATGGGCCAGTCCGAACAGGAAGGCGAAGGCGAAGGCGGCCGGGATTCTCAGGCGCATGCGGGCGGTGGTGGTCTGGGTGGAGGGTCGGTGGCGGGGGTTCATGCCTTCTCCCCCGCGCGCGGGCCGCGGAAGCCTTCGCGGCTGCTGCTGGCCACGTGCCGGCCCAGCGCCACGAAGCCGCGCATGCTGGCGCGCAGCACGCCGCCCAGCGAACCGAGGAAGGTGTCGCGGTCGTGGCGGCCCCACTGCGAGAGCCACAGGTCGGCGCGGGCGAAGGTGGAGGCCACCAGCCAGCGCTCCTGCTCCAGGTCCAGCTCGCGGAACTCGATGCTCAGGCCGTGCTCGTCGCGGTCCTGGCGCACCACCGCCGGCAGGCTGCAGCTGCGGCCGCGGTGGCCCAGCTCGACCTGGACCTCGGTGCCCGGGGCCAGCGGGTGCGGCGCGTCCGGGCGCAGGGCCATGCCGCCGGTGGAGAAGTCGATGGTGTGGCAGGGCACGCTGGTGCCGTCCGGCAGGTGCAGCAGCGCCGGCATGCGCAGCGGCACGCGGTGTGCGCGGCGGATCTGGCGCTGCTCGCTGCAGGTGGCGATGGTCGCGCCGAGGATCATCATGTTGTAGGCGGTCCAGCCGAGGTTGAGCCACAGCGTCTGCACCTCGCCCTCGGAGCCGCCGAACACCAGCCGCAGGATGCCGGCGGCCATGCCGGTGAGGTTGAGCACCAGCAGGAACAGGTAGGGCTTGGCGATCTGGGTGTCGAAGTAGCTGCGCTGCACCAGGCCACCCTTGGCGGTGACGTTGAACTTGCCCAGCTTCGGGTTGATCACCGCCATGGTGGTCGGCAGCAGGATGTACCAGGCGAGGGTGGTCTCGTAGACCTCGTTCCACAGCAGGCTGCGGTAGTGGCCCTGCACCCGCAGGTTGGTCAGGCCCGACTGCACGATGTGCGGCAGCGCGTAGGCCAGGATCATCAGCGCCGAGGCGTGGATCACGTGCGCGCCGAACAGCAGGAAGGCCAGCGGCGCGGTGAGGAAGATGATCCGCGGCAGGCCGTAGAAGAAGTGCAGCATCGCGTTGGTGTAGCAGATGCGCTGGGCGAAGCTCAGGCCGCGGGCGAACAGCGGGTTGTCGACCCGGAAGATCTGGGCCATGCCGCGCGCCCAGCGGATGCGCTGGCCCACGTGCGCCGACAGGCTCTCGGTGGCCAGGCCGGCGGCCTGCGGGATCGGCAGGTAGGCGCTGCCGTAGCCGCGCTGGTGCAGGCGGATGGCGGTATGCGCGTCCTCGGTCACGGTCTCCACCGCCACGCCGCCGACCTCTTCCAGCGGGCCGCGCCGGATCACCGCGCAGGAGCCGCAGAAGAAGGTCGCGTTCCAGGCGTCGTTGCCGTCCTGGAGCAGGCCGTAGAACAGGTGGCCCTCGTTGGGCACCTTGCCGAAGGTGCCGAGGTTGCGCTCGAACGGATCGGGCGAGAAGAAGTAGTGCGGGGTCTGCACCACCGCCAGCTTCGGGTCGCGCACCAGCCAGCCCATCGCCACCTGCAGGAACGAGCGCGAGGGCATGTGGTCGCAGTCGAAGATGGCGACGAATTCGCCGGAGGTCTTCTTCAGCGCGGCGTTGATGTTGCCGGCCTTGGCGTGGCTGTTGTTGGTGCGGGTCAGGTAGTGCACGCCGGCCTGCTCGCAGAATTCGCGCAGCTCGTCGCGGCGGCCGTCGTCGAGCACGTAGACGTTGAGCTTGTCCTCCGGCCAGTCCAGCACCGAGGCCGCCAGCACGGTGGTGCGCACCACCGCCAGCGGCTCGTTGTAGGTGGGGATGAACACGTCGACCGTGGGCCACTGCGACTGGTCCTGGGGCAGCGGCACCGGCCTGCGGTTGAGCGGCCAGGCGACCTGGAAGTAGCCCAGTACCAGCACCAGGAAGGCGTACAGCTCGGCCACCAGCAGGCCGCTGCCCAGCACCAGGTCCAGGGGGGTCCCCACGTCCATGGTCCGGGTCAGGCGCCACCAGATGTAGCGGGTGGACATGGCCAGCGACAGGCCCATCAGCGCCAGCACCACCAGCCGGCTGGAACTGCGCCGCAGCAGCAGCGCGGCGACGAACACCGCCGCCGACAGCACGAACTGCTGCTTCACGTCCAGCGGCACGCTGGCCACGAAGCCGACCAGCGCCAGCCCGGCGACCCACAGCGCGGCGGTCGCCAGCTTGCCGCCCACGACGCTTCCCTCCCGCTTGTCCCCCAGTCCCATTCGCATGTCCTCGTCGCGTCCGGGCGCCCGGATCAGTTCCCGCCGAACCCGGCAGGCGCCCGCCTGGCTGGATCAGTGGCCACGCAGCCGCCGCAGCGGGCTCTCGTTGCCGGTCTCCGCGCTGGCCCCTGCCAGGCGGTCGAACAATTGCTGCAACGGCGTGCGCGGCGCCGGCGGCAGCGCGCGGGCGGCAGCCGGGGCTGCCGGGACGGCGGACGCGTCTTCGCCGGCCCCGATCGCGATCGCGGGAGTCGTTGCCGTTGCCGTTGCCGTTGCCATTGCCGTTGCCGTTGCCGTTGCAGGTGCAGGTGCAGGTGCAGGTGCCGGCCTTGCCGCGGGCGCAGGCGCGGGCTTCGGCGTCCGCAGGCGCCGGGTGCCGAAATCGCGGTAGTCCACCCCGCCGTCTGCGCCGAGGCGGTTGAGCAGTCCGGCGACGTCGTCGTCGCCGCTGCTCGGGGAGTTCGGGTCGCGCATCGGGGAGGCCCTCAGGTCACGCGGCACAGCACGTAGCTGTCGACATGGCCGGCATCGGCCTGGGTACACACCACGTCCAGCACCGGCGCGCCTCCGGCGGCGTGGAACCAGGCGCGGTAGACGCCTTCCAGGTAGGCGGCAAGCCACGGCCGCCCGGTTCCGCCCGCGGCCGCCAGCGGCGAGGCGCCGTGCCGGACCAGCACGCAGTCAGGCTGCTCCTCGAATTCCACCCGGCCCCAGTCCAGCGCCGCCCACACCGCGTTGGCCGCGTCCTGCAGCGCCTGCAGGGTCGCCGCCTCGGGCAGCGGATGGGCTGCGGCGAAGCGCCCGCCGAGTCGCGCCATCAGGCGCGCGCGGTCGCTCTCGTCCAGCCCCTGTTCCAGTTCCTCGCACAGCGCGCGCACGAAGCCCTGCCATTGCGGCGAACAGCAACGGGAGCGGTAGTGGTCCAGCAGGTCGGCAGGGCTCATGCGGCAACTCCCCGGTCGAGGCCAGGGCAATGGGGGAAGGGGGATACGGACCCGAGCTTTCGCAAGACCGGCACCGAGTACCGGCGCACAAAAAATATGCGAATTATGTCGCAAAAACCAGCGCCACAGTATTCAGTTAGCCAACTGACGCACTACGTCACTTTCTGACGTATTGCGTCACACCCCTCGCCGGATCAGCGTTCTGGGGGCTCGGCCACCGAGAATACCTGACGCAGGTAGGCCAGGTAGCCCGGGTCGTCGACCATGGTCTTGCCCGGGCTGTCGCTGAGCTTGGCCACCGGCTGGTCGTTGCAGCGGACCATCTTCATCACGATCTGCAGCGGCCTGGGGCCGAGGTCGTTGGTGAGGTTGGTGCCGACCCCGAAGGACATGCGGCAGCGGCCGCGGAAGTGGTCGTACAGCGCCATCACCCGCTCGATGTCCAGGCCGTCGCTGAACACCAGGGTCTTGGTGCGAGGGTCGATCCGGTGGGCCTGCAGGTGGGCGATGATCCGCTCGCCCCATTCGAACGGGTCGCCGGAGTCGTGGCGCATGCCGTCGAACAGCTTGCAGAAGTACAGGTCGAAGTCGCGCAGGAAGGCATCCAGCCCGATCACGTCGGTCAGGGCCACGCCCAGGTCGCCGCGGTACTCGCGCGCCCAGGTATCGAACGCGGCCACCTGCGAATCGCGCAGGCGCGGGCCCAGGGCCTGGAACGCCTGCAGCCACTCGTGGGCCATCGTGCCCTGCGGCACCAGGCCGTACTTGCGCGCGAAGTACACGTTGGAGGTACCGACGAAGTGGCTGCCGAACTCGGCGCGCAGGTGCGGCAGCACCTCGCCGTGCCAGGCGTGCGAATAGCGCCGGCGGGTGCCGAAGTCGGTGATCACGCAGTCCTCGAAGCCCACCGCCTCGCGCAGGCGCGCGGTCTTGGCGCGGATCCGGCGCAGGCCTTCCTCACGGTCCGGCGGGCCGTAGGTGCCGGTCATGTACAGCTCGCTGACGATCGCCAGCAGCGGCACCTCGAACAGGATGGTGTGCAGCCACGGCCCGCGCACGCGCAGCTCGATGCCGCCGTTCTCGTCCGGGTTGGCGCGCAACTGCACGTACTTGCGGTCGAAGTGGAACAAGCCGAGGAAGTCGACGAAGTCCGGCTTGATGAAGCGTAGCCCGCGCAGGTAGTCCAGCTCCTCCGGGGTGGCGCGCAGCGCGCACAGGGCGTCGATCTGGTCGGAGATCGCGTCCAGGTACGGGACCAGGTCCACGCCTTCGCTGCGGCAGCGGAACAGGTACTCGACCTGGGCGCCGGGATGCTGGTGCAGCACCGCCTGCATCATCGTCAGCTTGTACAGGTCGGTGTCCAGCAGCGAGGGGATGATCGGCATGGGCGCCTCCAGGGGCGTCATCGGCGTGGCCACATCCCCGGCAGCTTCGCCGCGAAGTGGACCCAGATCGCCGCGAATACCGCGGCACGGACGGCGAGGCCGCGACGCGGGGCCTCGAAACGGGAGAAGTAGCGCCAAAGCCCGCGGTGCTTGTGCCACTCCACGAACAGCGGGCGCGAGCGGCTGGACACGCCGCGCACGTGCAGCACGGCCACGTCGTTGGCCACCGCCACCAGTGCCCCGGCCCGGCGCGCGCGGCGGCACAGGTCCAGGTCCTCGGCATGCAGGCGGTAGCCTTCGTCGAACCCGCCGATGCGCCCGAACAGCTCCCGCGGCACCAGCATCAGCGCGCCGGACACCGCGTCCACCGGCTGCAGCACCCGCTCCGGATCGGCCGCCACGTCCAACTTCGCCGCGGCCGCCGGGTTGCGCAGCATCGCCGCGAAGTCCGGATCGCGGCGGCGCGCGGCGCCGTCGTGCACGCCGTCCTCGCCGTACAGGTCCGCGCCCAGCAGGCAGGGCCCGCCATGGGCGAGCGCGTGCGCGCGCAGGCGCACCAGCGAGTCGCGCTCCACCTGCAGGTCGGGATTGACGAAGGCCAGCCACGGCGCATCGGTGTCCGCCGCGCCCTGGTTGCAGGCCACCGCGAAGCCGGGATTGTCGGGGTTGGCGATGAAGCGCACCCGCGGGTCGGCCACCGCGTGCTGGCGCGCGATCTCCAGGGTGCCGTCGTCCGAACCGTTGTCCACCACCCGGATCTGGGCGACCCCGTCGGCGATGCGCAGCCGGTGCAGGCAGGCGTCCAGGGTCGAGGCGCTGCGGTAGCTGACCACCACCGCGGCGATGTCCGCCGGCGCGCTCATGCGCTGGCCCCGGCAACGTCGAACAGGTCGTCCTGGCGGCTGTCGCGCAGGCGCCCGTGCAGGTCCTGCAGCTCGGCGCGCGCGGCACGCAACGGGTCGCGCATCAGGAAGTCCGCCAGCCGTGCCTGCCAGGCCGGCCAGCGCGCGGCCAGCAGGTCGAGGTCGCCCTGGGCCGCCCCGCCCTCGCCGCCGCGGGCGACGAACGCGGTCTCGCACAGCACGTTACGCCAGCCCAGCCCGGCCAGGCGCAGCGACAGGTCGGCCAGGGCCCCATACCAGGAGCCGAAACTGGCCGTGTCCAGGCCGCCGGCGCGGGCGCGCGCCGAACCGCGCAGGGCCACGGCGTGGTCGACCGCGGTCGGCAGCTCCGGGTGGCGCGGCGCCATCGCCGCGCAGGCCTGCGCGGTCAGCGCCGGATCGGCCGGCGCCGGCGCGACCTCGCCCAGGCGTGGCCAGCTGGCGACCTCGCCGGCATTGCACCACGGGGTGGCGGTGGCGATGGAGGCGTCACGCGCCAGGCAGGCGGCCAGCTGCGCCAGCCAGCCCGGCAGCGGCCGCGCGTCGGCCGAGAGCACCACCACGTCGGCGTCGCCGCAGGCGGCCAGCATCTGCTGCAGGTGCGCGACCGGTCCGACCGGCTGCGGGCGGCGGGTGTACTCGGCGCGCAGCCGGGTGCGCTGCAGCCAGCGCTCCACCAGGGCCACGCCGCGCGGGCCGGCCTGGGCGTCGTCGGCCAGCCACACCGGGGTGCCGGCGGGCGTGGCGGCGTCGAGCGCGGCCAGGCAGGCATCCAGCGCGTCCTCGTCGGCGGCAAGCGGCAGCAGCACGATGGGCAGGTCGCTCACGGCGGGACCGGGACTCCTTCTGGAAACGGCGCAACTTTAGCAGGGCCGCGCGCCCGGCCCGGATACGCGACGGCGCCCGCCGGGGCGCCGTCGTTCACTCCATGTCCGGGGGGCTCAGCCGACCCACACGCGCGCGTTGCGGAACATCCGCATCCACGGCGAGTCGGCGCCCCAGTCGCCCGGATGCCAGCTGAGGTTGACCGTGCGCGCCACCCGCTCCGGATGCGGCATCAGGATGGTGGCGCGGCCGTCCTCGCTGGTCAGGCCGGTGATGCCGTCCGGCGAGCCGTTGGGGTTGAGCGGATAGGTGGTGGCGATGTTGCCGTCGCCGTCCACGTAGCGCAGGGCCACGCGCGCGGCCGCCTGGTCCACCGCCGAGTCGAACTCGGCGCGGCCCTCGCCGTGCGCCACCGCCACCGGGATACGCGAACCGGCCATCCCGCGCAGCAGCACCGAGGGCGACTCCACCACCTCCAGCAGCGAGGTGCGGGCCTCGAACTGCTCGCTGCGGTTGCGCAGGAACTTCGGCCAGTGGCGGGCACCGGGGATGATGTCCTTGAGCTGGCTCATCATCTGGCAGCCGTTGCACACGCCCAGCGAGAAGGTGTCCTGCCGGGCGAAGAACGCGGCGAACGCGGCACGCAGCTCCGGGCGCTCCAGGATCGAGGTGGCCCAGCCGCGGCCGGCGCCAAGCACGTCGCCGTAGCTGAAGCCGCCGCACGCCGCCAGGCCCTTGAACCCGTCCAGGGTGGCGCGGCCGGCGACCAGATCGCTCATGTGCACGTCGACCGGGATGAACCCGGCGCGGTCGAACGCGCGCGCCATCTCGATGTGGCTGTTGACGCCCTGCTCGCGCAGGATCGCCACCCGCGGCCGCGCGCCGGTGTTGATGAACGGCGCGGCCACGTCCTCGGCCGGGTCGAAGCTCAGCTGCGGCTTCAGTCCCGGGGCGGAGAAATCGCGCGCCACCGCGCGCTCCTCGTCGGCGCTGTCGGGGTTGTCGCGCAGCTTCTGCATGGCGTGGGTGACCGACCACCAGGCATCGAACAGCTCGTCCCACTCCCACTGCGCCAGCAGCGCGCCGGAATGGCGCACGCGGACGCGCGGAGTGCCGGTCGGACGGGCGATGCGCTGGGCGCACTCGGTCAGGGCATGGCGCTCGACCAGGTCGGCGAACGCGGCGCGGTCCTCGTCGGCGACCTGCACGATCGCGCCCAGCTCCTCGTTGAACAGGGTGCGGAACGGATCATCGCCCCAGCCGTCGAGCACGATGTCCAGGCCGCGGCGCGAGGCGAAGGCCATCTCGCACAGCGCGGCGAAGGCGCCGCCGTCGCTGCGGTCGTGGTAGGCCAGCAGCAGCCCGGCCTCGCGCGCGTCGCGGATGAGGGCGAAGAAGTTGCGCAGGCGCTCGGGGTCGTCCAGGTCCGGGGCCTCGCCGCCGAACGCCGGCAGCTGGCCTTCGGCGTGCACCTGGGCCAGCACCGAGCCGCCCAGGCGCTGGCGCCCGCCACCCAGTCCGATCAGCCACAGGTCGCTTTCCGGCTCGGCGGCCAGCAGCGGGGTCAGCTGCCGGCGCACGTCGGCCACCGGCGCGAACGCCGAGACCACCAGCGACACCGGCGACACCGACTTCTGCGGCTGGCCGTCGGCCTGCCACTGCGCCTGCATCGACAGCGAGTCCTTGCCCACCGGGATGCTGACCTCCAGCTCCGGGCACAGCTCCATGCCGACCGCGTGCACGGCGTCGTACAGCAGCGCATCCTCGCCCGGGTGGCCGGCGGCCGCCATCCAGTTGGCCGACAGCTTGACCTGCTCCAGCGCCTCGACCGGCGCCGCACACAGGTTGGTGATCGCCTCGCCCACCGCCATGCGCGCGGCCGCGGCCGAATCCAGCAGGGCCAGCGGGGTGCGCTCGCCGATCGCCATGGCCTCGCCGGCCACGCCGTCGTAGTCGGCCAGGGTGATGGCGCAGTCGGCCAGCGGCAGCTGCCAGGGGCCGATCATCTGGTCGCGCGCGGTCAGGCCGCCGACGCTGCGGTCGCCGATGGTGACCAGGAAGCTCTTGGCGGCCACGGTCGGGTGCGCGAGCACGCGCAGGCCGGCCTGGCGCAGGTCCAGCGCGGCGGTGCTCAGCGCCGGCCACGGCGCGGGCGCCGGGTGCACGGTGTCGCGGTGCATCTTCGGCGGCTTGCCGAACAGCACGTCCATGGGCAGGTCGATCGCCGGGTCGGCCGGGATGTTGCCCGGGGTCGCGCCGTAGGCCACGACCAGCCGCTGCTCGGCGGTGGCCACGCCCACGGCGGCGAACGGGCAGCGCTCGCGCGCGCAGATCTCGGCGAACTCGTCCAGGCGTTCGGCCGGGATGCCCAGCACGTAGCGCTCCTGCGACTCGTTGCACCACAGCTCCAGCGGCGACAGCGACGGGTCGTCGGTCGGCACCTTGGCCAGGTCGATCACGCCGCCCACGCCGGAGTCGTGCAGCAGCTCGGGGATGGCGTTGGACAGGCCGCCGGCGCCGACGTCGTGGAAGAAGTGGATCGGGTTGCGCTCGCCCATCGCCACGCAGCGGTCGATGACCTCCTGGCAGCGGCGCTCCATCTCCGGGTTGTCGCGCTGCACGCTGGCGAAGTCCAGGTCCTCGGCGCTCTCGCCGGAGGCCACCGAACTGGCGGCGCCACCGCCCAGGCCGATCAGCATCGCCGGGCCGCCGAGCACGATCACCGCGTCGCCGGGCTTGAGCGGGATCTTCTCCACCTGCACGCGGTCGATCGCGCCCAGGCCGCCGGCCAGCATGATCGGCTTGTCGTAGGCGCGGACCAGCTTGCTGCCGTCCGGGCCCTCGCCTTCCGGCAGCTCGAAGCTGCGGAAGTAGCCCAGCAGGTTCGGCCGGCCGAACTCGTTGTTGAACGCGGCGCCACCCAGCGGGCCGTCGAGCATGATCTCCAGCGCCGGGGCCATGCGCGGGTTGAGCGCGCGCTCGCCCTCCCACGGCTGCGGCAGCGTGGGGATGCGCAGGTGGGACACGGTGAAGCCGGTCAGGCCGGCCTTGGGCTTGCCGCCGCGGCCGGTGGCGCCCTCGTCGCGGATCTCGCCGCCGGCGCCGGTGGAGGCGCCCGCGAACGGCGAGATCGCGGTGGGATGGTTGTGGGTCTCGACCTTGATCTGGAACGCCGAGGGCACCGGCGGCTCGCTGCGGTACTCGCCGGTCGCCGGGTCCGGGCGGTAGCGCGAGGCCACGTGCCCCTCGATCACCGCGGCGTTGTCGCTGTACGCGCTGAGCGTGTGCTGCGGCGCCTTCTGGTGGGTGTTGCGGATCATCCGGAACAGGGAACGCTCCTGCTCCTTGCCGTCGATGGTCCAGCTGGCGTTGAAGATCTTGTGCCGGCAGTGCTCGGAGTTGGCCTGCGCGAACATCATCAGCTCAACGTCCGAGGGATCGCGGCCCAGCTCGGCGTAGCGCGCGCGCAGGTACTCGATCTCGTCCTCGGCCAGGGCCAGGCCCAGGCGGCGGTTGGCCGCTTCCAGCCCGTCCAGCGGGATGCGCTCCAGCGGGCGCCGCGCCGGGGCGGCGAACAGCGCCGAGGCCGCCTCGCGCGACTCCAGCAGCGACTGGGTCATCGGGTCGTGCAGCAGCTTGCCGAGCGCGGCCTGGGTGGCGGCGTCGTCCGGCCAGCCCGCCAGGTCCAGGCGCATGCCGCGCTCGACCCGGGCGACCGGCTGGCCGGCGCCCTGCAGCAGTTCGGTGGCCTTGCTCGACCACGGCGAGCGCGTGCCCAGGCGCGGCACCACGTAGCGCGACAGCGCGCCTTCGGCCCGCGGCGCCGGCTCCGGGCCGGCCTGGAGGATGCGGTTGAGCGCGTCCGGATCCGGTGCGGCATCGCCCGGCTGGACGAAGTAGACGTGCCAGGCGCCTTCGATGCGCAGGCCGGGGACGAGGGACTGCAGGCGGGTTTGGAGCCGTTGCCGGCGGAACGGCGAAAGGGCGGGCGCGCCCTCGAGGACGATCATGTCCGGGAGATGTCGCTGGGAAAGGCCGGCCATTGTACCGGACCCGGCCGCCGGCTTCGCCGCGGGCGGCCGCGGTGGCGGCCGTGCCGGAAGCGGCGGTTCAGCGCCCGCCGGCGCCCTCGCCCTTGCCGGCCAGGCGGTCCAGCGCCTCGCGCAGCGCCGCCGGGGCCATGTAGCCGCCCAGCTGGGTGCCATCGGGCGCGAACACCGCCGGGGTGCCGTTGACCCCGACCCGCTGGCCGATCGTGTAGTGCATCGCCACCGGGCTGGTGCAGCTGCGCGCCTGCACCCGGCCGCCGGCCTTGGCCTCGGTCAGGGCGCGGCGCCGGTCGGGCGCGCACCACACCGAGACCATGTCGCGGAAGTCCTGGCTGGCCATGCCCATGCGCGGGAAGGCCAGGTACTCCACCGCGATGCCCTGGCGGTTGTACTCGGCGATCTGCTCGTGCATGCGCCGGCAGTAGCCGCATTCGACGTCGGTGAACACGGTCACCGTGTACGCCGGGTTGGCCGGCGCGAACACGATGCGCTCCTCCTTCGGCACCCCGGCCAGGACCTTGCGGCGGTAGGCGTTGAGGCCCGGGCTGGCGGCCGGCGCGCGCGCCTTCAGGTCGATCGGCTGCGACTGCAGCAGGTAGCGGCCGTCGTCGGAGACGTACAGCACCTGGCCCTCGAGCAGGACCTCGCGGAAGCCGGGGAACGGCGCCGCGCCGAGGTAATCCGGCTCCGCGCCCGGGACCACCTCCGCCAGCGCGGCGCGCACCGCCTGCTCGGGACCGCCCTTGCCGGCAGCGCCCGGTTTGGCGCCCCCTGCGGCCTTGTCGGGCGTGGACGGAGCCGGCTGGGCACAGGCGCCAAGGCTGATCGCGCACAGCAGCGCGACGGCAAGCGGTCGGAACATTCGGAAAACCTGTCGGGACTGAGGCCGGGGATTCTGGCACAGCGCCGATGAGCAGATCCGCACCGGGGCCTGGCCGGCGCTTCCTCCGCGGTATCGCGGCGCCTGCCCCCCCCCGCCGGCAGGGGCCCAGGGAGCCTGCCATCCCTGGCGCACGTCGGCTTAGGCCCCGGCCCGGCCATCCATGGCCGGGCGTTCGCCCCTTTTGCGGCATGCCGCAAAAGGGGCTCACCCCCTCGGATGGTGTTTTGCGTGGAGGCGTTGGAGGTGCTGGCGCGCGACCAGGGTGTAGATCTGGGTGGTCGACAGGCTGGAGTGGCCCAGCAGCAGCTGCAGCGCGCGCAGGTCGGCGCCGTGGTTGAGCAGGTGGGTGGCGAAGCTGTGGCGCAGGCCGTGCGGGGTCACCGAGCGTGGATCGATCCCGGCGGCGGCGGCATGGCGCTTGATCGCGCGCCAGAAGTCCTGGCGGGTCGGCGCGCTGCGGCCGGCACCGAGGAACAGCGGCACCTCGCCGCTGGCGTCGGGCGCCACCGGACGGCCGCCGGCCAGCACCGGGCGGGCCTCGCGCAGGTAGCGCTCGAGCCAGTCCTGCGATTCCTCGCCCAGCGGCACCAGCCGCTCCTTCGAGCCCTTGCCGCGCACCCGGACCACGCCCTGGCGCAGGTTGACCGCATTGGCCGGCAGGTTGACCAGCTCGCTCACGCGCAGGCCGGCGGCGTACATCAGCTCGAGCATGGCGCGGTCGCGCAGCCCCTCGGGCGTGGACACGTCCGGCGCCGCGAGCAGGGCCGCGACCTGGGACTCGGACATGGCCTTGGGCAGCAGCCGCGGCAGGCGGGGCGGGTCGATCAGCGCGGCCGGGTCGTCCCGGCGGATCCCCGCCAGGACCAGGTGGGCGTAAAACGCGCGCAGGCAGGCGCGCAGGCGGGCATTGCTGCGCGGGCCGTAGCCCTGGTCCGCGCGCCAGGCCAGGTAGGCGAACAACGCCTCGCGGTCGGCGCCCACCAGCCCGCCGCCGGCGCCGTCGCGCCAGCGCGCCAGCAGCTCCAGGTCGCGGCGGTAGGCCTCCAGGCTGGCCCGGGCCAGGCCGCGCTCGGCCCAGGCAGCGTCCAGGAAGCGCGCGATCGCGCGGGCATCGTCCTCGCGCAGCGGCGGCAGGGCCATGGCCTGCCCCCGGCGCTCGGCCGCAGTGCGGGGACGGTCGCTCACCGGGCGGCTCCGGCGGCGTGGCAGGCGGGGCAACGGCGCTTCATCGCGCAACAGGATACGTCGCCGCGCCGCTATCCTTTGCCGCATGCACGTCCCCGCCCAGCCCTCCCCAGCCGCCGAAGCGGCTTCCGCCGCGCGCCCATCGGCGCTGGTCCTCCGCCGCCTGCTGTCCCTGTGCTACGACCTGCTGCCGGTGGTGGCACTGTGGATGCTGGCCGCGATCCCGTTCGTGCTGCTGGACGTGGCCCTGCACGGCGGCGACACCCGCCACAACATCGAGCCCTTCAGCCTGATGTCCTGGCTGCTGTGGTCCGCGTGCTGGGCGGTCACCGGCCTGTACGCCACCGTCAGCTGGCGCCGCGGCGGCCAGACCCTGGGCATGCGCCCGTGGCGGCTGCGGCTGCGCACGGCCGACGGCGCGCCGCCGTCATGGCGGGCGCTGTGGTTGCGCTACGCGGTGGGCACGCTGTCGCTGCTGGCCGGCGGGCTGGGCTTCTGGTGGGCCTGGTTCGACCGCGGCCGCCTGGCCTGGCACGACCGCGCCAGCGGTACCGGCCTGGAGCGGCTGCCGAAGCGCAAGAAGTAGGCCTCAGCCGGACTTGCGCCGGAACAGCCACCACGAGGTGGCCAGCATCAGCATCGGCGGCAGGGCGTAGGCGATGCGGTAGTCGAAGCGGAACGCCCCGGCCAGCCGCCCGAACTGCATCTGCAGCAGCATGAAGCCCAGCGAGAACACGATGCCCAGGAACAGGCGCTTGCCCATGCCGCCGCTGCGCAGGCTGCCGAACGCGAACGGCACCGCGGCCAGGCACAGGGCCAGCACGTTCAACGGGTAGAACCAGCGGCTCCAGTAGGTGTCCTCGTAGTCGCGTGCGTCCAGGCCGTTGCGCCGGCGGTACTCGATGCTGGCCTGCAGGTCGGCGGCCGAGAGGTTGCGCGGACGGGTCACGCCGGCGGCCAGGGCGTTGGGATCCAGCTCCGAATTCCAGCGCTGCTCCTCGGCGGTGGTCTGCACCGCGCTGGCCTCGCCGAACGCCACCCGCCGCACCTGGCGCAGCTTCCAGCCGCCGGCGTCGTGCACGGCCATGCCGGCGCGGGTCAGCGCCAGCAGGCGGCCGTCCCCGCCCACCTGGTACAGGCGCACGTCGCGCAGCTCCAGCACGCGCTGGCCGCCCTCCACCCGCTCCTGGCCGTCGACCGCGTTGAGGAAGGTGTCGCCCTCGCGGGCCCACAGGCCGGAGTAACGGGCCATGGCCACGTTGTTGGTCTTGGCCGCCAGCTTGAGCTGGTCGGCCTGGCGCTGGCCCCAGGGGGCCAGGGTCTCGCCGGTCAGCACCATCAGCGCGGTCAGCAGCACCAGGGCCGCGGCCACCGAGATCGACAGCCGGCGCCGCGACAGGCCCAGCGCGCGCAGCGCGGTCAGCTCCGAGGTGCCGGCCAGCTGGCCGAGGCCCAGCAGCGAGCCGATCACCGCCGCGTACGGGAAGATCGTGTAGGCCCGGCGCGGCACCGAATAGGCCACCACCGCCAGCGCGGTGGGGAAGTCGTAGCTGCCCTTGCCGAGGTCGCCGAGCTGGCCGGACAGGGCCAGGACCACGTCCAGGCCAACCAGCACCGCCCAGGTCAGCAGCACCGAGGCCAGGACCACCCGGCCGATGTACAGGTCGTGCAGGCGCACCAGGGACCTCATGCCGCCACCCTCCGCGGACGCGGCAGGCGCCCGTCGCGCAGGTACAGCCACAGGGCGAAGGCCAGCAGCGGCAGGGTCAGCCACCACAGGCCCGCCGGTGCCGGCAGGCGGCCCTCGGCCAGCATGCGCACGCCGATGAACATCAGGTTGAGCCCCACCAGGTAGGCCAGGAAGCCCAGCATCAGCCGGCCGTAGCGCTGCTGCCGCGGCGAGCTGCGCGCCAGCGGCACGGTCAGCAGGGCAAAACCCAGGGCCAGCAGCGGCGGGGCCAGGCGGCCATGCAGCTCGGCAATCGCGGCCGGGCGGCCGTCGCCGAACAGGTCCAGGGTGGAGGCGATGGCGGGGTCGTCCTCGCCGCGGTCCTCGGCCCGGTCGGGCAGCGCCACCTCGTTGACCGCATAGCGCATCAGGCGGAAGTCCAGGCCGCCGCCGAGCGGACCTTCCACCCGGTGTCCGTCGACAAGCCGCAGGAAACGGTCGCGATCGCCGCCGAACTCCAGGCTTCCACCGCTGGCGGTGACCACGTCGATCCGATCCTCGCGCTCGCGCTGCAGGAACACGCCCTGCAAGGTGCGGCCATCCTCGCTCATGCCGTCGATGTACACGATCCCGCCGCCGGGCAGGGAGGTGAAGCGGCCCGGCTCCAGCCCGGCCACGATCAGGCTGCGGTTGGCCTGCTCGACCATCTTCGCCGCGGTGCGCTGGGCCCAGGGCCCCAGCCACAGCGAGCACAGCCCGACCAGCAGCACCACCGGCAGCACCGCCATCAGTAGCGGCCGCAGCAGGCGCCGCGGGCCGACGCCCACGGCGTTGAGCACGGCCATCTCCGAATCGCGGTACAGCCGGGCCACGGCCAGCATCAGGCCCAGCATCAGCGCCAGCGGCAGCACCAGCGGCAGGTACACCAGCAGCTGCAGGCCCAGCTGGGACAGCAGCAGGCGCGCCGGCAGGCCGCCGTCGGCGATCTCGCCCAGCACGTCCACCAGCACCCCGCCCAGGCTCACCGTGAGCAGCACGATCAGGGTCGCCAGGAAGCTCTGGACGAAGTCGCGCAGCAGGTATCGGTCGAGCTTCGGCATCGGCGGGGCCAGTCCTATAAAATCCCGGGTTCGCTTCGCGGACCCCGCCGGCCGGGATCTCCCGGCCCATGATCGAGGGGCGATCCGCGATTGTACGTACCTGCTCCCGGAATCTGATCAATGGCCCTGCAATTCACCCTGAACCGCGAGGCCGCCGCGGCGGCCGCCACCGACTGCGTCGTGATCGGCGCCTTTGCCGACAAGACGCTCACCCCCGCGGGCCAGGCGATCGACGAGGCCAGCGGCGGGCGCCTGCGCGCCCTGCTGGAACGCGGCGACCTCAATGGCCGTACCGGCAGCAGCCTGGTCCTGCACGACCTGGCGGGCGTGGCCGCGCCGCGGGTGCTGGTGCTGGGCCTGGGCGAGCCGGCCAAGTTCGGCGTGCCGCAGTACCTGAAGGCCGCCGCCGACGCGGTGCGGGCGCTGAAGACCGGCCCGGTCGCGCATGCCCTGTTCACCCTGTCCGAAGTCGCCGTCCCCGGCCGCGACGCGGCCTGGAACGTGCGCCAGGCCGTGGTCGCCGCCGACCACGCCGCCTACCGCTACACCGCCACCCTGGGCAAGAAGAAGGACGAGCCGGGCCTGCGCGCGCTGGCCATCGCCGGCGACGATGCGGCCGCCCTCGCCCAGGGCCAGGCCATCGCCGAGGGCGTGGCCTTCACCCGCGAGCTGGGCAACCTGCCGCCGAACATCTGCAACCCGGCCTACCTGGCCGCGCAGGCCGAGGCCTTCGCCGCCGCCCACGAGGGCGTGGAGGCCGAGATCCTGGACGAGCAGCAGATGGAAGCCCTGGGCATGGGCTCGCTGCTGGCCGTGGCCCGCGGCTCGGCCAACCGTCCGAAGCTGGTCGTGCTGAAGTGGAACGGCGCGGCCGACAAGGCGGCCAGGCCCTACGTGCTGGTCGGCAAGGGCATCACCTTCGACACCGGCGGCGTCAACCTGAAGACCCAGGGCGGCATCGAGGAGATGAAGTACGACATGCTCGGCGCCGGCAGCGTGCTGGGCACCTTCGTCGCCGCGGTGAAGATGAAGCTGCCGCTGAACCTGGTGGCGATCGCCCCGGCGGTGGAGAACGCGATCGACGGCAACAGCTACCGCCCGTCGGACGTGATCACCTCCATGTCCGGCAAGACCATCGAGGTCGGCAACACCGACGCCGAGGGCCGCCTGATCCTGTGCGATGCGCTGACCTACGCCCAGCGCTTCCAGCCGGCCGCCCTGGTCGACGTGGCCACCCTCACCGGCGCCTGCATGGTCGCCCTGGGCAAGTTCGCCACCGGCCTGATGAGCAAGCACGACGACCTGGCCAACGAACTGCTGGCCGCCGGCGAGCACGTGTTCGACCGCGCCTGGCGCCTGCCGCTGTGGGACGAGTACCAGACCCTGCTGGAGTCGAGCTTCGCCGACGTCTACAACATCGGCGGCCGCTGGGGCGGCGCGATCACCGCCGGCTGCTTCCTCTCGCGCTTCACCGAGGGCCAGCGCTGGGCGCACCTGGACATCGCCGGCTCGGCCAGCGACGAAGGCAAGCGCGGCATGGCCACCGGCCGCCCGGTGGGCCTGCTGAGCCAGTGGCTGCTGGACCGCGCGGCCGAAGGAAGCGCCGCGTAAGCGGCCCGCCATGCCCCGCGCCGACTTCTACCTGATCGCCAAGCCCCGGTTCGCCGGGCAGCCACTGCTGCTGGTGTGCGAACTGGCCAAGCGCGCCTACGCGACCAACCAGTTCACCCTGGTGCTGGCGCGCGACGCGGCCCAGGCCGAGGAACTGGACGACCTGCTGTGGTCGTTCGAGCCGGACGCCTACATCCCGCACCAGATCGCCGGCGACGAGGAGGACGAGCTGACCCCCGTCCTGATCGTCCCGCCGGAGATCGAGGCCCCGGCGCGCCCGCTGGTGATCAACCTGCGCGACGCCGCCTGGACCGCCGCCTGCGAACGCGTCCTGGAAGTGGTGCCCGCCGACCCCGCCGCCCGCGGCCCGCTGCGCGAGCGCTGGCGCCAGTACCAGGCCCTGGGTTACGACCTGAACAAACATGACATGTGAGGGGCTGTGATTCGGGATTCGTGATTGGTGATCCGAAAAGGCGACAGCAAAACCGCCTGCCACCCATCCCGGTCCGACGAAGCACTGCTCTTTGCAATGACGAATAACGAATCACCAATCACGGCCCTTATGTCCACTCTTCCCTCCGGCTACGAACCCAAGACCTTCGAATCGCGGCTTTACGCCGAATGGGAAGCCAGCGGCTGCTTCGCGCCGCGCGGCGAGGGCAGGCCGTACTCGATCCTGCTGCCGCCGCCCAACGTCACCGGCACCCTGCACATGGGCCATGCCTTCCAGCACACGCTGATGGACGCGCTGGTGCGCTTCCACCGCATGGACGGCTACGACGTGCTGTGGCAGATGGGCACCGACCATGCCGGCATCGCCACCGAGATGGTGGTCAGCCGCAACCTGGCGGCCGAGGGCAAGGGCGAGACCCGCGATTCGCTGGGCCGCGAGGGCTTCATCGCCAAGGTCTGGGAGTGGAAGGCCAGCTCCGGCGACACCATCGAGCGGCAGATGCGCCGCCTGGGCGCCTCCGGCGACTGGTCGCGCAGCACCTTCACCATGGACCCGCAGCCCTCGGCGGCGGTGGTCGAGGCCTTCGTGCGCTGGCACGAGGAAGGCCTGATCTACCGCGGCCAGCGCCTGGTCAACTGGGATCCGGTGCTGAAGACCGCGATCTCCGACCTGGAGGTGGAAAACGTCGAGGAGGACGGCTTCCTCTGGTCGATCCGCTACCCGCTGGCCGACGGCGCGAGCTACGAGTACGCCGAGCTCGACGCCGACGGCAACGAGGTCCTGCGCGAGACCCGCGACTACGTGGTCGTGGCCACCACCCGCCCGGAGACCATGCTGGGCGACACCGCGGTGATGATCCACCCGGAGGACCCGCGCTACCCGGGCCTGGTCGGCAAGGAAGTGGTGCTGCCGCTGACCGGCCGCCGCGTGCCGGTGATCGGCGACGAATACGTGGACCGCGCCTTCGGCACCGGCGTGGTCAAGGTCACCCCGGCGCACGACTTCAACGACTACCAGGTCGGCGTGCGCCACAAGCTGCCCCTGATCAACATCTTCACCCCCGAGGCCGCGGTCAACGACAACGCCCCGGAGAAGTACCGCGGCCTGGACCGCTACGAGGCACGCAAGGCCGTGCTGGCCGACCTGGAGGCCCAGGGCCTGCTGGTGGAGACCAGGCCGCACAAGCTGCAGGTGCCGCGCGGCGACCGCACCGGTCAGGTGATCGAGCCCTACCTCACCGACCAGTGGTTCGTGCGCATGGACGCGCTGGCCAGGCGCGGCCTGGAGCTGGTCGAGTCCGGCCAGGTGAAGTTCGTCCCGCCGAACTGGATCAACACCTACCGCCACTGGATGGAGAACATCCAGGACTGGTGCATCAGCCGCCAGCTGTGGTGGGGCCACCGCATCCCGGCCTGGTTCGACGAGGCCGGCAACTGCTACGTCGGCCGCAGCGAGGCCGAGGTGCGGCAGAAGCACGGCCTGGGCGCCGAGGTGGCCCTGCGCCAGGACCCGGACGTGCTGGAGACCTGGTTCTCCTCGCAGCTGTGGCCGTTCTCGACCATGGGCTGGCCGGACGAGAAGGCGATGGCCGAGCGCGGCTTCGACCGCTACCTGCCGTCCTCGGTGCTGGTCACCGGCTTCGACATCATCTTCTTCTGGGTGGCGCGCATGATCATGGCCACCGACCACTTCACCGGGAAGGTGCCGTTCCGCGACGTGTACATCACCGGCCTGATCCGCGACGCGCAGGGCCAGAAGATGTCCAAGTCCAAGGGCAACGTGCTCGACCCGCTGGACATCATCGACGGCATCTCGCTGGAGGACCTGGTCGCCAAGCGCACCCGCGGCCTGATGCAGCCCAAGCTGGCGGAGAAGATCGAGAAGGCCACGCGCAAGGAATTCCCGGAGGGCATCCCCGCCCACGGCGCCGACGCCTTGCGCTTCACCATCGCCGCGCTGGCCGGCCACGGCCGCGACATCAAGTTCGACCTCGGCCGCGCCGAGGGCTACAAGAACTTCTGCAACAAGCTGTGGAACGCCACCCGCTTCGCGCTGATGAACACCGACGGCGCCTCGTTCAGCGGCGTGCCGCAGCCGCAGACCGATGCCGAGAAGTGGATCCTGGCGCGCCTGGCCGCGGTCACCGCCGAGGCCCGCGCGCAGTTCGCTGCCTACCGCTTCGACCTGCTGGCGCAGGCGCTCTACGAGTTCGCCTGGAACGAGTTCTGCGACTGGTTCGTGGAGCTGGCCAAGCCGGCCCTGGGCGGCGACGACGCCGCGGCCGCGGCCAGCACCCGCCACACCCTGCTGTACGTGCTGGAGGCGCTGCTGCGCCTGCTGCACCCGCTGATCCCGTTCGTGACCGAGGAACTGTGGCGCCAGGTCGCCCCGCGCCTGGGCATCGCGGCGGCCACGGTGTCGCTGCGCCCGTACCCGGCCGAGGCCGACTTCGCCGGACACGACTACGCCGCCGCCGAGGCCGACATCGAATGGCTCAAGGCCATGGTCTCCGGCCTGCGCCGCGTGCGCAGCGAGCTGGGCGTGTCGCCGGGCAAGCCGGTGCGCCTGCTGCTGGCCGACGGCGTGGACGCCGACCGCGCCCGCGTCGCCCGCTTCGACTCTCAGCTGCGCTTCCTGCTGCGGCTGGAGTCGATCGAATGGTTGGCGGCCGGCGCCGCCGCCCCGGCCGCCGCCGCGGCCGTGGTCGGCGAGCTGAAGCTGCTGGTGCCGCTGGAGGGCCTGGTCGACCTGGACGCCGAGCGCGCGCGCCTGGACAAGGAGATCGCGCGCATCTGCGCCGAGAAGGAGAAGAGCGAGGCCAAGCTGGCCCGCTTCAGCGAGAAGGTGCCGCCGGCGGTGGTCGAACAGGAGCGCCAGCGCCTGGCCGACTGGACCACCAAGCTCGCCGCCCTGACCGAGCAGCGCGCGCGGCTTTGAGGACAGCGGGGCGGCCAGTGGCCGCCCCGTTTGCTTGCCGGCCCGGGAGCCCGCCCTGCGTGGGGCGCATGTTTGCGCGCCACGGACATGCATGTGCCGCATCCCGCAGGCGTGATGCCTCCGCGGATGCGCTGCGCTTGCCGGGGCTAAGCGGCCTCCGCAGGACGGCGGAACAGGGACGGGAGCGGCGCCGTCAGAGCGGCGGCATCCGGTCGATGTCGCCGGAGACCAGCTCCATCGCCATCACCAGCGCGTCCTCGCGGCCATTGTGCGCCGGGTAGTAGCGCGGGCGGCGGCCGATCTCGTTGAAGCCCTCGCTCAGGTACAGGGCGATGGCCGGTGGATTGGACGGCCGCACTTCCAGGAACACCCGGTGCGCGCCGCGGTCGCGCGCCATTCTCAGCAGCGCGCGCAGCACGTAGCGGCCCAGCCCGCGCGACTGCCGCTCCGGCGCGGTGCACAGGTTCAGCACGTGGGCTTCGTCGGCGGCGATGCTCATCACCCCGTAGCCGGCCGGCTGGTCGTCCTGCAGCGCCAGCAGCGCCGGGTACCCGGCCAGCAGGCAGTCGCGGAAGATGCCGCGGGTCCACGGGAACGGATAGGCCCGCTTCTCGATCGCCATCACCGCGTCCAGGTCGCCCTCGCGCATGGCGCGCAGCCGCCACTGCGGCCGCGCGGTCTCGCGGTAGGCGGCGATGCTCACGCCGGCCTCCGCAGCGCGCGCAGCAGCGGCCACAGCTGGCGCTTGGCGGCCGGGTCGGCGCGCAGGCGCTCGCTGGGCCAGTCGGCCAGCAGGGCCTGCAGCCGCGGGTCGGTCGGCGGCAGCCCGGAAGCGCGCAGCACCGCCAGCTGCAGGCGGTCGGGCAGGCCCACCGGGCGGCGCATGCTGCCGGGACGCGGCATGGACGTGGCGGCCGCGGGCGCCGGGGCCGCCGCGTCCGCCTCCGGTGCGGCCGGCGCGCGCCGGCGCGGCGGCGGCGCGATATCGCGGTCGGGATCGCGGCCGACCGGGGGCGCCGGACGCTCCGGCGCGGCCACCCGGGCCTGCACCGGCTCCAGCCGTTCCTCCTCCTCCGTGCCGGCCACGCGCAGCACGGTGTAGCCCAGCGCCTGCAGCCACCAGCGCTGGCGTGGGCTCCACGGCGTGCCGGCCTGGGCCTGCATGTCAGGCCACCTCCTGCGACGGCCGGAAGCGCTGCCAGGCCCACATCGCCGGCCCGGACAGCGCGTACAGGATGCCCACTGCCAGCAGCGCGCGCGGCAGGTCGATCACCAGTACCGCGATCACCACCGGCACCACCAGCAACACCGCGAACGGCACCTTGTCCGCGCGCGCCCCGCCCTCGCCGCTGCCCTTGAAGCTCCAGTAGCGGATCTGGCTGACCATCAGCAGGGCCGCGCACAGGGTCACGCCCAGCGCGACGTAGCGCAGCTCCTCGCCGCTCCAGCCCAGCTCGCCGTCGGCGAAGGCCCACACGAAGGACATCATCAGCCCCGCCGCCGCCGGGCTGGCCAGGCCGACGAAGAAGCGCTTGTCGACCACGCCCACCTGGGTGTTGAAGCGGGCCAGGCGCAACGCCGCGCAGGCCGCGTACAGGAAGGCGATGGCCCAGCCGACGCGGCCGGCGATGCCGCCGTCGAACTTCAGCGAGGACAGCGACCAGTGGTACATGACCAGGGCCGGGGCCAGGCCGAAGCTGACCAGATCGGCCAGCGAGTCGTACTGCACGCCGAAGGCGCTGCTGGTGCCGGTCAGGCGCGCCACCCGGCCGTCGATGCCGTCGGCGATGGCGGCGACGAACACGGCGATGGCGGCCGCGGTGAACTGGCTGTTGGCCGCCGCGATGATCGCGTAGAAGCCCGCGAACAGGCCGCAGGTGGTGAACAGGTTGGGCAGCAGGTAGATGCCGCGGGAACGCGGCGGCGGGCGATCGAGATCCATGCCGCCAGTGTACGGGGCGGCCGCCCGGCTGCGAACCGGTCCCTTGCCACGCCCGGCGGTGGATGCTGCAATCGGGGCCTCACGAAGCCTGGGGAGCCTGTCCGATGCGCCTGCCGTCCCGCACCTGCCTGCTGCTCGCGGCCGCCGCCTGTGCCAGCGGCCCTGCCCTGGCCGGCAACATCTACAAGTGGAAGGACGCCAACGGCGTCACCCATTCCTCGGACCAGCCGCCGTCGGGGCAGCACTACGAGGTCCGGCGGGTCGCCGGCAGCGGCTATGCGGTGGAGTCCGAGCCCGCCGGGGAAGCACCGGAAAGCGCCACCTGCACCCAGGCCCGGCGCAACCTGGCCGCCTTCGACGACCCGCGCCCGGTGCAGCTGGACAGCGACGGCGACGGCAAGCCCGACCGCACCCTGACCGACGAGGAGCGGCAGTCGCACCGCGCGGTCGCCGAGGCCGCGGTCAAGGCCAACTGCCCGGCCTGACCGCCCGGCCCGCGACATGGCTGGCCGGCCTGGCCAGCTCCCGCCCAGGGGCCCGTCCACCGGCCCAATGCCGCGTTTCCCGTTGCCGGGCTCCGGACGCAGCCCCGGCGGCCCGGCCCATCGGTACCGGTCCGCCGCGAAGGCGGTCGCCAGCGCACGGGCCCCGGCTCGGCCTGGCCCTCCCGCGCCGCCAGGGCCGCAGCCCGGCGCGGCCGCGCTGCCCGGCCATGTCCGCCGCGCCCTCCCCGCCCCCCGCCAGCCACGCCATGGCCAGGCGCCGGTGCTGCCGCGACGGCGTGCGTCGCATCCCACCACCGCCTGGCCGCCCTGATCCCGGGACCGGGACTGCCATGCGGCCTGGCCACGTCGCCGGGCGATCCGTCCTGCCTGGGGCCGGCTGCCGGCCCGCGCTGCCCGCGGTGCTGGCAGAATGTCCGGTTTCCGCACCCCCATTCCGGCATTCCAATGCGCCTTTCCCGCTTCCACCTGCACACCACCAAGGAAACCCCGGCCGACGCCGAGCTGGTCAGCCACAAGCTGATGCTGCGCGCCGGCATGATCCGCAAGCTCGCCGCCGGCCTGTACACCTGGACCCCGCTGGGCCTGCGCGTGCTGCGCAAGGTCGAGGCGGTCGTGCGCGAGGAAATGGACCGCGCCGGCGCGGTGGAACTGCAGCTGCCGACCATCCAGCCGCGCGAGCTGTGGGAGGAAACCGGGCGCTGGGGGAAATTCGGCGGCCAGCTGCTGAAGATCAAGGACCGCAAGGAAGCCGAATACTGCTTCAGCCCGACCGCCGAGGAGGCAATCACCGACTTCGCCCGCCAGGAACTGAGCAGCTACAAGCAGCTGCCGGTGAACTTCTACCAGATCCACACCAAGTTCCGCGACGAGATCCGCCCGCGCTTCGGCGTGATGCGCGCGCGCGAGTTCCTGATGAAGGACGCCTATTCCTTCCACGTCTCCGACGAGGACCTGGCGCGCGAATACGAGAACATGAAGGCGGCCTACATCCGCATCTTCACCCGCCTGGGCCTGGAGTTCCGCGCGGTGCAGGCCGATTCGGGCGCGATCGGCGGTGACGCCTCGCAGGAATTCCACGTCCTGGCCGATTCGGGCGAGGACGCGCTGGCCTTCTCCACCGCCTCCGATTACGCCGCCAACGTGGAAACCGCGCAGGCCGCCGCCCCGGGGCCGCGCCCGGCCGCGGCCGAGGAAATGCGCAAGGTCGAAACCCCGGTCCAGAAAACCTGCGAGGACGTGGCCGCGCTGCTGGGAATCCCGCTGCAGCGCACGGTCAAGTCGGTGGCGTTTTTCGGCGAGCAGGGCTTTGTCCTGGCCCTCGTGCGCGGCGACCATTCGGTAAACGAAATCAAGCTGGCCAAGGTTGACGGCGTGGGTGAATATCGCCCGGCCACCGAAGCGGAAATCCTCGAGCACCTGGGCAGCGAGCCGGGTTTCCTCGGCCCGGTGGGCGCGAAGAAGGCCATCCGCGTGGTTGCCGACCGCGAGGTCGCGGCGATGGCGGATTTCGTCGTCGGCGCCAACGAGCCCGGTTTCCACCTGGCCGGGGTGAACTGGGGCCGCGACCTGCCGGAGGCCGACGTGGTGGCGGACATCCGCAACGTGGTCGCCGGCGACCGCGCCGCCGACGGCGGCGAAATCCGCCTGGCGCGCGGCATCGAGGTCGGCCACGTGTTCCAGCTCGGCCGCAAGTATTCGCAGGCCATGGGTTTCACCGTGCTGGACGAAAACGGCAAGGCCGTGGTCCCGGCGATGGGCTGCTACGGCATCGGCGTTTCCCGCATCGTGGCCGCGGCGATCGAGCAGAACCACGACGAGGCCGGCATCGTCTGGCCGGTGCCGATGGCACCGTGGGCGGTGGCGATCTGCGTCATCAACCCGAAGAAGGACCCGCAGGTTGACGAGGCGGCCGAATCGCTGCTGCAGGAGCTGAAGGCAGCCGGCATCGACGCGGTGCTGGACGACCGCGGCCTGCGCCCGGGCCCGATGTTCGCCGACATGGAACTGATCGGCATCCCGCACCGCGTGGTGGTTTCCGCGCGCGGCCTGGAGGCCGGCACCTACGAATACCGCGCCCGCCGCGGCGGCGAGGCCGAGGCGCTGGACCGCGCGCAGCTGCTGCAGCGCCTGGCGGACTGAGCGCGCGTTTTCCCGGCGGTTATGGCGGCCCGATTATCCGGCGATAATCGGGCCGTTTTTTCTTGACGCACCGTTCATTGCCGGGTTTATTGCACTGGATTATCCTGCAGTCGATTGCCCAGGGACGGGCCTCCCATGATTGCCGGAGAATATGATGTCGATTGATCTGAGTACGCTGTCGCCCCGGGAACTGGGTTCCCTGATCGCCACCGCCAAGAAGCGCCAGGCCCTGCTGTCGAAGCGGGCCCCGATCGCCAAGGTCCGCAGCAAGCTGGTCAAACTGGCCAAGGCCGAGGGCTACACCATCGAGGAGCTGTTCGGCGCCCCGGGCGGCGGCCGCGCCAGCGCCGCGGCCGGCAGCGGCCGCGCCCGCAAGCTGGGCAAGGTGCCGCCGAAGTACCGCAACCCGGAAAACCCGAAGGAAACCTGGACCGGCCGCGGCAAGCAGCCGCGCTGGCTGGCGGCCTATGTCGCCCAGGGCCGCGATGTGGCCGAGTTCCTGATCCCGGGCGCAGCCGCCCCGACCCCGGCCAAGGCCGCCAAGGGCGCGCGCAAGCGGGTGGTCAAGAAGGCCCGCGGCAAGTAACCGCCCCCTACGTGGAAACGCCGGCCCCGGGGCCGGCGTTTCCTTTTGCGCCCGCACCGGCGGCTCAGAGATTCTTGCGTGCCGGCAGCAGCAGGTTGCCGAACAGCAGGCCCGCGACCAGGGCCACGACGATATTGATCACCAGCAGCATGGCGCTCTGCCCGGCGTCCACGTCCTGCTGCTGGACCATGGTCAGCAGCCCGCGCAGGCTGGCGCTGCCGGGCACCAGCATGATGATGCCGGGCAGGCGGATCAGTGCACCGGGCCGCTGCAGCCAGCGGCCGAAGCCGTTGCCGGCGGCGGTCAGCACCAGCGCCGAGAGGAAGATGCCCACCGGGCTGCCCCATTCGTGGCCGCCGAAGCGCGAGATCAGGTAGCCGGTGATGGCCGCGCCCATGACCCAGGGGTAGTCGCGCGGGCTGGCCTTGAACAGCACCGCGAAGGCGAACGAGGCCACCGCCATCGACAGCCATTCCACGCTTTCCGGTTGCGGCCGCAGCGCCCGCACCTGCGGCTCCAGGCCAAGCACGTCCAGCAGGTTCACCGCCACCACCGCGCCCACGGTCAGCTTCAGCACCGTGGTCAGGGCGCCTGCGAAGCGCACGGTGCCGGAGACCCAGTGCTGGCTGGACAGCTCGTTCATGGCGTTGGTGATCGCCATGCCGGGCAGCAGCGCCACCAGCGAGGCGATCACCACGGTATTGAGGTTCAGCGGCGCCACCAGGGCCGCGACCAGGCTGACCACCGCGCCGGCGGCCAGCGCCGACAGCGCCTCGCTGGCCTCGCGCAGCGCGGCGCGGCGGGCGCAGTACTGGTCGAGCAGGCCGATCATCAGCCCGGTGGCCGCGGCCACCGCGATGTCCAGCCACGGCAGCCGCCACAGCCCGGCCACGCCGGCCGCGGCCAAACCGTAGCCGAACACCTGCATGGCGCTGGCCAGGGCCGAGGGCGGCCGGTCCAGTGCGCGCAGCGCGGTATGGCCCTGGGTGATGGTCAGCTGGCCGCTGGCCACGGCCTCGGCGATGCGGTCGGCCTCGCACAGCTTGTGCAGGTCGTTCTCCCCGGGGGACAGGCGGATCACCCGGGTGGTGTCGGTGCTGCCCAGCGGCTTGCCGGGCTCGCTGAAGCTGAGGATCAGGCCGGTGGGGTTGGACCAGGCCTCGCACTCCAGGTCCAGGCGCTGCGACAGCGCGGTGATCGCCGCCTCCAGGCGCTGGGCGGTGGTGCCGTAGCGGTGCAGGCGCACCGCCATCTCGGCGACGAAGGCGATGCGCTGGGGATAGCTGGCCTGGGGCCGGGCGGGGACGTTGGACATCGCACTAGTATCGCGCCAGCGGCGGCGCAGCAGTCACCGCCTTGCCTGTATGCTGCGGCCGGACTATGGACCCGACCCCCCCGAACCCGCCCGGCTGGACCCTGGCCCCCGGCTCCGAGCAGGAGGCGCGCCTGGCCGGCGACTGGACGCTGGACCACGCCATGGAGCTGGCCGCGCGCCTGCGCGAGCTGCCCGAGGCGGTGACCGCGGTGGACGCCACCGGGATCGGGCGGATCGACTCGGCCGGGGTGATGCAGCTGATCCGCTTCGCGCGGCGCCGGCGCCTGCCGGAGGCGGCGGTGCGCTTCAGCACGGCGCACCTGCCGCTGGTGCAGGTGATCGAGGACGTGTCCGACGAGCGCCCGGCGCGCAAGCGCGACTACGGCTTCGCCGCCGCGCTGGAGCGCCTGGGCCGCGCCACCCACGCCGTCGGCCGCAACATCGTCGAGCTGCTGGGCTTCACCGGGGAGAACCTGGTCAAGCTGCTGCGCCTGCTGCGCCAGCCCCGGCGCTTCCGCCTCACCGCCACGGTGGCGCACATGGAACAGGTGGGCCTGGACGCGGTGCCGCTGGTGGCGCTGCTGTCCTACCTGGTCGGCGCGGTGATCGCATTCCTGGGCTCGACCATCCTGGCCGACTTCGGCGCCGAGATCTTCGTGGTCGAGCTGGTGTCGATCGCCTTCCTGCGCGAGTTCGCGGTGCTGCTCACCGCGATCGTGCTGGCCGGCCGCACCGCCTCGGCGTTCACCGCGCAGATCGGGGCGATGAAGGCGCGCGAGGAGATCGACGCGATCCGCACCCTGGGCCTGGACCCGATCGACCTGCTGGTGATCCCGCGCCTGGTCGCGCTGCTGGTGATGCTGCCCCTGCTGACCTTCGTGGCGATGATGGCCGGCCTGGCCGGCGGCGTGACCGTGGGCGCGTTCGACCTGGAGATCCCGCCGCAGATGTACCTGGCGCGGATGCACGAGACCCTGCAGCTGCGCCACTTCCTGGTCGGCCTGTCCAAGGCCCCGGTGTTCGCCATGGTGATCGGCCTGATCGGCTGCCTGGAAGGCATGCGCGTGCAGGGCACGGCGCAGTCGGTCGGCGAGCGCACCACCTCCAGCGTGGTGCAGACCATCTCGCTGGTGATCATCCTCGACGCGCTGGCGGCGCTCTGGTTCATGAACATGGATTGGTGAAAGGGCGGGATTGGTGATTCGTGATGGGTGATTCGACGAACGGTGATTGGTGATTCGTGATGGGTGATCCGAAAAAGCCAGAAGCAGGCCGCCGGGTTTCCGGAGCGAATGCTTTTGCTTTGACGAATGACGAATCACGAATCACGAGCGACCAGCCCGCGGACGCGGATGGCGGCGAGGCGGCCATCCGCGTCCGCGGGCTGGTCAACCGATTCGGATCCCAGACCGTCCACGACGGCCTCGACCTCGACGTGCGCCGCGGGGAGATCATCGGCATCGTGGGCGGCTCGGGCACCGGCAAGTCGGTGCTGATGCGCAGCATCCTCGGGCTGCAGCGGCCGACCGACGGCAGCATCGAGGTACTGGGCGCGGACGCGCGCTCGGACGATCCGCGCCAGCGCCAGCACATCCAGCGCCATACCGGGGTGCTGTTCCAGGACGGCGCGTTGTTTTCCTCGCTGACCGTGGGCGAGAACGTGGAGGTGCCGCTGCGCGAGCACCACCCGGAGCTGCCGGAGACCTGGCGCCGCGAGCTGGCGCTGCTGAAGGTCAAGCTCGCCGGACTGCCCGCCGACGCCGCGTCCAAGCTGCCGGCGCAGCTGTCCGGCGGCATGCGCAAGCGCGCCGGGCTGGCCCGGGCGCTGGCGCTGGACCCGCCGCTGCTGTTCCTGGACGAGCCCACCGCCGGCCTCGACCCGATCGGCGCCGCCGCCTTCGACCACCTGCTGCGCACCCTGCAGCAGGCCCTGGGCCTGACCGTGTTCCTCATCACCCACGACCTGGACACCCTGTACGCTATCTGCGACCGGGTGGCGGTGCTGGCCGACCGCAAGGTCGTGATCAACGCCCCGCTGGAGGAAGTCGAGCGCTTCGACCATCCCTGGGTGCAGGAATACTTCCACGGCCCGCGCGCCCGCGCCGCGCGCGGCCAGCGCAATCCCCCGCGCCAGGAGGCGGACTGAGATGGAAACCCGCGCCAACTACGTGCTGATCGGCGCCTTCACCATCGTGGTGTCGGTGGCCCTGCTGCTGTTCGGGCTGTGGGCGGCCAAGTACTCGTCCGAACGCAGCTGGCAGCGCTACATGATCGTGTTCGACGAGGCGGTGACCGGCCTGTCGGTGGGCAGCAGCGTGCAGTACAACGGCATCTCGGTCGGTTCGATCGACAAGCTGTCGCTGGACCCGCAGGACCCGCGCCGGGTGGTGGCGATCATCCGCGCCGACGCCAACGTGCCGGTCAAGACCGACACCCGCGCCAAGCTCGCCATCACCAGCCTCACCGGCCCCGCCATCATCCAGCTGTCCGGCGGCTCGCCCGGGGCGCCGCTGCTGACCGCGGTGGACACCCGCGACACTCCCCAGATCCAGACCTCGCCCTCGGCGCTGCAGAACATCACCGACACCGCCAACCGCATCGTCGAGCGCCTGGACCAGGTGCTCAGCGACCAGAACGTGGCCCACATCGGCCGCACCCTGGAGAACATCGAGCGCATCAGCGCCAGCATGGCGGCCAAGGACGAAGGCATGGAGGCGCTGCTTGCCACCGCGCGCGACGCCGCGCGCAGCCTCGACCAGACCCTGCAGAACACCAATGCCACCGTGCAGCGGGTGGACCAGAACCTGGTGCGGGAGCTGCCGGCGCTGATCAGCCGCCTGGACTCGACCCTGGCGCGGCTGGATTCGGCAGCGGGCAACGCCGACGCGATCCTTGGCGAGAACCGCGCCGCGATCAACAGCTTCGCCAACGACGGCCTGGCCCAGCTGGGCCCGACCCTGACCGAGCTGCGCGCGCTGATCCGCGACCTGCGCCAGATCAGCGACCGCCTCGAGAACAACCCGGCGCGCTTCCTGCTCGGCCGCGACGGAGCCAAGGAGTTCGAACCGCAATGACGCCCGTTCCCTTCCCCACGCCCGCCGCGCCCGCGCGCCGGCTCGCCTTCCTGGTCCTGGCCGCGACGCTGGCCGGCTGCTCGCTGGTCGGCAAGCCCGGCGACCCGGTGACCATCTACGCCCCCGAGGCCGCGGCCACGCCGGATCCCTCCTGGCCGAGGGTGGACTGGCAGCTGGCCATCGCCCGCCCGTCCGCCCCGCGCCTGCTGGACTCGCCGCGCATCGGCGTGCGCCCGGTCCCGGGCGAGCTGCAGGTGTACAAGGGCGCGGTCTGGGTGCAGCCGCCGACCGACATGCTGGAGGCTACGGTGCTGCGCGTGCTGGAGGACTCCGGCAAGATCGACGCGGTCGGCCGCGTGGCCACCGGCCTGCGCGCGAACTACCGGCTGGCGCTGGACATCCGCCGCTTCGAGGCCGACTACCGCGGCGGCGACCGCCCGGCGGCGGTGATCGAGGTGGTGGCCAAGCTGATGCACAACACCGACCAGCGCGTGGTCGCCAGCCAGACCTTCACCCAGGTGCAGCCGTCCCCGGCCACCGACATCGGCAGCGTGGCCGCGGCCTTCGACCAGGCCCTGGCCGAGGTCGGCCGCCAGGTCGCCGGCTGGACCCTGGCCGCAGGCCAGGCCGACGCCGCCAGCCGCCCCGCGCCCTGAGCGCGCGGCCCGTCCCCTGCAGCAAGCCAGACCCGCAAGCTCCCGGCTCCACCGCCCCCCCAACACTGGCGCCGCGCGCCCCCGGATGAGCCACATCGTCAGCTACTCGATCCGCGGCCTGGAGGCGATCTTCGCGCCGCACGGGTTCCGGATCAGCCCGCTGCCGGGCAAGAGCTACGCCAGCATCGCCGAATTCGACCCGGATCCGGCCCCGGAGGACTTCAGCGAGCGCATCTACCGTCCGCTGCCGGAGAACGACGCGCTGCTGGCGCGCTGCGGCCTGCTGCGCCAGGCAACGATCCAGAGCGCGCGCGCGTCCTACTACTTCGGCGGCTACCTGGAGCGCACCCGCTGGGCGCTGTCGCTGGACCGCGAGCTGGCGGAACTGCGCGACCAGCACGCCCGCCAGCTGCGGGAACTGGCGCAGCAGCACGAGCACGAACTGGCCGAACTCAGGGCGCAGCTGCCGCAGGCGGCGGACGCCGGGGATGCGGCTGCACCTGGCGGAAGGTCAGGTTGATGCGCGCGCCCACCGGCCGCGCGGTGCGCGGCAGGGCATGCTTCCAGTGGCGCTGGGTGGACCCGCCCATCAGCAGCAGGCTGCCGGGCTCCAGTTGAAGCGCCAGCTTGCGCGCCGGATCGTCGCGCCGGCGCAGCACGAAGCGGCGCGGCGCGCCCAGGCTCAGCGAGGCGATCAGCGGCTGCGGGCCCAGTTCCAACTCGTCGTCGCTGTGCCAGCCCATGGCGTCGCGGCCGTCGCGGTAAAGGTTGGCCAGTACGCTGTTGAAGCGCGCGCCCAGCTCGTCCTGCAGGCGCCTGCGCAGTGCCGCCAGTTCCGCGTTCCAGGGATGCGGCACGAAGCGGCTGCCGGAATAGCGGTAGACCGCCTGCGGGTCGCCGATCCAGCAGCTCAGCCGCGGCGAATCCACCTCGCGGCCGAAGATCCGGATCCGGTGCACCTCCCACGGCAGCCCGTCCAGCAGGCGCTGCATGAGGTCGGCCGCCGCCGCCGGCGGCAGCCAGCCGCGGGCCAGTTCCAGCCGGGCGTCGGGGAGCTCGAAGCGCTGCCATTGCATGCCCGCCACGCTAGCAGGCGCGGCCCCTGGCGCGCAGGGATTTGCCCCGCCGTCCGCGAAACCCGAGAATGCCGGGCCAGCCAGAACAGCCAGCCGGAGCCGTGATGACGGAAACCACCGCCCCAACGCCCACGCCCGAGGTGGAACGCGACGTGATGGAGTACGACGTCGTCACCGTCGGCGCCGGTCCCGCCGGGCTGGCCTTCGCCATCCGCCTCAAGCAACTCGACCCGCAGCTGTCGGTCTGCGTGATCGAGAAGGCCAGCACCGTCGGCGCGCACATCCTGTCCGGCGCGGTGATCGAGCCGGGCCCGCTGGACGCCCTGCTGCCGGGCTGGCGCGACAACCCGCCGCCGGTGTGCGTGCCGGCCACCGGGGACGAATTCTGGCTGCTGACCAAGGATGGCGGCACGAAGCTGCCCGTCGTGCCGCCGGGCATGCGCAACCACGGCAACTTCATCGTTTCCCTGGGCGCGATGTGCGCCTGGCTGGCGCCGCAGGCCGAGGCCCTGGGCGTGGAGATCTACGCCGGCTTCGCCGCCGCCGAGACCCTGCATGCCGAGGACGGCACCGTGCTGGGCGTGCGCATCGGCGACATGGGCGTGGCCAAGGACGGCTCGCTCAAGCCCGGCTACACCCCCGGCATCGACATCCGCGCCAAGGTCACGGTGCTGGCCGAGGGCGCGCGCGGCCACCTGACCAAGCGCCTCATCAAGCGCTTCGGCCTGGACGCGGACAGCGACCCGCAGAGCTACTCGATCGGCATCAAGGAACTGTGGCAGCTGCCGGAAGGCCGCACCAGCCCGGGCAAGATCGTGCACAGCTTCGGCTGGCCGGCGGACAACGACACCTACGGCGGCAGCTTCCTGTACCACCTGGAGAACAACCAGGTGGCGATCGGCTACGTCAGCGGCCTGGACTACAAGGATCCGGAGTACCGCCCGTGGGAGGCCTTCCAGCAGTGGAAGAACCACCCGCACGTCAAGCCGCTGCTGGAAGGCGGCAGCATCCTCTCCGCCGGCGCCCGCGCCATCGTCACCGGCGGCTACCAGGCCCTGCCCAAGGTGGAGATGCCTGGCGCGCTGCTGGTCGGCGACACCGCCGGCCTGCTCAACGTGCCCAAGGTCAAGGGCACCCACCAGGCGATCCGCAGCGGCATGCTCGCCGCCGAGCACCTGGCCGCCAGCGGCCTGGACCCGGCCGGCTTCGACGCAAAGCTGCGCGCCTCGGAGGTGGTGGCCGAGCTGAAGAAGGTCCGCAACATCAAACCCGGCTTCAAGAAGGGCCTGTGGCTGGGCATGGCCAACGCGGCATGGGAGACCGCCACCGGCGGCGCCTCGCCGTGGACGCTCAAGGGCTCGCCGGACTGGTCCTCGCTGCAGAAGCTGGGCCAGTACCAGGCCCCGGACCGCGGCTGGGTGGAGCGCACCCTGCCCCCGCGCGACCGCCTGCAGGCGGTGTACTACGCCGCCACCGAGCACGACGAGGACCAGCCGGTGCACCTGAAGGTGGCCGACACCTCGATCTGCGTGGAGCGCTGCACGGTCGAGTACGGCAACCCCTGCACCCGCTTCTGCCCGGCCGGCGTGTACGAGATGGTCGAGGACGAAGCCGGCAGGCGCCTGCAGATCAACGCCGCCAACTGCGTGCACTGCAAGACCTGCGACATCAAGGACCCGTACGAGATCATCACCTGGGTCACGCCCGAGGGCGGCTCCGGGCCGAACTACCAGAACCTCTAGGCCCGCCCGCGACCCGCGCCGCGGAAACCCGTTAGGATCGACCCCACTGCCTGGAGTGGGGGGAACGACCTTGCGGTTCTGTTTTCCGGACTGGGAAAGTCGCCACGGCGACCAGGATGCGCTGGCGCAGGCCTGGCTGGCCTCGCAGGAATTCGCCGCGCGCGGACCCGATGGCCTGGCCACAGAATGCGTCCTGTGCGGGACGCAGGCGCGGCTGAAGCTGCATGGCGATCCGGCCTCACCCGACTTCAGGGAAGGCCTGGTGTGCACCGGCTGCGGGCTCAACACCCGGCTGCGCGCCTCGCTGAAGCTGCTGCGTGAGCAGCTGGCCCGCTGGCAGCCGGCGCCGGCGCCGCTGCCGGACCTGCTGGCGAGGCTGGGCCTGCGGCCACGCCTGCCGCGGGTCTACGTCACCGAGCAGGCCACCGCCACCTTCGTCTGGATGCAGCGCCACCTGCAGGCCGAGCTCCACGGCGGCGAGTTCGAGCCCGACTGGCGGCGGCGCCGCGGCCTGACCCACGCGCTGCGGCGGATGGGCGGACGCGGCAGGGTCGTGTTCCGCGACCTGACCGCGCTGGATTTCGCCGATGCATCGCTCGACGGCGTGGCCAGCTTCGACGTGCTCGAGCACGTGCCCGACTACCAGGCCGCCATCGGCGAAATGTACCGCGTGCTCCGGCCCGGCGGCGCCTGCGTGGCCACCTTTCCGTTCACCGACCAGCCCACGACCCTGGTCCGGGCGCGCCTCGCCGCCGACGGCGGGATCGAACACCTCGAGCCGCCCGAGTACCACGGCGACCCGATCAGCGGCGGCATCCTCTGCTACTACCACTTCGGCTGGGACGTGCTCGACCGCTTCCGCGAGGCCGGCTTCAGCCAGGCCTGCATGGCCATGCCGTACTCGCTCGAGCACGGCCTGCCCTACGGGATGTGGACCCTGGTGGCGATCCGCTGACCGCCTGCGCGGCGGTCAGGCGGCGATCGGGACCCCGGTCTTCGCGCGCAGCTCGTCGAGGCCGACGCCCGGCGCGGTTTCCACCAGCTTCAGCCCGTCCGGGGTGACGTCGAACACGCCCAGGTCGGTGATGATGCGGTGGACCACGCCCACGCCGGTCAGCGGCAGGGTGCACTCGGGCAGGATCTTGTGCTCGCCGTTCTTCGCGGTGTGCTCCATCAGCACGACCACGCGCTTGACGCCGGCCACCAGGTCCATGGCCCCGCCCATGCCCTTGACCATCTTGCCCGGCACCATCCAGTTGGCCAGGTCGCCCTTGTCGGTGACCTGCATGGCACCGAGGATGGCCAGGTCGATATGGCCGCCGCGGATCATGGCGAAGGAATCGTGGCTGCCGAAGTAGCTGGCGCCCGGGCGCGCGGTCACGGTCTGCTTGCCGGCGTTGATCAGGTCCGGGTCGACCTCGTCCTCGGTCGGGAACGGGCCGATGCCCAGCAGGCCGTTCTCCGACTGCAGCCACACGTCCACGCCCTCGGGGATGTGGTTGGCGACCAGGGTCGGCAGGCCGATGCCCAGGTTCACGTAGGCGCCGTCCTCCAGCTCCAGGGCGGCGCGGCGCGCCATTTCGTCGCGGGTCCAGGCCATCACTTGCCTCCCTGCTGGCGCACGGTGCGCTGCTCGATGCGCTTCTCCGGCGCGGGGTTGTGGACGATGCGGTCGACGTAGATGCCCGGCAGGTGGACCTGGTCCGGGTCGATCGCGCCGACCTCGACGACCTCCTCCACCTCGGCCACGCAGACCTTGCCGGCCATGGCACAGGCCGGGTTGAAGTTGCGCGCGGTCTTGCGGAACACCAGGTTGCCGGCCGTGTCGGCCTTCCACGCCTTGACCAGGGCCACGTCGGCCACCAGCGCGGTCTCCAGCACGTAGTGCTTGCCGTTGAACTCGCGCGTCTCCTTGCCCTCGGCCACCACGGTGCCGTAGCCGGTGGCGGTGTAGAACGCCGGGATCCCGGCGCCGCCGGCGCGCAGGCGCTCGGCCAGGGTGCCCTGCGGGTTGAACTCCAGCTCCAGCTCGCCGGCCAGGAACTGGCGCTCGAATTCCTTGTTCTCGCCCACGTAGGACGAAATCATCTTGCGGATCTGCCGGGTCTCCAGCAGCAGGCCCAGGCCGAAGCCGTCCACGCCGGCGTTGTTGGAGATCACGGTCAGGTCCTTCACCCCCGAATCGCGCAGGGCCGCGATCAGTGCCTCGGGGATACCGCACAGGCCGAAGCCGCCGACCGCCAGCGTCTGCCCGTCGGCCACCAGGTCGGCCAACGCGGCGTGCGCGTCGGCCACCAGCTTGCTGCGGGATGTCCGGTTGCCCATCTGAGTCCTCGCCAATGCCGGGATGGGGCCATTCTAGTGGGTCCGCCGGGCGTTTCGGCCGTCCCTTGCCGCGACGCCGGCGCCGCGGCGGGTAGAATCGGGAGAACGTCCCCCGTGCAAAGGAATGACCCATGACGCTCCCCGCTTTCAAGGCCTACGACATCCGTGGGCGCGTTCCGGACGAACTGGACGAGGACCTGGCCCGCAGGATCGGCGTGGCCCTCTCCGACCAGCTGCGCCCCGGCCCGGTGGTCCTGGGCCATGACGTGCGCCTGAGCAGCCCGGCGCTGCAGGCGGCGCTGTCGGCCGGCCTGCGCAGCAAGGGCCGCGAGGTGATCGACATCGGCCTGTGCGGCACCGAGGAGGTGTACTTCCAGGTCGACCACCTCGACGCGGCCGGCGGCGTGATGGTGACCGCCAGCCACAACCCGATGGACTACAACGGGATGAAACTGGTGCGCGAGAATGCGCGCCCGATCTCCTCCGACACCGGCCTGTTCGCCATCTCCGACGCGGCCGAGGCCGACACCGCCCCGGCCGCGCCGCCGACCGCCGGCGAGCGCGCGCTAACCGACAAGGGCGCCTACATCGAGCACCTGCTGTCCTACGTGGACGTGCCGGCGCTCAAGCCGCTGAAGCTGGTGGTCAACGCGGGCAACGGCGGCGCCGGCGCCATCGTCGACCTGCTGGCGCCGCACCTGCCCTTCGAGTTCGTGCGCGTCAACCACGAGCCGGACGGCAGCTTCCCCAACGGCATCCCCAACCCGCTGCTGCCGGAGAACCGCCAGGCCACCATCGACGCGGTGCGCGCGCACGGCGCCGACTTCGGCATCGCCTGGGACGGCGACTTCGACCGCTGCTTCTTCTTCGACGAGCAGGGCCGCTTCATCGAGGGCTACTACCTGGTCGGCCTGCTGGCCCAGGCGATCCTGGCCAAGCACCCCGGCGGCAAGGTGGTGCACGACCCGCGCCTGGTCTGGAACACCGTCGAGCAGGTGCAGGAGGCCGGCGGCGTGCCGGTGCTGTGCAAGAGCGGCCACGCCTTCATCAAGGAGAAGATGCGCGCCGAGGACTGCGTCTACGGCGGCGAGATGAGCGCCCACCACTACTTCCGCGAGTTCGCCTACGCCGACTCGGGCATGATCCCCTGGCTGCTGATCGCCAGCCTGGTCTCCACCAGCGGGCGCAGCCTGGGCGACCTGGTCGAGGCGCGCGTGCGCAAGTTCCCGTGCAGCGGCGAGACCAACTTCCGCGTGGCCGACGCCAAGGCGGCGGTGGCGCGGGTGATGGACCACTTCGCCGCGCAGTCGCCGGCGCTGGACCACACCGACGGCATCAGCGCCGACTTCGGCGACTGGCGCTTCAACCTGCGCAGTTCCAACACCGAGCCGCTGCTGCGGCTGAACGTCGAGGCCCGCGGCGACGAGGCGCTGCTGCGCGCGCGCACCGAGGAAATCTCGCGGCTGCTCTCGGCCTGACCTGGAAGCCCATGAACGACCTGCTCCCCGTCCTGTTGTCCGGCGGCTCCGGCACGCGGCTGTGGCCGCTGTCGCGGGAGTCCTATCCCAAGCAGTTCCTGCCGTTGCACGGGGAGCTGACCATGCTCCAGGAGACCTGGCGCCGGGTGGCCCCGCTGGCCACCCGCGCGCCGCTGGTGGTGGCCAACGAGGCGCACCGCTTCGTCGCCGCCGAGCAGCTGCACCAGGTCGGCGCGGTGCCGCAGGCGATCCTGCTGGAGCCGGCCGGCCGCAACACCGCCCCGGCGATCGCCGTGGCCGCGCTGGAGGCCGGCGCCGGCGGCGAGGATCCGGTGCTGCTGGTGCTGCCCTCCGACCACGTGGTGCGCGACCCCGAGGCCTTCCGCCGCGCGGTGCTCGAGGCCCTGCCGGCGGCCGAGGCCGGGCGCCTGGTCACCTTCGGCATCGTCCCCACCGGCCCGGAGACCGGCTACGGCTACATCCGCGCCACCGCCGGCGAGGGCGTGCGCGCGGTGGAGCAGTTCGTGGAGAAGCCGGACCTGGCCACCGCGGAAGGCTACGTCGCCTCCGGCGCGTACTACTGGAACAGCGGCATGTTCCTGTTCCGCGCCTCGCGCTACCTGGCCGAGCTGGAGCGGTTCAACCCGCAGATGCTGGCGGCGGTGCGCAAGGCCTGGGCCGGCGCGCGCCGCGACGCCGACTTCGTGCGCCTGGACGCGGCGGCCTTCGCCGAGGTGCCCTCGGACTCGATCGACTACGCGGTGATGGAGAAGACCGACCACGCCTCGCTGGTGCCGCTGGACGCCGGCTGGAGCGACGTCGGCTCCTGGACCGCGCTGCGCGAGGTGTCCGAGCGCGACGCCGACGGCAACGCCCACCACGGCGACGTGATCGCGATCGACTGCCGCAACACCTTCGCCTACGGTGAACGCCTGATCGCCCTGGTCGGGCTGGACGACGTGGTGGTGGTGGAAACCGCCGACGCGGTGCTGGTCGGGCGCGGCGACCGCATGCAGGAGGTCAAGGAAGTGGTGGCGCGGATCCGCGCCGAGGATCGCCCGGAGGCCACTTGGCACCGCAAGGTCTACCGTCCCTGGGGCGCGTACGACTCGATCGACAGCGGCCAGCGCTTCCAGGTCAAGCGGATCACGGTCAAGCCCGGCGCCAGCCTGAGCCTGCAGATGCACCACCACCGCGCCGAGCACTGGGTGGTGGTCAGCGGCACCGCCGAGGTCACCCGCGGCGACGAGGTGATCCTGCTGACCGAGAACCAGAGCACCTACATCCCGCTGGGCGTGACCCACCGCCTGCGCAATCCCGGCAAGCTGCCTCTGGAGCTGATCGAGGTCCAGTCCGGCAGCTACCTGGGCGAGGACGACATCGTCCGCTTCGAGGACACCTACGGCCGCACCTGAGCGGCCGCGGGCAGCGCCGGCACGTTCCCGTGCCGGCCGTCAGGCCGCCGGAGCGGCGGCGCGTTCGGCCGCCAGTGCGGCGATCACCGGGCGCAGCGCGTCGCGCCAGTGCGGCAGCGCCACCGCGAAGTCGCGCCGCAGCGCGGTGGTATCCAGGCACGAGTAGGCCGGGCGCCGCGCCGGGGTCGGGAACTCGGCGGTGGTGATCGCCTGCACCCGCGGCGCGCGCGGCAGCAGGCCCGCTTCCACCGCTTCGGCGAAGATCGCCTCGGCAAAGCCATGCCAGCTGGTCTGGCCATCGGCCACCAGGTGCCAGGTGCCGCTGGTGCCGGTATCGTCCAGCGCCCGGCGCAGGGCCACCGCGGTGACCTCGGCGATCAGCGCCGCCGGGGTCGGCGTGCCGACCTGGTCGGCCACCACCCGCAGCTCGTCGCGCTCGGCGCCCAGGCGCAGCATGGAGCGCAGGAAGTTGTGGCTGTGCGCGGCGTAAACCCACGCGGTGCGGAACACCAGGTGGCGGCCGCCGGCGGCGCGGATCGCCTGCTCGCCGGCCAGCTTGCTGGCCCCGTACGTACCCAGCGGCGCGGTCGGGTCGTCCTCGCGGTACGGGCGCGTGCCGCTGCCGTCGAACACGTAGTCGGTGGAGTAATGCACCAGCGGGATGCCGGCCGCGGCGCAGGCCCGGGCCAGCGCGCCGGGCGCCTCGCCGTTGATGCGGAACGCGGCCTCCGGCTCGGACTCGGCCTTGTCCACCGCGGTGTAGGCGGCGGCGTTGATGACCGCGTCGGGCGCGACCTCGCGCACCACTTCAGCCAGGCGCCCAGGGCTATCCAGGTCGGCGGCGATGGCCTGGCCGCCATCGTGCAGGCGGCCGTCGCGGGTGGTGGCGACGACCTCGCCCAGCGGCGCCAGGCTGCGGCGCAGCTCGCGCCCCAGCTGGCCGTTGCCGCCGACCAGCAGCAGCCGGGTCATGGCGCGTACACCGGCAGGCGGTCCTCGGGGATCCCGGCCAGGAACGGCGCGCTGCTGTCCTTGGCCGACAGCACCGGCTCGGCGATGGGCCAGTCCACGCCGATGTCGCCGTCGTTCCAGCGCACCCCGGCGTCGGACTCCTTCACGTACACGTCGGTGCACAGGTAGCTGAAGATCGCGTGCTCGGACAGCACCGCGAAGCCGTGGGCGAAGCCCTCCGGGATCCAGAACTGGCGCCGGTTCTGCGCACTGAGCACCACCGCTTCCCAGCGGCCGAAGGTCGGCGAGCCGCGGCGGATGTCCACCGCCACGTCGTAGACCTCGCCTTCCAGCACGCTCACCAGCTTGCCCTGCGGCCGCGGCCACTGGTAATGCAGGCCGCGCAGCACGCCGCGGGTGGAGGTGGACACGTTGCTCTGCACGAACCGGGTCGGCAGGCCGTGCTGGGCGAAGCGCTCGGCGTTCCAGGTCTCGAAGAACACGCCGCGGGCGTCGCCGAACACCGCCGGCTCGATCACCACGCAGCCCGGCAGGGCGGTCTCGATCACCTTCATCGCACCACCCCGCGCTTGAGCAGGGCCAGCAGGTACTGGCCGTAGCCGTTCTTGGCCAGCGGCTGCGCCAGCTTCTCCAGCTGCGCCGCGTCGATCCAGCCGTTGCCGTAGGCGATCTCCTCCGGGCAGCACACCTGCAGGCCCTGGCGGTCCTGGATGGTCTGGATGAAGTTGGAGGCATCGTGCAGCGACTGGTGGGTGCCGGTGTCCAGCCAGGCGTAGCCGCGGCCCAGCTGCTCCAGGTACAGCGCGCCCTCGTCCAGGTAGCGCTTGTTGAGGTCGGTGATCTCCAGCTCGCCGCGGGCCGAGGGCTTGAGCTCGGCGGCGTAGTCGGCGGCCTTGCCGTCGTAGAAGTACAGGCCGGTGACGGCGTAGTTGGAGCGCGGGTTGGCCGGCTTCTCCTCGATGCCCACCACCTTGCCGTTGGCGTCGAACTCGGCCACGCCGTAGCGCTGCGGGTCGTTGACCCAGTAGCCGAACACGGTGGCGCCCTCGGTGCGCGCGTTGGCGCGGGCCAGGGTCGCGGTCAGGCCGTGGCCGTGGAAGATGTTGTCGCCCAGCACCAGGCAGCTGGGCTGGCCGGCGACGAAGTCGCGGCCGATCAGGTAGGCCTGGGCCAGGCCGTCGGGGCTGGGCTGGACCGCGTAGCGGATGTCCATGCCCCACTGCGAGCCGTCGCCCAGCAGGTTCTGGAACAGGGCCTGCTCGTGCGGCGTGTTGATGACCAGCACCTCGCGGATGCCGGCCAACATCAGCACGCTGAGCGGGTAGTAGATCATCGGCTTGTCGTACACCGGCAGCAGCTGCTTGCTGACGCCCTTGGTGATCGGATACAGCCGCGTGCCGGAGCCGCCGGCCAGGATGATGCCCTTGCGTTGCGTCATGGTTCTGTCCCGTGCGGCTTCAGGCCGCGGTGCCGATGCGTTCGAGGCGGTAGCTGCCGTCCAGCACCCGCCGCACCCAGTCCTGGTGCGCCAGGTACCAGTCCACGGTCGCGGCAATGCCCTGTTCGAAGCTGTACTTCGGCTCCCAGCCCAGCTCGTTCTTGAGCTTGGACGCATCGATCGCGTAGCGGCGGTCGTGGCCGGGGCGGTCGGTGACGTGGGTGATCAGGACCTCGTGCGGCTGCCCGTCCGGGCGCGGCCGGCGCTGGTCGAGCAGGCGGCAGATGGTGCGCACCACCTCGATGTTCTCGCGCTCGGCGTTGCCGCCGACGTTGTAGGTCTCGCCCACCCGGCCCTTGGCCAGCACCGTGCGGATCGCCTCGCAGTGGTCGGCCACGTACAGCCAGTCGCGCACCTGCTTGCCGTCGCCGTACACCGGCAGCGACTCCCCGGCCAGCGCGCGCTGGATCACCAGCGGGATCAGCTTCTCCGGGAAGTGGTACGGCCCGTAGTTGTTGGAGCAGTTGGTGGTGAGCGTGGGCAGGCCGTAGGTGTGGTGGAAGGCGCGCACCAGGTGGTCGGAGGCGGCCTTGGACGCCGAGTACGGCGAGTTGGGCGCGTACGGGGTGGTCTCGGTGAACTTGCCGGTCGCGCCGAGGGTGCCGTAGACCTCGTCGGTGGACACGTGCAGGAAGCGGAACGCGGCCTTCGCCTCGTCTTCCAGGCCCTTCCAGTAGTCGCGCACCGCCTCCAGCAGGGCCAGGGTGCCGACCACGTTGGTCTGGACGAAGGCCGCCGGCCCGTCGATGGAGCGGTCCACGTGGCTCTCGGCGGCGAAGTTGAGCACCGCGTCGGGGCGGTGCTCGGCCAGCAGGCGCGCCACCAGCTCGCGGTCGCCGATGTCGCCATGGACGAACACGTGGTCCGGATTGCCCTGCAGCGAGGCCAGGGTGTCGAGGTTGCCGGCGTAGGTCAGCGCGTCCAGGTTGACCACCCGCACCCCGCGGGCCACGGCCTCCAGGACGAAATTGCCGCCGATGAAACCGGCACCGCCGGTGACGAGCCAAGTGGCCAAGCCGATTCTCCTGTTCATTGGCGCTTTTCGCGCCCGAGCCGGCAAGCATACCGATGCCCCTTGAATCGGAGCTGTTCAGGCGGATCGGAGCGGGCCGCCCGGCCACCATACGTGATCGCATGGTGGCCCCGGGCCCGGTAGAATCGGTGACTCCGCCCCGGATTGGCCGCCGCGAACCGGGCCGTTCCCGTTCCAGCTCAAGGATTCCGCAAACGATGAAGATCCTCGTCGCCTACAAGCGCGTGGTGGACTACAACGTCCGCATCCAGGTCAAGCCGGACGGCTCCGGCGTGGTGACCGAGGGCGTCAAGCTCTCGCCCAACCCGTTCGACGAGATCGCGCTCGAGGAGGCCCTGCGCCTGCGCGACAAGGGCATCGCCACCGAGGTGGTGGTGGCCACGATCGCTCCGGCCGACGCCCAGGCGCACCTGCGCAACGGCCTGGCGATGGGCGCCAACCGCGCCATCCACGTGGTCACCGACCAGCCGGTGCAGCCGCTGGCGGCCGCCCGCACCCTGCTGAAGCTGGTGGAGAAGGAGCAGCCGGACCTGGTGATCCTGGGCAAGCAGGCGATCGACGACGACGCCAACCAGACCGGCCAGATGCTGGCCACCCTGTGGGGCCGCCCGCAGGCCACCTTCGCCAGCAAGCTGGAAGTGGCCGATGGCAAGGCCACGGTGACCCGCGAGGTCGACGCCGGCCTGGAGACCCTGGAAGTGGACCTGCCGGCGGTGGTGACCACCGACCTGCGCCTGAACGAACCGCGCTTCATCAAGCTGCCGGACATCATGAAGGCCAAGAGCAAGCCGCTGGAGACCCTGCAGCTGGCCGACCTCGGCGTGGACGCCGGCCCGGAGCTGAAGACCACCGCCTACGCCCCGCCGCCCAAGCGCAGCCGCGGCGTGATGGTCAAGGACGCGGCCGAACTGGTCGCCACGCTCAAGGCCAAGGGCCTGCTCTGATCCTCCCGGCCGCGCCGGGCGCCCCGCGCCGCGCGGCCCCCTGATTCCGGAGAACGCTCCAATGTCCAAGATCCTCGTCGTCGCCGAACACCTGGACGGCAAGCTCAACCCCGCCACCGCGCGCACCGTCAGCGCCGCACAGGCGCTGAACCCGGAGGCCATCGACGTGCTCGTGCTGGCCGCCGACCCTGCGGCGGTCGCGGCCGAGGCCGCGCAGATCGCCGGCGTGACCCGCGTGCTCGCCGTGGCCAACCCGGCCAATGCCCAGGCCATCGCCCAGGTGCTGGGCCCGCAGGTGGCGAAGCTGGCCGCCGGCTACAGCCACGTGTTCGGCCCCTCGACCACCTTCGGCAAGGACCTGATGCCGGTGGTCGCCGCCCTGCTGGGCGTCAACCAGGTCTCCGACCTGATGGCGGTGGAGGGCGAGTACACCTTCAAGCGCCCGATCTACGCCGGCAACGCCATCGTCACCGTCGAGGCCCCGGCCGGGCAGGTCGTGGTCGCCACCGTGCGCACCGCCTCCTGGCCGCAGGCCGCCGGCGGCAACAGCGCCCCGGTGGAGGCGGTGCAGGTCGAGGCCGCCCTGCCCTCGCATACCCGCTACGTGGGCCTGGCCGCCGGCGCGTCCGACCGCCCGGACCTGCAGTCCGCGCGCCGGGTCGTCTCCGGCGGCCGCGGCGTCGGCTCGGAGGAGAACTTCCGCCACATCTACTCGCTGGCCGACAAGCTCGGCGCGGCGGTGGGCGCCTCGCGCGCGGCGGTGGACGCCGGCTACTGCCCGAACGAGATGCAGGTCGGCCAGACCGGCAAGATCATCGCCCCGGAGCTGTACGTGGCCATCGGCATTTCCGGCGCGATCCAGCACCTGACCGGCATCAAGGACGCCGGCACCATCGTGGCCATCAACAAGGACCCGGAAGCGCCGATCTTCGAGATCGCCGACATCGGCCTGGTGGGTGACCTCTTCACCATCCTGCCGGAGCTGGAAGCGGCCCTCTGAGGGCCGCACCCGGGCCTACGGGCTGCACGGTTCGGTGGCCAGGGTGCGCCGGGCAAGCAGGCGGCCGCCGGCGGTCCGCAGGGTCACCGTGTAGCCGTCGTGCGCCCAGGCCCCGGCCTCGGCGCGGCCGCGCGGGCCCTCCAGCACCCACAGCTTGGGCGGCTTGCCGAGGTTGTTGACCTCCAGCCGCACGCCTCCCTCGCCGGCCTTGCCGGCGTCCCACTCCACCGCGGTGGCCGCCGGCGTGGTGCAGGCGCCGACCCGGCCGGGCTCCAGCACCAGCCGCGCGCTGCCATGGTCGACGTTGAGCCAGGCCGCGGCCGCCGTCGCAGCGGCCAGCAACGCCCCGCCGATGCAGCCACGCAGGCGCGCGCTCATCGCAGGAACTCCTCGAACCGGCCCTGCATGCGCGCCGCCGCCGCGGCCTCCACGCCGCGGCGCAGTTCATCCGCCTCCGGCGAATCGGGCGGCAGCGCGGCCAACCTGCGCCCAGCCACCCGCACCAGGTCGAAGTACGGGTCCCCGGCCAGCCCGGCCACTTCCAGCGCTTCGGCCGCCAGCTCCCAGGAGTGCAACGGCCGCGCCCCGGCCCGGCGCCCGCCGTCGCCCACGACCAGCCACGGCACCATCTGCTCCTCCGCCTGGCCGCCGTCGGCGAACTGCAAGGTGTTGTAGACCTCCGGCAGGGCCGGCAGGTGGTCGCCGAAGAACACCGCCACGAACGGACGCCCGCGCTGCTCCATCCGCCGTAGCAGGCGCTCCAGTTCGCGGTCGGCGTTGCCCAGGTGGTAGAGGTAGTTGCGCAGGCTGCCGGCAGCGCGCGCCGGCAGGAGGTCGGGCACCGGCACCGCCTCCTTGGCGGCGGCATCGCGAACCGGGGCCTCGCTTTCGTAAGGGCCGTGGTTCTCGATGCTGATGGCCGCCACGAACAGCGGCGCGTCGGCCGCCTCAAGCTCCTGCAGCACCAGGTCGGTCATCGAGGCGTCGGAGTACCAGACGCCGTCGCGCACGCCCTGCCCGCGGAATGCCTTCTCGGTCAGGAAGCGCTGGATGCCCATGGCGCGGAAGGCATCGGTGCGGTTCCAGAACGCGCCGGAATTGCCGTGCACCGCCACCGTGGCGTAGCCGAGGTCGCGCAGCAATGCAGGCAGTCCGGGCATCCGCGGCCTGGCCATGTCCACGTAGGGATACATCACCGAGGGGAAGGCGCTGACCGGCATCCCGGTCAGCACCTCGAACTCGGTACGCACGGTGCCGCCACCGTAGGTCGGCACCCGCATCGGCCCGCCCGCGCCCCGCTCCAGCAGCGCGCGGGTGGCGGGAATCGGGTCGGCGACCTGGTCCATGCCGGCCAGGATCCGCGGATCCATGAACGACTCGCTGAGGATCACCACGATGTCTGGCAATGCCTCCGCGCCGGCCTGCGCCGGCACGATGCCCGCGCGCTCCTCAGCGGTGGCCTCCAGCAGCGCGCGCAAAGCCGCCTCGTCCACCGCATGCACGGCGTTGGAAAGGTCCAGGTGCTTGAACACCAGGCTGCTCATCAGCCCGGCGTGGAGTGCGCCCGGCCCCGGCCCCAGCGGCGAGGGCCGCACGGCGTCCCGGGTATAGAACGCGGTCCATGGCCAGGCTGCCAGGTACAGCGCGGCCACCAGCGCCGCGCCGGCGCCGAAGACCACCACCTTGGCCAGGCGGGCGCGGCCCATCCACGGCCGCTCGGCCCAGAAGGCCAGGGCCAGCAGCAAGGCCCCGCCGCCGGTCCAGGCCCAGACGGCCGCAGCATCCTCGAGGTAGGAGCCGAGCAGCTCCAGGCTGGCGCGGTTGAAGCTGGTCAGGAAATAGAAGTCCTGCAGCGCCAGCGGCGCGCCCAGCACCTGCAGCTTCACCGCCGACACCTTGTACAACAGCACCTGCAGCAGCAGGACCAGCAGCAGCGAGGACAGCAGGCGCCGGCTCAGGCTCCACAGCACCAGCACGAACGGCACCGCGACCGCGGCGTTGAGCAGCATCGCCGCCGGGGTGCGATAGGCGCTGGCCGCCACGCCCAGGACCCAGCGGTCCATGCCCCACAGCAGCGGCACGTACAGCACTAACCCGAGGCACGCGCACAGCCAGTGCCAGGGTACCCGCCCCTGCCACGCGTCGCTTGCCGGGACCGCAACAGGCAACGCCTGCCTCATGCCACCGGGCCATCCGGCTGGCGCCGGACCGCGATTTCCGATGTCGGGAATCTTTCCACTTGCCCCTCCCGGACCCGTCGGCGAGGGCCGACGGATCCAGCTACCGCCCCCCCCGGGGCTGACAACTGGCAGGGGGCAGTCTAGCACCCGGCGCCGGCACTGCCGGGAAAGGGCCGGGAACGGCCAATCCCGGCAAAACCCGGGCGCCGGAGCCGCCACGGCACGGACCGGGGCGGCGGGAGGTCCACTGCGCCGGGCTAGTGGCCGCGCAACCTGCGCCCCAGGCGGCTGCTCAGTACCTTGCGCGGCACGGAGGCGATGTCATAGGCCAGGAATGCCAGCAGCAGCTGCAGGCCGACCAGCAGCGGGAGGGCGGCCAGCATCACGGTGCCGGTACTGGCGGGCGCGCCGGTCGAGACCGACCGCCCCCAGTGGTAGAGGCCGAACACGGCGCCGAACAGCACCAGCGCGCAGCCGGCCAGCAGCTCCAGCGACGCCAGCGACATGTCGCGCAGGAAGTAGCTGTAGAACACCCGCTTGAAGAAGTTGCGGCCGTGCTTGAGCAGGAACTCGGTGAGCACCTTGCCGATCCTGAGGTTGCTCACCTCGTCGCCGTAGCGGGCGTCCATCGGGATATCGACCACGACCGCGCGGAAGGTCCCGAGCCGGAACAGCAGGTCGGTCTCGAAGAAATAGCGGCGGCTGATCCGCTCGAACGGCAGCAGCGCCGCGACCCTGGCGGAAATGGCGGTATAGCCGTTGGTCGGATCGAACAGGTCCCAGTAGCCGGTGGAGACCTTGGCCATGAACGACAGGGCCGCGTTGCCGAACAGGCGGATCGCGGGCATCTGGCCGATGTTGCGCAGGTCGTAGAAGCGGTTGCCCTTGGTGTAGTCGGCCTCCAGCGCGGCGATCGGGGCGACGAAGTTGGGCAGCAGCGCCGGATCCATCTGCCCGTCGCCGTCGATCTTGACGATGATGTCCGCGCCCAGCTCCAGCGCGCGCTGGTAGCCGGTCAGGACCGCGCCGCCCACGCCCTGGTTCTGCGCGTGGTAGACCACGCACACCCGCGGGTCGCTGCAGCCAGATTCCACCAGCTTGCCGGACCCCTCCGGGCAGGCGTCGTCGACGACGATGATGTGGTCCACGTCGTCGCCGATGGATGCGATGACCTGCAGGATGTGGCGGGTCACCTTGTAGCTGGGGATCACCACCGCCACGCTGGGCGGCGAGGAATCGGTCGGTTTCATCGGTTGTTCCTCTGGAGGATCCGCCTGGCCTGGTCGCGTACTGCGCCGAGGCGGCATTCGCCCTGGCGGTTGCCGGGCAGCGACCACAGTTCGACCCCGCGCTCCCGGTCGACCGGGACGTAGCCCAGTGCCTGCATCGCCGCGCGCTGGCCGGGACTGGCCTCGGCCGGCACCACGATGCCGGAGGTGCCGGTGGCCCTGAGCACTTCGCGCCAGCGTTCGCCACTGGGGTCCTCGTCGGCCCACTCCTTGGCCAGCTTCAGGCGCTGGTCGTACCAGGCCATCGAGTGCGCGCGCCCCTTGCCGCCGGCGACGAACGGCGCGCTGGTGTCGGAATTGAGCACGCAGGTATCCGGATCCCGCGCCAGGTAGCGCTCGATCAGCGCGCGCTGCGGGATCATCTCCGCGACCAGCTGCGTCCTGGCGCCCCTGCCCTCGAGCAGCAGCGCCTGCCACGGGTTCTCCTTGAAGATCCAGATCGTGGTGGGCACCAGCGCCAGGTTGGCCGCGGCCAGCAGCGGGATGCCGGCCGCGAAGCCGGCCCGGCGGAGGCAGCCGGCGGCGCCCACCACGCCGACCGTGCCCAGCAGGGCCAGCGCCGGGAAGACGTAGCGCAGGTACTGCAGCTGGGCGAACAGCAGCAGGCCGGAGGCCAGCGCCCACAGGCCCACGGCGCAGGCGGCACGCGAGCAGGACATGGCGTAGATGCAACCCGGCAGCAGCACCAGGAACGCCAGTCCGGCCGCACCGGGGGCGTGCTCGCCGAAGCGCGGGCTGTGGAAGGTCAGGTCCCACAGGAGCGAGGCGTCGATGCCCGCGCGCCAGCGCGCATCGAGGAAGTCGACCGGCGGCATGTACGGCGACTGGAAGATCGAGTTGAACAGCGGGAACACCGGGTTGCCGGTGACGAGCAAAGCGTAGAAATAGCTGCTCCCGCCCACCACGCTGGCGGCGACCACCAGCCTGGCCAGCCCCCACCACTGCCGGTGCCGCAGCGCCTGCCAGCCGATCCAGGCCAGCGCCGGCAGGGCATAGACCACGTTCGACGCCTTCAGCCCGGCCAGCAGGCCGAACAGCGCGCCGATCGCCAGCGCGCCGCGCGACAGGTCGCACCTGCCGGCGAGCAGCGCCGCCAGGTGCAGCACCACCGCGGCCACGCAGCCGTCGACCTGCATGGTCGAGCCGAAATAAACCGTCAGCGGGTGCGAGGCGAATACCGCCGCCGCGGCCAGCGCGACCTCGCGGCGCCCGTCCAGCGCCAGGGCCAGGCGGTAGGCGCCGGAGATGCCGAGCAACAGCCACAGCAGGCCCATCGAGGCCCGCGACTCCTGGCCCGCCAGCAGGGCGGCGAGGGAATGCAGGACGTTGTTGGCCCAGGGCGCGACCGCCCAGACCTGGCTGGAGACGTCCAGCCGGTAATAGCCGCCCTCCAGCAGCTGGCCGACCATGCCCAGGTGGGCGGCGTTGTCGTCGTAGTTGAGGCTGGGCAACCACAGCGCGATCGAGGCGAAGCCGGCGACGCCCGCCAGCAGCGAGCTCCACCACGGGTGCTGGCGGCGCAGCTGGCCGAACCCGGCAGCCACCGCACGGGCCTGCTCGAGGACCGCTTCCCGGCGCCAGGCGACCAGCAGCACCGCCGCGGCCAGGTGGATGCGGCCGTCGTGCACCTGGAACGGCAGCAGCCAGCCGACCACCGCCGCGACCACCGCGAGGCCGACCAGGCTGGTCAGCCAGGGATCGGACCCGGAGCCGGTGTGGAACAGGCTGCCGACGCCCCAGGACACGGCCAGCAGCAGGGCCGCCGCGGCAAGCGCGGAAAGCCCGCAGTAGTAGGCCACGCCCAGCACCGCGAGGAAGCCGAGCACCAGCGCTGCCCCGCCCGGGCGCCCGGAACGGGCGGCCACGAGGTTGACGAGCAGTGCCCCGGCCGCGGCGGCGAGCGCCGCCTGCAGGTAGCCACCGAGGTAGCCATTGGCGCTGGCCGGGAACAGGCCCTTCCGCCATGCGGCATAGCCGACGACCACGAAGAACAGCACGAGGAGGAGCTCCGCCCCCCCGCGCAGGCCGGACCGCAACACCTGCTGGTTCATTCCATTGCTCCGTCAGTCGGTCCGAGGCAGGCCAGGCCCGCGACCTCGAAGGCGGCGAGGTCCCGGCGGCTGTCGGCATCGACCAGATGGAAGCGCGTGCCCCCGGCGACCCACTGCCCGGTTTCCGCCTCGCCCTGCGCCGCGCCTGAGGCGAACACCTTGCGCCCGCCATCGTCGCCGCGCACCTGGACCAGGACCGACTGCACCGCCGGATCCTTCACCTTCCACGCGATCCGCGCCGCGACCCGCTGGCCCTCACAGGCGCCCACGGCGCCGGGCTCGACGCTGAGCACGGCATCCTCGTTCTCCACCGAGGTCGGATGGGGGGGCACGCCGTCCTGCACCGGCTCGATCCGCCCGCAGGCGGACAGGAGCGGGAGGGCCAGCACCGCCAGGGTGCCAACGATGGCAGTTCGCATCATGTGTTACCGGACTCGCCTTTCAGGAAAAGACCCGCGGGATTCCCGCAGGCAATTCGAACCTCGTTACTCCACCGGCACTGTCGGCGGATCCATGGATGGCAAGCCGCTTTGCGTCGCGCGGTCCGCCGGGCCCGTGCCTGGCGACGACCGGCCGCATCGGGCGCCGATGATCCGGGCATTGCCCATGCACTTCAAGCTTTCACGCCAGCGGCGCGCGCGAACCGTGACGGCCGGCCGCCGGAGCGGCCTCCCCGGCGCCGGCCACCAGCGTCCTGGCAACCTCGTCCAGGCTGGCGACCGCGATCCCCGCCGCACGCTCGCCCGGCTCCGCCCCGGGGCCGCACAGCAGGAACCGGCGGACGACCCCCGCAGCCGCGGCCGCCTCCATGTCCTTGGGCGTGTCGCCGACCATCACCGACCCGGCCGGATCCAGCCCGTGCCGGCCAATGGCCTCCAGCAGCATCCCCGGCTCCGGCTTGCGGCAGGCGCAGGCCACCTTGTACGCGCCCTGCCCCGCCTCCGGGTGGTGCGGGCAGTAATAGGTCGCCAGCAGCGGCGCGCCCTCCTCGGCGAAGCGCGCGTGCACCCAGCGCATGTAGGCGCGGAACTGCGCCTCGTCGTAGTAGCCGCGGGCGATGCCGGCCTGGTTGGTGGCCACCACGAGCACGTAGCCGGCCGCGCGCGCGGCGCGCGCCAGCTCGAAGATCCCGGGGACCCACTCGGTGCGCCCGGGGGTATGCACGTAGCCGTGGTCGACGTTGACCACGCCGTCGCGGTCCAGGAACAGCGCCCGGTGCGGCCCGCCACCGACCAGCCCCGCCGCTTCCGGCGGCACCGTCACCACGGGCTCGCGGACCCCGCTCACGCCGCGCCTTCCCGGAACAGGTGCTGAGCGCGGGCGTAGTCCTCCGGTACGCCGATGTCGATGAAATCCGCGGTGCGCTCGAACGCGGCCACCTGGCCGGACTCGCTCCATGGCCGCAGCACCAGCTCCTCGAACGACCAGGCGCCGGCGGCGTCCGGCAGGCGCGCGAATCCCTCGGCGGCCAGGAAGTAGCTGCCGGCGTTGATCAGCCCGGCGCCGCTGCCGCCCTTCTCGCGGAAGCCCACCACGCGCCCGTCGGCGACCTCCACCGCGCCGTAGCGGCCGACGTCGTCCACCGCCGCCAGGGCGATCCCCAGCACGCAACCACGCGCGCGGGTGGCGTCCTCCAGCGCCCGCGGGTCGTAGCGGAGGAAAGTGTCGCCGTTGGCCAAGTGGACGCCGTCGCCCCGCACGTATGCCAGGGCCTGGCGGATGGCGCCGCCGGTGCCCAACGGCGCGTCCTCCACCGAATAGGCGATCTCCATGCCCTGCCAGCGGCGCCCGACCGCGTCCTCGACCTGCGCGGCGCGATAGCCCGTGGCGAGGATCACCCGGCGCACCCCGGCCGCCGCATAGGCGTCCAGCAGCCAGGCCAGGAACGGGCGGCCGGCCACCGGGGCCAGCGGCTTGGGCACGTCGCTGACCACCGCACGCAGGCGCGTGCCGAGGCCGCCGACCAGGACGATCGCTTCCTCAGCGGCCATCTTTGGGGAAGATCTCCGACTCGATCAGGGCGCACAGCAGGTGGCCGATGAACTCGTGGCCTTCCTGGATGCGCGGGGTCTCGTTCGATGGGACCTGGAAGCAGACGTCGCAACGGCCGGCCATGTCGCCGCCGCCCGCGCCAGTGAAGCCGATCACCTTCACGCCCTTGGCCTCGGCCGCGTCGAGCGCGCGCAGGATGTTCTTCGAGCGCCCGGAGGTGGAGATGGCGATGAACACGTCGCCCTCCTGGCCCAGCGCCTCGACCTGGCGGGCGAAGGTGTAGTCGTAGCCGTAGTCGTTGCCGATCGCGGTGAGGATCGAGGTGTCGGTGGTCAGCGCGATCGCCGGCAGGCCCGGGCGGTCGTAGTAGAAGCGGCTGACCAGTTCGCCGGCCCAGTGCTGGGCGTCGGCGGCGCTGCCGCCGTTGCCGGCGAACAGCAGCTTCCTGCCTGCGCGCAGGGCGTCGACGCACAGCCGCACCGCCTGCGCGATCTGCTCGCGCAGCCGCGCGTCGGCGGCCATCGCGTTGAAGTTGGCCAGGGTCTTGTCGAACTCCGCCTGGACGAAGGTATTCAACCGATTTTCCATGAGGACGCTCCGTGCGGAGTGAAGTGGGTGTCGTAGACGGTGCCGCCGGCGCCGGACAGCGCGCGCACCAGGCGCACGCGTTCGGCCGGGTCGCACACGAACATCATGAAGCCGCCGCCGCCGGCGCCGGAGACCTTGGTGGCGAGGGCGCCGTTGGCGAAGGCCAGCGCCTCCAGTTCGTCGATCATCGGGTTGGTGATGCTGGATGCGCTCTGCTTCTTGGCTTCCCAGCCGGACTGCATGACCTGGGCGAAGCGCGCCAGGTCGCCGCGCAGCAGCGCCTCCTTCATCTGCACCGCCTCCTGCTTGAGCCGGTGCATCGCCTCCAGCGAATCGGTGCGGCCCTCGCGGATGTTGCGCGACTGCTCGTCGATGATCTTGGCCGAGGCCCGCGACACGCCGGTGAAGTACAGCACCAGGCTGGCCTCCAGCTCGTTCCAGATCCATTCCTTGATCCGCAGCGGGTTCACGATGACCCGGTCGCCGGCGTAGAACTCCATGAAGTTGAAGCCGCCGAACGCCGCCGCGTACTGGTCCTGCTTGCCGCCGGCCAGGGCCAGGTCCTTGCGCTCGATGTCATAGGCGATCTGCGCGATCTCGTACTCGCCCAGGGCCAGGCTGAAATACTCGTTGAACGCGGTGACCAGGGCCACGACCATGGTCGAGGACGAGCCCAGGCCGGATCCGGGCGGGGCGTCCGAATGCGCGCGGATGCGCAGCGCCGGGCGGCGCCCGCCGAGCAGGCGGTCGGCCACGTGCAGGTACACGCCGCGCATCAGCTGCTGCGGGCCCGGCGAGCGGTCCACCTCCTCCGGGTCGAGCACCTGCACCGAACCGGCGTCGAGCGCATGCAGTTCGAGCTTGCCGGTCGGGGAACGGTCGAGGGTGGCGTACGCGAACTTGTCGATGGTGACGTTCATGACGAAACCACCGTGCTGCTCGCTGTACGGCGAGACGTCGGTGCCACCGCCGGCCAGGCCCAGGCGCAGCGGCGCGCGGGAACGGATGATCATGCCCGGTTTTCCTTGTCGCGATTGGTCGAAAGCGCGTCCAGCAGCTGCGCGGTCAGCGCCTGGCGCGAGAACAGCGAACGGGCCAGGCGCGCGCCCTCGCGCGAGCGCCGGCGCCACAGGCCGTCGTCGGCCAGCAGGCGGGCGATGGCCTCGGCCAGTTCCACGGCGTCGTCGGCCACGGCGGCCACCTGTTCCAGGCCCGGCAGGCCCTGGGCACCCACGGAGGTCGTCGCCAGCGGCAATCCGTTCTGCAGCGCCTCCACCACCTTGCCCTTCACCCCGGCGCCGTAGCGCAGCGGCACCACCGCCACCCGCGCCTGGCGGTAGCGGCGGCAAAGTTCGGCGTCGCTCACGTAGCCGGTGACCTCGACCTGGCGCCCGGCCAGGCCCTTGACCACGTCGGTGGGATTGGAGCCGACCAGCGACAGCGTCAGCTGCGGATGTTCGCGCCACAGCCGCGGCATCACTTCCTGGACCAGCCACAGCGCGGCGTCGACGTTGGGCGAATGCGCGAAGCCGGCGACGAACACCAGCCCCGAACGCCCGTCCGGCTCGGCGTCGTCGACGAAGTGGTCGAAGGCATACGGCGAGATGGCGCGGACCGGGGTTCCGGGCGCCAGCGCCGCGACCTCGTCGGCCTCCTCCTGCGACGGGTAGAGGACGATGTCCGCCCCCTGCCACAGTTGCCGTTCCAGCGCCTCGATGCGGCGCGCCTCGTGGCGCAGGTCATCACGCCCGGCCACGTCCGCCTCGCGCGCCAGGCGGCGGAAATGCAGGTCGTGCCCGTAATAGGCCACCGGCACCCCCGGCGCCTGCTTGCGCAGCGCCTGCAGGTAGGGCAGCGAGATGTGCGGCCGCGACAGCAGCACCGCGTCCAGCCCGGCCCCGCACTCGCGCAGGTAGTCGGCGAAGCCGCCCATGCGCCGGCTGCCGTAGATCACCTCCACCCCGCGCCGCTGCAGCGGCGGCGTATACACCGGATCCTGGTGCAGGTTGTCCGGCCAGAACTTGACCACCCAGCCGGCGGCCAGCAGGGAATCGATGAAGGCCACCATCGTGCGCGAGCCGGCGTCGCGGTCCGGCTGCGGCACGTAGTGGTCGACGATCAGCACGACCTTGCGGCCCCAGGCGCGGTCGCGCGCCCGCATCACCTGCTCGCCGTTGGGGTAGTGCGCCGCCAGTTCCGCCTCCCAGCGCCGGCGCAGCTTCTCCTGGTTGGCGACCTGGTAGGCCTTCACGCCACCGGAGGTGTCGGTGCCGTGGGAGATGCCCTCGAAGTGCACCACGGTGGAGAACGGGGTGTAGTAGACCTCGCGCCCGGACTGCCGCACCTTGAACGCCAGGTCCGAGTCCTCGCAGTACGCCGGGCAATAGTGCTCGTCGAACCCGCCCAGCTCGCGGAACAGGGCCAGCGGCAACAGGATGCTCGCGCCGGAGCAGTAGTCGGCCGGGCGCACGTAGTTGAACTCGTGCTCGCCCGGGTCGCGCAGGCGGCCGTAGTTCCAGGCCGAGCCGTCGCGCCAGACGATGCCACCGGCCTCCTGCAGGCGGCCATCGGGGTACACCAGGCGCGAGCCGGCCATGCCGGCGTCCGGATGGTCGGCGAACACGTCCAGCAGGCCGTCCAGCCAGCCCGGCATCACCTGGGTGTCGTTGTTGAGGAAGCACACATACTCGCCGCGGGCCAGCTCCGCCGCGGCGTTGCACGAGCGGATGAAACCGAGGTTCTGCGGATGCTCGTGGTAGCGCAGCCCCGGCACCCCGGCCAGGCGTCCGATCTCGGTGTCGCCGGAGGCGTCCTCGGCGACGATGATCTCGTAGGGCACGCGCGGCGCCGACTCGACGATCGAGCGCACCGCCGCGGCGGTGTAGCCCAGGTTGCCGTAGGCCGGGATCACCACCGAGACCCTGGGCGCCTCGAACTGCGGCACCACCAGGCCGTCGAGCAGGCGCTCCACGTCCTTGACGGCGGGAACCACGAAGGCGGAGGCGCGCTGGCGCTCGAGCCTGGCCTGCAGCCAGCGGCGGGCGGGAGCGGCCAGCGGCGCCAGCAGCGGATGCGAAGCCAGGCCGCGGCCGCGCAGGGAGGCAGCCACGGAGTCCCAGTCGCCATGCAGCAAGCGCCCGGCCAGGCGCAGCGGCCTGGTGATGCGCCAGGAGCGCGAGCGGGTGATCACCGCCAGCTGCTGCTCCAGCTCGCGCACGCGCTGCAGGTGCTGTTCGGCATCGCAGCTGCGCGCCTGCAGTTCGGCGGCACGCGCCTGCAGCTCGGCGGCACGCGCCTGCGCCTCGTCCAGCCGCGCCTGCAGCTTGGTGGTCCGCGCTTGCAGCTCGCGGTTGCCGGCCTCCAGCTCTTCCGCGTGGTGCCGCAGTTCCCCGCTACCCTGGAGCTCGCGCTCCCTGTCGGCCAGCGCTTTGTCCAGCGAGTGCGCCCAGGCTGCGACCTTCTCGTGGTCGGCTTCCAGCTGGGCATAGACGCGGCGCAGGCGTTCCAGGTCGGCGCCCTGGGCAAGGGCGCGTTCGACCGCGGCGCCGGCGGCGCCCTCCACCGTCGCGAACGGCGCGCGGTGCAACCGCGCCGCCTCCAGTTCCGCGCGCGTGGTGCCCTCGCGGCCGGCCACGGCGCGCTGGAAGCCGGACTCCAGCTCCAGGTAGGCCTGCAGCCGCTGCGCGGAAAGTTCGAAGCCCGCGCCGGCGGTGGCCATCAACCGGGTGATGAAGGCCAGGAACGAAAGCTCGCCCTCGTCGTGCGGCCGCGCCACCGGCGGGCAGGCGGACAGGGTCTCGAACAGGCCACGGAACACGAGGTAGCCGAGCGGCACCCCACCCTCGCGCGCCCATTCATGGTCGATGAAGCGCGCCGTGCCGTCGCCGGCCAGGATCAGGTTGTGCGGGAGCAGGTCGATGCTGCTGCCGGGCAGCACCAGGTCGGCATTCCAGTGCGCGGCGCTGCTGCCGGCCACGCCGGCGGATGCGCATACCTGCTCCATCCAGCCTTGCAACCAGTCGCCGCAGTCCGCCGCGCGCCAACCGTCGCGCCGCAGCCGCCGGTAGAGCGAAGAGCTCCACGCTTCGCCGGCCACGTACGGCTCGCTGGCCGGGTGGAAGCGCAACGGCGCGCCGTCCTCACCGGCGTCCGGGGCCAGCGCGCGGCGCACCACCATCGGGCCTTCCGCTGCGCGGACGAAGGCCGCCTCCTTGCAGTAGGCCGGGCGGCGGTCGACCGAATAGTGGTACGCGGATCGGTCGGCGTTGTCGTCGCCGTACACATGCCCCTGGGCGTCGACCCGGGCCACCACGAGGAACGAATTGGCCATGTCCACCAGCAGACCGTTCTCGGCCAGCACCCGCCAGGTGCGGTCGAGCGGGAACAGGGGCAGGCCCTCCAGGCTGGCGTCGCGCGCGACCGATGCCTCGGCCAGTGCCGCGCCGCCGTCGAACCCGGGCATGGCGTCGTCGCCCTCGGACAGCAACACCGAGCTGGGCAGCTTGTAGTCCGGCAGCGGCACGGCGAAGCCGGTGCGCGCGAAACCGGCCTGGTGCAGCATCGCCTCCAGTTCGGCGCGGCCCCAGGTGCGCGGGCCACGGGCCTCGTACAGGTCGCCGATGCCGAGCATGGGCCGGCCCAGGTGGTCCTCGGGCGCACCGGCGAAGTACTTCAGGCCCAGCTTGTTCTCGATGGCCAGCAGCAGCGCGCCGCCCGGGCGCAGCATGCCCCTGGCCAGCCGCAGCCAGTGCAGCGCCGCGTCCGGGCGCTCGCAGAAGCGGTGGGCGTACTCGAGCACGCCAATGAGGGTGATCGCGTCGAAGGTCTCGCCGGTCCGGGCGAACGATTCCAGCTCGTCCACCACCACCTTCACCGACGCCAGCCCGCGGCAGCGCGCCGCGGCCACCCGTGCGCGCTGCGCCGAGGGCTCCAGCGCCACGACCTCGGCCGCGGTCTCGCCCAGGTAGCGGGTGACCGCGCCGCAGCCGGCGCCGATCTCCAGCACCCGTCCGCGCAGCAGGCCGGCGAACGGGCGCAGCAGGTTGGCGCGGCGCGGGCTGAAGTAGTACATCGTCGGCCAGTCGTGGATCCTGCGGGCCAGCTCGGGCGACAGCGCCGAGCGGTCCGTGCAGGCTTCCACTGCCTGCAAAAGCGCCTGCTCCACCTGGTCTCCGTCGCTGTAACCCCAGGAGACGGGCGTTCCCTCGCGCATCCACAGCCCGCTCGCCTCGTCGCGCGCGTAGGACGGAGGGACCGGATTCTCGTGATTCATCATAGGACCTGGAGTTCGGCCTTCAGATCGGTGATACCCAGGAACGCGTCGGACGACTCGACGCACAGGTGGACCGAGTCATAGCGGCGGTCGTGCGGCACCACCTCGCCATTGCCGTCGCGGCTGGCGATGCCGAAGGAAAGGAAGTAGTCGCCCGGCGCGCAGTTGAGTTCGAAGCTGCACGCGACCACGCCGTCGCCGGCCGCCAGCGCGTCGCCCATCCCGGCCATCTCGCTGTTGGTGCCGTACACCGTCAGCCCCTCCTTGGTCTTGAGGGTGATGCCGAAGATCGGCCGCACCACCGGCGCGTGCAGGCGGTAGCGCACGTAGCAGTCGACCCGGGTGCGGGCGCGCACCTGCTGCGGGTAGGTCTCGCCGGCGGCGAACACGGCGAAGTCGGTGATCTCGGCGCGGCGGTCGCCCCAACGGTGCTCGTACGGGTTGTACAGCGGGCGGGTGGCGAACAGCGGATCGGCGCGGGTGGCGAATTCCGGGTCCAGCGCCTGCAGCTGCTCCGGCAGGCCCGCCTCGCGTCCGGTGCCGGCCGCCGGGGCGGCCTCCGCCGCGCCGCCGGCGGCAGCGGCGGGCTTGCGCCCGTAGAGCAGGTCCAGGTAGCGGTTGACGATCGGCCGCGGCTCGCCTTCGTCCAGCTTGTGGCCGCGGTCGAGCAGCACCGCGCGGTCGCAATGGGTGACCACCTGCTCGGTGGAATGGGTCACCAGCAGGATCGAGGTGCCGCGCTCGCGCAGCGCCTTCAGGCGCGCGAAGCACTTGGCCTGGAAGCGGGCGTCGCCCACGGCCAGCGCCTCGTCCACGATCAGCACGTCCGGGTCGATCTGCGCCTGCACCGCGAAGGCCAGGCGCACGACCATGCCGCTGGAGTAGGTCTTCACCGGCTGGCGCACGAACTCGCCGATGTCGGCGAAGGCGAGGATGTCGTCGAGCTTGGCGTCGACCTCCTCGCGGCGCATGCCCAGCAGCGAGGCGTTGAGGTAGACGTTCTCCAGGCCGGTGAACTCCGGGTTGAAGCCCGAGCCCAGCTCCAGCAGCGCGGCCACCCGCCCGTCCACCGCGATCCGCCCCGAGGTCGGGGCCAGGGTGCCGGTGATGATCTGCAGGAGGGTGGACTTGCCGGAGCCGTTGCGCCCGATCAGGGCCACGCACTCGCCCTTGCGCACCTGCAGCGAGACGTCGCGCAGCGCCCAGAACTCGCTGTAGTAGCGACGCGGGCTGCCGCGGGTCAGGCGCGCCATGCCCGAGGCCAGCATCTGCCGCAGGCGGTCGGCCGGACGGTCGTAGATGGCGTAGCACTTGGACACGCCATCGGCCCGGATGGAAAGGTTCGCGTCAGATGACATCGGCGAAACCCTTCCTGGTGAGCTGGAACGCCAGCCAGCCCAGCCACGCCGTGGCCAGCGCCACGACCAGGTAGGCCAGCGCCAGCCTCCAGTCGGGCAGCCGCCCCCACAGCAGCAGGTTGTGCGCCGTTTCCACGATGTAGCTCAGCGGATTGAGCAGCAGCACCCAGCGGTATTCCTCCGGGAGCATGGTGCGCGGGTAGAAGATCGGCGCCAGGAACACCAGCGCGGTGGACAGCACGGTGACGAACTGCAGCAGGTCGCGGAAGTAAACGCCCATGGCCGCGAGGAACCAGGTCAGGCCGGCCACCATCGGCACGAACAGCACGAACACCAGCGGCAGCAGCAGCGCGGTGGCCGGCAGGTGGGTGCCGGTGGCCACCATCGCCAGCAGCAGCACCGCCACGCCGACGCAGGCGTGGAACAGCGAGGTGCCAACCGCCACCCAGGCCAGCACGTCCAGCGGGAACACCACCTTCTTGACGTAGTTGGGGTTGGACACCACCAAGGCCGGCGCGCGGTTGAGGCACTCGGTGAAGAAGTTGGCGAAGATCAGGCCAACGAACAGCACGATCGGGAAGGCGACGTTCCCGGTCTGCGCCGCGGTCCAGCGCGCCTGGAAGATGTAGCCAAAAACGAACGAGTAGACCGCCAGCATCAGCAGCGGGGTGAGGAAGGCCCACAACTTGCCGCCCATGGCGCCGCGGTAGCGCCCGGCCACGTCGCGCCGCACCAGGTCCAGGATCAGCCGGCCGTGGGCGGCGAAACCGAGGTAGGGCGCGAGCGGGTTGAGGAGACGCGCCGTCGGGAGCCGGGCCCCGACGGCATGCCAGGGGCTCATCGGAGCGCCTCCTCCAGGTCGCGCCGCAGGTCGCCGACGTCCTCGATGCCCACGCTCAGGCGCACCAGCGAATCGCTGATGCCCAGGCGCGCGCGGCGCTCCGGCGGGACCGAGGCGTGGGTCATCACCGCCGGGTGGTTGAGCAGGCTTTCCACCCCGCCCAGCGATTCGGCCAGGGTGAACAGCCGGGTACGCGAGCAGAAGCGGCTGGCGGCCTCGAAGCCGCCCTTGAGCACCACCGAGACGATGCCGCCAAAGCCGGACATCTGCCGCGCCGCCAGGGCGTGCTGCGGGTGCGATTCCAGGCCCGGGTAAATGACCTTTTCCACCTTCGGGTGCGACTGCAGCCACTGAGCCAGCGCCAGGGCGTTTTCGCAGTGCGCGCGCATGCGCAGCGGCAGGGTCTTGGCGCCGCGCAGGGCCAGGAAGCTGTCGAACGGCCCCTGCACCGCGCCGACCGAGTTCTGCAGGAAGGCCATGCGCTCGCCCAGCTCGTCGCTGGCGGCAACCACCACGCCGCCGACCATGTCCGAATGGCCGTTGAGGTACTTGGTGGCCGAGTGCAGGACCAGGTCCGCACCCAGCTGCAGCGGACGCTGCAGCGCCGGCGAGGCGAAGGTGTTGTCGACCACCACCAGCAGGCCGTGGCGATGGGCGATCTCCGCCACCGCGGCGATGTCCACCAGCTTGAGCATCGGGTTGGTCGGGGTCTCGATCCAGACCATGCGCGTGCGCGGGGTGATCGCCGCGGCGAACGCGTCCAGGTCGGCCAGGTCGACGAAGCTGAAGTCCAGCGCCGCGCTGCGCCGGCGCACGCGCTCGAACAGGCGGTAGCTGCCGCCGTAGAGGTCGTCCATGGCGACCACGTGGTCGCCGCTGTCCAGCAGTTCCAGCACGGTGGAGCTGGCGGCCATGCCGGAGGCGAAGGCGAAGCCGCGGCTGCCACCCTCCAGCGCGGCCACGCAGCGCTCCCAGGCGAACCGGGTGGGGTTGTGGGTGCGCGAGTACTCGAAGCCCTGGTGCTCGCCCGGCGCGGACTGCGCGTAGGTCGAGGTGGCGTAGATTGGCGGCATCACCGCCCCGGTGGACGGATCGGGCGCCTGGCCGCCGTGGATGGCCAGGGTGGCGAACGCGTGAACGTCCGGGGACAGGCCGTCGCGGGCGGTGTGGTCGGGCATGGCGGCTCTCTCGAGGTAGCCGCGGATTCTAGCAACCGCCCCTTAACCAAACCTTGGCGCCGGTCCCGTCCCGGCCAGGAACCGGCGCCCGGCCCTCACTGCGCCCGCCGGCGCAGGTAGTTGAGCAGGTCGATGCGGGTGATCAAGCCCAGGAAGCGGTCGCCGTCGATGACGATCGCCACCTGGCCGCGGTCGAACACCGGCAGCAGGGCCTCGATCGGCGACTTCACGTCCAGCTTCTCCAGCTTGGTGACCATGGCCACCGAGACCGGGTCGCGGAAGCGCGCCTCGTCGCCGTACACGTGCAGCAGCACGTCGCTCTCGTCGATGATGCCGGCCAGGCGGTCGCCTTCCATCACCGGCAGCTGCGACACGTCGTACAGCTTCATCCGCTGGTAGGCGGTGGTCAGCAGGTCGGTCGGGGCGACCACCACGGTGTCGCGCTGCGCGTACGGGCGCATGATCAGGTCGCGCAGGTCGCCGTGGTGCGGGCGCTCCAGGAAGCCGTTGTCCAGCATCCAGTAGTCGTTGTACATCTTCGACAGGTACTTGTTGCCGGTGTCCGGCACCAGCACCACGACCTTCTTCGGCGTCGTCTGTTCGCGGCAGTAGCGCAGAGCGGCGGCCAGCAGGGTGCCGGTGGACGAGCCGCCGAGGATGCCCTCCTTCTCCAGCAGTTCGCGCGCGGTGTGGAAGCTCTCCGCGTCGGGGATGGCATAGGCCTTCTTCACCCGGCTGAAGTCGGAGATCGAGGGCAGGAAGTCCTCGCCGATGCCCTCCACCAGCCAGCTGCCGGACTTGTCGCTGAGCACGCGCTCGTTGATGTACTGGGCCAGGATCGAGCCGACCGGGTCGGCCAGCACCATCTCCACGTGCGGGGCGTGCTTCTCGAAGCAGCGCGACAGGCCGGTCATGGTGCCGGAGCTGCCGCAGCCGAACACGATCGCGTCTAAGCCACCGGCCGCGGCCATCTGCTCGATGATCTCCGGGCCGGTGCCGAACTCGTGCGCGGCCGGGTTGTCAGGGTTGCCGAACTGGTTGATGAAGTACGCCCCCGGGGTCTCGGCGGCGATCCGCGCGGCCAGGTCCTGGTAGTACTCCGGGTGGCCCTTGCCCACGTCCGAGCGGGTCAGCACCACCTCCGCGCCCATGGCCTTGAGGTTGAAGATCTTCTCCCGGCTCATCTTGTCCGGGACCACCAGGATCAGCTTGTAACCCTTCTGCTGGGCCACCAGCGCCAGGCCCAGGCCGGTGTTGCCGGCGGTGCCCTCGACCAAGGTGGCGCCTGGCTTGAGGTCGCCGCGGCGCTCGGCCGCCTCGATCATCGACAGGCCGATGCGGTCCTTGATCGAGCCTCCGGGGTTGAAGTTCTCGAGCTTGAGGTAGAGCTCGCACGGGCCGGTGTCCAGGCGGCGCGCCTTGACGATCGGGGTGCGGCCGATGAGTTCGAGCACGGAAGCGTGCAGGGCCATTCTCGGGTCCGTTTCCTGGGCGCCGCGTCGCGGCGGAGCCCGGATTATCGGCCGGATCGCCGGCGCCGGTAAGGGCGCCGGCGGGCATCGCGGCGGCACCGGCCCCGGAAAGAATTGCGCGGGCGGCAGTGGCCGACGAGGAGGCCACCACCGCCCGCGGCGGTGAAACGCGGGAGATCGCGGTCAGTGCGACCGTTCGTAGATGCGCAACAGGCGCTCCTTGGCGGCAAGCTTCTCGCGCTTCATCTGCCCCAGGGTCATGTCGTCGATGGGGAGCACCCCGAGTTCGGCCTGCATGCACTTCTTGTCCAGCAGCCGGTGTCGCTGGTAGAGCTGCTTGAATTCGGGGTTGCTCTTGATCAGCGCGTCGATTTCGGCCTGCGATTGCCCTTCGAACATCTGTGCACCTCCTGGGTCGTTACGTCCCTGACGGCGTACTGCCGGCGGTCCTGGCCGGCGCCGGAAAAACAAACGCCCCGGGCCGGGAGCCCAGGGCGCAGGATTGCCGGAATGGCAGATGCGGGATTTTCCGCTCCCCAAGCCGCCGCCGCGGCGGATGCCCGGCTTCGACAGGGACGGGAGCGGCGGAATGCAGCATCGGCGCGTACTCCGGATCTGAGCGGCGGCACGGGGGTGTGCTGCCGGCTCGATTCCGACCCTACTCCCAAGCCCGGGGGCCTTCAAGGGGCCGCGGCGTGAAGGCGCCGGAAGTGTTAACCGCGCCACCCGGCGTCCCGCACCAGGGCGAGACGCCGGCTGCAAGCCATTGATTTTACAAACCTAAATGAAGTCAGAGGGCGACGGTGACCTCGGCCGCGCGCTTGCTGGTGGCCGGATCCTTGACGCCGTCGGCCTTGATCCTGCCCTTGTCCACCCCGGCCGCCACCAGGGCGTCGCGCAGGGCCGAGGCGCGGGCCATCGCCACCTTCGGGTCGCTGTCCCAGGCACGGATGCGGACCGAGCGCCGGGCACCGATCTGCAGGTACGCGGCCAGCGCTTCCGCCGCGTCCTTGCCGGCGGCGGTGAGGCTGGACTTGCCGCTGGCGAAGACCGCGCCGGGCAGCACGAAGACCTCGCCCTGCCTGCCGAAGGTCGAGGCCGGCAGCTTCTTTCCGGACACCAGCTCCGCCTCCTGGCGGGCCAGCTCGGCTTCCTTGCGCCGCGCCGCGCTCACCTGCGCGCTCTGCCGGCCGGCGGCCTTGCCCAGCGCCGCCTCGGCCTCGCTGCGCGCCAGCGCCTCGGCCTCGGCGACCAGGCGCAGGCGCTCGGCCTCCTCGGCCTGGATCTGGGCCTGGATGCGCAGCTGCTCGGCCTCGCGGCGGGCCCTCTCGACCTCGCGCCGACTGGCTTCCACCAGCAGTTCGCTGCGCTGCAACTCCAGCCGCGCCAGCTCGCCGCGGGCGGCCGCGGCGCGGCCCATGGTCTCGGCGATCTCGACCCGGCGCTCGGCCAGGTACAGGGCCTCGGGGCGGTCGCTGCGGCGGGCCTGCTCCAGGGCGGCAATCGCCTGCTGGGCCTGCAGCAGCTCCAGGCCGGCGCCCCGCGCCAGCGACGGATCGGCCTGCAGCGCCTCCAGCCGCGCGCGCAGGCGTGCCGCGTCGGCGTCCTCGGCGGCCAGCGCGGGGGCGGCCAGGGCCAGCAGCAGGCAGGCGGCCAGTGGACCGGACAGGCGGCGCGCGCTCATTCGGCGCCCTCCAGCCGGGCCAGGCCCAGCTGCCGGCGCAGGCCATCGACCTCCTGCCGGCGCTGCAACACGTCCGCCTCGGCCCTGGCCAGCTCGCTGCGGGCCCGGGCCAGGTCGGCATCGGCCGCCACCCGGCGGGCGCGGGCCTCGGCGTTGCGCTGGTCGCTGCGCGAGCGCGAGGCGGCCAGCGCCTGGGCCTCGATCAGCCCCTGGCGGGCGGCCTCGATCAGGTCCGGGGCGTAATGGTCGGCGTCGGCCTGCTGGGCCTCCAGTACCGCGCGCTCGGCCTGCTGCACGGCCGGCAGGGCGGTCTGCGCCTGGGCCGTGACAACCAGCCCGAAAGTGCATACCAGCGCGTACAGGGTCCTGCGGAAGTATGCGAAGCTAGGATCGTTCATCGGGGAAAGTCGCGTCCCTTGGGGTCGCGGCCATTGTCGGAAGCCGGAGGCGTCCATGCAAATGGATGCCCGGGCACCTTGCTATTGGGGAACGTCACTTAATGGATATCGGCTACTTCCTGAAGCTGATGACCGAGAAGAATGCCTCGGACATGTTCCTGACCACCGGGGCGCCGGTCTACATCAAGATCGAAGGGAAGCTCTACCCGCTCGGCAACACCGGGCTGCCGCCGGGCATGGTCAAGAAGATCGCCTATTCCCTGATGGACGAGGGCCAGGTGCCGCAGTTCGAGCGCGACCTGGAGCTGAACATGGCCATCGCCGTGGCCGACGCCGGCCGCTTCCGCGTCAACGTGTTCAAGCAGCGCGGCGAGGTGGGCATGGTGATCCGCGCGATCCGCAGCGTGATCCCGTCCATCGAGGAACTGAACCTGCCGGAGGTGCTGAAGGACATCATCATGACCCCGCGCGGGCTGGTGCTGATCGTCGGCTCCACCGGCTCGGGCAAGTCGACCTCGCTGGCGTCGATGATCGACTACCGCAACAGCAACATGACCGGGCACATCCTCACCATCGAGGACCCGATCGAGTACCTGCACAAGCACAAGAAGTCGATCGTCAACCAGCGCGAGGTGGGCCTGGACACCCACGCCTTCCACAACGCGCTGAAGAACGCCATGCGCGAGGCGCCGGACGTGATCCTGATCGGCGAGATCCTCGACGCGGAGACCATGGAGGCAGCGATCGCGTTCGCCGAGACCGGCCACCTGTGCCTGGCCACCCTGCACTCCAACAACGCCGACCAGACCATCGAGCGCATCCTCAACTTCTTCCCCGAGAGCGCGCACAAGAACGTGCTGATGAACCTGGCGCTGAACCTGCGCGCGGTGGTCTCGCTGCGCCTGGTCCGCGGCGTCGACGGCCGCCGCCTGCCGGCCACCGAGGTGCTGCTGAACACGCCGATGATCCGCGACCTGCTGCGCCGCGGCCAGGTGCACGAGATCAAGGCGGCGATGGAGGCCTCGCTGGAGGAAGGCATGCAGACCTTCGACCAGTGCCTGTTCCGGCTGGTCAAGCAGGGCCGGATCGACCAGGAGGAAGCGCTGCGCGCGGCCGACTCGCGCGACGGCCTGGCGCTGAAGTTCCGCCTGTCCGAGGGCGCCGAGGGCGAGCACGATCCCTACGCCGACCTCAACCAGCCCAGCGCCGGCATCAGCCACGGCTTCGTCTGAAGCCTGGCCGCGGTGGACCCGGGGGCCGCGCACTGCGCGGCCCCTTGCCTTTGCAGGCTCAGGAACGCGGCGCGTCCGGCTGCGCCTCCGGCGCCGCCGCGGCGAACGCCGGCAGCGCGGCGCAGGCGGCCCCGATCCGGGCGATCGCCGGCCACGCCGCCAGGTCCAGGCCAAAGCGGCGGGCGTTGTACAGCTGCGGCACCAGCACGCAGTCGGCCATGCCGGGCGCATCGCCGTGGCAGAAGCGGCCGGTGGCCGGATCGCCGGCCAGCAGCCGTTCCAGCGCGTCCAGGCCCAGCCCGATCCAGTGCCGGACCCAGGCCTCGCGCGCCGGCTGGGCCTGTTCCAGCCCGTGCTCCAGGTACTGCAGCACGCGCAGGTTGTTGAGCGGATGCACGTCGCAGGCGATCGCCTGGGCCAGCGCGCGCACCCGCGCGCGGCCGGCGGCGTCGGCCGGCAGCAATGCCGGCTCGGGCCAGGTCTCGTCGAGGTACTCGAGGATGGCCAGCGACTGCCGCAGCACCAGATCGCCGTGCCTGAGCACAGGCACCAGCTCCTGCGGATTGAGCGCGGCGAACGCGGGCGCGTGCTGCTGGCCGCCATCCCGGACCAGGTGCACCGGCTCGCTGGCGTAGTCCAGGCCCTTGAGCGCCAGGCCGATGCGCACGCGGTAGGCGGCGCTGGAACGCCAGTAGGTGTAAAGCGTCAGTTGCGCGGACATCCTGCCTCCCGGTGCGGCGCGCCTGCGTGGGCCGGCCTCAGGCCGCCGGCGGCTGCGGTTCGATGCGCTGCTCGATCGCGCCGAAGATGCTGTTGCCCTGGCGGTCGAACATCTCGATGCGGATGCGGTCGCCGAACTTCATGAACGGCGTGGACGGCTTGCCGTCGCGCAGGGCCTCGACCGTGCGCCGCTCGGCGAAGCACGAGGCCCCCCGGGACACGTCCTGGTTGGCGATGGTGCCGGAGCCGACGATGGTGCCGGCCGCCAGCGGCCGGGTCCTGGCCGCGTGCGCGACCAGCTGGGCGAAATCGAACTGCATGTCCTCGCCCGCCTCCGGGGCGCCGAACCACTCGCCGTTGTAGTGGGTGACCAGCGGCAGGTGCAGCTTGTTGCCGCGCCAGGCATCGCCCAGCTCGTCGGGGGTCACGAACACCGGGCCCAGCGCCGAGCGCGGCTTGGACTGCAGGAAGCCGAAGCCCTTGGCCAGCTCGGCCGGGATCAGGTTGCGCAGGGACACGTCGTTGACCAGGCCGACGAGCTGGATATGGCCGGCGGCCTGCTCCGGCGTCACCGCCATCGGCACGTCGTCGGTGACCACCACGATCTCGGCCTCCAGGTCGATGCCGTAGTCCTCGCTGACCACGCGCACCGGGTCACGCGGGCCGAGGAAGCCGGCGCTGGTGGCCTGGTACATCAGCGGGTCGGTGTAGAAGCTCTCCGGCACCTCGGCGCCGCGGGCGCGGCGCACCCGCTCGACATGCGGCAGGTAGGCGCTGCCGTCGACGAATTCGTAGGCGCGCGGCAGCGGCGCGGCCAGGGTGGCGTGGTCCAGCTCGAACGCGTCCGCGGCCTGGCCCTGCTCCAACGCCTCGGCCAGCGCCACCAGGCGCGGCGCGGCACGCTGCCAGTCGTCCAGGGCCTGCTGCAGGGTGGCGGCGATGCCGGTGGCGCGCACGGCGCGGGACAGGTCGCGGGAGACCACGACCAGGGTGCCGTCGCGGCCGCCTTCCTTGAGGGTTCCGAGCTTCATTGCGCGCTCCTGCTGGCTGTGGATGGCGGATTGTAGCGGCTCGGCACGGACGGTTTCACCCGAAAGCATCGCCGCGGGACGCGCCTGAATGCTTCCCGCGGCCGCGCCGGACGCCGCCGGCGCGCTTGCCGTAGAATGCGCGCACCGATTGCCAGCGGCCGTCCGTTTCCCCCAGGGACCGGCAGCGCCGGAACAGCTCCGGCGTCCCGCTCCATCCCCGACGCCTTCCGCCTGGCATTCGCGCCGGACCTTTCCGGCCCATCCCTTCTCGCAGCGCGGATTCACGGGAACGCTCCGAGTCATCGGCCTTGACGGCCACCCGGCGGCAGCCGCCGCGGGTCACCCATGGAGTGTTCCCTGATGTCGTTCGAATCCCTGGGCCTTGCGCCCTTCCTGCTGCGCGCGCTTGCCGAGCAGGGCTACCAAACCCCTACCCCGATCCAGCAGCAGGCCATCCCGCTGGCGCTGGCCGGCCACGACCTGCTGGCCGGCGCCCAGACCGGCACCGGCAAGACCGCCGCCTTCGGCCTGCCGCTGCTGCAGCACCTGGGCACCGCGCCGCAGAAGGTCAGCGGGCCGCGCAAGCCGCGCGCCCTGGTCCTGGCGCCCACCCGCGAGCTGGCCACCCAGGTGCACGACAGCCTGCGCGGCTACAGCAAGTACCTGCGCATCCCCAGCGCCGTGGTCTACGGCGGCGTGGGCATGGGCAACCAGCTGGATGCGCTGCGCCGCGGCGTGGACCTGGTAATCGCCTGCCCGGGCCGCCTGATCGACCATATCGAACGCCGCAGCATCGACCTGTCCGGGATCGAGATCCTGGTCCTGGACGAGGCCGACCGCATGCTCGACATGGGCTTCCTGCCCTCGATCAAGCGCATCCTGGCCAAGCTGCCGAAGCAGAACCGCCAGACCCTGCTGTTCTCGGCCACCTTCCCCGAGTCGATCAAGCAGCTGGCGATGGAGTTCATGCGCAACCCGCGCGAGGTCCAGGTCACCCCGCAGAACACCGTGGCCGAGACCATCGCCCACCGCGTGCACCCGGTCGACGCGGCGCGCAAGCGCGAGCTGCTGCTGCACCTGCTGGGCCAGGACACCCGGGTGCAGACCCTGGTGTTCGCCAAGACCAAGCACGGCAGCGACAAGCTGGCCACGCACCTGGAGAAGGCCGGCATCCGCGCCGCGGCGATCCACGGCAACAAGAGCCAGAGCCAGCGCCTGCGCGCGCTGGGCGACTTCAAGTCCGGCAAGGTCAACGTGCTGGTGGCCACCGACATCGCCGCGCGCGGCATCGACATCGACCAGCTGCCGCGGGTCATCAACTACGACCTGCCGATGGTCGCCGAGGACTACGTGCACCGGATCGGCCGCACCGGCCGCAACGGCGCCAACGGCGAGGCGCTGTCGCTGGTCTCGCAGGACGACGCCAAGCTGCTGCGCCAGATCGTGCGCCTGCTCGGCCGCGACATGGAGATCCGCGACCTGCCCGGGTTCGAGCCGCAGGTGTCGATCCGCTGGGGCAACAGCGCGCCGGGCAAGGCCGAGCAGCCGGGCGGCCAGCGCCCGCCGCGCAAGCCCGGCGGCGGCCGCGGCCGGCGTCCGCATGGCGGCGGCGAAGGCCAGGCCCACGCCCATGCCGGCAATCGCGCCGGCAACCGCGGCGGCAATGGTCGCGGCAACCGCGCGCCGGCGGCCGCCACCCATGCCCAGCAGCGCAACCAGCAGCGCAATGGCGGCGGCCCGCGCCGCGACGCCAACCGCTGATATCCACGGATAACGCGCAGGATGGAACGGCAGCCACGGCTGCCGTTCCCGTCCCGAGGCCCGCAACGGGCCCAGCCCGTGGCATTGCCCGCCCGCCCGGCCACGAACGACAATCCACGCCATGGAAATCTTCAAGGTCTTCACCCTCGAGGCGGCGCACCGCCTGCCCAACGTGCCCGAGGGCCACAAATGCGCGCGCCTGCACGGGCACTCGTTCCGGGTGGAACTGCACGCGGAAGGGCCGGTCGACCCACAGGCCGGCTGGGTGATGGACTTCGCCGACCTCAAGGCGGCGTTCAAGCCGCTGTACGAGCAGCTGGACCACCACTACCTCAACGAGATCCCAGGCCTGGAAAACCCGACCAGCGAGAATCTGGCCGCCTGGATCTGGGCCCGGCTCAAGCCCTCGGTGCCGCTGCTGAGCGAGGTCGTGGTCCACGAGACCTGCACCTCCGGTTGCCGCTACCGCGGCTGACCCGGCGACCTGCCGGGCCGCCCCTGCCCTCCTTCCGCGCCGCCGGCCCGTGCCGGCGGCGTTTTCGTGCGCGCCTTCACAAAGCAGAACAACGGTTGCGGACGATGTTGCATCGCACAAAAGGACGGGGTATGCTGCATCGCACCATAGAGGTGATCCGTACTGGAGCCAGCCATGTCCTACCAGTTCAACGAGCAGCTCAGCGCCTATACCCACCAGTTTGCGGCCGTGGCCGCGCGGGTGAACCGCCTGGCCCTCGAGAACGCCGAGTCGCTGTTCGGCGTGCAGCTGCGCACCCTGGAGAAGAACGTCGAGGCGACCACCAGCTACCTGGGCGAACTCGCCGAGGCGCGCGACCTGGACGCTTACCGCACCCTGCTGCCGAAGGGCCTGCAGGTGGCCCGCGACAACGCCGAGCGCGTCGCCGCCGCCGGCCAGGAAGTCATCGGCCTGACCCTCAAGACCGGCGAGGCGCTGGGCGAGCTGGCCAAGAGCCAGTTCGAGAGCGCCACCAGCCAGGTGCAGGCGACCGTCGCCAAGGCCGCACGCAAGCGCTGAGCCATCCCGGGCCGCGGCCCGGACCACGATTCAAGTCTTTGCGCGGTTCCCTCCCCCGCGCAAACCCGGGCCCGGCAGCATCCCCTCCCGCTGCCGGGCCTTTTTTTGTCCCGGTTCCGGCGCCGGCGCCCGGGGCGGCCGGCCCCGGCAACCGGGGTGCGCGAGGCATGCGCGACGTCCAGGCACTCGACGCCAGGATCGCCGGCGCCATCACCGTGCGCACGCCCGGCGGGCACTTCCATGGCAACGGGAGAAGCGCGAAATTGCGCTCCCCCGACAGCGTGGAGCACGCCATGAAAGCGATCGGTACCGCACAACCCCTGCCTGTTTCCGACCCGCGCTCGCTGCTGGACCTGGAACTGCCCGATCCGGAGTACGCGGCGCACGACCTGCTGGTCGAAGTGCAGGCGATCTCGGTCAACCCGGTGGACGTGAAGGTGCGTCTCTCGGCGCGGCCCGAGCCGGGCGAGCACCGCATCCTGGGCTGGGATGCCGTGGGCCGGGTGCGCGCGGTGGGCAGCCAGGTGCAGGGATTCCAGCCCGGCGACCGCGTGTTCTACGCCGGCCAGATCGACCGTCCCGGCAGCAATGCCCAGCTGCAGGCGGTGGACGCGCGGATCGCCGCGCATGCGCCGCAGACCCTGGGCGACGAGGACGCCGCGGCGCTGCCGCTGACCTCGCTGACCGCCTGGGAAACCCTGTTCGACCGCCTGCGCGTGGACGACCCGGTGCCGGGCGCGGCCAATGCCCTGCTGGTGATCGGCGGCGCCGGCGGCGTCGGCTCGATCACCGTGCAGCTGGCGCGGGCACTGACCGGGCTGACCGTGATCGCCACCGCCTCGCGCCCGGAAACGGTGGAGTGGGTGAAGAAGATGGGCGCCCACCACGTGCTCGACCACCGCCAGCCGCTGGCGCCGCAGGTCGCGGCGCTGGGCCTCGGCGCGCCGGCGTTCGTGTTCTCCACCACCCATACCGACCGCTACCTGGCCGACGTCGTGGAACTGATCGCGCCACAGGGCCGGATCGCGCTGATCGACGACCCGGCCGCGCTGGACGTGATGCCGCTCAAGCGCAAGAGCCTGTCGCTGCACTGGGAGCTGATGTTCACCCGCCCGCTGTTCGGCACCGCCGACCTGCAGCGCCAGCAGGAGATCCTGCGCGAGGTGGCGCGCCTGGCGGACGCCGGGACCATCGCCACCACCCGCACCGGCTCGCTGGGCACGATCAACGCCGCCAACCTGCGCAAGGCGCACGCGCTGCTGGAGAGCGGCACGGCGATCGGCAAGACCACCCTGGCCGGCTTCGACTGATGCTGCCCCTGGCGCTGGCCCGTCGGGTTCAGCCGGCCAGCGCCAATCCTGCCGCCATGCGTTCCGGATCGGGCGCCGGCACGTACGGCAGCCGTCCCAGGCAGGGCGCGTCCAGGCGCGCGGACAGCAGCTCCAGGTTGTCCTCGCGGCAGGCCATGTCCGGATCGACCTCGCTGGCGATCCAGCCGGCCAGGCGCAGGCCGTCGGCGGCGATGGCGCGCGCGGTCAGCCGCGCATGGTTGAGGCAGCCCAGGCGCATCCCGACCACCAGCACCACCGGCGCGCGCAGCGCACGCACCAGGTCGGCCTGGTCCAGGTCGCCGGCCAACGGCGCGGCCCAGCCGCCCACGCCTTCGACCACGACCACGTCGGCCTGCGCGCGCAGGCGGGCGAAGGCCTCCAGCAGCGGTGGCAGCGCGACCTCGATGCCCGCGGCGCGCGCGGCCAGTTCCGGCGCCAGCGGTTGCGGCAACGCGAACGGGTTGAGGTCGGCGTAGGCCGGGCGCGGCGCGCTGGCCGCCTGCAGCGCCAGCGCATCCTCGTTGCGCCAGGCGCCATCCACCAGCGCGCAACCGCTGGCCACCGGCTTCATCCCCACCGCGCGCCGCCCGGTCCGGCGCAGCGCATGCAGCAGGCTGCAGCTGGCGACGGTCTTGCCGGCGCCGGTATCGGTGCCGGTGACGTAGAGGCGGTCGAGGCTGCGCAGGTCCATGTCCAACTCCAGGCGGCCGCACGATGCGGCCGGCGGATCATACGCGCCACGCAGCATCCCGCGATCCGGGCGATGCCCGGCCAGCGCTGCGGGTAACATGCGCGCATGTCCTTCTCCGCCATCCCGCTTACCGGCAGCAAGCCGGAACAGTACGAACAGCTCCTGGCCCAGGTGCGCGGCCTGCTGCACGGCGAGCGCGACCGCGTCGCCAACGCCGCCAACCTGTCCTCGCTGGTCTACCACGCCCTGCCCGCGCTCAACTGGGTCGGCTTCTACTTCTACGACGGCAAGGAACTTGTCGTGGGCCCGTTCCAGGGCCTGCCGGCCTGCGTGCGCATCCCGCTGGACAAGGGCGTGTGCGGCGCGGCCGCGCGTACCCGCCAGACCCAGCGCGTGGCCGACGTGCACGCCTTCCCCGGGCATATCGCCTGCGATTCGGCCTCGCGCTCGGAGCTGGTGGTGCCGCTGGTGGGCGGCGACACCCTGCTCGGCGTGTTCGACCTGGACAGCCCGGAGCCCGACCGCTTCGACGCCGAGGACCAGGCCGGCCTGGAAGCCATCGCCGCCGCGTTCGTGCAGTCGCTACGCTGACCGCACGGTCCGCGGGCATGGCTGCACGGCCTGCCCGCCATCCCGCTCCATTGCCCGCCCCCGCCGATAGGCATAGACTGCGCCCACTTTCGGGTGACCGCGGCATGGGCCGCGGTTGAAACGGGAAGCCGGTGACTCCGTCGCGGCCGCAGGGCCGCGCGGACATTCCGGCGCTGCCCCCGCAACGGTAAGCAGGACAAGTCCGGGCAACACCGCCACTGTGCCCCGCGCATGGGAAGGCGCCCGGATGGAGCAGGCCATGCGCCTGTTCGCCCGCGAGCCCGGAGACCGGCCCGGAAGACGACTGATTGCGATGCGGAGGGCATTGCGGGCGGCAGCCGCGTGCGGTCGCACGCGCCTGGCGTTTGCCTCTCTCCCTCGCAGCCCCACGCCACCGGTCGCGCGGGCGTGCGCGACAGCAGGAGAGATGCATGAAGCCGTTCCCGTTCCGTCCCCTATGCCTTGCCGTGGCCGCGGCCCTGGCGCCGGCCAGCGCCTGCGCGCTGGAGGCCGCCACCGACCTGGACGAGGTCGTGGTCACCGCCACCCGCACCGTCCAGTCCGTGCACGAGAGCCTGGTTCCGGTGCAGGTGATCGACCGCGCCACCATCGAGCGCAGCCAGGCCGGCTCGCTGCAGGACCTGCTGCGCGGCCGCGCCGGCGTCAACCTGTCCAACCAGGGCGGGCACGGCAAGGTCAGCGCGCTGATGCTGCGCGGCACCGAGTCCGACCACGTGCTGATGCTGGTGGACGGCATGCGCATCGGCGCGGCCAGCAACGGCATGCCGGCGCTGCAGGACATCCCGCTGGACCAGGTGGAGCGGATCGAGATCGTGCGCGGACCGCGCTCGAGCCTGTACGGCCCGGAGGCGATCGGCGGCGTGATCCAGGTGTTCACCCGCGGCGCCGGCAAGGGCCTGCGCCAGGACCTGCGCCTGGGGGTGGGCAGCCACGCCCTGCGCGAGGCCAATGCCGGCCTGTCCTGGCGCGGCGAGCGCGGCTGGGTCTCCGCCCGCGCCGGCCACCGCGAGGAAGACGGCTTCGACGCCTGCCGCGGCACCGCCGCCGGCTGGGGCGCCGGCTGCTATGTCGACGAGCCGGACCGCGACGGCCACCGCAACAACTCGCTCAACCTGCGCGCCGGGACCAAGCTTGGCGAGGACGTGGAGCTGCAGGCGCACCTGCTGGATTCGGACAGCCGCAACGAGTACGACGGCGGCCCGTACAGCGGCAACGAGGCCGACAACCTGCAGCAGGTGGCCGGCGCGCGCCTGGACTGGCGCCTGGGCGAGCGCGTCTCGCTGCAGGCCCAGGCCGGCCGCACCCGCGACGACGCCGAGGGCTATTACCGCCAGGACGGCGCGCGCCGCCTGGTCAACAGCTACCGTACCCGCCGCGACCTGGCCTCGCTGCAGCTGGACGCCGGCTTCGGCGCGGGGCAGCTGTTCAGCGCCGGACTGGACTGGCAGGACGACCGCGTTTCCAGCAGCGCCGGCTTCGAGCGCGGCCGCCGCGACAACCTCGGCGCCTTCGTCGAGTACCAGGGCCGCTTCGGCGCGCATTCGCTGCAGGCCAGCGCGCGCAACGACGACAACGCCCAGTTCGGCAACCACGCCACCGGCAGCCTCGGCTACGGCCTGGCCCTGGGTGAAACCTGGCGGCTGAGCGCCAGCGCCGGGACCGGTTTCAAGGCACCGACCTTCAACGACCTGTACTACCCCGGCTTCAGCAATCCGCTGCTGGAACCGGAGGAGTCGCGCAGCGTGAACCTTGGCGTGCACGGCCAGGGCGAAGGCTGGAGCCTGGGCGTGGACGTGTTCCAGACCCGGATCGACGAACTGATCGGCTATGACACCGGCTTCAACCTGGTGAACATCGACCGCGCCCGCATCCGCGGCGCCGAGCTGACCGCGGCCACCGCGCTGGCCGGCTTCGACCTGGCGCTGGAACTGAGCTGGCTGGATCCGCGCAACGACAGCGACGGCCTCAACGACGGCAACTGGCTGCCGCGGCGCGCGCGCCGCAGCGGTCGGATCGACCTGGACCGCCGCTTCGGCGCGTTCGCCGCCGGCCTGACCGTCAGCGGCGCCGGCCGGCGCTACGACGACGTGGCCAATACCACCCGCCTGGGGGGCTACGGCCTGCTCGACCTGCGCCTGGAATGGACCCTGTCCCCGGCCTGGACCGTGCAGGCCAAGGCCAGCAACGTGTTCGACCGCCAGTACGAGACCGTGGCCTGGTACAACCAGCCCGGCCGCGAGTACGCGCTGGCGCTGCAGTACCGCACGCCCTGAGCGCGCGCCGGCGGTGCGGGCGGCGCCGTCCGTCCGCGCCGCGCCCCGCGGATCAGGGCGCCGCGGCCGCCGCCGGCTTGTCCCTGGCCTCGGCCATGAACGCGCGCACCTCGCGCTGCAGGGTCGTCAGCGGCACCGCGCCCAGGCCGAGGATGCGGTCGTGGAAGGCCTTCTGGTCGAAGCGCGCGCCCAGCTCGCGTTCGGCCTCGCGGCGCAGGTCGAGGATGGTGCGGTAGCCGACGTAGTAGGACAGCGCCTGCCCCGGCCACGAGATGTAGCGGTCGACCTCGTTGACGATGTCGATGTGCGCCAGCGCGGTGTGGCTGGCGAGGTAGTCGATCGCCTGCTGCCGGCTCCAGCCGTACTCGTGCAGGCCGGTGTCGATCACCAGGCGCGCGGCGCGCCACATCTCGAAAGTCAGGCGGCCGAACTCCTCGTACGGGGTCTCGTAGATCCCCATCTGGGTGCCGAGCCATTCGGTGTACAGGCCCCAGCCCTCGCCGTAGCCGGAGAAGTACACCTGCTGGCGGAACTCGGGGCGCGCCGGCGCCTCCAGCGCCAGCGCGGCCTGCAGGCTGTGGCCGGGCGCGCACTCGTGCAGCACCAGCGCCGGCAGGTTGTACAGCGGCCGCGACGGCAGGTCCCAGGTATTGAACAGGCACGACTCCAGGCCGCCGCGGCCGGAGGTGTAGTTGGGCGCGATGTCGTCCGGCACCGGGCGGATGGTGAAGCGGTAGCGCGGCAGGGTGCCGATCACGTGGTTGAGCTCGCCGTCGATGCGCTTGGCGTGGTACGAGGCCGCCGCCAGCAGCTCGCGCGGGGTCCTGGCGTAGAACCGCGGATCGGTGCGCAGGAACTGCAGGAACTCGGCGAAGCTGCCCTGGAAGCCTGCGCGCGCCATCACCTGGCGCATTTCCGCCGAGATCCGCTCGACCTCGGCCAGGCCCAGCTGGTGGACCTGCTCCGGGGTCATGTCCAGGGTCACGTATTCGCGGATCTGGCTGCGGTAGAACTCCGCGCCGCCGGGCAGGTCGCGCGCCGAGACCGTGGTGCGGGTGCGCGGCAGGTACTGGTTGCGGAAGTAGTCCAGCAGCCCGGCGTAGGCCGGCACCACCTGTTCCAGCACCACCTTGCGGCCTTCCTCGCGCAGGGCGCGGCGCACCTCCTCCGGGACCGAGGCGGGGATCGCGTCGAACACGTCCAGCGCCGGGTTGCCGGCGCCAGTGCGGGTGTACGGCTCGATGGTGCGGTCGCGCCCGTCCAGCGAGGCGCGCGGCACGCTCCAGCCGCGCGCCAGGCCGGCCTCCATGTTGGCGCGCTGGTCGGCGAAGTAGCGCGGCACGTCGCGCAGGCGCTGGATGAAGCGGCGCCACTCGGCCTCGCTGCGGTACGGCGCCCAGGGCACGATCTCGGCCCAGAAGAAGCTGTCGCTGTTGAACGGCGCCTCCCAGGTGCGCCAGCGGGCGTTGTTGAGGTCGGCCTCCACCATCGCCCGGAACACCTCGGCGTTGATCCGCTCCTCCGGCGGCAGCGCCGCGGCCGGGATCGCGTCGAGCCTGCGCAGCACCTGCTCCCAGTAGGCCACGCGCCGCTCCCAGTCGCGCGGGGCGACCGCGGGCAGGCGGCTGCCCGGCTGCCAGCGACCCTCGACGTACTCGTAGCCGTACTCGCGCTGGCGCCATTCCCACTCGGCCGTGTACAGCTCGCGCAGGGCCTGCGCGGCGGCGCTGGCTTCGGCGGCCGGGCGGTTGGCAGCGGCGGCCGGGCTGGCGGCGGCCAGGCCCGGGGCCAGCAGCAGGGACAGGGCGAGGACGGAGGCGCGGGACAGCTGGGACATGAAGGCTCCGGATTGGCGGCTGGGCGGCGCCGTCCACGGCCGATGTTCGCGCAAGGCCGCGGCGACGCCGATCGCGCCGGCAGGCGCGGATGGCGGATGGTAGCCGGCGGTCCACACCCCCGCCCCTGCCAAAGGGGCTAGCGCGCCGGCGCGTCCGCGGGCACGGCCAGCTCGCCGAACAGGTCGCCCTGCGGCGCCACTTCCTCGGCGTCGCGGAAGCCGGACAGGCCCACGCCCACCAGCCGGTAGCGGGTGTCGGCCGGCAGCGCCACCCGCGCGCGCAGGGCGCAGGCCAGCTCGCCCAGTTCGGCGGCCGAGGCCGGCGGCCGCTCCAGGGTCAGGCTGCGGGTAAGGATGCGGAACTGCGCGGTCTTGAGCTTGAGCACCACGGTGTGCCCGGCGCGGCCGGCGCGGCGGGAGGCGTTCCAGGTCTTTTCCGCCAGCTGCCGGATCGCCGGCTCCAGCGCTTCCAGCGGCAGGTCCTGGGCGAAGGTGTCCTCGGAGGAAACCGAGCGCACCGGCTGCTCCGGTTCCACCGGGCGCTCGTCGATGCCGCGCGCGCGCCGGTACAGGGCCGCGCCGAAGCTGCCGAAGCGCCGCTGCAGTTCCTCCAGCGGGCGCTGGCGCAGGTCGCCGACGGTGGCGATGCCCAACTGCGCCAGCTTGCCCTGCATCACCCGGCCCACCCCGGGGATGCGTTCCACCGGCAGCGGGGTCAGGAACCGCTCCACGTGCTGCGGGCGGATCACGAACAGGCCGTCGGGCTTGTTCCAGTCCGAGGCGATCTTGGCCAGGAACTTGTTCGGCGCCACCCCGGCCGAGGCGGTCAGCCCGGTCTCGGCGCGGATCCTGGCGCGGATCGCCTCGGCCACCGCGGTGGCGCTGGGCAGGCCGGTCTTGTTCACGGTCACGTCCAGGTAGGCCTCGTCCAGCGACAACGGCTCCACCAGGTCGGTGTGCTCGAGCATGATCTGCCGCACCTGGCGGGAGACCGCGCGGTAGCGCGGGAAGTCCGGCGGCACGAACACCGCGTCCGGGCACAGGCGCTCGGCGCGCAGTGCCGGCATGGCCGATCGCACCCCGAACCTGCGCGCCTCGTAGGAGGCCGCGCACACCACCGAGCGCGCCCCGCGCCAGGCCACCACCACCGGGCGGCCGCGCAGGGAGGGATCGTCGCGCTGCTCGACCGACGCGTAGAACGCGTCCATGTCCACGTGGATGATCTTGCGCTGGGCGGGAACGGGCGGGGACTGCATCGCCCGCCATTGTGGACCGCGGCGGCGCACCCGGCGCGACCCGGCGCCCGCGGCCCGCCAGGCAGCCCGCCGCGCGCGGATGGATGGGCCGGCGGCGGGTGGTCGCCGGGCGCGCCGGTGTAAAACATTTGATTGAAACGCCGCCCTCGGGCACGCTTCTAGTGCTTTCTCCACCGGATTCCGCATGAACCGCGCTTCTTCGTTCACCCGCGAGCAGCTGGAAGCCAGCGCCCGTGGTGAGCTGTTCGCCACCGGCGACGCCCGCCTGCCCGCCGACCCGATGCTGATGTTCGACCGCATCGTCGAGATCAACGAGGACGGCGGCAAGTACGGCAAGGGCTTCATCCGCGCCGAGCTCGACATCCGCCCGGACCTCTGGTTCTTCCAGTGCCATTTCATCGGCGATCCGGTGATGCCCGGCTGCCTGGGCCTTGACGCCATGTGGCAGCTGGTCGGCTTCTACCTGACCTGGCTGGGCGCCCCGGGCCGCGGCCGCGCCCTGGGCTGCGGCGAGGTCAAGTTCTTCGGCCAGGTGCTGCCGACCGCCAGGCTGGTCGCCTACGAGATCGACATCAGCCGCGTGATCAACCGCAAGCTGGTGATGGCCCAGGCCGATGCGCGCATGCTGGTGGACGGTCGCGAGATCTACACCGCCAAGGACCTGCGCGTGGGCCTGTTCACCTCGACGGAGGATTTCTGACCATGCGTCGCGTCGCCATTACCGGCATGGGCATCGCTTCCTGCCTGGGCAACGACCTGGACACCGTCTCGGCCGCGCTGCGCGAAGGACGCGCCGGAATCCGCCACCTGCCCGACGCCGCCGAGCACGGCCTGCGCAGCCAGGTCGGCGGTGCGGTGGACCTGGACCTGGACGCGGTGATCGACCGCAAGCTCAAGCGCTTCATGAGCGACGCGGCGGCCTACAGCTACGTCTCCCTGCGCGACGCCATCGCCGACGCCGGCCTGGACGAGGCCTTGGTGAGCCATCCGCGCACCGGCCTGGTCGCCGGTTCCGGCGGCGGTTCCAGCCACTGGCAGGTGGAGACCGCCGACCTGCTGCGCGCCAAGGGCGTGCGCAAGGTCGGCCCGTACATGGTCCCGCGCACGATGTGCTCGACGGTGTCCGCCAACCTGGCCACCGCGTTCAAGATCAAGGGCGTCAGCTATTCGATCAGCGCCGCCTGCGCGACCTCGGCGCACTGCATCGGCGCGGCCGCGGACCTGATCCGCCACGGCGCGCAGGACATCGTGTTCGCCGGCGGCGGCGAGGACCTGGACTGGACCATGAGCGTGATGTTCGACGCCATGGGCGCGCTGTCGTCCTCGTACAACGAGACCCCGGAGAAGGCCTCGCGCCCGTACGATGCCGGCCGCGACGGCTTCGTCATCGCCGGCGGCGGCGGCATGCTGGTACTGGAGGACTGGGACCACGCGGTGGCCCGCGGCGCGCGCATCCACGCCGAGCTGGTGGGCTACGGCGTGACCTCCGACGGCGCCGACATGGTGGCCCCGTCCGGCGAAGGCGCGGTGCGTTGCATGCGCATGGCGCTGGAAGGCCTGGGCGGGCGCAAGATCGACTACCTCAACACCCACGGCACCTCGACCCCGCTGGGCGACATCGTCGAGCTCAACGCGGTGCGCGAGGTGTTCGGCGAGGACATGCCGCCGATCTCCTCGACCAAGGCGCTGTCCGGCCACTCGCTCGGTGCGGCCAGCGTGCACGAGGCGATCTACAGCCTGCTGATGATGCGCGACGGCTTCATCGCCGGCTCGGCCAACATCGAGACCCTGGACCCGAAGGCCGAGGGCTTCCCGATCGCGCGCGAGAGTCGCGATGCGCAGCTGGACGTGGTGATGTCCAACAGCTTCGGCTTCGGCGGTACCAACGCCACCCTGGTGTTCGCGCGGGTGTAAGTGACGCGCTGACGAACACAAAAAAGCCCGGCTTTCGCCGGGCTTTTTTGTGTTCGTGATTCGTGATTCGTGATTCGGGATTGGTGGGACAGGGTCGCCGCCCGATTGGGCGGCCAGGCAAGGGACCGGCACCAACCCAGTGCGGACGCGGCCTCCGGCCTTGCCGGGCCACGCGCAAAAGCCAAGCGAAGCCACACACCAAAACGTGCCCGAAGCCCGCCCTCACACCCGTCCCCTCTCCCGTCCGGAAAGAGGGAGAGGAGCTCTCACGCCGCCATGCCGTTGTGGCGCAACAGGGCGTCGATGCTCGGCTCGCGGCCGCGGAAGGCCTTGAAGTTCTCCAGCGCGCTGCGGCTGCCGCCGCGGGAGAGGATCTCGCGCAGGAAGCGCGCGCCGGTCTCGGCAAGCTGGCCAGGCGCTTCCTCGAACGCGGCATAGGCGTCGGCGCTGAGCACCTCGGCCCACTTGTAGCTGTAGTACCCGGCCGCGTAACCACCGGCGAAGATGTGGCTGAACTGGTGCGGGAAGCGGTGCCAGGCCGGGGCGCGGTTGACCGCGACCTCGTCGCGGATCCGCTCCAGCAGCTGCAGCACGCTGTCCTGCGCCGGATCGAAGCGGCTGTGCAGCTCCATGTCGAACAGGCCGAACTCCAGCTGGCGCACGGTGAACATGCCGGCCTGGAAGTTCTTCGCCGCCAGCATCCGCTCGAACAGCGCGCGCGGCAGCGGCGCGCCACTGTCCACGTGCGCGGTCATCGCCTGCACCCGCTCCCACTCCCAGCAGAAGTTCTCCATGAACTGGCTGGGCAGCTCCACCGCGTCCCATTCCACGCCATTGATGCCGGCCACCGGCAGCTCGCCGATCGCGGTCAGCAGCTGGTGCAGGCCATGGCCCATCTCGTGGAACAGGGTGGTGACCTCGTTGAAGCCCAGGGTGGCCGGCTTGCCGTCCACGCCCTTGCCGAAGTTGCACACCAGGTACACCAGCGGCGTCTGCACGCCGTCGGCGCACATGCGGCGGTTGCGGCAGTCGTCCATCCACGCGCCGCCGCGCTTGCCCTCGCGCGCGTACGGATCAAGGTAGAACTGGCCGAGCAGGCGGCCGTGCGCGTCCTCCACCCGGTAGAAGCGCACGTCCTCGTGCCACACCGGCGCGCTGTCCGGCTTCACCTTCACCCCGTACAGCGACTCGATCACGGCGAACAGGCCGCCCAGCACCTTCGGCTCGGTGAAGTACTGCTTCACCTCCTGCTCGGAGTAACTGTAGCGGGCCTGCTTGAGCTTCTCGCTGGCCCAGGCGATGTCCCAGGGCTGCAGCTCATCCAGGCCCAGCTCGTCGCGGGCGAAGGCCTCCAGCTCGGCGCGGTCGCGGCGCGCGTACGGCAGCGCGCGCGCGGCCAGGTCGCGCAGGAAGGCCAGCACCTCGTCCGGGCTCTGCGCCATCTTGGTCGCCAGGGAATACTCGGCGTAGCTGGAAAAGCCCAGCAGGGCCGCCAGCTCGCCGCGCAGGGCGACGATCCGGTCGATGTTGCCGCTGTTGTCCCACTCGGCCGGGCCGGCCTCGGAGGCACGCAGGCCGTGGGCGCGGTACAGCGCCTCGCGCAGGCCGCGGTCCTCGGCGTAGGTCTGCACCGGCAGGTAGCACGGCATCTGCAGGGTCAGCTTCCAGCCTGGCTTGCCGTCCTTCTCCGCGGCCGCGCGGGCGGCAGCCACCACCTCGGCCGGCAGCCCGGCCAGGCGCGACTCGTCCTCCACGTACAGGGCGAAGGCGTCGGTGGCATCCAGCACGTTCTGCGCGAACTTCGCCGACAGCGCGGCCAGTTCCTCCTGGATGGCGGCAAAGCGCTGCTTGGCCGCCTCGTCCAGCTCGGCGCCCCCCAGGCGGAAGTCACGCAGCGCGTTCTCCACCACCTTGCGCCGCACCGGGTCGTAGCCGGCGTACTCGGGCGAGGCGGCCAGGGCCTTGTACTGCGAGTACAGCGCCAGGTTCTGGCCCAGCGCCGCGCCAAAGCGGGTCACCTTGGGCAGGTTGGCGTTGTAGGCCTCGCGCAGCTCCGGCGTGTTCACCACCGCCTGCAGGTGCTGGACCTGGCCCCAGGCCCGCCACAGGCGCTCGGTGGCGTCCTCCAGCGGGGTGACGAAGCCGTCCCAGGTCACCGGGCTGACGGTCTCGGCGTGCTTCACCGCGGCCTCGGCCTGCGCCAGCAGGGCATCGATGGCCGGGCCGATGTGCCCGGGCCGGATCTGGTCGAAGCGGGGCAGGCCGGAGAAGTCGAGCAGCGGATTGTCCATGGGACCTCGGGGGGCGATGCGGCGGCGCCGCGCATGTCATGACAGATGGCCCCGGCGGCGCGGAATTCAACCCGCGCCGGGGCGGTTCACAGCTCGCCGCAGGCCTCCAGCGGCAGCGGTTCCCCGGCCACCGCGGCGGCGATGGCGCGGTCCGCCTGCTCCACCTCGATGCCGTGGCGGCGGTACCAGTCCGGGTTGTAGTAGCTGTGCGCGTAGCGGTCGCCGCTGTCGCACAGGATGGTGACGATCGAGCCGCCCTGCCCCGCCTCGTGCATCGCCTGGGCCGCGCGCAGCACGCCGACGAAGTTGGTGCCGGTGGAGCCGCCGACGCGGCGCCCCAGCACCGCGCTGACGTGGCGCATGGCCGCCAGGCTCAGGGCGTCGGGCACCTTGACCATCGCGTCCACGCAGGAGGGGATGAAGCTGGCCTCCACCCGCGGCCGGCCGATGCCCTCGATGCGCGAGCCGCGCGGCAGCGACAGGCCCGGGTCGCCGCGGCCCTCGCGCGCGCCGCGGTAGTAGTCGAAGAACACCGAGTCCTCCGGGTCGGCGCACAGCACCCGGGTGGCGTGGCGGCGGTAGCGCACGTAGCGGCCGAGGGTGGCACTGGTGCCGCCGGTGCCCGGGCCGCACACGATCCAGGCCGGCACCGGGTGCGGCTCCTGCGCCATCTGCTTGAAGATGGCCTCGGCGATGTTGTTGTTCGCGCGCCAGTCGGTGGCCCGCTCGGCGTAGGTGAACTGGTCCATGAAGTGCCCGCCGGTCTCGCGCGCGACCCGCTCGGACTCGGCATTGAGCGAGCAGGCGCTCTCGACCAGGTGGCAGCGGCCGCCCTGGAACTCGATCGCGGCGATCTTCTCCGGCGAGGTCGAGGCCGGGATCACGGCGATGAACGGCAGGCCCAGCAGGCGGGCGAAATAGGCCTCCGACACCGCGGTCGAACCGCTGGAGGCCTCCACCACGGTGCTGCCCTCGTGCAGCCAGCCGTTGGCCAGCGCGTACAGGAACAGCGAGCGCGCCAGGCGGTGCTTGAGGCTGCCGGTCGGGTGGCTGGATTCGTCCTTGAGGTAGACGTCGATGCCCGGGTAGCCGGGCAGCGGCATCGGGATCAGGTGGGTATCGGCCGAACGGTTGAAGTCGGCCTCGATCTTGCGGATGGCGGCGGCCACCCACTCGCGCTGCGACATGGCGGTGCACGGGAACGGAAAGACCCGATTATCCCCCTCGGCCCCGGGGACCGGAACCGGGCCGGGCCGCCGCGCGGCGGCCCGTCAGCGCGTTCAGTGGCGGGTCTGCCCCGCCGGTGCCGGCCAGGCGTGCCGGAACTGCGGCTCGCCACGCAGGCCGCGCAACACCTGCACCAGTTCGCGGTAGCCCTCGGCCAGCTGGCCGAACAGGGCGCCATAGGCGGCGCGGCTGGCCTCGGCCACCCCGCGGTAGGCGCCGCGGCCCAGTTCCACGAAGTAGTCCACGCTCACCCGACGGCGCGCGGCCAGGCCCGGGAACAGCCCGGCCACCAGCAGGCAGCGGTCGCCCACGTCGCGCAGGGCATCGGCGCGCAGCCGCCCCACCTGCTCCTGGGCGCGGAACCAGTCCAAGGCATGGGTGTGCGCCAGCAGCTGCGCGTCGCCCTGGTAGCGCAGCAGCACGAACACCAGGTAGGCCTCGCGCGATTCGTCCAGCGGGTGGCCGGCGCGCCCGGCTGCTTCCCGCACCAGCGCCTGCCACAGCTCGGCCGGCGCGCCCTGCTTCATCTCGAACATGTCTTCCTCCTGCCATGAAGACAGCTTCGAGACTAGTACGGTCCGGCGCGCCGTGCTGGCAGCCGCCGGGGACGAGTGCCAGCCAGGCAGGCGTTCCGTCCAGGGACGTGTCAGGCCGTGGCGCCGGTCTCCCGCGCCAGCCGCTCCAGTTCCTCGGCCAGCAGTTCCGGGTGCAGGTCGAACTGGTCGGACAGCAGCAGCTCGCGCGCCGCCTCCTTCACCTCCACCCGCTCGGCCTGCAGCAGGTCGCCGTCGCGGAACAGCTCGATATAGCTGTCCAGCACACCGGACAGGGTGCCCTGGGCGGTATCCGGCGCCGCCAGCACCAGCTGCAGCCCCAGCGAGCGCAGGTAGTTGGTGGTGGCGCGCGCGTTCTGGGCGTCGATCTTGTCGCCGAACTCATCCAGCAGGATCACGCCCATGCCGCCCGGGTGCGCCTCGCTCTTGCCGTAGGCCGCGGCCAGTGCGGCGCCGGCGATCACGTACAGCGGCGCGCGGTGCTCGCCGCCGGAGCCCGAGCGCATGCGCTCGCTGAGGGTGCCGACCACGCGGTCGTCCTGGCGGATCTCCACGCCGAAGTGGAAGAAGCGGCGGTAGTCGTCCAGCGGCGAGGCAGCCAGCTTCGCGCTGGCGCTGTCCTCGATCAGCTGGCGGAACGCCTCCGGCACCTCGCCGGCAGTGCCGAACAGGGTGTCCTCGGCGCCGACGTCAGCCACCTTCTGGATGAAGCGGTGCAGGTCCCTGTACTCGGCCACCACCTCGTAGTGGAAGCGGTAGCGCTCGTTGTTGGAGAACGCCGGGCTGTTGCGCAAGGTGCGGTTGAGCGCGTCGATCTGCGCCTTCAACCGCACGAAGTTGTCGTGCAGGGTGTTGGCGACGTTGGAGCGGAAGGTCTCCACCGCGGTCTCGTAGGCGCGCTCGGCCTCGGCGCGGTAGTTGACCAGCTCGGTCTCGCGCAGCTGCACCAGCTCGCGCTGCATCAGCGCGCGCGCCGGCTTCCAGGCGTCGGCGGCGAAGTCCAGGTCCAGGCCGTGGGCGCCGGCATAGCGCTGCAGCTGGCTCCAGGCCTCCGGCAGCAGCGCGGCCAGCTGGCGGTCGTTGTCCTGGGCACGCCGCTCGCACAGGTTGCGCGCCTCCTCCAGGCCGGTGCCCTTGGCCTCCAGCTCCTCGCGCAGCTGTTCGACCCGGTTGGGATCGACGTGCGGGTCGCGGAAGGCCTCCACCGCGTTGCGGGCGACGATCTCCTCCTGCGCCTGCAGCGCGCGCAGCAGCGCCTGGCGGCGCTCCAGCTCGCCCTGGGCCAGGGCCTCGGCGCGCACCAGGGCCTCGATGGTGGCCTCGGCCTTCTGCACCTGCGCCTTCAGCGCGGTGGCGCGCTCGCCCAGGCGCAGCAGGTCCGGGGCGACCGCCTCGGCCTGGCTGCGCTCCAGCGCCTGGTAGCGCGCCAGCACCTGGCGGTACTGCAGCAGCAGCTCGTGCAGGCCGCGGGCCACGTCCTCGCCCTCCAGCCGCGCCAGCTTCTGGCGCAGGCCCTCGGCCCGGCGCGCCTCCGGCTCGCACTGGCGCAGCTCGCGCTCGGCGTTCTCCAGCTCGGCGCGCAGCAGGCGCAGGCGCTCGCCGTCCTGGGCCACGCCGATCTTCAGCTCGCCGCTGGACGGCAGGCGCCGGCGCTCGATGCCGCCGCCTTTGGCCACCAGGCCGTCGCGGGTCAGGCCCTGGCGGCTGCGCACCACCTCCGCCTCGGTCTCCACGCAGCGCAGGTCGCCGAGCTGGCGGCGCAGGTAAGCCACCGCGTCGGCGTCCTCGCCCTCGACCAGGGCGGCGACGCTGTCCTCGGCCAGGCGGTCCTGGCGGTGGGCGCGGGCCTGGCTGGGCAGGGCCAGCTTGACCCCGTACACCGCGCGCGCGCCCTGCAGCGAGCGGTACACCCGCACCGCGTCCTCCGCCTGCCCGGCCGGGACCAGCAGGGCCTCGACATGGCTGCGCAGGTAGGCCTCGATCGCCGGCTGCCAGCGCTTGTCGGTCACCCGCACCAGGTCGCATACCGGGCGCGCCTCGATCCCGGCCTCGCGCAGGTGGTTGAGCAGGCGCATGACCTCGTCGCGCAGGTTGGCCTGGCCGGCGCCCAGGCGCTGCTGGTTGCCGCGCAGGGCGTCGCGACGCGCGCGCGCCAGCTGCCAGGCCTCGTGCGACTGCCGTGCCCAGGCGGCGACCGTGGCCTGCACCGGGGCGGCCGCGGCCAGGGCCTGCTTCAGGCGCGCATGGAACGCATCCGGCGCCGGGCCTTCGCCATCGCCCCCGGGCGCGGCGGCGACTTCGGCATGCAGCTCCTCCAGCGGCGCCAGCGCCTTGCCCAGGCCGGCCTCGTCCACGCCCGGCAGGCGCAGCGCGGCGACTTCCCGCAGCGGCTCGCGCAGCTGCTCCAGCCGCCGCAGCAGGTCGGCCTGCAGGCGCTGCAGCTGCTCGCGGTCGCGGCCGGCCAGCTCGCGGAACGAGGCCTGCTCGCCGTAGCCGGCGCTGCCCTGCAGCTGCTCGCGCACCCGCTCGTATTCCTCCTGCAGGCTGCGGCGCTCGGCGCGCGCCTGCTCCAGGGCCAGGCCGGCGGCGGCCAGTTCCTCGCGTCCGGCGTCGCAGTCGGCCTGGGCCTGCTCGACCTGCTCGCCGAGCAGGTCGCGCGCGTACTCGGCGGCCAGGGCACGGTAGGACGCGGCGCGCACCGCCTGCGCGGCGACCTTGCCGTACTGCGCGTCCACCGCCTCGGCCTCGGCGATGCGCCGCTCCAGCTGCTCGATCCGCTCCTTGATCTGGCGGAAGCTGTCCAGCAGCGCCTTGAAGCGGGCGATGTCGGTGGGCCGGTCCTCGGCCACCAGGGTGCGCACGAACAGGTCCACGTCCTCGACCCGCTGCAGGTTCAGCGCGTTCTGGAAGGCCTTGCGGTAGGCGTTGAAGTCCACGCCCCCGCCGGGGTTGGCGCGCAGGCGGTGCAGCAGGTCCTTGACGAAGCGCTCGCCGCTGGCGTGGAACTCCGGGGTGGTGCCGGCCTTGCGGCAGCGCTTTGCGGCCAGCTCGCGGAACCGGCTCCACTCCAGCGGCAGTTCGCGGCCGTCGACCTTCTCCAGGTGCTCGTCCAGCTCCAGGGCCACGCCCGGCAGCAGGTACAGGCCATGCTGGCGGTGCTCGGGCTCGTCGGCCGAGGCGCCCAGCGAGATGCCGGCGGTCAGCGGGGCGCCGGTCTCCTCGTCGCGGAACACCAGGCTGATGTAGGTGGTGGCGGTGCGCCGCTTGCGGCCGTCCTCGCCGCTGCGGTACACGCCCAGGCAGTAGTCGCGGATGCTGCGCGCGCGCGCCTTGCCGCCGGCCTGGGCGTTGAAGTGGATGTGGCGGCGGTCGCCGCCCAGCAGGACCAGCTGCAGCGCGTCCAGCAGCGCGCTCTTGCCCGCGCCGTTGGGCGCGATGATGGCGCTGGTGCGGTCCAGCTGCAGGGTCTTGGCCTCGAACAGGAAGTACTGCACGAGGTGCATGCGCTCAAGCAGCTGCATGGTCGTCCTCCGTGTCCACGGCGTCGTCGCCGGCATCGGCTTCCGCGTCGGCGCCGCCCAGGTTGTGCTGGTCCAGCCGGTGCAGCCACTGCTCGCCGACGATGTCCACGATCGCCGGGCGCACCACCAGGTGGAACGGCTGCAGGTCGTCCGGCTCGCCCTCGACCAGGCGGCACACGCCCCAGCGGCGGGCGGTGGCGGCCAGCGCGCGCAGCGCGCCGACCTCAGGCATCGGCCGCCCGGTCAGTGCCGGCCAGGCCTCCTGCAGGTCGGGCAGCTCCACCACCACCTCGCCCAGCTCCTCGACCAGGCCTTGCTTCATGCCCTCGTCGTAGCGCTGGCGCAGGACCAGCAGGAACAGGGTCTCGTCCAGGCGCACCGGGGTGCCCTCGCCGTGCTTGGGCAGGGCCACGACGTAGCGGTGGTGGGCGTTGCGCTCCAGGCGGATGCCAAGCGGGTCCAGCGCCGCGGCGAAGTCCTCCAGGTAGGCCTCCACCAGGTGGTAGGCGCTGCGCGAGCGGGCATCGCTGGCGTACAGCACCTGCTCGGTGACCAGGCGGTAGGCGGCGCGTTCGAAGTCGGCCACGGCATACATGCCGTTGGACTGCTGGCTGAGGGTGTTCCAGGAACGTTTCATGCGGGATCGGGCTCGGCCTGCGCGCTGGCGCGCGCGGCATTGGAAGCGGAGGGACCGCGGCCTGCGGCGTGGTGGACGACGAAGCGCGGGGCGCGCAGCCAGCCGTTGTCGCCCGGCTCGCCGCGGTCGACCAGTTCGACCCGGAAGCCGCGCAGCAAGCGGCCCAGCGGGTCGTCGCGACGCAGGCCGCCGGGGCGGCTGCCACGCAGGGCCAGGGTCAGCAGGGTCTGGTAGGCGCGCAGGTCCTGGATGCTGGAGATCTCCAGCGCGCCGGAATCCACGCTGCCGCCGGGCGGCAGCTGGCGGCCGACGTAGGAGGCCATGTCCTCGGCGGTGACCAGGCGCACCCGCTTCATCCGCCGCAGCAGGCTCAGCCGCGCGATCTGCTCGGCGCTGGGCTGGGCCTGGCTGTTGGCGCTGCGCGGGATCGGCTGCGGGCGGCGGCGCGGCGGGCGCAGCTGGGCCTCGTCCATCAGCGCGCCGGGGCCGACCGGCATGCGCAGCGCGTTTTCGTCGGCGGCCAGCGCACCCCTGGCGGCGCGGTGCAGCAGCACGTCGAGGCGGTCCGGCGCGCGCAGGCGGTAGTCGAGGAAGGCCAGCGCGCGGCGGTTGGCCTGGCGCATGTCCTCGTCCAGGCGTGCGAGGTACTCATCGATGCGCTCCAGCTCGCGCAGGCGCATCAGGCTGCGCTGCAGCAGCTGGCGGGCACGGGCATCGTCGCCCTCGGCCACGTGCTCGCGGTACCAGGCGGCGATGTCCTCGCGCAGCGGGCCGTTCTCGATCTCCTGGACCATCAGCAGGATCTGCGCGCGCCGCGCCAGCGGGTGGTCGGCGCGGTGCAGGTCGGCGTAGTCGCGGATGAAGAACTGGGCCACGTAGCGCTCGAACCACTGCCGCGCGAACTGGGCGGTGGTCTCCGAGCGCACCAGCTCGGGCATCAGGTCGCGCACCTGCAGGCTCATCGAGGCCAGCGAGGACAGCAGCCGGCGCGCCTGCTCGGCCGCCTCGTCCAGCGCCTCGCCGCCGGCGCGGCCGTCGACCACCTGCTGCAGCTGCAGCTCGATCGAGCGGATCTTGGCCGAAACGAAAGTGGGACCGCGGTCGGCGAACTCCACCAGGGTGCCCAGCAGCTGGGCCAGGGCCGGCGGCATCAGCACCATCTCGCGCGCGCCGAGCTTGTCCTGGCGCAGCCAGCCGGCTTGGCGCAGGCGCTCGTACACCGCCGCCGCGCGCGCGGCCAGGCCGCCCTGGAGCGGGGTCTCGCCCTCGTCCTCCCAGGTTTCCTCGGCCAGCAGGTAGCGCTCCAGCGCGGCGACGATCTCGCGCCGGGCGAAGCCGTGGCTGGGCGGCAGCGGCGCGTCCGGGCCGAAGTACTCGTCGAACAGCCGGCACAGCAGGCGCCAGTAGCGCTCGCGGTTGGGCGAGGCCAGTGGCCCGAAGGCGCCGGCCGGCACGTGCGCGAACAGGGACGGGAAGGTGTTGCTCGTCAAGCGTGGATCCTGCCGGGCGCCACGCCCGGATCGGCCGCCATTTTCCCAGATCGGCGCCATGCCCGCGCAGGCGGCGGCGGTTGACCGGTCGCCGGTGGACCGGCTACCTTCTCCGCGCCGAAGGTTTCATCGCTTCATCCAGATGTAGCGATGAATTAAAAGGGAAGTCCGGTGCGTCCTGCCCTGCAGGACAATTCCGGCGCTGCCCCGCAGCGGTAATTGGAAACGAACCCCGCCATCGCACTGGCCCACCGGCCGGGAAGCGGCGGACAGTAGGCACGCGGCCCCGGCCGCCCGTCCATGAGCCCGAAGACCTGCCCCGGCCGGAAGACGCGTCCGTCTTCCGCCTGACCTGGAGCCTCCGCGGGGAGGTGGCCGGAGGCATCGCGTGGCCGTGGCCACGCAGTGTTCCCGCGCCCGTCCCCCTGGCTGCTCCGGCTCGCCCGCGGGGGCGAAGGTCGCCATGGCGGCGTGCGCGGTGTCCAGCCGCGCACGCCGCCGGTCCTTCGTTCCTCATCGTCCACGCATGAGGAATCACATCGATGACACTGACCACCAACCTCGGCTTTCCCCGCATCGGGCCACGCCGCGAACTGAAGCGGGCCCTGGAAGCCCACTGGCGCGGCGAGCTGCCCGCCACGCAACTGCTCGACACCGCGCGGGAGCTGCGCGCCCGCCACTGGCGGCTGCAACGGGAGGCCGGCATCGACCTGCCGCCCTCCAACGACTTCTCGCTGTACGACCAGGTCCTGGACACGGCGTTGCTGTTCGACGCGATCCCCCGGCGCTACCGCGCCGTGGTCGAGGCGGCACCGCTGGCCGGCTACTTCGCCATGGCGCGCGGACTGCAGCGCCCGGGCATCGACCTGCACGCGCTGGAGATGACCAAGTGGTTCGACACCAACTACCACTACCTCGTGCCCGAGCTGGAGGCCGGCCAGGACTTCGCCCTGCGCGGCGACACGCCGGTGGCGCAGTACCTGGAGGCGCGCAGGCTCGGCATCGAGACCCGGCCGGTCCTGATCGGGCCGGTCACCTTCCTGTGGCTGTCCAAGACGGTCGACGGCAGCGACCGCTTCGCGCTGCTGGACCGGCTGGTCCCGGCCTATGTGCAGCTGCTGGAGAAACTGCACGCGGCGGGCGCGGGCTGGGTCCAGGTCGACGAGCCGGCGCTGGTGCTGGACCTGCCGGAGCCGGTTCGCGACGCCTGCCGCCGGGCCTATGCGGCTCTGGCAGCCGGCCCCCGGCCGAAACTGATGCTCGCCTCCTACTTCGGCGCGCTCGGCGACAACCTGCAGCTGGCCGCATCGCTGCCGGTGGACGGCCTGCACCTGGACCTGGTCCGCGCCCCCGAGCAGCTGGAAGCGGCGCTGGATGCGCTGCCGCCCGGGCGCATGCTGTCGCTGGGCCTGGTGGACGGGCGCAACGTATGGCGCACGCGCCTGGACAACGCGCTGCTGCTGGCGCGGTACGCGCGCACCCGGCTCGGCGCGGACAACGTGTGCCTGGCGCCGTCGTGTTCGCTGCTGCACGTGCCGGTGGACCTGGACGCCGAGAACGGCCTGGATCCGGAACTGCGCTCCTGGCTGTCCTTCGCCAAGCAGAAGCTCGGCGAGATCCGGGTGCTGGCCGATGCCCTGGATGGCCACCCCGGTGCCGAGGCCGCGCTGGAGGACGCACGCCTGCGCCACGCCTCGCGCCGCGCCTCCACGCGCGTGCACCGGCCGGAGGTGGCGCAGCGCCTGGCCACGATCAGCCCGGCCCTGGCACAACGTGGCTCGCCCTACCCGGCGCGCCGCCAGGCCCAGCAGGCGGCCCTGGCATTGCCGCCGTACCCGACCACGACCATCGGCTCCTTCCCGCAGACCCGCCAGGTGCGCGAGGCGCGGGCGAAGTTCAAGTCGGGCAAGCTGGAGGGGGCGGCCTATGAGGCGTTCCTGGAGGCGCAGACCGAACAGTGCGTGCGCTTCCAGGAGCAGGTCGGGATCGACGTCCTGGTCCACGGCGAGTTCGAGCGCAACGACATGGTCGAGTATTTCGGCGAACAGCTGGACGGCTTCGCGTTCACCAGGCTGGGCTGGGTGCAGAGCTACGGCAGCCGTTGCGTGAAACCCCCGGTGATCTTCGGTGACGTGGCGCGGCCGGCGCCGATGACGGTGCGCTGGGCGCGGTACGCCCAGTCGCTGACCTCGCGCCCGGTCAAGGGCATGCTCACCGGCCCGGTGACCCTGATGCAGTGGTCGTTCGTGCGCGACGACCAGCCGCGCGCGGACACCTGCAGGCAGATCGCACTGGCCCTGCGCGACGAAGTCCTGGACCTGGAGGCGGCCGGCATCCGGGTGATCCAGATCGACGAACCGGCCCTGCGCGAGGGGCTGCCACTGCGGCGCGCGCACTGGGACGCCTACCTGGAATGGGCGGTCGAATGCTTCCGCCTGTGCGCGTCCGGGGTGGACGATGCCACCCAGATCCACACCCACATGTGCTACGCCGAATTCAACGACATCATCCAGGCGGTGGCGGCGATGGACGCGGACGTGATCTCGATCGAGACCTCGCGCTCGCGGATGGAGCTGCTGGATGCCTTCGCCAGGTTCCGCTACCCCAACCAGATCGGCCCGGGCGTGTACGACATCCACTCCCCGCGCATCCCCACCACCGCCGAGATGGTGGAACTGCTCGGCAAGGCGCGGGAGGTGCTGGCGCCGGACCAGCTGTGGGTGAACCCGGACTGCGGGCTGAAGACACGCGGCTGGGAGGAAACGGACCTGGCGCTGCGCAGGATGGTCGAGGCGGCCATGGTCATGCGCGAATCGGCCGCCCGGTGACGCGGCGGGGTGGCGTCACCGCGCCACCCTGCCGCGGGCCGCGCCGGGGGCCATGGCGCCCGGCGCGGTGCAGCGCACCCGCGCCGCCCCGGCCGATGCCGGCTACTCGACCGTGACCGACTTGGCCAGGTTGCGCGGCTTGTCCACGTCGGTGCCGCGGGCCAGGGCGGTGTGGTAGGCCAGCAGCTGCACCGGGATGGTGTGGATCACCGGGCTCAGCACGCCGGCATGGCGCGGGGTGCGGATCACGTGCACGCCCTCGGAGGCGGTGAAGTTGCTGTCCTGGTCGGCGAACACGAACAGCTCGCCGCCGCGGGCGCGCACTTCCTGCATGTTGGACTTGACCTTTTCCAGCAGGCGGTCGTTCGGGGCGATCACCACCACCGGCATGGCCGCGTCCACCAGCGCCAGCGGGCCGTGCTTGAGCTCGCCGGCCGGATAGGCCTCGGCGTGGATGTAGGAGATTTCCTTGAGCTTGAGCGCGCCTTCCAGGGCGATCGGGTAGTGCAGGCCGCGGCCCAGGAACAGGGCGTTCTGCTTGGCGGCGAAGCGCTCGGCCCAGACCTGGATCTGCGGCTCCAGGTTCAGCGCGTGCTGCACGCTGCCCGGCAGCATGCGCAGCTGCTCCAGGTAGCCGGCCTCCTGTTCGGCGGTGACCCGGCCGTGCAGCTTGCCCAGCACCACGGTCAGCTGGAACAGCGCCGCCAGCTGGGTGGTGAAGGCCTTGGTCGAGGCCACCCCGATCTCGGCGCCGGCGCGGGTGTAGCAGACCAGCTCGCTGGCGCGCGGGATCGCGCTCTCGGGCACGTTGCAGATCGACAGCGTGTGGCGGTGGCCCAGCGACTTGGCGTACTTGAGCGCCTCCATCGTGTCCAGGGTCTCGCCGGACTGGGAGATGGTGACCACCAGGTAGTCCGGGTCGGCGTAGGCGTCGCGGTAGCGGTACTCGCTGGCGATCTCCACGTTGCACGGCAGGCCGGCGATGGCCTCGATCCAGTAGCGCGCGGTCAGGCCGGCGTAGTAGCTGGTGCCGCAGGCCAGGATCTGCACGCCCTTGACCTTGCGCAGCACCTGTTCGGCATTGGCGCCGAACAGGGTCGGCTGGAAGCTGCCGGCGTCGATCACCGCCTCGACGGTGTCGGCGATGGCGCGCGGCTGCTCGTGGATCTCCTTCTGCATGAAGTGCCGGTACGGCCCCAGTTCCAGCGAGGCCAGCGAGACGTCGGACACGTGCACCTCGCGGGCCACCTCGCGGTCGGCCGCGTCGAACACGCGCACGCCCTCGCGGCGGATCTCGGCGGTGTCGCCCTCCTCCAGGAAGATCACCCGGCGGGTCGCCTGGACGATGGCCGACACGTCCGAGGCCAGGAAGTTCTCGCCCTCGCCCAGGCCGACCAGCAGCGGGCAGCCCATGCGCGCGCCGACCAGGCGGTCCGGCTCGCGGCGGCTGAGCACGGCCAGGGCGTAGGCACCGGTCAGTTCCTTGACCGCCGCCTGCAGCGCGACCAGCAGGTCCTGGCCGGACGACATGTGGTGGTGGATCAGGTGGGCGATGACCTCGGTGTCGGTCTGCGACTCGAACACGTAGCCCAGCGCCTTGAGCCGCTCGCGCTGTTCCTCGTGGTTCTCGATGATGCCGTTGTGGACCAGCGCCAGCTCGCCGTGGCTGATGTGCGGGTGGGCATTGGCCTCGGTCACCCCGCCGTGGGTGGCCCAGCGGGTGTGGCCGATGCCGAGCACGCCGTGGAAGCCCTCGGCGAGGGCCGCCTGCTCCATCTCCGCCACGCGGCCGGTGCGGCGCACCCGGCGCACGCTGTCCGGATCGGCGACGGCGATGCCGGAAGAGTCATAGCCGCGGTACTCCAGGCGCTTGAGGCCCTCGACCAGGACCGGAACCACATCGCGATCCGCGATCGCGCCAACGATGCCGCACATGCCGTTCTTCCAAGCAGAAACAGGCCCGCGATTCTACCGGAGCGTACGGTCCGGCCGGCGCTGGCCCCGTCCGCCGCGCACGGGCGCAGTCAGGCGGCGGTAAGGCGCACGGCTGCCGCTGGCGCGCCGGCCCTGCGCCCGCAGTGCGCGCCGTGGCGGCGGTCGCATCCGCGCGGGGCCGACCGCGGCAGCCCGGGCCCGGCCCTGGATCCCGCGCGTGCCGCTCCGGCCGCGGCGCGCGTCCGGGTGTCCGCGCTCCGGGAGCAGTGTCCGGACAGCTGTCCGGCGGACACAGCGGACACCCGCGCCAGCGAAAGACACGCTTACGGATCAATGGGTTGCGATTGGCACGCGTCCTGCTTTGGTAGCGCGTACCCAACACATCCGCCACCACACGATGATCCGCGACACCTCTGCCCAGGACCGTCCCCTCTCCCACACCGGCCGCGCCGCGGCCCTGCGCCGCTGGCTGCCGGCGGGCGCCGGCGCCCTGGTCCTGCTCGCGCTCGGCGGCTGGGTGGTTTCCGGCTGGAGCGCCGGCTCCCGTTCCTATGATGCCTCGCGCATCCGCATCGCCGAGGTCAAGCGCGGCGACCTGGTCCGCGACCTGTCGGCCGACGGCAAAGTGATCACCGCCAACAGCCCGGTGCTGTACGCGGTGGCCGGCGGCACCGTGTCGCTGAAGGTGGTGGCCGGCGACGTGGTCGAGAAGGGCCAGGTGCTGGCGGTGATCGACAGCCCCGAGCTGCGCAGCCGCCTGGCCCAGGAGGAATCCACCCTGGCCGGCATGGAGGCCGAGGCCAGCCGCGCCCAGCTGGACGCGCGCATCGCCAGCCTCAACGCGAGCAAGGCGCGGGACCAGGCGCAGATCGACCATGTCGCCGCCCAGCGCGACCTGGAGCGCTACGAGCGCGCCCATGCCGGCGGTGCGGTGTCCAACAACGAGCTGGCCCGCGCGCAGGACGAGCTGGAAAAGGCGCGCATCGGCCTGGAGGCGGCGCGCAGCGACGCCCGCCTGCAGGAACAGGCCGCGGCCCTGGACGCACGCAACAAGCGCCTGCTGGCCGACCGCCAGAAGGCGGTGGTGGCCGAGCTGCAGCGCCAGGTCGAGCTGCTGACCGTGCGCGCCCCGTTCGACGGCCAGGTCGGCCAGGTGCAGGTCGCGCAGGGCACCAACGTGGCGATCAACGCGCCGATCCTGAGCGTGGTGGACCTGAGCGAGTTCGAGGTCGAGATCCGGGTGCCGGAGAGCTTCGCCCGCGACCTGGGCATCGGCGTGCCGGCGCAGGTCACCAGCCAGGGCAAGCCGTGGCCGGCCAAGGTTTCGGCGGTGTCGCCGGAGGTGGTCAACGGCGAGGTCACCGCGCGCCTGCGCTTCGACGAGGGCCAGCAGCCGCCGGGCCTGCGCCAGAACCAGCGCCTGTCGGTGCGGATCGTGCTGGACACCCGCGAGGACGTGCTGATGGTCGAGCGCGGCCCGTTCCTGGAGCAGGGCGGCGGCGGCTACGCCTGGGTGGTCAACGGCCGCAGCGCCGAACGCCGCCCGGTGCAGACCGGCGTCAGCAGCCTGGGCTACGTGGAGATCGTCTCCGGCGCCAGGGAAGGCGACCGCATCGTGGTCTCCGGCGCCGACCAGTTCGGCGATGCCGAGAAAGTAGCCATCCGTTGACGGCCGGTGATCCGTCATTGGTGACGGGTGATTCGAAGGGGCGCAGGCAATGGCGCAACCCGGTCACCAGCCAACCCGGGCCACCAATCGAATCACCAGTCGAACCACCAATCACCAATCACCAGTCACGAGGACAACGCCATGCTGGAAATGCGCCAGGTCTCCAAGGTCTACCGCACCGCGATGGTCGAAACCCATGCCCTGCGCTCGCTCGACCTGCACGTGCGCGAGGGCGAGTTCGTCGCGGTCACCGGCCCCTCCGGATCCGGAAAGACCACCTTCCTCAACATCGCCGGGCTGCTGGAGACCTTCGACTCCGGCGACTACCTGCTGGACGGCGAGAACGTCCGCGGCCTGTCCGACGACGCCCGCAGCCGCCTGCGCAACCGCAAGATCGGCTTCATCTTCCAGGGCTTCAACCTGATCCCGGACCTCAACCTGTTCGACAACGTCGACGTGCCGCTGCGCTACCGCGGGCTGCCGGCGGCCGAGCGCAGGCAGCGGATCGAGAAGGCGCTGTCGCAGGTGGGCCTGGCCTCGCGCATGCACCACTACCCCTCGGAGCTGTCCGGCGGCCAGCAGCAGCGCGTGGCCATCGCCCGCGCCCTGGCCGGCGAGCCGCGCCTGCTGCTGGCCGACGAGCCGACCGGCAACCTGGACTCGCAGATGGCGCGCGGGGTGATGGAGCTGCTGGAGCAGATCAACGCCGAAGGCACCACCATCGTGATGGTGACCCACGACCCGGAGCTGGCCGCGCGCGCCCAGCGCAACGTGCACATCGTCGACGGCGTGGCCACCGACCTGTCGCTGGAACCCGCCCAGGGCCGGCTGCACCGCGCCGCGGTCGCCTGAGGAGACCGCCATGTTCGCCTACTACTTCAACCTGGCCCTGCGCAGCTTCCGCCGCGACCGGGCGCTGACCGCGCTGATGGTGCTGGCGGTCGCCCTGGGCATCGGCGCGTGCATGACCACCCTGACCGTGTTCCGGGTGCTGTCCGGCGACCCGATCCCGTCCAAGAGCGACCGGCTGTTCTACGTGCAGCTGGACGCGGCCAGCCGCGACGGCTACACCCCCGGCGAGGAGCCCAACGACCAGCTGACCCGCTACGACGCCGAAGCGCTGTTGCGGGAGAAGCGTGCACCGCGCCAGGCGCTGACCACCGGCGGCTTCGTCAAGATCACGCCCGAGCGCAGCGGCCAGGCGCCGTTCACCAGCGCCGCGCGCTTCGCCAGCGCCGACTTCTTCCCGATGTTCGAGGTGCCGATGCTGTACGGCAGCGGCTGGAGCAGCGGCGACGACGACGCCCGCGCGCGCGTGGTGGTGCTGGGCAAGGAGACCAACGAGCGCCTGTTCGGCGGCGGCAACAGCGTCGGCCAGCGGGTGCTGCTGGACCGCACCGAGTTCACCGTGGTCGGCGTGGTCGACCAGTGGCGCCCGACCCCGCGCTTCTACGACCTGACCAACGACCGCTTCGCCGAGACCGAGGGCGTGTTCCTGCCCTTCTCCACCTCGCGCGACCTCAACCTGGACCGCCAGGGCAACATCGACTGCTGGGGCGACACCGGCGGCGACTCCACCGGCCCCAACGCCCCCTGCGCCTGGATGCAGTACTGGGTGGAGCTGGAGTCCCCGGCGCAGGCCGCCGCCTACCGCGACTACCTGGTCAATTACTCCGACCAGCAGCGCGCGGCCGGGCGCTTCGAGCGGCCGACCAACGTGCGCCTGCGCAACGTGATGGAGCTGCTGGAGTACAACCGGGTCGTGCCGCAGGACGTGGTGATGCAGCTGTGGCTGGGCTTCGGCTTCCTGCTGGTGTGCCTGGTCAACACCATCGGCCTGCTCCTGGCCAAGTTCCTGCGGCGCGGCAGCGAGATCGGCGTGCGCCGCGCCCTGGGCGCCTCGCGCAAGGCGATCTTCGCCCAGTGCCTGGTCGAGGCCGGCACCGTGGGCCTGTTCGGCGGCGTGCTGGGCCTGGGCCTGGCCATGCTTGGGCTGTGGGGCGTGCGCCAGCAGCCGGCCAGCTACGCCAACCTCGCCCACCTGGACGGCTGGATGCTGCTGCTCACCTTCGTGCTGGCGGTCGCCTCCAGCGTGCTGGCCGGCGTGGTGCCCGCCTGGCGCGCGATGCAGGTCGCCCCGGCGATCCAGCTCAAGTCCCAGTAACCCCCACTTCCACGACGGGAGGCCGCGCGGCCTCCCCGGAGACAGACCATGGAAATCCGTCCCATCCTGTCCACCCTGCGCCGGCACAAGACCGCCGCCGCGCTGATCGTGGTGGAGATCGCCCTGACCTGCGCGATCATCTGCAACTCGCTGTTCATGATCAACGACCGCATCCGCCAGGTGTTCGAGGTCAGCGGCCTGGCCGAGGACGAGCTGGTGCGGCTGCAGATCGTCAGCATCGGCGACGACCCCTCCCAGCAGGCCCGTACCCGCACCGACCTGGCCGCGCTGCGCGCCATCCCCGGGGTCAAGGACGCCACGGTGATCAACCAGGTGCCCTACGGCTGGTCGTCCTGGAACAGCGGCGTGCGCCTGAAGCGGGAAGACCAGCGGCCGATGCTCAACGCCACCATCTACCTGGCCGAGGACCAGTTCATGGAGACCCTGGGCCTGAAGCTCGTGGCCGGCCGCGACTTCAACGCCGACGAGTACCGCGAGGCGGTGGACCTGCTGGACCGCGGCGCCGTCGACGACACCGTCCCGGTCGCGATCATCACCCACGCCCTGGCCGAGCGCCTGTTCCCGGGCCAGGACCCGATCGGCAAGGAGTTCTATTCCTGGTCCGAATCCCCGACCCGCGTGATCGGCGTGCTCGAGCACCTGGTGCGGCCCAACACCATGGGCGGCCCCACCGGCCGCGAGTACTCGATCGTCTTCCCGCTGCGCCCGCACTACAACCTCGCCGGCAACTACCTGGTGCGCACCTCGCCCGAGCGCCGCGCCGAGGTGCTGGAGGCGGCCAAGAAGGTCCTGCGCGACGGCGGCAACGACCGCATCCTGCTGGAGGAGAACAGCCGCACCCTGGAGGAGATGCGCCGCGACTTCCACAGCGGCCCGCGCTCGATGGCCTGGCTGCTGGGCACGGTGTGCGTGGCCCTGCTGCTGATCACCGCGCTGGGCATCATCGGCCTGGCCAGCTTCTGGGTGCAGCAGCGCACCAAGCAGATCGGCATCCGCCGCGCGCTTGGCGCCACCCGCGGCCAGGTGCTGCGCTACTTCCAGACCGAGAACTTCGTGCTGGCCAGCATCGGCATCGCCCTGGGCATGCTGCTGGCGTTCGCGATCAACCAGGTGCTGATGGGCAAGTACGACCTGGCGCGGCTGCCGCTGTACTACCTGCCGGTGGGCGCGCTGCTGCTTTGGGGCCTGGGCCAGCTGGCGGTGTACGCGCCGGCGAAGCGCGCGGCCTCGATCCCGCCGGCCACCGCCACCCGCAGCGTCTGATTCCCGACCGGCGGCCCTCCACCGGGGCCTCCGGCGGGCGCTACGATCGGCGCTTTCCCTCCCGCCCTCCTCCATGTCCGCCATCCTGGTCATCGACGACAACCCCGCGGTCGCCACCGCGCTGGAAGTGCTGTTCTCCCTGCACGACATCGCCACCGTGCACGCCATCGGCCCGGAGGAGGGACTGGCGCTGCTGGAGCGCGAGCCGGTGGACCTGGTGATCCAGGACATGAACTTCACCGCAGATACCACCTCCGGCGACGAGGGCCGGGCGCTGTTCGCGGCCATCCGCGAGCGGCACCCGGACCTGCCGGTGATCCTGCTGACCGCCTGGACCCACCTGGAGAGCGCGGTGGAGCTGGTCAAGGCCGGTGCCGCCGACTACCTGGCCAAACCCTGGCAGGACGCCAAGCTGCTGGCCACGGTCAACAACCTGCTGGAACTGTCCGAGGCCCGCCGCGAGCTGGACCAGCGCCGCCGCGGCGAGCGCCGCCGGCGCGAGGACCTGGCCCGCCGCTACGACCTGCGCGGGGCGGTGTTCGCCGACCCGGCCAGCGAGCGCGTGGTAGCCCTGGCCTGCCAGGTGGCGCGCTCGGACCTGCCGGTGCTGATCACCGGCCCCAACGGCAGCGGCAAGGAGAAGATCGCCGAGATCATCCAGGCCAACTCCGCGGTGCGCGACGGCCCGTTCGTGACCGTCAACTGCGGTGCGCTGCCGGCCGACCTGATCGAGGCCGAGCTGTTCGGCGCCGAGGCCGGGGCCTACACCGGCGCCAACAAGGCGCGCGAGGGCAAGTTCGAGGCCGCCGACGGCGGCACCCTGTTCCTGGACGAGATCGGCAACCTGCCGGCGGCCGGGCAGATGAAGCTGCTGCGGGTGCTGGAGACCGGCCGCTTCGCGCGGCTGGGCTCCAACCGCGAGCGCCAGGTGAAGGTGCGGGTGGTCAGCGCCACCAACGCCGACCTGCCGGCGATGATCCGCGAGGGCAGCTTCCGCGAGGACCTGTACTACCGGCTCAACACCATCGAGCTGAGCATGCCGCCGCTGGCCGAGCGCCCGGGCGACGTGCTGCCGCTGGCCGAGCGCTTCGGCGAGGGCGGCAAGCCGCTGTCGCCGGCGGCGGCCGCGGCGCTGCAGCGGCACGCCTGGCCGGGCAACGTGCGCGAGCTGCGCAACGTGATCCAGCGCGCGCAGCTGCTGGCCACCGGCCCGCGGATCGAGCCGGAGGACCTGGCCCTGCCGCGCGCCCAGGCCGCGCGCCCGGCGCCGGCGCGGGAGCCGGAGCGCGAGCAGATCGAGGCGGCGCTGCAGCGCGCCGGCGGGGTGATCGCGCAGGCGGCCGCCGAACTGGGCATGAGCCGCCAGGCCCTGTACCGGCGCATGGAGCGCCATGGACTGAAGAGTTCCTGATCCGGATGGTCCGCCGCACCCTCACCCTGCACCTGTTCCTGCGCCTGCTGCCGGTGCTGGCGCTGGCCGCCGCCCTGCCCTGGACCGCGGCCTACTGGATCGACCACGGCTGGGTCCTGGCCAGCGTGTCGGTGGTCGTGCTGCTGGGGCTGATGTGGCTGAGCCTTTACCGCGCCCTGTCCCCGCTGCGGGCGCTGTTCCGCGCCCTGTCCGGCAGCGTCAACACCTACCGCGACGGCGAGTTCAACTTCGGCGTGCACTGGAGCAGCCGCGACGAGGTCGGCAACCTGGTGCGTGCCCACCGCGAGCTGGGCGAGGTCCTGCGCCGCCAGCGCCAGGACCTGGTGCAGCGCGAACTGCTGCTGGACACCATGGTCCAGAACACCCCGGTGGCGATGCTGCTGTGGGCCGACGGCGGCGACGGCGTGGCCCGGGTGGTCTACGCCAACCTGGCCGCGCGCAAGCTGCTCAACGACGGCCGCAAGCTGGAAGGACAGCGCCTGGAGAGCGTGCTCGAGGGGCTGCCGGCGGAGCTGCGCGAGGCGGTGGCGCGCGGCGGCGACAGCCTGTTCGGGGTCAGCCCGGAAGGCGCGGAGGACGACGCCGGGGAAGAGGTCTACCACATCTCGCGCCGCCGCTTCACCCTCAATGGCCGCCACCACGAACTGCTGCTGCTGCGCCTGCTCACCCCCGAACTGCGCCGCCAGGAGGTGCAGACCTGGAAGAAGGTGATCCGGGTGATCAGCCACGAGCTCAACAACTCGCTGGCGCCGATCGCCTCGTTGGCCCACTCCGGCGCCGAGCTGGTGCGGCGCGGCCGCCACGAGCGCCTGGCCGAGGTGTTCTCCACCATCGAGGACCGTGCCCGCCACCTGGAGGGCTTCATCCGTGGCTACGCGCGCTTCGCCAAGCTGCCGCAGCCGCAGCTGCAGGCGGTGGACTGGGAGGACTTCCTGGCGCGGCTGCAGCGCCAGATCGGTTTCGAGCTGGACGGCATGGCCGCCGACCTGCGCGCGCGGGTGGATCCGGCGCAGATGGAGCAGGCCCTGCTCAACCTGCTGAAGAACGCGCACGAGGCCGGCGAGGAAGCCGGCAACACCCAGGTCCAGGTGCGCCTGCGCCGGTTGCCGGGCTGGACCCGGCTGGAAGTGCTGGACCGCGGCCCGGGCATGAACGAGGCGGTGCTGCAGAACGCGCTGCTGCCGTTCTACTCGACCAAGCGCAACGGCACCGGCCTGGGCCTGGCCCTGACCCGCGAGATCGTCGAGGCCCACGGCGGCCGTCTGTCGCTGCAGAACCGCGCCGACGGCGGCCTGTGCGTGGCGGTGATGCTGCCGGAGCAGTGAGGGCGCGGCCCCGGATGCGGCTTCCGGCCGTGCCGCCGCGCCCCTGGACCGTGGCGAGGCCCGGGCCGTCGCCACGGCCCGGCCACCTTGAAGCGCGATCCTCTACGCCTTCGGCTTCTTCACCGGGCGCTTCCAGCCTTCGACCGTGGTCTGGCGCGCGCGCGAGACGGTCAGGGCGTCGGCCGGGGCGTTGCGGGTGATCACCGAACCGGCGCCGATCGTCGCGCCGGCGCCGATCTCCACCGGCGCCACCAGGGCCGAATTGGAGCCGATGAAGGCGCCGTCGCCGATCACCGTGGCCGACTTGTTCACCCCGTCGTAGTTGCAGGTGATGGTGCCGGCGCCGATGTTCACCCCCGCGCCCACCGTGGTGTCGCCCAGGTAGGTGAGGTGGTTGGCCTTGCTGCCCACGCCCAGCACCACCTTCTTGGTCTCCACGAAGTTGCCGATGCGCACGCCGTCGGCCAGCACCGTGCCCGGGCGCAGGCGCGCGAACGGGCCGATGTGCACGGCGCCCTCGGTGACCACGCCTTCCAGGTCGCAGTGCGCCAGCACCTCGGTGCCCGGGCCCAGGCGCACGTCCTTCAGGCGCACGAACGGGCCGATGCGCACGCCGTCGCCCAGCTCGACCTCGCCCTCCAGCACCACGTCGACGTCGATCTCCACGTCGCGCCCCACCTTCACCGTGCCGCGCTGCTCGACCCGCGCCGGGTCCAGCAGGCGCGCGCCGGCCAGGCAAAGTTCGCGCGCACGCCGCAGCTGGTAGGCGCGCTCCAGCTGCGCCAGCTGCCAGGGGTCGTTGGCGCCCTCGGCCTCGATCGGATCCTCGACCAGCACGATCTCCGCCGGGTTGTACTCGGCCGCGGCCATGGCGAACACGTCGGTGAGGTAGTACTCGCCCTGCGCGTTCTCGTTGGACAGCCGCGCCAGCCAGCGCTTCAGCGCGTCGGACTCGGCGGCGATGATGCCGGTGTTGACGATGCCGATGCGGCGCTCCTCGTCGCTGGCGTCGCGGTGCTCGACGATCTTCGCCACCCGCCCCTGCGGGTCGCGCACGATGCGGCCGTAGCCGGTCGGGTCGGCCGGCTCGGCCACCAGCACGCGCAGCAGGCCGTCGGCCTGCAGCAGGCGGCGCAGGGTGTCGGCCGAGGTCAGCGGCACGTCGCCGTACAGCACCAGCACGTCGGCCAGCTCGGGGATGCCGGGCATGGCCTGCTGCACGGCGTGGCCCGTGCCCAGCTGGCGGGCCTGCTCGGCCCAGGCCAGGTCGTCCTGGCCGGCGAAGGCCGCGCGGACCGCGTCGCCGCCGTGCCCGTAGACCACGTGGATGCCGGCCGGCTGCAGCCGGCGCGCGGTGTCGATCACGTGCGCCAGCATCGGCCGCCCGCCTACCGGCTGCAGCACCTTGGGCAGGGCCGATTTCATGCGCTTGCCCTCGCCGGCGGCGAGGATCACCACGTGCAGGGGCTGGGTCATGGAGCGGCGTCTACTGTGCGGAAAGGGCCATGATTCTATCCCTCGCGGCGCGGCGACCCCACGGTTCACGATCCGCGCAGGGCGCCGGTTTAGACTTCGCCCCGTCTCCAGCCTCCGGATCCGCCGTGCGAACGCTCCTCCTGCGCCAGGGCAGCCAGTACATCGCCTTCGGACTGCTGCAACTGGTGGTCGACTGGGCGGTGTTCGTGGCCGCCACCGCGCTGGGCCTGCATGCGGTGCCGGCCAACCTGCTGGGCCGCACCACCGGCGCCATGCTCGGCTTCTGGCTCAACGGCCGCTACACCTTCGCCGGCGGCGACGGCGCGCGCCTGGGCTGGCGCCGCTTCGGCCGCTTCGGCCTGCTGTGGATCACCATGACCATCGCCAGCACCCTGCTGGTCAACACGGTCGAGCAGCAGCTGGGCCTGCGCTGGGCGTGGATGGCCAAGCCGGTGGTCGAGGGCGGCCTGGCGGTGGTGACCTTCTTCCTGCTGCGCCGGGTGGTGTACCGCTGAGGCGCCTCTAGCGCTGGAGGAAGTTGCGCAGCAGGGCGTGGCCGTGCTGGGTCAGGATCGACTCGGGGTGGAACTGCACGCCCTCCACCGGATGCTCGCGGTGGCGCAGGCCCATGATCTCCTCCATCGAACCGTCCGGGTTCTCGGTCCAGGCGGTGATCTCCAGGCAGTCCGGCAGCGAATCCTTCTCCACCACCAGCGAGTGGTAGCGGGTGGCCTCGTAGCCGTCCGGCAGGCCGGCGAACACGCCCTTGCCCTGGTGCCGGATCGGCGAGGTCTTGCCGTGCATGATGTTGCCGGCGCGCACCACCTTGCCGCCGTAAGCCTGGCCGATGCTCTGGTGGCCCAGGCACACGCCCAGGATCGGGGTGGTCGCGCCCAGCTCTTCGATCACCTCCAGCGACACGCCCGCCTCGTTGGGCGTGCACGGACCGGGCGAGATCACGATGCGCTCCGGCGCCAGCTTCCGGATCTGGTCGACGCTCATGGCGTCGTTGCGCACCACCTCCACCTCCGCCCCCAGCGCCTGCAGGTACTGCACGAGGTTGAAGGTGAAGCTGTCGTAGTTGTCGATCATCAACAGCATGGTGGTTCCCTCACAGTCCCTGCGCGGCCTGGGCCACGGCGCGGAACAGCGCGCGGCCCTTGTTCATGGTCTCGTCCCACTCCTTCTGCGGGTCGGAGTCGTAGACGATGCCGGCGCCGGCCTGGACGTGCAGGCGGCCGTCCTTGATCACCGCGGTGCGGATGGCGATGGCGGTGTCGGCGTCGCCGTGCCAGCCGATGTAGCCGATGCTGCCGGCGTAGACGTTGCGCTTGATCGGCTCCAGTTCGCGGATCACTTCCAGCGCGCGGATCTTGGGCGCGCCGGACACGGTGCCGGCCGGGAAGGTGGCGCGCAGCACGTCGGCGTAGCTCAGGCCCGGCAGCAGCCGGCCGGTGACCTCGCTGACGATGTGCATGACGTGGCTGTAGCGCTCGATCACGAAGCGCTCGCCGACCTCGACGCTGCCCGGCTCCGACACCCGGCCGACGTCGTTGCGGCCCAGGTCGATCAGCATCACGTGCTCGGCGCGCTCCTTGGGATCGGCCAGCAGCTCCTGTTCCAGGGCCAGGTCCTCCTCCGGCGTGCGCCCGCGCGGGCGGGTACCGGCGATCGGGCGCACGGTGACCTGGCCGCCCTGCAGCCGCACCAGGATCTCCGGCGAGGAGCCGACCACCTGTACCTCGCCAGTGTCGAGGAAGTACATGTACGGCGAGGGGTTGAGCGCGCGCAGGGCGCGGTACACGTCCACCGGACGGGCGTTGAACGGCACGCTCAGGCGCTGGCTCAGCACCACCTGGAACACGTCGCCGGCGCGGATGTATTCCTTGGACTTCTCCACCGCGGCGATGAAGCCCTCGCGGGTGAAGCCGGAGACGAAGTGGCTCTCGTCCAGCACGTCGCGGCGCAGCGGCGCCGGGTAGTGGCCGGGCTGGCGCAGCTTGGCGACCAGGGCGTCCAGGCGTGCCTGCGCGGCGTCCCAGGCGCCGGGCTGGCGCGGGTCGGCATGCACGATCAGGTACAGGCGGCCCTTGAGGTTGTCGAACACCGCCAGTTCCTCGGACAGCATCAGGTAGATGTCCGGGGTGCCGATCTCGTCGCGCGCGGTGTTGCCAGCCAGGCGCGGCTCGATATAGCCGATGCATTCGAAACCGAACCAGCCGACCAGGCCGCCGGTGAAACCGGGCAGGCCTTCCAGCTGCGGCACCGAGTAGGAGTTGCGCAGGGCCTCGACCTCGGCGAACGGATCCGCGACCTGGCGGGAGTCGACAACACGGCCGTCCTCGCGCGTTTCCATGGAGTGGCCACGGAAGCTGACGGTGCGGCGCGCCGGCAGGCCGATGATCGAATAGCGGCCGAAGCGTTCGCCGCCCTCGACCGATTCGAAGAGATAGGTATGCGGCGCGTCGGCCAGCTTCAGGTAGACAGAAAGCGGGGTATCGAGGTCGGACAGGACCTCGCGGACGACGGGAACGCGGGTGTAGCGGGCTTCAGCGGCGTGGCGCTGGAACTGTTCGGACGTGATCAAGGCAGGCTTCCTTCCGGCAATACGGGGCATGGCAAACGACGGCATGGGGCCGCCATCGCCAAGCCTGGCGCGCGGAGGAGCGGTGGAGCCTGATCGTCTGGCCGAACATGCCGCCCACTTTACCCGCATCGGCGCGCGCGCGCAGCGCCTGCGCGTGGCTCAGGAAGGTTGCGAGAGCAACGGGCTGCCGGGCGGCAGGCGCATGCGCAGGCGCCCGGGCACGCATTCGACGCGGAAGCGGCGCGCCTGCAGCGGTTCGCCGTCGAGGTTGAGGGTGAACGGCCCGGCCAGCCCTTCCAGCTCCACCCAGGGCAGGCGCGTGCGCACCGCGATCCGTTCCAGCGCGGCACGCTGGCCGTCCCTGACCAGGGTGCCGAGGGTGGAGGCCAGCTCGCCGGACAGCTCGGGGATCACGGTCAGCTCCAGCAGGCCGTCGTCGATCCGCGCCTCCGGGCACAGCTCGCGCCCGCCGCCGGCCTGGCGGCCATTGCCCAGCCCCAGCGCGATCAGCCCGCCCTCCCAGGCGAACCGCGGGCCGCGCACGCGTACTTCCACCGGTTCGATCCGGCCCAGCTTCGCGATCCCGGTCACCAGGTAGGCCAGTCCGCCGAGCAGGCTCTTGAGGCCCTCGTCGGTTTCCACCGTCACCTCGGTGCCGAAGCCGCCGCTGGCCAGGTTGGCGCACCAGTGGCGGCGGCCATCGGCCTCGATCCGGAGCAGGTCCACGTTCGCCGCCGGTGCCTGCAGGGCCAGGTCAAGCGCGGCATCGGCCTCAGCGGGGATGCCGGCTGCGCTGGCGAAGTCGTTGGCCGTGCCCAGCGGCAGCAGCGCCAGCGCCGGCAGGGCATCGGCACCGGCGTCCTGTTCGGCCAGGGCCTGGGCGACCTCGCTGAGGGTGCCGTCGCCGCCGCCGGCGACGAGGGTGGCGGCGCCGGCCTCCAGCGCCTCGGCCACGTAGCGGGCGGCGTCGCCGTCCTCCCAGGTCACCCGCACGGCAACCGCGTGCCCCTGCCCGCGCAGCGCGGCCACGGCCTCGCGCACGGCGTCCTCGCCGGCGGCCTTGCCGTTGAGGACCAGCCACAACGCGGGGGGATGCGGATCGGCTGCAGGCATGCGGACACCCGTGGGAGGGGTGCGCACGTTAGCAACACCGCGCGCCGCCGGGCGTGAAGCCGCGGCCGTCATGCCCCGGTCATGCGTGCAGGGCACGCTCGGCCGTGCAGGAGGCCAGGCGGGGATGGACCCCCAACCGGGCCGGCGGCGCCGGCAGGGCGTGGCCGGCTGCCTGGCTCAGCCGCGCGCGGACTCCACCGCGGCCTTCATCCGCCCGATCACCTCGGCGTAGTGCGCGCGGGTACGCGGCTCGGCGAAGATCGCCGAGCCGGCGACGAAGGTATCGGCGCCGGCGGCGGCGATCTGGCCGATGTTGTCGGCCTTGACCCCGCCGTCGATCTCCAGCCGGATCGGCTTGCCGGTCTTGTCGATCATCGCCCGCACCGCGCGCAGCTTGTCCAGGCTGGAGGGAATGAAGGCCTGGCCGCCGAAGCCCGGGTTGACCGACATCAGCATCACCAGGTCCAGGTCCTCCAGCACCCAGTCCAGCACCTCCACCGGGGTGGCGGGGTTGAGCACCAGGCCGGCCTGGCAGCCGTGCGACCTGATCAGCTGGATGGTGCGGTGGACGTGGCGACTGGCCTCGGGGTGGAAGCTGATGAGGTTGGCGCCGGCGGCGGCGAAGTCCGGGACGATGCGGTCCACCGGCTCGACCATCAGGTGCACGTCGATGAAGGCCTGCACCCCGTGCTTGCGCAGCGCCTGGCAGACCATCGGACCGATCGTCAGGTTGGGCACGTAATGGTTGTCCATCACGTCGAAGTGCACCCAGTCGGCGCCGGCGGCCAGGACGTTGTCGACCTCCTCGCCCAGGCGGGCGAAATCGGCCGAGAGGATGGACGGGGCGATGACGGTGGGCTGCATGGTCGGCTCGCGGATGAAGGCGGACGGGGCCCCGGGCGCTCAGCGGCGCTTGCGCAGGGCGCGGATGCGGTCGTAGGCGGCGTTGATGGCGCGGGCGCGCTCCTCGGCCTGGGCGCGCAGCTCCGGCGCGGCCCCGGCAACGCGGTCGGGGTGGTACTGGGACATCAGCCGGCGGTAGGCCTGGTCGACCTCGGCGTCGCTGGCATCCGGCTCCAGCCCCAGCTCGGCGTAGGGGTTGCCGTGCCGGCGAAGGGCAAACCAGTCGGTATCGAAGGCATGGCCGACCAGCAGGCCGATGACCGCGCCGAACAGCGGATTGGGCCGGAACAGCAGGGCCCCGGCCACCAGCCCCAGCAGTTTTCCGTACCAGCGATTCATGCGGCGGCGCGCCCCGGAGGGGTCCACGTTGGGGAGCATGCGATTGTACGGCACAGCCGCCCCGGCTCGCCGTACACTGTGCGACCCGCCGCCGGCCGGGTACCGTTCGCGGCGGCCCCTGTCAACCTGAGCACTGCCCGGAGACTGCGTTGTCCACGACCCTGCTCCAGTCCGACCTCCCCGGCCTGCCGCTGCGCCACCGCGGCAAGGTGCGCGACGTGTTCGACCTGCCCCGCGAACGCATTCCCGACGCAGCCCTGGCTGCCGCCGGCCCCGGCGCCGTCTCGCCCGACGGCTACCTGCTGATGGTGGCGACCGACCGCCTGTCGGCGTTCGACGTGGTCCTGCCCGACCCGATCCCGGGCAAGGGCGAGATGCTTTGCCAGATCTCCAACTTCTGGTTCGCCAAGACCGCCCACCTGATGCCCAACCACCTCACCGGCATCGACGTGGCCGCGGTCCTGCCCGAGGGCGTGGACCCGGCGCTGTACGCCCGGCGCGCGGTGGTGACCCGCAAGCTCAAGCCGGTGCCGGTGGAGGCCATCGCCCGCGGCTACCTGATCGGCAGCGGCTGGAAGGACTACCAGCGCACCGGCAAAGTCAGCGGCATCGCCCTGCCCCCGGGCCTGCGCCAGGCCGAGCAGCTGCCCGAGCCGATCTTCACCCCCTCGACCAAGGCCGCCGTCGGCGACCACGACGAGAACATCGACTTCGATGCCATGGTGCGCGCGGTCGGCGCCGACCTGGCCGAGCGCGTGCGCGACGCCACCCTGCGCATCTACAAGTTCGCCGCCGCCTACGCGGCCGAGCGCGGCATCCTGCTGGCCGACACCAAGTTCGAGTTCGGCACCGACGCCGACGGCCGGCTGTACATCATGGACGAGATGCTGACCCCGGATTCCTCGCGCTACTGGCCGGCGGACGAGTACCAGGTCGGCATCAGCCCGCCCAGCTACGACAAGCAGATCGTGCGCGACCACCTGGAGACCCTGGACTGGGACAAGACCCCGCCGGGCCCGAAGCTGCCGGCCGAGGTGATCGAGCGCACCCGCGCCCGCTACGCCGAGGCGCTGCAGAAGCTGGCCGGCATCAGCGTGGACTGAAGCCAGTACCGCGCCCGCGAGGCCCGCAACCGCGGGCCTCGTGCTTTCCGGGCCCGGGGCGGGTGCGTACATGCGGCCGCCTGCCAACGGATGCAGGCGCCGCCGGCCCGGACGCAGCGCCGCGGCGCCGGGCCGGACTCTACCGGCGGTGTCGCGACGCGGCGGGAGGCGCGGCACATAAATGGCTATGCTCCCGGGCCAGCCACGCCCACCGCAGGTGAGCCCATGAGCCAAGCCCCGCATTCCGGGCCGACGCGGGCGATCGACCGCTACTTCGCCAGCTACTCGGCCGACCACCGCCACCCGCTCAACCAGCGCATCCACGTGGTCGCGGTGCCGGCCATCCTGTGGTCGGTGGTCGCCCTGGTCTGGTGCGTGCCGGTGTTCGGCACCTGGACCCGCACCGGGATCTGGGCGGCGCTGGCGATGTTCGCCGCTTGGTCTTTCTACAACCGCCTGTCGCGGCGGCTGGGCCTGGGCATGCTGGCGCTGTTCTTCTTCTGCGGCTGCGTGTGCCGGCTGATCGAGATGCGCCTGGGCCCGGGCGTGCTGCTGGCCGCCGCCGCGGCGGTATTCGTGTTCGCCTGGGTCGCGCAGTTCGTCGGCCACCACTACGAGGGCCGGCGTCCCAGCTTCCTCACCGACCTGGTCTACCTGCTGATCGGCCCGGCCTGGGTCATGGCCAAGTGCTACCGCCGGCTGGGCTGGCGTTACTAGGCGCTGCCGCGGCGCAGCACGCGGAGAGCACGCCGCCCGCTGCTAAACTCCCGGGTTCACCACGACGGCCCCCACGACCGCACGGATGATCCCGTTCCTGGAAGTCCTCCTCGCCCTGCCCTTCCTGGCAGCGGCGCTGCTGGCCCTGCTGCGCCCCCGTTCGCGGGCCGCCGCCGCGTGGGTGGCCGGCGCGGCCCCGCTGCTGGGCCTGGCGGTGCTGGGCTGGCTGACTCCTTCGGTGCTGCAGGGCTGGATCGTGCGCGGCGAGCACGCCTGGATCCCGCAGATCGGGCTGGACTTCGACCTGCGCCTGGACGGGCTGGCCTGGATGTTCGCCGGGCTGGTGCTGGCGATCGGCGCGCTGGTGGTGCTGTACGCGCACTACTACCTCTCCGCGCGCGACAGCGCGGTGCGCTTCTTCAGCTACCTGCTGCTGTTCATGGGCTCGATGCTGGGCGTGGTGCTGGCCGGCAACCTGCTCCTGCTGCTGGTGTTCTGGGAACTGACCAGCATCAGCTCGTTCCTGCTGATCGGCTTCTGGACCCACCGCCAGGACGCGCGCGAAGGCGCGCGCATGGCCCTGGCCATCACCGGCGGCGGCGGCCTGGCCCTGCTTGGCGGCGTGCTGCTGATCGGCCGCATCGTCGGCAGCTACGACCTGGACGCGGTGCTGGCCTCCGGCGAACTGATCCGCGACAGCGCGCTCTACCCCTGGGCGCTGGGCCTGGTGCTGGCCGGCGTGTTCACCAAGAGCGCGCAGTTCCCGGTGCACTTCTGGCTGCCGCACGCGATGGCCGCGCCCACCCCGGTGTCGGCCTACCTGCACTCGGCAACCATGGTGAAGGCCGGCGTGTTCCTGCTGGCGCGGCTGCACCCGGCGCTGGCCGGCAGCGACCTGTTCTTCTACCTGGTCAGCGGCATCGGTGCGGCGACCCTGTTGCTGGGCGCCTGGTTCGCGATCTTCCAGCACGACCTCAAGGGCCTGCTGGCGTACTCGACCATTTCCCACCTGGGCCTGATCACCCTGCTGTTCGGCCTGTCCACGCCGATGGCGGTGGTCGCCGGCGTGTTCCACATCCTCAACCACGCCACCTTCAAGGCCTCGCTGTTCATGGCCGCCGGCATCATCGACCACGAGACCGGCACCCGCGACATCCGCCGCCTGGGCAACCTGCGGCGGGCCATGCCCATGACCAGCGCGCTGGCGGTGATCGCCTCGCTGGCGATGGCCGGCATCCCGCTGCTCAACGGCTTCCTGTCCAAGGAGATGTTCTTCACCGAGGCGCTGGAGATCCGCGGCCACGCCTACATGCGCCTGGGCATCGCCGTGGCCGCGCTGCTGTACGGCATCTTCGGCGTGGCCTACAGCCTGCGCTTCGTTTACGAGACCTTCTTCGGCAAGGGGCCGCGCGCCCTGGACCGCGAGCCGCACGAGCCGCCGCGCTGGATGAAGATCCCGGTCGAGGTGCTGGTGGTGCTGTGCATCGCGGTGGGCGTGTTCCCGGCCTTCACCGTGGCCCCGGTGCTGCACGCCGGCGCCGGCGCCATCCTCGGCGCGGCCATGCCCGGTTACAGCCTGGCGGTATGGCACGGGCTGAACGTGCCGCTGCTGATGAGCCTGTGCGGCATCGTCGGCGGCATCGCCCTGTACTTCGGCCTGCGGCGCCTGTTCGACCTGCACGCGATCGTGCGCGGCTCGCTGGGCCGGAACGTGTTCCGCTGGAACATGGATGCCCTGTACGGCCTGGCCAACCGTTTCACCACCCGGATCGCCAACGGCAGCGTCCAGCGCAGCATGCTGCTGCTGGTGCTGGCCGCGCTTGCCGCCGGGGTGGCGCCGTTCGTCGATTCCCTCGGTGGCGGCGCGCTGCCGGTGCTGCGCGCGCCCTCGCCGATGCCGCTGCTGGGCTGGTTCCTGTGGCTGGTGATGGTGGCCTGCACCGCGTGGACCATCCGCCTGTACCGGCAGCGCCTGCTGGCCCTGCTGGTCGTGGGCGGCATCGGCCTGATGGTCAGCATGGCCTTCGTGTTCCTGTCCGCCCCGGACCTGGCCCTGACCCAGCTGCTGGTGGAGATGGTCAGCCTGGCGCTGCTGCTGCTGGGCCTGCACTACCTGCCGCCGCGCTCGCCGCCGGAGCGGCGCCCGGCGCGGCGCTACCGCGACATCGTGGTGGCCGCCGCCGCCGGCCTGGGCGTGGCGGTGCTGGCGTACGCGATGATGGCCCGCGACCCGAGCCCGGACGCGGCCAGCGTGGAGATGCTGGCACGCTCGCTGCCGGAGGCCTACGGCCGCAACGTGGTCAACGTGATCCTGGTCGACTTCCGCGGCTTCGATACCTTCGGCGAGATCACCGTGTTCGGCGTGGCCGCGCTGATCGTGCACGCCCTGCTGCGGCGCGCGCGGATGGCCCCGGAGAAGGTCATGTCCGGCGGCCCGGTGAAGCTGCCGGTGCCGGCCGACCTTGCCCAGCTGCTGTTCCCGCTGACCCTCACCGTCTCGGTATTCCTGTTCCTGCGCGGACACAACGCGCCCGGCGGTGGCTTCATCGCCGGCCTGGTGCTGGCGGTGCCGCTGCTGATCCAGTACGTGATCCAGGGCGCGGCCTCGGTCGAGTCGCGCTTCGGCTTCGACTACATCCGCTGCATCGGCATCGGCCTGGTGGTGGCGGCGGCCAGCGGCGCGGCTGCGTTCCTGTTCGGCGTCCCGTTCCTCACCAGCGGCCACCTGGAACTGGAACTGCCGCTGGTCGGCACCCTGGAACTGGCCAGCGCCATGGGCTTCGACACCGGCGTGTACCTGGTGGTGTTCGGCGGCGCCATGCTCATCCTGTCGATGCTCGGCACCATCCGCCCCTCGCGCACCACGGTGGCGCGGCTGGGCGTGATCGAGCCGGGCCAGCGTTCGACCCGTACCGGAGAACTGGGCTGATGGAACTGGCGATGGCGAGCGCGATCGGCATCCTCACCGCCGCGGGCGTGTACCTGCTGCTGCGGGCGCGCAGCTTCGACGTGATCCTGGGGCTGACCCTGCTGTCCTACGCCACCAACCTGTTGATCTTCTCCAGCGGGCGCCTGGTGACGGGCAAGCCGCCGGTGCTGCGCGAGGGCATGCCCGCCGAGCCGGCGTACTACACCGATCCCCTGCCCCAGGCCCTGGTGCTGACCGCGATCGTGATCGCCTTCGCCATGACCGCGGTGATCATCGTGCTGGCCATCCGCAGCCGCGCCGACAACCACAGCGACCACGTGGACGGCAGCCGCGCCGAGGCGGAATTCCAGCGCCGCGAGCAGTTGCGCCACGACGAGGCACGCCTGGCCGCGCACGCGGCCGAGCTGGTGGCGGGCAATGAATCGGTGCCCGCCCAGGGCGCGGTGGCCTCGCCCGACCGCGAGGGCCGCGCATGATCGCGCACCTGCCGCTGCTGCCGATCCTGGTGCCGCTGGTGGCCGCCGCCCTGGCACTGATGTTCGAGCACCGCCGCTTCGGCATGGCGCCGCAGCGGATCGTGGCCTGGACCTCGATGGGCCTGATGCTGGTGCTCGCCGTGCTGCTGGTGCGGGGTGCAGCCGGCGGCGAGGTCGGCGTATACCTGGTCGGCGACTGGCCGGCGCGGCTGGGCATCGCCCTGATGGTGGACCGGCTGGCGGCACTGATGCTGCTGGTGGCGGCGCTGCTCGGCATCGGCTGCCTGCTGCACGCCTGCGCCGGCTGGGACCGCCGCGCGCCGCATTTCCATGCCTTCTTCCAGTTCCAGATGATGGGCATCAACGGCGCCTTCCTCACCGGCGACGTGTTCAACCTGTTCGTGTTCTTCGAGATCCTGCTGATCGCCTCCTACGGGCTGATGCTCAGCGGCGGCCGCGGCGAGCGCCTGCGCGCCGGCCTGCACTACGTGTCCTTCAACATCGCCGCCTCGACCCTGTTCCTGGTCGCCCTGGGCCTGGTCTACGGCCTGCTGGGCACGCTCAACATGGCCGAACTGGCGGTGCGGGTGGCCGAGGTCGGGCCGCAGGACCGCGCCCTGGTCCAGGCCGCCGGTGGCCTGCTGCTGGTGGTGTTCTGTGCCAAGGCGGCGCTGCTGCCGATGTACCTGTGGCTGCCGGAGACCTATACCCACGCCCCGGCCGCGGTGGCCGCGCTGTTCGCGGTGATGACCAAGGTCGGCCTGTACGCGGTGCTGCGCGTGGGCTCCCTGGTGTTCGGCCTGGCCGGGCCGCTGGCCGGCTTCGCCTGGCCGGCGATGCTGGTGCTGGGCGCGATCACCCTGGTGCTGGCGGCGCTGGGCGTGCTGGCCGCGCGCCGCCTGCGCTCGCTGGCCGCCTACCTGGCGCTCTCGTCGGCGGCGACCCTGTTCATCGCCTTCGCCCTGGATAGCGCGGGCACGGTCGGGGCCGGCCTGTACTATCTGGTGCACAGCACCTTCGGCGGCGCGGCCCTGTTCCTGCTGGCCGACCTGGTGCGGCGCCGCCGCGGCGCGGCCAGCGACCGCAAGGACGTGGTCGCCGCCCTGCCCGGCTCCACCGTGCCGGCCGCCCTGTACCTGGTGGCCGCGGTATCGCTGGCCGGCCTGCCGCCGCTGTCGGGCTTCATCGGCAAGCTGGTGATGCTGGAGGCGGTACCCGATGGCCCGCGTACCTTCTGGGTGTGGCTGCTGGTGCTGGGCAGCAGCTTCATGATGCTGGTGGGACTGGCGCGCGCCGGCACCCGCCTGTTCTGGCGCCAGGAGCCGTGGCCCGACGCTTCGCCCGAACAGGTCGCCCGATACGTGCCGCGCGAGCAGATGCGCGAGGCGCCGAGCCGCCCGCTGGAGACGGCCGCCACGGTCCTCCTCCTCGCCTACGGCGTGGCCATGGTCCTGGGCGCATCGCCGATGCTGGAATACACCCGCGCCACCGGCACCCAGCTGCAGGCACCGGAAGCCTACGTCGAACAGGTGCGGGCGACGCTGCCGCAAGGGAGGATCCCGTGAGCACCCGGGAGCGCAAGCCGCTGCTGCGCCGCATCGTCCCGTCGCTGCCGCTGGCGGTGACGGTGTTCGTGTTCTGGCTGCTGATGAACTCGGAAGTCAGCGTCGGCCATGCGCTGATGGGGCTGCTGCTGGCGCTGGCCATCCCGCCGTTCGCCGCGCGCCTGGACCGCGAGTTCGCCCGCATCGGCCGGATCAGCGGCATCCCGCGGATGCTGTGCGTGCTGGCGCTGGACGTGGTCCGCTCCAACATCACCGTGGCCCGCCAGGTGCTGGGGCCGGAGGAGGAGATCACCCCCGGCTTCATCTGGGTGCCGCTGGACATCGGCAACATCCATGGCATCGCCGCGCTGACCAGTATGATCACCCTGACCCCGGGCACCGTCTCGGCATCGCTGTCCGAGGACCGCCGCTACCTGCTGGTGCACGTGCTCAACCTCAAGGACGCGGACGCCGTGATCCATGAGATCAAGACCCGCTACGAGGCCCCGCTGATGGAGATCTTCCCGTGACCCCGCAGGCACTGGTCGGCTGGGCCATCGTCGGCACCATGCACGTGACCGCCTTCGCCATGCTGCTGGCGCTGTACCGCCTGCTGCGCGGCCCCTCGGTGCCCGACCGCATCCTGGCCCTGGACACCCTCTCGGTGGCCGCGATCGCCCAGCTGATCCTGCTGGGCATGCACCTCAATACCGCGATCTACTTCGAGGCCGCGCTGATCATCGCCATGCTCGGCTTCGTCAGCACCGTGGTGCTGAGCAAGTACGTGCTGCGCAGGGACATCGTCGAATGAGCTGGGTCATCGCCATCCTGCTGGTCCTCCTGCTGGCGGCCGGCGCCTTCTTCATCCTGGTCGGCTCGATCGGCCTGGTGAAGTTCTCGGAATTCTTCAAGCGCCTGCACGCGCCGACCAAGGCCAGCACCCTGGGCGTGGGCTGCGTGCTGGCCGCCTCGATCGGCTACCACTGGCTGGGCGAGACCGACCCGCAGCCGCGCGAACTGCTGATCACCGCGTTCCTGTTCATCACCGCGCCGATCGGCGCGCACCTGATGGCCAAGGCGGCGCTGTCGCTGCACATGGCCGAACGCCCGGCGCAACCGGGCAGCGAACCGGTGGGCGAAGGTCGCGGGCCCGGCGAGGACGCCTGAGCGCGGTTCAGAGCAGCGCCAGCTCCAGCACGATCCAGGCAGCGAACACCGCCACCAGGACGCCGCCCTCGCCGCGCGACAGCCGGCGGTCGCCGCGCAGCATCGGCCAGGCCAGGGCGGCCAGGACCAGCAGCGCCGGCAGCTCCAGGCGCACGAACGAGGCCGGCAGGGCCAGCGGCTGCACCGCCGCGGTGCCGCCGACGACCAGCAGCAGGTTGCACAGGCTGGAGCCAAACACATGCCCGGCGACCATGTCGCCCTGGCCGCGCCGCGCGGCGGCGATGGCCGCGGCGATTTCCGGCAAGGTGCTGCCGATGGCCACCGGCAGCAGGCCCGCCAGCAGCGGAGTCAGGCCCCAGGCCCGGCCCAGGTCCAGGCCGGCGGACACCACCCAGCGCGCGCCGAACCACAGCAGCGGGATGGCGATGGCCAGGCGCAGCAGGTTGAGCCACGGCACGGTGCGGGTGGCGGCGTAGCCGGCGATGCCCTGTTGCACCTCCGGCGCCTCGCGGGCGGCGCGGCGCAGGACATGGGCCAGCGCCACGATGAAGGCGGCCACCAGCACCAGGCCGTCGATGCGGCCGACGTAGCCGTCCAGGCCCAGCAGCACCAGCACCAGCACCGCCGCCACCAGCAGCACCAGCTGCGGCAGCAGCAGGCGCGCGTGCAGCAGCAGCGGCGCCGCCAGCGCGGCCAGGCCCAGGGTCAGGCCGAGGTTGGCCAGGGTACTGCCGACTGCATTGCCCAGCGCCAGGTGGCCCTGCCCGATCGCGACCGCACGCAGGTTGACCGCCAGTTCCGGGATCGAGGTGGCGAACGCCAGCAGCAGCACCCCGGCCGCGAACGGGCGCAGGCCCAGTCGTTGCCCCAGCCCGGACACGCCCTTGACCGCCGAGTCGCCGCCCAGCGCCAGCAGCAGCAGGCCCAGCGCGAATCCTCCCAGTGTCGCCACCATCGCAGTCCTCCCCGCATCGGGCCAGTTCCATGCGCGCGGGCCTGCACGCGCCGGGCGCGGCGACGCTCAGCCGCAGCCCTCGACGTAGTCCACCTGCGGTGGCAGGCCCACGCGCCAGGACCGTACCTGGCCGTCGGCATCCACCTCGAACACCAGCACCGCCGGGCTGCCGTCGGCCACCACCCGCAGGTAGCGCCCGCCCTCGACGTACTTGTGCGGGGCTTCCTCCACCTGCCCCGGGTACAGGGCGTGGATCTGTTCCGCGTCCATGCCGATGCGGCCACCACCGGGGGCCACCGCGCCGGCCTGGTCCACGTCCACCCGCACGAAGCGGCCGCGCTCGATCATGAAGGCCGTGCCATGGCCGTGCTGCGGGCGTGGCCGCGGGAACAGGTAGTAGCAGGCCTGCGGATCGGCCGGATCGGCATCGCCCTCCAGCCCGCCCTTCCAGAGTTCGCGCAGGGACTCGGCGCCCTCGCCAAAGCGCACCGGGCCGAAGCCCTCGAAGCTTGTGGCCAGCGTCGCCAGCGCGGAGGCTGCATGCGGCACGGTGGCCGGCGGCACGTCGGCGCCCTCGGGACCGTCGTGGCCCTCGTCCTGCGCGGACCGGGCCATCGGCTCCCAGTCCGGCTCCTCCGCCTGCGCCGCCGTGTCCGGCGGACGCGTGCACGAGGCCAAGGCCAGCGCCAGCATCAGCAGGCAGGCATCGATCTTCCTGGTCGACGACGACATGGTTCCCCCGGGACGCGTCCGCATGGCCGGAGGCTGCGCCAGCGCCCGTCAAGGCCGGGCGAAAGCGCCGGTAGACGGGTCCGGGTCCGGGTCCGGGCCCCGGCTCAGGCCGGGGCGCGGAAATGCTTGCGCAGCCCGGCCCAGCACTGCAGGTACTCGCGCTGGCGGTGCGGCGCGTCCATGGCCTGCGCGGTCGGACGCAGCACGGCGCGGGTCTCGAACATGAAGGCCATGGTTCCGGTGATCACGTCCGGCTTCGACAGGTCGGCGGCCGAGGCCTTCTCGAAGGTGGCCGCGTCCGGACCATGCCCGCTCATGCAGTTGTGCAGCGAACAGCCGCCCGGCACGAACCCTTCCGCCTTGGCGTCGTAGGCGCCGTGCACCAGGCCCATGAACTCGCTGGCCACGTTGCGGTGGAACCAGGGCGGGCGGAAGGTGTGCTGCGCCACCAGCCAGCGCGGCGGGAAGATCACGAAGTCGACGTTGGCCGTGCCGGGCGTGTCGCTGGGCGAGGTCAGCACGGTGAAGATCGACGGATCGGGGTGGTCGAAGCTGATCGAGCCGATGGTGTTGAAGCGGCGCAGGTCGTAGCGCCACGGCACGTGGTTGCCGTGCCAGGCGACCACGTCCAGCGGGCTGTGGTCGATCGGCGCGCGCCACAGGTGGCCCTGGAACTTGGCCACCAGCTCGAAATCGCCCTCGAGGTCCTCGTACGCGGCCACCGGCGCCTGGAAGTCGCGCGGGCTGGCCAGGCCGTTGGAACCGATCGGTCCCAGGTCCGGCAGGCGCAGCGGGGCGCCGAAGTTCTCCAGCACGTAGCCGCGCGAGGCGCCGTCCGGCAGCTCCACCCGGAAGCGGATGCCGCGCGGCACCAGTGCCACCTGCTGCGGCTCGACCTCGACCACGCCCAGCTCGGTGGCGATGCGCAGCCGGCCCTGCTGCGGCACCAGCAGCAGCTCGCCGTCGGCGTCGTAGAAGTAGCGCCCGGCCATGCCGCGGTCGGCGGCGTACAGGTGCACGCCCACGCCCGCCTGCGCCGCCGGCGAGCCGTTGCCGGCCACGGTGTACAGGCCTTCGATGAAGTCGGTGGGCTGCGCCGGCAGCGGCAGCGGGTCCCAGCGCAGCTGTTCCGGGGTCACCGGGCCGCTGCCGAAGTCGTTGTGGAAGCGCGGTTGCGCGAACGGGGCGAAGCTGCCGTGCATCGACGCCGGGCGGATCCGGTACAGCCAGCTGCGCCGGTTGTGCGCGCGCGGCGCGGTGAACGCGGTGCCGGAGATCTGCTCGGCATAGAGCCCGTGCGCCACCCGCTGCGGCGAGTTCTGCCCTTCCGGCAAGGTCCCGGGAATGGCTTCGCTGGCGAACTCGTTGCCGAAGCCGGTCATGTACTGCAGTTCAGTCACAGCGTTCATCCTCGTTCGCCCTTGCGAGCCCCTCCCCGTCCCGGGGAGGGGCTTCCCTGTCACGCTGTCAGAGGACCCCGCGGCGCATCTGGTCGCGCTCGATGCTCTCGAACAGGGCCTTGAAGTTGCCCTCGCCGAAGCCCTCGTTGCCCTTGCGCTGGATGATCTCGAAGAAGATCGGGCCGATCGCGTTCTGGGTGAAGATCTGCAGCAGCTTGCGCTTGCCGGTCTCCGGATCGGCGTCGATCAGGATGCGGTTGCGGCGCAGCCGCTCCACGTCCTCGCCGTGGTCCGGGATGCGCTGGTCGATCACCTCGAAGTAGGTGTCCGGGGTGTCGAGGAACTCGATCCCGGCCTCGCGCATCTTCTCCACCGTGGCGTAGATGTCCTCGGTGAAGCAGGCAATGTGCTGGATGCCCTCGCCGTGGTACGCCTCCAGGAACTCGTTGATCTGCGACTTGGGGTCGGCAGATTCGTTGAGCGGGATGCGCACCATGCCGTCCGGCGCGGTCATCGCCTTGGAGAACAGGCCGGTCTTGGCGCCCTTGATGTCGAAGTAGCGGATCTCGCGGAAGTTGAACAGCCGCTCGTAGTAGTCCGCCCACTTGGCCATGTTGCCCGGGTAGAGGTTGTGGGTCAGGTGGTCGATGAAGGTCAGGCCGAAGCCGGCCGGCTTCAGCTCCACGCCGGCTTCGTACTCGTAGTCCGGGTCGTGGATCGTGCCCTTGGCGTCGTAGCGGTCGACCAGGTACAGCATGCAGTCGCCGATGCCCTTGATCACCGGCGCGGCCACCGCCTTGCTCAGCTCGTCCTCGGCGGCGAACGCCTCGGCGCCGTTCTTCAGTGCCTGGGTGCGCACCCAGTCGGCCAGCTTCTTCACCCGGATGGCGAAGCCGCAGGCGCTGGGGCCGTGCTTCTCGGCGAAGCGCGCGGCGAAGGAATCCGGGTCTTCGTTCACCAGGAAGGTGCAGTCGCCCTGGCGGTAGGTGGTGATCGGGCGGGTGCGGTGGCGGGCCACGCGCACGAAGCCCAGCTTGCGGAAATAGTCGTGGAGATGTCCGGCCTGGCCGGCGGGCGCGGCGAACTCGACGAATTCGAAGCCGTCGATGCCCATCGGGTTCTCGAAGGTCGTTACCGACATGCCCACGGCGGGACCGGTGGCGGACGAAAGGACTTGCGGTTGCACGCTCATGATGGCTTCCTGATCGCTCCCCGCCGGGGAACGGGGGTCTGGGATTAGACCCTTTATAGTTACGTGTGCAACCACATGCAAGGTACCCTGCCGCAATGACTGCTACTGCCAGCCAAGACGCCACCGGGTCCGTTCCCGCCAAGGACGCATCCGGCCACGCCCAGCTCGAACTCGAGCGTTTCCTGCCCTACCGCCTCAGCGTGCTGTCCAACCGGGTCAGCCAGACGATCGCCGACATGTACCAGAAGCGTTTCGGACTGGCGATCACCGAATGGCGCGTGATGGCCGTGCTCGGGCGCTTCCCCGACCTGTCGGCCAACGAGGTCGCCGAACGCACGGCGATGGACAAGGTCGCGGTCAGCCGCGCGGTCGCGCGCCTGCTCGAGCGCAGCCTGATCAAGCGCGACATCCACAGCGACGACCGCCGCCGCTCGGTGCTGTCGCTGTCGGAGGTGGGGTACACGGTCTACGACGAGATCGCGCCGATGGCGCTGGCAGCCGAGGCGCGCCTGGTGGCCACGCTGGACGAGAACGAACGGCAGATGCTCGACCGCCTGCTGACCAAGCTCGCCGGCCCGGGCCTGACCGCCCTGCGCGAAGGGCACTGAACGCCGCCGCGGGGGAACGCGGACCAGGCGGCAGGGGACTGGAATCGGGGAAGGAGCCGGCCAGGGGCCGGATCAGGGCGCCGGGGGCGCCCAGGTCTCGAGGAATTCCCGGATGCGCGCCACGTCGGCGCGGGCGTCGTCACGCAGCAACGCGGCGCCCGGGCCGGCATGCAGGACCTGTGCGTCGGCGTCCAGTACCACCAGGTACGGCGCCGGCGCGTCGGCCGCTTCCGGGTAGGCCGCGACAAAGCCGGCATTGCCCGGCGCGCGGCGGTCCACCCGCACCCACACGAACGCCGAATTGCGGCGCGAACGCAGCGCCGCGTCGCCTTCGATCCCGGCGGCCAGCGCCTCGCAGGGCGCGCAGTCCGACTCGCCGAACTCCAGCACGATGCGGCGGTTGCCGCGGCGCGCCTCGACCTGGGCGGTTTCCAGGTCGTCGGCGGGGTTGCGGGCCGGGTCGAACGCGGCCCGCAACCCGGCCAGGGCGGCGACGTCCGCCGCCGCCGGGGTGTTGCCGGAGGCCACCGGCTCGGTGGCGTCCGGCGCCGGCGCCTGCTGCGGCGTGGTGTCGACCGGCTGTGGCGGCCCGGCCGGGTGCCGGGAATCAACCCCGCATCCGCACAGGGCCAGGGCCGAAGCCAGCAACGCGCCGCGGCCGCCGTTCATCTCACTTCACTCCGTGCATCAGCTTCTGGATCAGCGGCGCGACCAGGAACAGCAGCACGCCGGCGCCCAGCAGCGCCCAGAAGCCGAAGGTGTAGCCGGCCAGCGCCGAGGCGGTGGTCATGCCGCCCTCGCCGCTGACGCTGGAGGCGAAGATGCCCGACAGGTTGTTGCCGATGGCGATCGACAGGAACCAGCCGCCCATGGCCAGGCCGGTCAGCTTGGCCGGGGCCAGCTTGGTGGTCATCGACAGGCCGATCGGCGACAGGCACAGCTCGCCCACCGACTGGATCACGTAGACCATGAACAGGGTCCAGAACGGGATCTTCAGCGTCTGCGGGTCAACCAGGCTGGACAGGGCGAACATCAGCAGCAGGAAGGCCAGGCCGTTGAAGATCAGGCCCAGGCCGAACTTGCGCGGGATCGACGGATTGGCGCGTCCCATCGCCACCCACAGCCAGGCCAGCACCGGGGCCAGGGTGATGATGGCGATCGAGTTCACCGACTGGAACCAGCCGACCGGGAAGATCCAGCCGCCGAAGTCGCGGTTGACGATGTTCTGGGCCAGGAAGTTGAACGAGCTGCCGGCCTGCTCGAAGAACATCCAGAACAGCACGTTGAAGCCGAAGATGATCAGCATCGCGACCACCATGTCGCGCTGCACCTTGCCCTCGCGGATGCCCTCGACCAGCAGCATGATCGCCGGGGCGATGAACAATGCGATCAGGATCCAGTTGAGCAGGCCGGCGTCGATGGTCAGCAGCGAGTAGAACACCGGGATCGCGACCACCGCGCCGGCAACCACCATGGCCACGCGGCCGAGGCCGGGCGCTTCGGCCGGGGCGGCGCCGATGCCCTTGAGCTGGGCGCGGCCCAGCCAGAACCAGAACAGGCTGAACAGCATGCCGATGCCCGAGGCGATGAACACCACCTTGTACGCCGGCAGTTCCGGGCTGCCGCCGAACATGCGCTCGGCCAGCCAGCCGGTCAGGATCGGCGCGATGAAGGCGCCGAGGTTGATGCCCATGTAGAAGATGGTGAAGCCCGAGTCGCGGCGCTGGTCCTCGGGGGCGTAGAGCTTGCCGACCAGGGTCGAGATGATCGGCTTGAACAGGCCGTTGCCGACGATCACCGTGGCCAGGCCCAGCTTCAGCATCGGCTGGCTCGGCACCATGATCATGAACAGGCCGGCGGACATGAAGGCCGCGCCGACCAGGATCGAGCGCTGGTAGCCGATCAGCCGGTCGGCGACATAGCCGCCGAAGATCGCCGCGGCGTACACCAGGGCCAGGTAGGCGCCATACAGCTCGCTGGCCGGGGCCTCGCCGGCGGGGTTGCCCCTGTAGAACTCGGCGACGATGTACAGCGCCAGTGCCCAGCGCATGCCGTAGAAGGCGAAGCGCTCCCAGAACTCGGTCATGAACAGCATCCACAGGGGACGCGGATGGCCCAGGGTCTGGGGGAACTGGGGCAGGGACGGCGTGTGCGGCGGGGCCGCGACCTTGGGCTCGACGAGGTCGGCGCTCATGGATTTCCTTGCAAAGAACGGACGGGACTGCACGGCGCACGGGCGCCGGAACCGGGCGAGAATCACCGACCGGGCCTTGCCCGTCAATGCGCAACCGCGGTCAAACCCCGCCGAGCCGCAAGAAAAATCCCTTCCTGTTCAAGGTGTTGCATTGGAAACGGCCGCCCTAGCCGAAACCGGCTGGACGGCCGCCGAAGCCCACGCAGCGGTCCGGTGGGCGGACCGGAACCGTTCAGGTTCCGATGCTGGTGCGGACCTCGAACAGCTCCGGGAAGAAGGTCAGGTCCAGCGCCTCGCGCAGGAAGCCCACGCCACTGGAGCCGCCGGTGCCGCGCTTGAAGCCGATGATGCGCATGACCGTGCGCATGTGGCGGAAGCGCCAGGTCTGGAACTGGGTTTCCAGGTCCACCAGGTCCTCGCTGAGCGAGTACTCACGCCAGTAGCGGTCGGTGTCCTCGTAGATGCGCTCGAACACCGGGCGCAGCGCCGGGTCGCTGACGTGCGGCTGGGTCCAGTCGCGTTCCGGGCGCAGGTACTCGCCCGGCACCGCGTGGCCGAAGCGCGCCAGGTACAGCAGGAACTCCTCGTACAGGCTGGGCCGCTCCAGCTCGGCGCGCAGCGCCGCCTGGCCTTCCGGGTCGTGGGCGAACACCTTCACCATCTCGGCGTTCTTGTTGCCCAGCAGGAACTCGATCGCGCGGTACTGCAGCGACTGGAAGCCGGAGGACGGGCCCAGCAGGTCGCGGAAGCCCATGTACTCCGACGGCGTCATCGTCTCCAGCACCGACCACTGCTCCACCAGCTGGCGCAGCACCTGCTTGCCGCGCGCCATCACCTTGCGGCACTGCCACACCTGGTCCTGCTGCATGAACGCGCGCGCGGCCTGCAGCTCGTGCATCAGCAGCTTCAGCCACAGTTCCGAGACCTGGTGCTGGATGATGAACAGCATCTCGTCGTGGTGCGCCGGCTCGGACAGCGGCCGCTGCGCGGACAGCAGGCGGTCCAGCTGCAGGTAGCCCGCATAGGTCATGCGGCCCTGCAGGTCGGTGTGGATGCCGGGTTCGAGCGGGCGCTGGTTCTTGTTCAGGGTCATCGGTCGCGGCTGGCGCGCGCGGGAGTGCGCGCAAGGGGGCAAAGCGTACCGCAGCGCAGCAGGGATAACGCAGCCGAGCCTGTCACCATTCAGGGGAACTCGACGACCGCGTCCAAGTCCATGTACTGCAAGCGTTGTTGCGCTGCACGGCGGGTTTTCTCGACCGAGTCCGTACCATGTGCAACTTTCCTGTCCGCAATCGCGCGCAAGGGTGACTCCCCCGATGACACTCGCCGCCAGCTTTGAAGTCCATTACCTGCAGTACCTCGACGCCGACGGGCGCCAGGTCCGCGACTTCCCGCAGGACCTGCGCGACCCCGCCGTGCTGCTGCCGCTGTTCAAGCGCATGCTGTTCGTGCGCGCCTTCGACAGCAAGGCCATCGCCCTGCAGCGCACCGGCAAGCTGGGCACCTATGCGCCCAGCCTGGGCCACGAGGCCACCCATGTCGGCATCGGCGCGTCGATGCGCCGCGGCGACGTGTTCGCGCCGTCGTACCGCGAGATCGGCACCATGTTCGAGCGCGGCGTGCGCCCGCGCGACATCCTGATGTACTGGGGCGGCGACGAGCGCGGCAGCGACTTCCCGCGCGACAGCGACGCGGTGGCCGACTTCCCGATCTGCGTGCCGATCTCCACCCAGTGCCTGCACGCGGCCGGCGCCGCGCTGGCGTTCAAGCTGCGCGGGCAGCCGCACGTGGCCGTGGCCACCTGCGGCGACGGCGGCACCTCCAAGACCGACTTCTACGCCGCGCTCAACTCCGCCGGCGCCTACCAGCTGCCGCTGGTGCTGGGGGTGATCAACAACGGCTGGGCGATCTCGGTGCCGCGCAAGGCCCAGACCGGCGCCCAGACCCTGGCGCAGAAGGGCATCGCCGGTGGCCTGCACGTGCTGCAGGTCGACGGCAACGACCTGGTCGCCGTGCTCGACGCGATGCACCAGGCCATGGACCGCGCGCGCGCCGGCGAGGGCGGCTCGGTGATCGAGTTCCTCACCTACCGCCTGTCCGACCACACCACCGCCGACGACGCGCGCCGCTACCGCGACGACGCCGAGGTCAAGGCCGCCTGGCAGCGCGAGCCGATCGCGCGCCTGCGCACCTGGCTCACCGCGCAGGGCGCCTGGAGCGAGGCCGAGGAGGCCGAGTGGAAGGCCGAGTGCGAGCGCCAGGTCAACGCCGAGGTCGACGCCTACCTGGCCACCACCGCGCAGCCGGTGGAAGCGATGTTCGACTACCTCTACGCCGATCCGCCGCCGGACCTGCTCGCGCAGCGCGCCGCGGCCATTGCCCTGGAGCAGCGCCATGGATGACATCCGCAGCCAGCGCGCCGAAAGCAACAGCCTGGCCGGCGCCCACGCCGCCGCCGGCGTGGGCGATTCGGCGCCCGTCCACGCCAGTCGTGGTGGAGAACAGCCCATGAGCCAGACCCCGACCGCGACGCCGATCACCCTGATCGAGGCGATCACCCGCGCCCTGGCATGGGAACTGGAGCACGATCCGTCGGTGCTGGTGCTGGGCGAGGACGTGGGCGTCAACGGCGGCGTGTTCCGCGCCACCGCCGGCCTGCAGCAGAAGTTCGGCCCGCAGCGCGTGCTCGACACCCCGCTGGACGAGACCACCATCGCCGGCCTGTCGGTGGGCCTGGCCGCGCAGGGCATGAAGCCGGTGGCCGAGGCCCAGTTCGACGGCTTCGTCTATCCGATGCTGGACCACCTGGTCTGCCACGCCGCGCGCCTGCGCAACCGCACCCGCGGCCGCCTGCACTGCCCGATGGTGCTGCGCGTGCCGTGGGGCGGCGGCATCCGCGCGCCGGAGCACCACAGCGAGGCCAACGAGGCGATGTTCACCAACGTCCCCGGCCTGCGCGTGGTGATGCCGTCCTCGCCGCAACGCGCCTACGGCCTGCTGCTGGCCGCGATCCGCGATCCGGATCCGGTGATCTACATGGAGCCCAAGCGCATCTACCGCCAGTACAAGGAACTGGTGGCCGACGACGGCGAGGCGCTGCCGCTTGACGTGTGCTTCGTCCTGCGCGACGGCACCGACGTGACCCTGGTCGCCTGGGGCGCGCAGGTGAAGGAGGCGCTGGAGGCGGCCGAGGCGCTGGCGGCCGAAGGCATCAGCGCCGAGGTGATCGACGTGGCCACCCTGCGTCCGCTGGACTTCGCCACCATCGCCGAGTCGGTGTCGCGCACCGGCCGTTGCGTGATCGTGCAGGAGGCCCCGCGCACCGCCGGCTTCGGCGCGGAGATCGCCGCGCGCCTGGCCGAGGAGTCCATGTACGACCTGGTTGCCCCGGTGCAGCGCGTGACCGGCTGGGATACCCACATCCCGCTGTTCCGCCTGGAGATGAAGTACCTGCCCAGCGTGGAGCGGATCGTCGCCGCCGCGCGCGCCGCGATGGCCCACGGCTGAACCGTGCCGCGCGCGACCCCGTCGCGCGCGGTCCGTTACCTTGATGCCCCGGGACGGCATGCCGCGGCCGCGTGCCGCGGCCCGCTCCCGCCCGTCGATCCGCGCGATCGACCGACCGATTGAGAGAGCGACACGATGAGCCAGACCAAGACCTTCCACCTGCCCGACCTGGGCGAGGGCCTGCCGGACGCGACCATCGTCGAGTGGTTCGTCAAGGAAGGCGACACCATCCGCCTGGACGAACCGCTGGTGTCGATGGAGACCGCCAAGGCGGTGGTGGAAGTGCCCTCGCCGGTGTCCGGCAAGGTCCTGCGCCTGGCCGGCAAGGCCGGCGACGTGATCGCCACCGGCGCGATGCTGGCCGAGTTCGAGCCCGATCCCGCCCTGCCGCAGCGCGCCGAGGGCCAGGACACCGGCCACCACCACGGCGCACCGGCGAAGCCGGCCAAGGCCAGCGCCAGCGACGACGGCGGCGAGCTGCCGGTGCAGCCGGCGCCGTCGGAGGCGCGCGGTGGCGACGCCGGCACCGTGGTCGGCGCGATGCAGAGCTCCGACGCCGTGCATGCCGAGCGTGCGATCGCGGTCGGCGGGGTCAAGGCGATGCCGGCAGTGCGCGCGCTGGCGCGCAAGCTGGGCGTGGACCTGGCCCGCGTTGCGCCCACCGGACCCGAGGGCACCGTGACCCTGGCCGACGTGAAGCAGGCCGCGGCCGATCCATCCCGTCTCCTCCCCTCCCGCGCGGGAGGCACCGGGGTGGCACAGCCCACCGCAGCGGCTGCCGCCTCCGCGCCCGCTCCTGCCGTGCACCAGCGCACCCCCGTCTCCGCCTCCGGCCGTCCCATGCGCACCCGCCCGCCGGGCGCCGACGCCGGCGTGGCCGCCAGCGGCCAGCCCGAGCAGCTCAAGGGCGTGCGCCGCAACATGGCGCGGGTGATGGCCGACGCGCACAGCAAGGTCGTGCCGACCACACTGGTCGACGACGCCGACCTGCATGCCTGGATCGGCAGGCAGGACATCACCGCGCGCCTGGTCCGCGCGATCGTCGCCGCGTGCAAGGCGGTACCGGCGCTCAATGCCTGGTTCGACGGCGAGGCGCTCAGCGTCACCCGCCATCCGCACGTGGACGTGGGCATCGCCGTGGACACCGACGACGGCCTGTTCGTGCCGGCCCTGCGCAACGCCGACATGCTCGACCCGCGCGGGATCCGTGCCGGCATCGACCGCCTGCGCGCGCAGGTGGAGGAGCGCAGCATCCCGGCCAGCGAGCTGTCCGGCTACACCATCTCGCTGTCCAACTTCGGCATGTTCGCCGGCCGCTACGCCACCCCGGTGGTGGTGCCACCGTGCGTGGCCATCGTCGGCGCCGGCCGCCTGTCGCACGACGTGGTCGCGGTGATGGGCGGGATCGAGGTGCACCGCCGCCTGCCGATCTCGCTGACCTTCGACCACCGCGCCGCCACCGGCGGCGAGGCCGCGCGCTTCCTGCGCGCGCTGCTGGACGACATGGCCCTGCCGAACTGAGGCCGGCCGCCCGGGCTCCCCCGCCCCATGCGCGGGGGCCGGGCGTGGCGCGTGGCCGGGGGCAGGAGGCGGCGGGCGCTTCCGCCGCTTCATCCGCACCAGCCCCGCGCGGCGCTATCGTCGGGCTCCATGCCCGCCGGAGAGAGCCGCCATGCCGCACCACAGCCGCCTCAGCACCCTGGTGATCGACTGCAACGTCGACGACCTGCGCCCCGCGCTGGAGTTCTGGAGCGCGGCGCTGGGCAAGCCCATCGCCGACCCGGACGAGGACGGCGACGGCCGCTACGGCGTGCTGGCCACCGAGGAGGACGAGCCGCTCATCCTGCTGCAGAAGGTGGCGCACGAATCGCGCGTGCACCTGGACATCGAGAGCGACGACGTCGACGCCGAGGCCGACCGCCTCGAGCGCCTGGGCGCGCGCAAGATCGCCTTCGTCAAGCGCTGGTGGGTGATGGAGGCGCCCACCGGGCACCGCTTCTGCGTGGTGCGGCCGCAGCGCGAGCGCTTCGGCCGGCACCTCAATGCCTGGGATTGACCCCGCCGCTCAGCCACGCCGGCGGCTGCGGTCCAGCCACACTTCCAGGCCCTGGGCGTTGAGCTCGATGTCCATGCCCAGCAGGTCCAGCACCCCGGCCTCGTCCAGCGGCACGCCGTGGGCCTGGGCGCGCTCCAGGTAGTACTCCGACAGCGCCGCCACCAGCGCGCGGTGGCGGTCCGGGCCGCCGTCGCAGGCCTGGGCCAGCGAGACCATGGCGTCGATCTGCTCGTGCAGGTCCGCGGCCAGGCGGCGCACCTCGCCCACCGGGCCGTAGTGGGTCAGGTACATGCGCTCCGGCGCGCTTTCCAGCATGCGCCGGATCGAGGCCTGCATCGCCTCCGGCTCGAACTGCACCGGCGAGGAGGTGGGCAGGACGAAGGCGCGGCCTTCGCTGTCCAGCTGCCGGTAGGACAGGCCGAAGGTGTCGCCGGTGAACCAGCCGCGGCTGCGCTCGTCCCAGATGCACATGTGGTGGCGCGCGTGGCCGGGGGTATCCAGGCAGCGCAGGATGCGCCCGGCCAGGTCGATGGCATGGCCGTCGGCGGCCACCACCACGCGCGATTCCGGCACCGGCTCCAGGCTGCCGTAGTGCCGCGCGAACTGCTCCTCGCCGTACACCGCCATGGCCCCGGCCACCAGCCGCTGCGGATCGACCATGTGCGGCGCCGCGCGCGGATGCGCGACCAGGCGTGCGTTCGGCAGCTGGCGCATCAGCAGGCCCGCGCCGCCGGCGTGGTCGAGGTGGGCATGGGTCAGCACCACCCAGTCCACCGCCTCGGCGCCGAGCCCGGCGTCGGCCAGCGCCTGCATCAGCACCGGCACGCTGTGGTTGGTGCCGCAGTCGACGAACGCCGCCCGGCCCCGCTCGACCACCAGGTACGCGGCGTCGAAGGCAGGCCGGACGTAGCCGGTGTCGAGGGTATGGATGCCGTGCGCGGCCGCCAGCTGCTGTTGCTGCATCGGGGAGCGGGGATGTGGGGGCGATGCAGGGGAGCCTAGTCAGCCCCCCTTGCCCGCACGATCCGGCTTTGGTCGTAGACGGCCGCCGGCGGCAGGCCACCGTTCACCTTGGTCGCGGCTCAGCCCTGCGCCGCCCAGCGCGCGGACAGGCGCATGCGCAGCGGGATCGCCAGTGCCAGCACCGCCAGGAACGCGCCGTAGGCGTAAAGCACGGCCAGCACCTGGCGCCAGATCGGGCCGGCGCCGCTGTAGGCCAGGCCCTCGTGGTAGCCCCAGTGCATGCCGCCGATGCTCAACACCAGCGCCAGGACCAGCACGATGGCGTCGAACGCACGCCGCGCGCGCGGGCGCGGCGTGCGCGGGAAGAACCAGTAAAGACCGCCCAGCACGGCGAACCAGGGCAGGAACAGCAGCAGCGACAGCCAGGCCATCAGCCGGCCTCCGCCTCGGCCAGCTGGCGCAGGGCCTCGACCACCGCGTCCACCCCGGCCACGTCGGCGCCCAGGGTGCCCACGCGCTCGCCCATCAGCCCGACCGCGCCCTGCTCCAGCGCGTGCAGGGCATTGATGCCCTCGCGGCGCAGCCGGGCGATGCGCTCGCCGGCCTCGCGCGGGGACTCGGAGCCATCACCCTGCAGCAGCACGCGGCCGTCGGCGTCGACCAGCTTGAAGTGGAAGCGGCCGTCGGCCTCGCGGTATTGCTTGAACTGCGGCAGGCGCGCCGCCGGCTTCTTCTTCGGCTTGCCGGAGCCGGCGGCGGCCGCCGCCCGGAAGCCGCCCAGGCCCACCGCACGCTGCAGGCCGTCGAGCAGCGGCACGGTGATGTCGCGGGCCTTGCGCGCGCCTTCCTGCAGGATCTCCTCCAGCTGCGCCGGCTTTGCGACCAGCTGTGCGTACTGCTCGCGCATCGGCGCCACCACCTCCTCGATGCGGGCCACCAGGCGCTGCTTGGCATCGCCCCAGCCGATGCCCTCGGCGAAGGCGTGGCGCATCTCCTCGGCCTGTTCCGGGGTGGAGAAGGCCTGGTACAGCTGGAACAGGGCCGAGCCCTCGGTGTCCTTGGGCTCGCCAGGCGCGCGCGAGTCGGTGACGATCGACATCACCAGGCGCTTGAGTTCGGCCGGCGGTGCGAACAGCGGGATGGTGTTGTCGTAGCTCTTGGACATCTTGCGGCCATCCAGGCCCGGCAGGGTGGCCACGTTCTCGTCGATCTGCACCTCCGGCAGCACCAGCGGCTCGCCGGACTGGCCGGTGGCCTGGCGCCAGGCCTCGCCGTAGAGGTGGTTGAAGCGCTGGCCGATGTCGCGCGCCATTTCGATGTGCTGGATCTGGTCGCGGCCCACCGGCACGCGGTGCGCGCCGAAGGCGAGGATGTCGGCCGCCATCAGCACCGGGTACATGTACAGGCCGGCGGTGACGCCGGCATCCGGGTCCTCGCCCGCCTCGTTGTTCTTGTCCACCGCCGCCTTGTAGGCATGGGCGCGGTTGAGCAGGCCCTTGGCAGTGACGCAGGTCAGCAGCCAGGTCAGCTGCGGGATCTCGGGGATGTCCGACTGCCGGTAGAACACGACCTTCTGCGGATCCAGGCCGCAGGCCAGCCAGGTCGCGGCGATCTCCAGGCGCGAGCGTGCCACCCGCTGCGGATCGTCGGCCTTGATCAGGGCGTGGTAGTCGGCCAGGAAGAAGAAGCTCTCCGTGCCCGGCGCGCGCGAGGCGGCGATGGCGGGACGGATGGCCCCGGCGTAGTTGCCCAGGTGCGGGGTGCCGGTGGTGGTGATGCCGGTGAGGACGCGGACGGTCATGGTGCAGGCAAGGGGAAGAAACACGCCGATTCTACCCCCCTGCCCCGGTTGCGGCGGGCGGACACGGAAAGGCCCGGGGCGGCGGATCGCCGCGCCCGGGCCCAAGGCACCGGCCTTAGTGGCGGTAGCGCTGGTCCAGGGTGGTCTCGAAGTCGCGGACCTCGCGCTCGGCGCGGTCCTTCTCCCAGCCATAGCGCTCCTGCAACTTGCCGGCCAGGTACTCGGCATTGCCCTCGGCCACGTCGAACACGTCGTCGGTGAGGTCGCCCCACTTGGCCTTCATCTGGCCCTTCAGCTGCTTCCAGTTGCCGGCGATGATGTCGCGGTTCATGCGTGCTCCTTGTTGGGGGGTCGGGACCCGGCGGTCGCCGGGTTGGGGCCAGCATCGCCGGTTGCGCGTTTCCCGGCGGTCCAGCCGCCGTGAGTGCGCGGTTACGCGGCGCCACGCGCGGCGGAGCATTCAGGCAGACAAAAAGGCGGGGCCTTGCGGCCCCGCCTGCAACTCCATCTGCGCACGTCCTGTGCCGGGCGCGTCCTGCGCTCACCGCATCCGTTCGAGCTTCCCGCTCAGCACTTGCCGTCCTTGCAGTCCTGGGCCTTGTCCTCGAGCTTTTCCCCGCCCCGCTGGATGTCCTTGCCCGCGCCGGCCATGGTGTTGCACGCGGTCAGCGCGGAAATCGAGAACAGGCTCAGCAGGGTCAGGGCAACGATGCGCTTCATGGTGGGCTCCCTTTTCGGTCCCGCGCGCCACGCACGGGATGGGCCCCACTTTTCCGGGAACGCCGTCGAACCGGCGTGAAACCGCGCGGCGACGGACGCGACTGGTGCTCAGTCGCGCATCAGCGTGGACTTGCCGAACAGGCTCTCGACCAGGTCCACCGCCAGCTCGGCGGTGGCGTTGCGGTTGTCCAGCACCGGGTTGAGCTCGACGATGTCCAGCGAACCCATGCGCCCGGTGTCGGCGATCATTTCCATCACCAGCTGCGCCTCGCGGTAGTTCACCCCGCCGGGCACGGTGGTGCCCACGCCCGGGGCGATGCCCGGGTCGAGGAAGTCCACGTCGAAGCTCACGTGCAGGTGGGTGTCCGCGTCCACGCCTTCCAGCGCCTGCTGCATCACCGCCTTCATCCCGACCTCGTCGATGTAGCGCATGTCGTAGATGTCCAGGCCATGCTGCTTGACCAGGCGCTTTTCCTCCGGATCCACCGAGCGGATGCCGATCTGCCGCACCTGCGCCGGGGTGATGGCCGGGCCCTCGCCACCGAGGCGGGTGAGCGCGTCCGGGCCGATGCCGCACAGGCAGGCCACCGGCATGCCGTGCACGTTGCCCGAAGGGGTGACCTCGCTGGTGTTGAAGTCCGCGTGCGCGTCCAGCCACAGCACCCGCAGCTTCTTCCCGGCCTGGCGGCAGTGCTGGGCGACCGCGGCGATCGAGCCGATCGCCAGGCAGTGGTCGCCGCCGAGCATCACCGGCATGCGTCCGCGCCGCAGCTCGGCCAGGGTGGCCTGCATCAGCGCGCGGTTCCATTCCACCACCTGCTCCAGGTGGCGGTAGCCGCCCACCGGTGGCTGCCAGGGGTTGGGCGGGCCGGCGAGGTTGCCGGTGTCGAGCACGTCCACGCCGCGCGCGGCCAAGGCCTGGCCGATACCGGCGATGCGCAGCGCATCCGGGCCAAGCGACGCGCCGCGGTGCCCGGCGCCGATGTCGGTGGGAACGCCGATGAGGGAAACAGGGGGATAACTGCGGGCCATGACGGTATCCGTTGAAACCTTTTCCCGAGTCTAGCCGGGTGACCGTACGGACACGCGCCGCGCTGCAGCAGACGCCGGATTCACGCCCACGGTGCTATTGAAGGGACATGCCGACCACCCTGACGCCTCCCGTCGCTCCTTCGTCCCCACCCCTGCCGGCCAGTTTCCTGCCGGCCATGGCCACCGCGGACGAACCGCCGCCGTTCAACGTGCCCCTGACCGTACTGGCCGAAGCCAACGGCCGCAGCGAGATCTTCCACGGGTTCCACGACGGCGAGGCCTGGTATGCCTACGACCTGCCAGCCAGCGGGCAGTGGCAGGTGGTGGCCTGGCAGGCCGGCTACCGGCCATGGCCGCCGGGCTTGCCGGATGGCGTGCGGTTGCCGGTCCCGGCGCCGTTGCACCGGACCTGCGGGCTGGTGCCCTGAGCGTCGTCCCGGCAGCTGCCGGGAGCGGAAAGTGGTGCCGCTTGTCCGGATCGAACGGACGACCTACCGCTTACAAGGCGGTTGCTCTACCAGCTGAGCTAAAGCGGCGCGGCCGGCGATTCTAGCGCAGGCGTCCGCGCATCGTCCGCCAGGCCGGGGATGCGGCTGCAATCGATCTGGCGCGCTTCGCCCGCCTGGGCGCGCACTTCCTCCGGCCGTGCGGTGGCCAGCAGCAGCCACCAGCGCGGAGGCGTGGCCCGGCCGGCAGTGCGCAGCTCGGCCGGAAAGCCAAGCTGGCGCATGGCCGCGACCCGGCGCTCGGCCATGTCGCGGTTGCGGAAGGTGCCCAGCGCCACCGCGTTGGCCTCGCCGCCCTGGTGCAGCACCAGCACGTCGTCGAAGCCGGCACCCCGCAGGCGGCGCACCGTGGCTTCGGCCTCCTCGCGGCTGGGGACCGGGGGCAACAGCACCCGGTACATCTCCGCATCGCCCGGTTCCTCCTCGACCTGCAGGCCCAGCAACAGCGGCTGCAGCCGCGCGCTGATGCCATTGGCCGCGGCGCGGCTGCGGAACGGGCCGGCGCGCAGGCAGGTGTGTGCGGGCGCGGCCGGCTGCAGCGCAGGCGCCGGGGCCGCGGCGGCATCGAGGGTGCGCACGATTTCCAGCGGGGCGATGCCCGGCGGCGTGGCCGGCACCGAGGCCGGCGCTGGTTCGGGGCGCAGCAGCCACCAGGCGGCCACGCCGAGGTTGAGGACGGCCAGGACGACGATGAGGGCGCGGGCGATCATGCCCCGATTCTAGGGGAGCACCGCAGCGCGGTGGCCGCCGGCGGTCAGGAGGATGCCGCCGCGTCCAGCTGCGCTCGCGCCCAGATCGCCAGGCCTTCGATCACCAGCGCCGGCCGCAGCCGTGCCTGCGGCAGCAGCGGCGCCAGCGCCCCGGCACCGCCGCCATGCAGCAGCAGCGCCGGCTCGCGCCCCAGGCGCAGGCGCGCCTGCTCCAGCGAGCGCAGCACCAGGGCCACCGCGGCGCCGTCGCAGCCGGAGGCCAGCGCGTCGGCGGTATCGTCGGCGAACTCGGCATAGGCACCGCCGCTGGCCGGAAGCTGCGCCGCGCGCGCGTGCAGCATCTCGCGCATCAGGGTCGGCGAGGGCGCGATGCGGCCACCGTGGTGGCGCCCGCCGGCGTCAAGCAGATCGATGGTCAGGGCGGTGCCGACCCCGGCCAGCAGCACGTCGCCGCCGTCCCGGTGCGCGGCCAGCAGCGCCAGGAAACGGTCCACGCCAAACCGCTCCGGGTTCGGATAGGCCACCCGCACCCCGGCGCATTCGGCCTGGGTGCGGGCCAGATGCACCTCGTCGAAGGCCGCGTGCAGGCGTTCCAGCACCGCCGCGGTCATGGCTGGACCGGCGACGCTGGCCACCCAGGCCCGGCGTCCGCGCGGGACCGGGGCGCGGTGCAGGTCCTCGCCATGCGGCCAGGCCTGGGCCTCGCCCGGTGCGCCGCCGTCCCAGGGGGCGGCCTTGAAGCGCGTGTTGCCCAGGTCGAACAGCCAGTCGCTCATTGCCTTCTCACGCTGACCTCGCCGGCATGCACGCGGCGCTCGCCGGCGCTGGTGGCCACCCGCAGGGCCCCATCCGCGGCCAGGCCCAGGGCCTGTCCCTCGAAGTCGCCGCGGCTGTCCAGCACCCGCACCGGATGCCCGGCCAGCACGTCCAGCGCGGCGTAGCGGTCCAGGAACGGCGCCAGGCCCTCCTCGTCGAACAGTTCCAGCGCCGGCAGCAACGCGTCCAGCACGGCGATGGCCACCGCATTGCGCGACGGTACCCTGCCGCCAAGCCGGGCCAGGTCGGTCCACGGCTGGTCGATGCCGTCGGCCGGCCCGAGGTCGACGTTGATGCCGATCCCGACCACCGCGTGCACCGGACCGCCGTGCTCGCCGCCGCCCTCGACCAGCAGGCCGCCCAGCTTGCGGCCGTCGGCCACCAGGTCGTTGGGCCACTTCAGTCCGACCTCGGCATGGCCGCAGCCACGCAGGGCCTCGGCCACCGCCACCCCGGCCACCAGGCTCAGCCCGCCGAGGCGGGCCAGGCCGCCCTGGAAGCCACGCCGCACCGACATGCAGACCTGCCCACCCAGCGGCGACACCCAGCGCCGGCCCAGCCGGCCGCGGCCGGCGTTCTGGCGCTCGGCCAGCAGCACCTCCACCCCGGGACGCGGCGGCCGCCGCAGCAGTTCGGTATTGGTCGAATCCAGGCTCCAGGCCACGTCCAGTGCGTGCAGCGAAGCGGCGGCCCGCGGCGCCAGCCCGGCGCGCAGGCGCGCCGCATCCAGCAGCTCCAGCGGGCTGTCGAGCACGTAACCGCGCCCGGGCCGGGCCTCGATCCGCGCCCCGGCCGCCCGCAGGCCTTCGATGCGCTTCCACACCGCCGCGCGGGTGATGCCGGCGTCGCGTGCCAGCACGTCGCCCGAACTTCCGCCGGCGGCCAGCCGCCGCAGCAGCTCCCGATCGTCCACACCCTGCTCCGTGAATACTGCGTAGCGGGCGATTATCCGGCATCCGCCGCCCCCGCGTCCGGCGCACGGTCCCGATCCGCGCTATATTCGGGATCTTGCCCGGCCAACCGGACCGACCCATGCGCCGATTCGCCCCGCTCCTGCTGCTGACCATCCCGAGCCTGTGCTGGGCCAGCCCCGAGCTGCCGGGGCCGGAACAGAAGCACGGCGCCTGCGTCTATGCCCGTCCGGACACCACCGCGGCCGCACCCGCCGGGGACGAGGCGCCGCAGGCGCGGCCAACGGTGCCGGCGGCGGCACGCACCACCCCGCGCGCCAGCGCTGGCGGCGGCGGCGGCGATTCGGACGCGGTCATGCCGCGCGCCCGCGGCGGCCGCTGGCACAGCTTCCTCCCGGGAATGTTCCGCTGATCCGCAGGCTTTCGCGCTGGCTGCGCCTGGGTGCGGCACCCATCGACGAGGACCTCTGGCAGCACGCCTGCCAGGCCCTGCCGTGGGCGCGCGGGCTGGACCCGGAGCGCCGCGAACGCCTGCGCGCGCTGGCGACCCGCTTCCTGCACGAGAAGACCATCACCCCGCTGGGCGGGCTGGAGCTGGCGCCCGCCGAGCAGGTGCTGCTGGCGGCGCTGTGCTGCCTGCCGCTGCTGGAGTTCGGCGCCAGCGGGCTGCGTGGCTGGTCGCAACTGCTGGTCTACCCGGATGCGTTCCGGGTGCGCCGCAGCCACGTCGACGCGGCCGGCGTGCTGCACGAATGGGACGACGAACTGGCCGGCGAGGCCTGGGACCATGGCCCGCTGGTGCTGTCCTGGGCCGACGTGCAGGCCGACCTGGAGGAGCCTGACACCGGCTATTGCGTGGCCGTGCACGAGATGGCGCACAAGCTGGACGTGCTGGACGGCGAGCTGGACGGCACCCCGCCCCTGCCCGCCGCCTGGCACCGGCAATGGGCGCGCGATTTCCAGCGCGCGTACGACGGCTTCTGCGCCGAGGTCGACGCCGGCGCGGAGACCGCGATCGACCCGTACGCGGCCGAGGCACCGGAGGAATTCTTCGCGGTGGCCACCGAGTACCACTTCTCCGCACCAGCAGTGCTGGAGCAGGAGATGCCGGAAGTGGCCGCGCACCTGGCCCGCTTCTACGGCCCCTCGCCCCTGCGCGCCGCGTAGCCCGGACAAGCGAAGCGCATCGGGCTACGCCCTTGCGAATCCCGAATCACCAATCCCGAATCCCGGCTCTCAAAGCCCCGGCGGCAAGGTGACCTCGAAGCGCGCCCCGCCCAGCTCCTGGGAACGGGTGACCTGCAGTTCGCCGCGGTAGTCGCGCACCAGGTCCTGCACGATCGACAGGCCGATGCCGTGGCCCTGCACGCGCTCGTCGCCGCGCACGCCGCGCTGCAGCACCTTGGCCACGTCCTCCGGGGCGATGCCGGGGCCGTCGTCGTCCACCGCCAGCAGCAGGCCGGCGCGGCGGTTGGGCGCGGTCGGGCCCGGGCGCGCGGTCAGCACCACGCGGCGGTTGGCCCACTTGAACGCGTTCTCCAGCAAGTTGCCGAGCAGTTCCTGCAGGTCGCCGGCCTCGCCGTAGAAACGCGCGTCCGGGGCGATGTCGAACTCGCACAGCACGCCCTTGCGCGCGTAGACCTTCTCCAGGCCGCGCACGATCTCCTCGGCGGTGGACTCGATCGGCACCGGCGCGGAGAACAGCTTGTGGCCGCTGGAGGCGGCGCGCGCCAGCTGGTAGGAGACCAGGTCGTTCATGCGCCGCAGCTGCACGTCCAGTTCCTGGCGCAGGGTCTCCTCCGGGCCGCCGGAATCCAGCTGGGTGCGCAGCACCGCCAGCGGCGTCTTCAGGCTGTGCGCCAGGTCGGCCAGGGTGTTGCGCTGGCGCTCCAGGTTCTCGCGCTCGGAGTCGATCAGCGCGTTGATGCTCTCGGTCAGCGGCTCCAGCTCGCGCGGGTGGTGCTCGCTCATGCGCTGCAGCTGGCCGCGCTGGACCTTGGTCAGCTCGGCGATCACCCGCTGCAGCGGGCGCAGGCTCCACTGCAGGATCAGCGCCTGCAGCAGCAGCAGGATCAGGCCGGCGCTGCCGAGGTTCATCCACAGCGCGCCGCGGAACACGCGCACCTGGGCATCCAGGGTCTGCGTGTCCTCCATGACGTAGATGGTGTACGGGAACTCGGCCTCGGGCCCGCGCTCGCCCCAGACCAGGCCGATGCCGTAGCGGTAGACCTCGCCGGCGGTGCCGTCGATCTGGGTCACCTGCAGCGGGCCGTCGAAGCGCTCCTCGCGCGGCTCGAGGATGTCGCCCGGGTCCGGCAGCAGCGGACCTTCGGCCGACATCGAGGCCCAGCGCCCGTCGGGCAGCACCACTTCGGCGTACAGGCCGCTGCCGGGACGGTGGAAGCGCGGATCGGGTCCGACCTCGGGCGTGTACAGCGAACCGTCGCGGCCGAAGTCGATGTTGTCCGCGTACGCCATGGCGTAGCTCTTCAGCCGCTGGCGCAGGTTGTTCTGGGCGGTCTCGGCGAAGGAGCGGTCCAGGGCCACGCCGGCCAGCATCAGGAAGGCGACCAGGCCGATGCTGGCCGCCATGAGCTGGCGGGCCTTGAGCGAACGCGGCCGCCAGGGGCGGAACCGGGGCCTGGTGCTCCCTTCCACGAGACCCGGCTACCGCGGCTCAGCCTTCGTTGCGCGGGATCGCGAAACGGTAGCCGCGGCCGCGCACGGTCTCGATCGGCTTCAGCTCGCCTTCCGGGTCGAGCTTCTTGCGCAGGCGGCCGATGAAGACTTCCAGCACGTTGGAGTCGCGGTCGAAGTCCTGCTGGTAGATGTGCTCGGTGAGGTCGGCCTTCGAGACCAGCTCCCCGGCGTGCATCATCAGGTACTCCAGCACCTTGTACTCGTAGCTGGTGAGGTCGACGTTGCTGCCGTGCACGGTGACCGTCTGCGCGGCCAGGTCCAGCGCCACCGGGCCGCACTCCAGCACCGGCTTGCTCCAGCCGGCGGCGCGGCGCACCAGCGCGTTGAGGCGCGCCAGCAGCTCCTCGACGTGGAACGGCTTGACCAGATAGTCATCGGCGCCCTGCTTGAGGCCCTCGACCTTGTCCTGCCAGCTCGAGCGCGCGGTCAGGATCAGCACCGGGAAGTTCTTGCCCTCGTCGCGCAGCGCCTTGATCAGTTCCATGCCCGACATCTTGGGCAGGCCCAGGTCAATGATGGCCACGTCGAACGGGACCTCGCGCCCCATGTACAGGCCTTCCTCGCCGTCCTGCGCGGCATCCACCGCGAAGCCCTCGCGCTTGAGGCGCGCGGCCAGGGTCTCCCGCAGCGGGGCCTCGTCTTCGACCAGAAGGATTCGCATGCACTCTCCCTGAGTTGCAGTGTGGGACCGGCCTTTGGCCGGGGCCCCATCGTCTAGCGGGTTTCGTGATCGTCGCGTCGCGATGCGCGGCGGCCCCGCTCGCCGGGGCCCGGGTCATCCATATAGCGGACCCGGCCGCGATCGTCCATGTACTTCACGCGGGTGATGTTGCGCCCCTCGTAGGGCACCAGCTCGGCGCCCAGGATCTGGCCGCCGGTGGAGCGCTGCACGAAGCGTACTGCCTCCGAGAGCGAGCGGCGCGATGCCCGCAGCTCGGCGGCGCCGGCTTCCTGCGCGTCCCGCTGCGGGCGCTCGGCACGGGGCGGCCCGCCGGCGCGCGCGCCGGCCTCCGGCCCGACCACGGGCGGCCGGGCCGCCGCCACGAGGGGCAGGCCGGCCAGCAGCAGGGCGGTGACGAGGCGGCGCGGAGCGAACATCGTTGCAATCCTAACTAACGGCGTGGGTCTTTGATACGGCTTCCACGCACGAAAACATGCGTCGAGGCCAGACCCTTGGCTGGAAAGGCATGTTCGTGAGAATGCAGTGAATCCGGTCTGAACTTATCCACATGCCACCGGCGGCCGTTCAGCGCAACAAGCCGCCATTTTCCCGGCGGTTCGCGCGGGATCCGCTCAGGCCACCGCGGTCGCGCCGGCGGTGGCATCCAGCGCCTGCTCCACCAGCTCCCAGCCTGCACCAGGACGGTGCGCGCCCTCGCTGAGGACCTGGCGGAACAGGCGGCCGCCGGGCTGGCCATGGAACAGGCCAAGGACATGCCGCACCACGTGCTTGAGCGGCAGGCCCGAGGCCAGCTGCCGCTCCACGTAGGGGCGCAGGCGGCGCAGCAGGGTGGCGCGTCCGGCCAGCTCGCCGCCGTACAGGGCCACGTCCAGCCGGTGCAGCAGGTAGGGATCGTGGTAGGCGGCGCGGCCCAGCATCACCCCGTCCACGTGCGCCAGCTGCTCCTGGACCTGTGGCTCGGAGGCGATGCCGCCGTTGACCAGCACCTCCAGGTCCGGACGCTCGCGCTTGAGCCGCCAGGCCCATTCGTAGCGCAGCGGCGGCACCTCGCGGTTCTCCCTGGGCGACAGCCCCTGCAGCCAGGCATTGCGCGCATGCACCACGAAGGTGCGGCAACCGGCCGCGGCCACCGCTTCGACGAAGGCGGCGAAGCGCTCGTACTCGTGGTCCTCGTCCACGCCCAGCCGGCACTTCACCGTTACCGGCACCTCGCGGCCGTCGGCGCGGGCACCCTCGATCATGGCCGCCACGCACTCGGCCACCAGCCCCGGCTCGCGCATCAGGCAGGCACCGAAGCGGCCGGCCTGGACCCGGTCGGAGGGGCAGCCGCAGTTGAGGTTGACCTCGTCGTAGCCCCACTCCACGCCGATCCGGGTGGCCTGCGCCAGTACCTCCGGCTCGCTGCCGCCCAGCTGCAGCGCCACCGGGTGCTCGGCCGGGTCGAAGCCCAGCAGCCGCCCGCGGTCGCCGAGCACCACCGCGTTGGCGTGCACCATCTCGGTGTACAGCCGCGCATGCGGCGCCAGCAGGCGGTGGAACACCCGGCAGTGGCGGTCGGTCCAGTCCATCATCGGGGCGACGGAGAGGCGGGCGGAAGCGGCGTAGGAAGCGGGAACGGCAGGCATGGCGGGGACCGGTGGGGAGCGGGAATTGTCCCCGATCGCCCGCGGCAGTTCTAACCGCCCGGCTGAACGGCGGGTCGCCGCCGCACCCGGCCGCCCCACGGAACCGCCGGCCGGGTGCGGGGCGCCGCGCACCCGCCGCTACCAGCGGTACTCCACGCTGGCCGAATAGAACCCGCCGTCGCCGGACACCGGGCCGTTGACCGGGTACGCGTAGTACTGGCCCGGCTGGACCAGGGCCTGCGGCAGTTTTTCCGGCAGGCGGTTGAACAGGTTGTTGGCGGTCAGCGACAGGCGCAGGCGTTCGCTGGCCTGGAAGCCCAGGTCCAGGTCGGTCAGCCAGATCGGGTCGATGGTGTACGCCACCTCCTCCGAGGCCGGGCGCCCGACCGGGACGCCGTAGCGCTCCAGCGAGCCGTAGCGGGTCAGGCGCAGCAGCGCGCTCCAGCGTCCCAGGCGCCAGTCGGCGCTGAGCACCTGCTTGCTCTTCGGCGACAGCAGCAGCAGGAGGTTGGCGTTGCTGCGGCTGAACACCGGCACGCCGTAGTCGGCCAGCACGTCCGGGGTGGGCGCCACGCCGCGCAGCTCGCCGCGGGTCCAGTTGCCCGCCGCGGTCCAGCGCACGCTGCCGAAGCGGCCGAAGTCGCTGGCGGCCTCGAACGTGGCTTCCACGCCCTCGTTGCGGGTATGCGCGGCGTTGAGCAGGTAGGACACCGCGTCGGCCGGGCCGTAGCCGAGCGACTGCAGCAACGGCAGCGCGCCCGGGTAGCTGTCGCCGGAGATCGAGGTGGAGGTGGCGATGCGGTTGTCCACGTCGATGCGGTAGACGTCCACCGCCGCGGTGGCGCCGTCCCAGGGCTGGAACACGATGCCCAGGCTGTAGTTCTCCGATTCCTCCGGCCGCAGCGGGCGCGCGCCCAGGGCCTGCGCCTGCGGCGAACCGACCTGCAGGGTGTAGGTCACGCCGGCCGGCGAGTTCTGGGTGAACTTGTGCGCCTGTGCGGCCAGCGCCGGCGCCTGGAACCCGGTGCTGGCGGTGCCGCGCACGGCCCAGCGCCGGCCCAGCTCCACGCGCGAGGAAACGCGCCAGGTGGAGGCGGTGCCGAAGTCCTCGTAGTCCTCGTGGCGCGCGGCCAGGTCCACGGTCCAGCGCCGCACCGGGTTGAGCGACAGGCCGGCGTACACCGCCCAGTTGTCGCGCTCGACCTGCACCGCGTCTTCCGGGCTGAACCCGGCCAGCGCCTGCGAGTAGCCCACCGCGCGGCTGAAGGGCTTGCCGGCGTTGGGGCCGTCCAGGATCACCGCGCCGCCATGGGTGTAGGACTGCGGATCGCCGGCCCACTTGCGGTAGGACTCCCGGCGCGCCTCGGCGCCCAGCGACAGTTCCAGCGGCCCGGCCAGGCCCACCTCGAAGCCGCGGCGCAGGTCCAGGTTCCAGGTGGTGGCCTCGTAGCGCACCTTGCCCAGGTAGAAGCTGGTCTGGCTGTCCAGGCCGAAGGTCGGGTTGATCGAGTCGTGGATGTAGGCGCGGATCGCGTCGTGGCCGTTGGTGACGCTGGCTTCCCATTCCCAGTCCGCGGCCAGCGTGCCGCGCAGGCCGAGGGTGGCACCCACGCTCTGCTCCCTGATCTCCTCCTTCGGCTGGAAGCCGTCCGGATGGATCGCGCGCACCACCTCGTCGCGCCACACCGGCCGGTAGAACTGCGGTGCCCAGGCCTGGCGGCCGGCGTGGTTGAGGAAGGCGAACAGTTCCAGCGACTCGCCCAGCGGGGTGCCGGCACTGGCGGTGAAGCCGCGCAGCCGGGACTTGCGGCGACCATTGATCGGCCAGCGCCACTTGCCGCGGTCGACCTCGTACTCGCGCGGGTCGAGGCTGGCGCCTGCGGGGATCTGCGGCCGCCACACCGAGCCGCCGGGCACGACCGGGTTGCCGTCGGCGTCGCGCAGGAAGAACAGCGGATAGTCCAGCGGCACCGGGCTGCTGGTGATGGTCGGGTCCTGGTCGTCGTACTGGAGGGCGAAGTTGATGTAGCCCTCTCGGCCCAGGCCGAACCCGGCCCTGGCAGTGAGGGTGTGCAGCCCGCCCTCCCCGCCGTCGTTGACCCCGTAGCGGTAGGCCACCTCGCCGCCCTCGGCCTGGCGGCTGGTGATGATGTTGACCACGCCGGCGATGGCGTCCGAGCCGTACAGCGCCGAGGCACCGTCGCGCAGGACCTCGATCCGCTGGATCGCGCCGGTCGGGAAGGTGGCCAGGTCCACCGGCGCCTGCCCGGTCAGGCCGCCGGCGCCGAACAGGGCGGTGGTGTGCCAGCGCTTGCCGTTGACCAGCACCAGGGTGTGGTTGGGGCTGAGGCCGCGCAGCTGGCCGACGCGGACCATGCTGCCCAGGTCGGTGGCGTTGGCGCGCACCGGCGTGTTCCAGGCCGGCAGGGTGGCGTTGAGCGCCTCGAACAGGTCGGTGCGGGTGGTGCTTTCCAGTTCCTGCGCGCTGATCACGTCGATCGGCGCGGGGCTGTTGCCGATGGTGCGGCCGGCGGCACGGGCGCCGGTGACGGTCACCCGGTCCAGGGTGGTGGCGGCGCCGCTGCCGCCGGGCTCCGGCTCGCCGCCCCCGGCCGCGTGCAGGTCGGGGATGGCGAGGAGCAGGCTGATGGAAAGGGCCAGCACGCTGGCCCGCGGGGAATTGCTCATGCGGGGGAATTCCTCGGCAGGGGGCGGCGCCGCGCGGGCCGCGGCGGCCGCCCGGGAAGGGGATCAGCCCTGGCGGCGGCCGGCTTCGGCGGCACGCACCACCCGCAGGAAGTTGCCGCCCCAGATCGCGGCGACCTGCTCGCGCGTGTAGCCGCGGCGCAGCAGCTCGGCGGTGACGTTGGCCGCGTCGGCCTCGCTGTCGAAGCCGGTGACGCCGGCGCCGTGGTCGAAGTCGCTGCCGATCCCGACGTGCTCCACGCCGATGCGCCTGGCGATGTAGTCCAGGTGGTCGACCAGGTCGGAGAGGGTGGCCGGCTGCTCGTTCTGCTTGAGCGCGTCGTGGAAGCGCTCGCGGGTCGGCGCATCCTGCGCGTCGCTGCCCTCGTTGGCCACCGCGAACTGCTCCGGCAGGCCGAACTCCGCGCGCAGGCGGGCGATCTTCGCGCGCCAGGCGTCGTCCGGCGCGCGCAGGTAGGGCTTGAACGGGGTCACCAGGACCACGCCGCCCTTGGCCTTGATCAGGTCCAGTTCCCCGTCGCTGAGGTTGCGGCTGTTGTCGACCAGGGCGCGGGCGTTGGAATGGGTGGCCACTACCGGCACCCGGCTCAGCTCCACGGTCTGCTTCAGCGCCGCCGGGGTCAGCTGGGATACGTCGATCAGCACGCCCAGGTCGTTGAAGCGCGCCACCGCCCGGCGGCCCAGCTCGCTGAGCCCGCCGTGGCGCTCGGCCACGCCGTCCTGCGGCCGCGAGGAGTCGGCAAACGCGTTGTGCCCGGCGTGGGCGAGCCCGGCCACGCGCACGCCGGCCTGGTGGAAGCGGTCGAACGCGGCCAGGTCGGTGCCGAGGATGCGTGCGTTCTGGAAGCCGAGCAGCACCGCCACCTTGCCCTCGCGGTGCAGGCGCTCGATGTCGTCGGCGCTGCGCGCCAGTTCCGCCTGGCCGCCGCTGCCGGCGATCCATTCCTGCACCGCCGCCAGCTTGGCCTCGGCGTCCTGGCGGGCCTTGGCCAGGCCCTGCGCGTCCTCCGGGCCCGGGCCGACCGCGATCGAGAACACGATCGCGTCCACCCCGCCCTGGCGCACCCGCTCGAAACTGGTGCGCTTGCCGCCGTCCGGCAGCCAGTAGCGCTTCGGCGTGTCGGGCAGCAGCACGTCGGCGTGCCCGTCCAGCACCAGGATCTCCTGGTGGACAGCGGCCGGGTCGGCGGCGGGCTCCGGCGCGGGAGCGGCGGCAGTACCGGCCACGGACCCGGCGGCGGCATCGCGGCCGCCGCAGGCGGCAAGCGCCAGCGCCAGGGCCAGGGCCAGGGCGGCGATGGGACGGGGAAGCGGGAGCGTGGAGCGCGGATGCAATGCGGACATGGACATTCCTGTGGGTTTCATCAGGCAAGGCGGGGCCATGGCCGCCGCGAACGGCAGCCCTGGCGGGACCGGGGTGGCGCCGGATCAGGCCGCGCGCGCGGCGCGGCTACATCGCGCGGGGCGGCAGGGCGGCGGCGGGCAGCGGCTCATCACTGCCCCGCGGTGGCCGCGTAGGGATCCGGCTCGGCCAGCAGCTCGTCCATCAACGCGTTGAAGCGGGCCACGTACTCCTCGTAGTAGCCGCCGGTGACCGGGCCGGTGAAGCCGGTATAGATCTCGCGCACCTCGCCGCGGCGGTCGATCACGATGGTGGTCGGGAACGCGGCCATGTAGTTCAGGCCCTGCAGCTTCTCGGTGGCCAGCTTCTTGTCGGCCACGCCGCCGTGGACGATGTCGTAGTGGATGTCGAAAAAGTCGCGGAACTTGCGCAGGCGCTGCTGGAAGTACTCGAAGCTGTCCTCCTGCTCGAAGGCCACGGCGATGGCCTCCACCCCGCGCTGCCGGTTCTCGCGGAACCGGGGCGCAAGGAACCGGGTCTGGTCGGTGCAGTTGGGGCACCAGGTGCCGATCACCTCGACGATCACCACCTTGCCGCGGTACTTGTCATCCCGCAGCGACACCGGCCGCTCCTCCAGGTCGGGGAAGCTGAAGTCGATGCTGCGGCGGCCATCCTTGAGGTAGGTGAGGCGGTAAGGATCGGGCAGTTCCACCTCGTCGCTGCGGTGGCCCTCGAACCTGGCCACGTTGTAGATGCCGAAGCTGATCGCGCCCTGGATCTGGCCGTCCTCAATGGTGCCGCGGACCAGCACCGGGCTGGGCCCGCTGAAGTGCGACAGCCAGAAGCGGTCGCTCTGGACCACGCCTTCCAGCTCGCGGGTATCGCCCACGACGGTCATGAACACCCCGGCCAGGCGCGTGCCTTCCTGCCGCAGCAGCGCGACCTGGTTGGGCCCGGCGCTGCGGTCGCGGTTGAGGATGGCCCACTTGCCGTCGAGGTTGGCGGCGCTGCCGGCATCCCGCTCCGGCGGCACGAAGCGCCAGGCCTGGCCATGCTCGGCGGTGAACGGCAGGTCGTTGGCGCCGTTGCGCTTCGGGACCAGGTCGCGGTAGTGCCCGACCAGGCGCTTGCCGCCGGAACCCTCCTCCACCGTGGCCTCGAGCGCGGCGTCGTAGGTGTTCATCACCGCGCGGATGCCGCCACCGGCCAGCTTCTCGACCTCGAACTCGTCGCGGCGGCTGCCGTTGAGCAGCACCAGGCGCGGTTGCGCGCCTTCCAGCCCGGCCAACTCGAAGTTGAACGGCAGCGCCTCGCCGTTGACGGTGAACTCGCCGCGCCACAGGCCCTCGGCGGGCGCGACCGTGCCGGCCAGCGCATGCGCGGCGCACAGCGCCAGCAGCAGGGCCAGTCCGTGGCGGAGGATGGAGCGGTATGCATGCCTCATGTCGGTTCCCGTGGCGGAGGAAGGTTCCGCCGGCTTGCATCCGTCGACGCGCTGCGCTGGCGCTCATGGACTGTAGGCAGCGCCCGCCGGCGCAATCCAGAGGCCAACACCCCGGAACTGATGACGATTGCTCCAAAGGAAATGAGCGGCGGCCTCCGCTGCATGGCCACGGCCGACCCGGCCAGCAGATCGTGGCCGAATGGACGACCGCGTTGACCTGAGTATGGAACTTGTAGCCAATCAGGCAGTGAGTCCGGGGTGGATGGTATCGGGTTCGGACCAGTTCCGGCGAACGGTCGCCGGGGGTTTGTAGCCATGGGCGCTGTGCGGCCGCTGCTCGTTGTAGAACTGCCGCCAGCGTTCGATCAGCACCTTCGCTTCGGCGCGGCTGCGGAACCATTCCCGGTTCAGAAGCTCGTCCCGAGGCTTGCCGTTGAAGCTCTCGACGAACCCGTTCTGCCAGGGGCTACCCGGCGCGATGAAGGCCGGGCCGATCGCCGCGTCG
>NZ_RRYK01000028.1:0-595 GCF_003931635.1 Pseudoxanthomonas sp. SGNA-20 | reverse complement strand
CCCTTAACAGGCAAGGAGAGCTCCATGAAGAAGCGATTCACCGACGAGCAGATCATCGGCATCCTGCGCGAGGCCGAGGTCGGCGCCATGTCGATCAAGGCCCTGTGCAAGAAGCACAACCTGACCGAGCAGACCTTTTTCCGCTGGCGCAACAAGTTCGGTGGCCTGGACGTGCCCGACGCCCGGCGGCTCAAGGACCTCGAGTCCGAGAACGCCCGGCTCAAGCGGCTGGTGGCCGAGCAGATGCTGGTCATCGACGGGATGAAGGAGATCGTCCGAAAAAAATGATGACCCCGTCGGAACGACGCGACACGGTCCAGGTGCTGGTCCGTCGGGGTATCTCGCAGCGAAAGGCCCTTCGTTACTTGGGCCTGAGCCGCCGCATCGCCAGCTACGCCCCGCGCCAGGCCGCCAAGGACCAGGCGGTGGCCGAGCGGCTGCTGGCCGCGTCGCCGAAGGTGCCGCGGTTCGGGTATCGCCGCATGGCGGCCTGGTTGGACCTGGGCGAGGCCCGGGTGCGGCGCCTGTGGCGCCAGCTGGGTTTGAACATTCCCCGCCGCCGGCCGCGCCGCCGCCGTTCCGGCAACGACATCCG
>NZ_RRYK01000027.1:0-603 GCF_003931635.1 Pseudoxanthomonas sp. SGNA-20 | reverse complement strand
CAAGGCGATGAAGCTCAATCTGCGCCGCAAGGCCAAGCAGCGGCTGCCCAAGCGCGAACGCGTACCGCTCTACGTTCCCCTGCTGCCCGATGCCGTCTGGTCAGCGGATTTCATGGCCGACGCGCTGGCGTGTGGCCGCCGCTTCCGGACCTTCAACGTGGTCGACGACTTCAACCGCGAGGCGCTGCACATCGAGGTCGACACCTCGATCTCGTCCACGCGCCTGGTCCGCATCTTCGAGCAGCTCAAGCGCGACCACGGCCTGCCGCAGGTCCTGCGTACCGACAACGGCCCGGAGTTCCTGGGCGAGGCCTTCGTGCAGTGGGCCAAGCTCAACGGCATGGCCATCCGGTACATCCAGCCCGGCAAGCCCAACCAGAACGCCTACATCGAACGCTTCAATCGGACCTTCCGCGAGGAGGTCCTGGACCAGCACCTGTTCACCCGCCTCGACGACGTGCGCGAGGCCGCGTACTGGTGGATGCTCGAGTACAACGAGGAGCGTCCCCACGATTCGCTCGGCGATCTGACCCCGGCCGAGTACCGCCAACGCGTCGCCGGAAGTTCTACTTTTGAAATGCCTGCTTGACGGGGAAGCTTACG
>NZ_RRYK01000026.1:0-664 GCF_003931635.1 Pseudoxanthomonas sp. SGNA-20 | reverse complement strand
GACTTGCGTGATCTGGGCGAGCGCTGCGGCAAGCACCGGGTGGCCCGGCTGATGCGTGGCGAAGGCTTGCGGGCGCAAGTTGGTTATCGCCGCCGACCCGGCATGCGCGGAGGCAAGCCGGCCGTGGTCGCAGACAACCATCTGGCACGGCAGTTCGACCCCGTAGCCGCCAATCGTGCCTGGGTCACCGACATCACCTACATCCGCACCCACGAAGGCTGGCTGTACCTGGCGGCGGTCATGGACCTGTTCTCCCGGAAGATCGTCGGCTGGGCGATGGGATCGACCCTGCACACCGACCTGATGCTGCAGGCGTTGATGATGGCGGTGTGGCGCCGCAAGCCGCCCGCCGGACTGCTCATTCACTCCGATCAGGGAACGCAATACACCGGCCACGATTGGCAGGATTTCCTGACAGCCCACGGCCTGGTCAGCAGCATGAGCCGCCGCGGCAACTGCCATGACAACGCGGTCGCCGAAAGTTTCTTCCAGCTCCTCAAGCGCGAGCGCATCAGGCGCCGGATCTACGCCACCCGGGACGAGGCCAAGGCCGACGTCTTCAACTACATCGAGATGTTCTACAACACCCGCAGGCAGCACGGGCACAACGATGGCCTGCCTCCGGTAGAGTTCGAAAAGCGGCAATCAATTTGAGGCTTCGGGG
>NZ_RRYK01000025.1:0-1079 GCF_003931635.1 Pseudoxanthomonas sp. SGNA-20 | reverse complement strand
CGACGTCCCCCCGGTTTTGAGTAGCACGGCGATTTGGAGTCCAATCCCCAACGAGACGGAGATTGGACGTGAAGAAGCGCTTTTCCGAAGAGCAGATCATCGGCTTCCTGCGTGAAGCCGAGGCTGGCGTGGCGGTGAAGGACCTGTGCCGCCGGCACGGCTTCAGCGAAGCCTCGTACTACCTGTGGCGCAGCAAGTTCGGCGGCATGAGCGTGCCGGAGGCCAAGCGGCTCAAGGAGCTGGAGGCGGAGAACACGCGGCTGAAGAAGCTGCTGGCCGAGCAGATGTTCGAGAACGACGTGATCAAGGACGCCCTGCGAAAAAAGTGGTGACCGCACCGGCCAGGCGCGAGCTGGTGCGGCATCTGGTGGGCAAGGGACTGAGCGAGCGACGATCGCTGGCGGTGGTGCGCATGAGCGCCAGCGCCTACCGCTATGCGCCGCGTCCGGACCGCAATGTCGAACTGCGGGCGCGGATCCTGGCGCTGGCGCAGCGGCACAAACGCTACGGCGTCGGGATGATCCACCTCAAACTCAGGCAAGCGGGGTTGCTCGTGAACTACAAGCGCGTTGAACGGCTGTATCAGGAAGCGAGGCTGCAGGTGCGGCGGCGCAAGCGCAAGAAGATATTGCCGGGCGAGCGCCAGCCGCTGGTGCGGCCGAGTGCGGCCAATCAGGTGTGGTCGATGGACTTCGTGTTCGACCGCACCGCCGACGGGCGCGTCATCAAGTGCCTGACGATCGTCGATGACGCCACCCACGAAGCGGTCGCGATCGAGGTGGAGCGTGCGATCTCAGGACTTGGCGTGACGCGCGTGCTCGAACGTCTGGCGCGCTCGCGCGGGCTGCCGCAGGTGATCCGCACCGACAACGGCAAGGAGTTCTGCGGCAAGGCGATGGTCACCTGGGCGCACGCGCGTGGCGTGCAGTTGCGCCTGATCCAACCGGGCAAGCCGAACCAGAACGCCTACGTCGAGTCGTTCAACGGCCGCCTGCGCGACGAGTGCCTCAACGAACACTGGTTCACCCACCTGCTGCACGCCCGGACCGTCATCGAAACCTGGCGCCGGGAATACAACG
>NZ_RRYK01000024.1:0-1294 GCF_003931635.1 Pseudoxanthomonas sp. SGNA-20 | reverse complement strand
CTCATCCCTGCATCTGCTCCAGCTCGCGGCCGCGGGTCTCGCGCACGAACCGCAGCACGAAGAACACCGACAGGAACGCCGCCGCCGCGTACAACCCGTAGGCCGCCGCCAGGCCGATGCCCGCCAGCAGCATCGGGAACGTCCAGGTGATCACGAAGTTCGCCACCCACTGCGCCAGGCCCGCCACCGCCAGGCCCGAACCGCGGATCTGGTTGGGGAACATCTCGCCCAGCATCACCCACATCACCGGGCCCCACGAGGCGTTGAAGAACACCACGTAGGCGTTGGCCGCCACCAGCGCCACCACGCCCATCTGCCCCGGCAGCTGCAGCTTGCCGGCCGCGTCCAGCGTCCCGGTCGAGAACGCCCACGCCACCACCGCCAGCGTCACCGCCATGCCCACCGAGCCGATCCACAGCAGCGGCTTGCGCCCCACCCGGTCGATCAGCACCACCGTCACCAGGCACGCGCCGATGCTCAGCGCACCGGACAGCACGTTGATCAGCAGCGCGTCGTTCTCCGAGAAGCCCACCGCCTGCCACAGCACCGCGCCGTAATAGAACACCACGTTGATGCCCACCAGCTGCTGGAACGTGGCCAGGCCGATGCCCACCCACACGATCGGCCGCACCTTGCCGGTCACCTTGCTCACCAGGTCCGACAGCCGCGGCCGGTGGTGGTCGGAGGCCAGCGAGGCGTCGATCTCGACCAGCTTGCGCACCCCGACCTCGGCCCCGTACAGCCGCGCCAGCACCTTGCCGGCCCTGTCCTTCAGCCCGCGCGCCACCAGGTAGCGCGGGCTCTCCGGGATGAAGAACAGCGCCACCAGGAACAGGAACGCCGGCACCAGCTCGGCCCAGAACATCCAGCGCCAGGCCTCGTACTCCCACCACAGCACCTCGGTCGAGGCGCCGGCGTGCCGCGCCAGCCACCAGTTGCTCAGGAACGAGAAGAACAGGCCGGAGATGATCGCGATCTGCTGCAGCGTCGCCAGCCGGCCGCGGTAGCGCGCCGGCGCCACCTCGGCGATGTACGCCGGCGACAGCACGCTGGCCGCGCCCACCGCCAGGCCGCCCAGCACCCGGTAGACCACGAACTCGGCCGAGGAGGTGGCGATGCCCGAGCCCCAGGCCGAGACGATGAAGAACACCGCCGCCCACAGCTGCATGGTGCGCCGGCCATAGCGGTCGGCCAGGGTGCCGGCGAACCAGGCGCCCACCGCGCAGCCCAGCAGCATCGAGGCCACGTTGAAGCCGGTCACCGCCGCGTCGGACTGGAATGCCGCGGTCAGGCC
>NZ_RRYK01000023.1:0-1850 GCF_003931635.1 Pseudoxanthomonas sp. SGNA-20 | reverse complement strand
CGCCGCCTCGCAGGAGCAGGCGGCGGGCATCGAGCAGGTCAGCCAGACCCTGGTGCAGATGGACGAGGCTACCCAGCAGAACGCCGCGCTGGTGGAGGAAGCCTCCGCCGCCGCGCGCGCGATGGAGGAACAGGCCAGCCAGCTGGCCGAAGCGGTCGCTGCGTTCCGCCTGGCCGCCCCGTCCGCCTCGCGCGCCGGCAACTCCGCAAGGCCCGGCGTTGCCGCCGTGGATGCCTGGCAGGAGTTCTAGGTGCCAGCCCCGGGAAGGGGCTTCGTTCCGGTCGACGCCGGCTCCGCAACGGGGCCGGCGTTGTTTCTTCCCCCCTGCCTTCCTTGCGGCGGGGCATCGTGGCCGCGGCCGCGACAAGGCAAGGATCCAGCCGCCCTTGGCGGGCATTAAAGGAATGCGCCTCCGCGGTCGTTAACTAGCACCGCAAACATCGCATTTCATTGATCCGCATCAATCCGCGCTGGCCAATTGCCCGATCGGGGCGCTCCATCACAAGGTGCGCATCCGGGTCGTGCTTGCGCCTAAAGAAAACCCCCGCGACCGCCGCTTCCTCCGGTACCACGTCACAGAGAGGATGCGATGTTTGCCCTGAGGAAACTGAAGGTGGGTCCGCGCCTTGCCGCGGGCTTCGGCTTGCTGCTGCTGCTGATCGCCGGGATCCTGGCCGTGGTCATGCACGGCAACGGCCGAACGTCGGCGCAGTTCGGGCAGGTCGTCGACGTCAACATGGCGAAGATGCGCCTGCTCAACAGCATGCTCAACACGAACAACAGCGTGCTGATGCAGCGGCGCCTGATGCTGATCAAGCGCGGCGCCGACTTCGACGAGGACTACGCCTACGCGCAGAGCCTGTTCGTGGACTACGACAAGGCCTGGGACGAGTTCCTCAAGCTCCCGCGCGACGAAGTGGGCGAGCGCATGGTGCAGGACATCCTCGAGAAGCGCCGCATCGCCGACGAGTCCACCGCCAGGCTCGACGGATTCATGAAGACCGGCGATTTCGACGCCGCCATCGACGTGCTGCTCAACGAACTGCGCCCCCGCGCGGTGGCCTGGAACCAGGCAATCGCCAAGCTTGCCAAGCGCCAGGACGAGCTTTCGCTGCAGAGCCGCGAGGCCTACCTGGAGGTCGAGGCCCGGACCCGCGAGCTGGTGCTGGCGTTCGGCGCACTGAGCATCGTGCTCGGCGCGCTGGCCGCGTACCTGATCACCCGCAGCCTGACCATTCCGCTGACCGATGCCGTCCGCGTCGCCGACGGCATCGCCGACGGCAGGCTGGACAACCAGATCGACACCCGCGGCCGCGACGAGCCCGCGGTCCTGGCCCGCTCGATGCAGCGCATGCAGCAGCAGGTGCAGGCGGTGATCGCCGCGCAGCGCGAGCTGGCCGGGCAGCACGAGGCCGGCACCATCAGCTACCGGATCGACGCGGCCGCCTTCCCGGGCGAATACGGCACGATGGCCGCGGCCTCCAATGCCCTGGTCGCCTCCCACGTGGAGACCATCCTCGGCGCGCTGGAGGTGCTCAAGCACTATTCGATCGGCGATTTCAGCGTGGACATGCAGCGCCTGCCCGGCGAAAAGGCGGCGATGACCGCGACCGTCGACGGCATCAAGGGCAACCTCTCGGCCATCAACGGCGAGATCCGCCGCCTGGCCGACGCGGCGGCCGAGGGCGACTTCAGCCAGCGGGGCGACGAGGCGCGCTTCGAGCACGACTTCCGCGCGATGATCGGTGGCCTGAACCGGCTGATGGAGACCACCAACGCCAACCTGGGCGAACTGTCCGCCCTGCTCCAGGCCATCGCCCGCGGCGACCTGACCGCGCGCATGGAAGGCG
>NZ_RRYK01000022.1:0-2056 GCF_003931635.1 Pseudoxanthomonas sp. SGNA-20 | reverse complement strand
CAGGGCGGGCTGGACGTGCCGTCCCCGGCCGCCGCGCCGGCCGCCGTGGCCGTGCCGTTCCCGGTGCACAAGGCCCAGGCCGCGCGCCCGGCCGGCCGCAGCCCGCAGGCCGCCACGGTGATCAACGAGGCCGACTGGGCCGAGTTCTGAGCCCGGGCCGCGTCCGCCACAGGCAGGGGCCCCGGCACGTCCGGGGCCCCTGTTTTTTGCCCCTTCCACGAAAGAATCCCCGGTTCCGGCCGATATAGCCGGCAACCCGTAGAAGTCCGCGCGAATGAACGTCCCGTCCCTGCTCCGCCGGTTCCTCGCCAACCATTCGATGAAGCGCAAGTTCCTGATGCAGGCGGCGTTCGTCGCGCTGGGCATCATCGCGCTGTCGGTGGTGGCCGCGCGCCTGCAGTACCTGGACCTGACCGACGCCCACCGCCACGCGGCCCGCACCCAGGCGGAGATGGCACTGGGCGTGGTCGGCCAGTACGCCGCGCAAGCCGAGGCCGGACAGATGGACGAAGCCGCCGCCAGGACCGCGGCGCTCGACGCACTGCGGGTGATGCGCGCCTCCGGCGGCGTGGACTACATCTTCGTGCTCGACCGCCAGTCGCGGATGCTGATGCACCCGCAGCGCCCGGACCTGGAAGGCAAGCCGGTGGCCGAGGTGGCCAGCGCCGAGGGCAAGGCGGTGTTCCCCGCCCTGGTGCGCGCGGCCGAGGCCGGCGGCGGCTTCGTCGACTACGCCTGGGCCAAGCCGGGCACCGACCGCGACGTCAACAAGAGCTCCTACGCCGCGCTGTACGAACCCTGGGGCTGGGTGGTCGCCACCGGCACCTACCTGGACGTGCCGCAGGTGCAGGCGCTGAAGTTCACCGCGGTGATGACCGTGGCTGGCGGCCTGCTGGTGCTGATCACCCTGTTCGCCGGCTGGGCCATCGGCGGCTCGGTGCTGGACGCGGCCAACCGCGCCCTGGCCGCGGTGCGCGGCGTGTCCAGCGGCAACCTGCACGTGCGCATGGGCGAGCACGGCAAGGACGAGATGGGCCAGATGCTGGACTCCATCGAGGAAATGCAGCAGCGCCTGCGCGCGGTGATCGAGGCCCAGCGCGAGATGGCGCGCCGGCACGAGGCCGGCGAGACCAGCTACCGCATCGACGACAGCGGCTTCCCCGGTGACTACGGGCTGATGGTGCGCGACGCCAACGCGCTGGTGCACCAGCACATCGCCGTGACCCTGCGCGCGGTGGAGGTGATGCGCCAGTACGCGGTCGGCGACCTGTCCCAGGACATGGACCGCCTGCCCGGCGAGCGCGCCGCGATCACCGAGGCCATGGATACCTGCAAGCGCAACCTGGCCGCGATCAACGCCCAGATCCAGGGCCTGGTCGCGGCCTCGGCGGCCGGCGACTTCTCCCAGCGTGGCGACGCCGGCGCCTTCCAGCACGAGTTCCACGCCATGGTGGCCGGGCTCAACCTGCTGATGGAGACCACCGAGCGCAACCTGGACCAGCTCTCCGCCCTGCTGCGCACCGTGGCCCAGGGCGACCTGACCGTGCGCATGGAAGGCGAGTTCCGCGGCGTGTTCGCGCAGATGCGCGACGACGCCAACGCCACGGTCGAACAGCTGGCCACGATCGTGAGCCGGATCCGCGACGCCTCCGCCGCGATCAGCACCGGCGCCACCGAGATCGCCGCCGGCAACGACGACCTGTCGCGCCGCACCGAGCAGCAGGCCGCCAACCTGGAGGAAACCGCCGCGTCGATGGAGGAGATCACCTCCACGGTCAAGCAGAACGCCGAGCACGCGCGCCAGGCCAACCAGCTGGCCATCGGCGCTGCCGGCGTTGCCTCCGAGGGCGGCCAGGTGGTCGGCCAGGTGGTCAGCACCATGGGCGAGATCCAGGCCTCCTCGCGCCGGATCGCCGACATCATCTCGGTGATCGACGGCATCGCCTTCCAGACCAACATCCTTGCGCTCAACGCCGCGGTCGAGGCGGCGCGTGCCGGCGAACAGGGCCGCGGCTTCGCCGTGGTCGCCTCCGAGGTGCGGGCGCTGGCCCAGCGT
>NZ_RRYK01000021.1:0-2067 GCF_003931635.1 Pseudoxanthomonas sp. SGNA-20 | reverse complement strand
CCTCTGCAGCACAGGCGAGTGCATTGCAAAGCAACTGGGCGTCCAGGCAAAGTTGCCGGCTCAGCTTTCCACTAGCAACGAGGCTGCGCCAAACGGAAGGGTCGATGTCGTCCAGATCACGGAGATCTACCCAGCTCTCGGCATGGAGGCGGCCCTCTGGGTCAAGGACCCCAAGGTGGTAGCCAGGCGGATGATCATGGCTGCATTTGCACTCAATCGGCCTCAAGTTCGACCGACTCGTTAGCAAACGCAGAACGATATCTCCTCCTCGCGTGATCGCTAGGACGACCGCGTACTTGGGGCACGCTCTACCGTCATCAGCCACATAGAAATCGTTCCAAAGCCAGACTTCGCCTGGAGCTGGGGCCATCCTTAGTGTCCTGCATTCCGGATAGCGGCGACAAATCCACGATACTCATTCGCCGCCTGCAAGATATCTTCCCGCTCCCCGCAGTCAGCAGCCAAAGATAGCTCGTAAGGGATTACGTCGTTCTGGCCTTTGCCGTCGCGCCAAACTTTGTCCCACGCCTCATTTTGAGTGTGGGTGATATCGACCATCTGTTGGGCGTGCTTGTCTCTGTAGGTGGTTGCGATGTCTTCAAGCAACGCAAGCTGCCTAGGGGTGAATGCGCCTTCGTCGAACTCCGCGCCCTCATTGGGGACAACCGTTTCCCGAACCGAATGAATCGTCTCCTCGGGCTGGATGGTTACCAGGGCAGCAAGATCGGGGCTGAAGCCGCTCTTCCATTCAGAACGGAACGCCTTGGGGACCGGCCCCATCCTCCAAGCCTGATATTCAAGACCGGTCACGCTCCGGCCAGTCTGCTTGAAGTGTTCGAAATCGAGCAGATAGAGCAGCTTTAGCAGCTTGGTTTGCCCTGCGAACTTCGTATATTTCGCAAAGTAGAAGATCGCATTGATCAGGCGCTGGCGCTGAGCCTTAGTCATAGTCGCCAAGTATAGCGTAGAGCCTTGGCACTCACGTTTACTGGTGTTCAGGGGACCAATAGGGCGGCAAACTGAAGCATTCATCTTCAAGGCTAGGCGGCCTTGAGTCGTCTACGACGCGTTGGGCGAGTCGATGAGGAATCCAGCGGTCGCGCCGGCGCCTGGGCGCGACCCGTGCGAGGGAACTGCCTAGACCTCGGGTCGGCGTCGCACGTTGCTGGTCGGACAAAGGCTAGGGGTACCAATGTCTCCCGGAAATCAGCTGACTCCCACATTCTTTGTAAGAAAAGTCTGATCCCAGATGCTGTCGGCGCTCCGCGCTCAGGTTAGGAATCCCCCGAGGCAGGACCTTCTAGTAGGCTCATGAGTGGTGCTCGCGCCCATCTCGGGGCGCATCCACGTAGTTGGAAGTTGGGCGATCCAATACTTCACCAATCGGGGGCAGCATGAGTGACGAAATTTATCGGCGCTTACTTGAAGAGCAGCGGCGGATGGAGCGAATGTTCGGCGAAACCGATCGGATCATGCGCCTCATAGACCCGCTTCGCGAGGTCCGCGACATCCTTGAGCCATTGGCAAGAATGCAGGCCAACGTGCCTGACTATCGCGATTCCAGGGACAAGCTGAAAGAGGAGATAGAGAGCGCTTTTGATCTACAGGGCTCCATCGCTCGACTGCAAGATGATCCGCTGATCAGCGGGTTCAATCGAGGAAAGGCACTATTTGAGCAGACGTTCGGGGGTATCGATGAGCTAGCTCGCTCCTTCACATTCAGGACGGCCTATCCTGACCTGAGGGAGCTCATTCGTGATTGGTCCAACGAGGCGCGCGGCCATCTCAAAGTGTTGCTTTCGATGGGGTGGTGCCTGGATCCATACGCCGTCAACGAGTGGGCCGGTGCCATTGCGCAAAAGATGGAGGATGGCGAGGCTGCGGAAGCCGAGGCATGGCTTATTGAATACTTCAGGGGGCACGCATCCATCATTGAGGATCGTGTGTCAGACCAAAGTGCAGCCCGTGCCCCTTTACTGCGAGACGCGTTTGCTGCTCATCGGGAGGGTCGCTACGCTTTGAGCATCCCAGTCATGTTGGCCCAAGCGGAAGGGCTTGCCAGGGATG
>NZ_RRYK01000020.1:0-2151 GCF_003931635.1 Pseudoxanthomonas sp. SGNA-20 | reverse complement strand
CACCGACATCATGGCCGAGATCTCCTCCGCCTCGCAGGAACAGGCCGACAGTGTGGCCCAGGCCAGCCGCACCATCGCCCAGATGGACGAGACCACCCAGCAGAACGCCGCGCTGGTCGAGGAAGCCTCCGCCGCCGCGCGCGCCATGGAAGAACAGGCAGTCGGCCTGGTCCAGGCGATCGCCGCGTTCCGCCTGGAGGACGGCGCCGCAGGTCCCCTGCCCGCCCCGGTGTTCCGCCCGACCGCAGTCGCGACCCCGCTGCCCGCGCCGGTGCGGGGGCACAGGCCGGTGGCGCGCGCCGAAGGCAATGCCGCGCTGGACCAGGAGTCGGACTGGGCCGAATTCTGAGCGCGCCATGCGGCAAAGAGTGCGGACGATCGCAATAGCGATTAAAACCACTCAAACCACCTAAATACCCGCAAATTGCGGCCGATCAACCCGATACGACCCTGGGAGGGGTACGTGCAGTTGAAGTGCTGGCTCATGGGAGCCTGTCGTGATCGTGTTCGATTCGCGGTCCTGCCCGCGCGCCGGGATGACCGTCGCGCGCGGCCGCGTGCCGCTGGCTACAGGATTCGCCGCCCTGGCGACCGTCCCCACCTGCCTGCAACCGCGGGCCAGGGCCGGTACGTGTGCCGACGCCCGGACGACCGGGGGCGCGGCCACCCCATTTCCGCATTGCCCTGATCCGCCTGCCTGCCGGCACCGCGGACGTCGCTTGCCATCCTTTTCCCGCCGATACCACCGCCCGCCCGCGCTGCGCCGGCGACCGGAGCCGTGGCACCGCCCGCCTGCCACGGCCACGCCTGCCCGGCGCGGCCATTGCCATGCCTTCTGCTGGCCAGGCCAGCTCCCGCCTCCATCCCATGAGGACCCCCCGATGAACCATGCAACGTCCGCGGCCAGGCTGACGGGTCGCCAACCTCACGACTTCCTGCAGGAACGGGACGCGGCAGCGGACCGGCGATTCCTGGCGCTGGCCTGCATCCTGGCCACCGCCTCGCTGGGCGTGGCCGCATGGCGGGGCGAATGGAGCCCGGCCTTGCTGGCAGCCCTGCCCGCGGCCGCGGTGGCGGTGGTACTTGGACGGCTGGCCCGCGGCACCCGGACCAGCCGCGCCGTGGTCGCGCTGGCCCTGATGGTGCTGGTGGCAACCCTGGCCCACCAGGCCGGCGATGCGGCCGACCTGCGCATCGGCGCGATCGTGCTGGTCGCGGCATTGCTGTACTACCGCGACTGGCTGCCGCTGGCGGTGGCCGCAGCGGCGATCGCCAGCTACGCCCTCGTCGGGCCCGGTCTGCAGGGCATGGCCGGCGGCACGGTCGTGCTGCAGCTGGCCTGCATGGCCATTGCGGCCGCCCTGCTGGCGGCGATGGCAGCGCAGCTGCGCCGCGAACTGCTCGAGCTGGGCGGCGAACCACCCCGGCTGGCGCAGCTGGCCCGCGGACTGGCCGCCGGACAGCCGCTGCCCGCGGACGCCGCGGCCATGGCGGTGACGCCCGGCTCGCTGGCCGGAGCCTTGCTGGCACTGGACGCCCGGCTGGCGCGGCACCTGGAGCACGGGCGCGAGGCCGACCGCGAGGCCCTGCGCATCCGCGCCGCGCTGGATTGCGTGACCACCAACGTGATGATCGCCGACGCCGACCGCACGATCGTCTACGCCAACCCGTCGTTGCTGGAAACCCTGGGCCGGGCCGAAGCCGATATCCGCCGCGAGCTGCCGCACTTCGAAGTGGCCAACCTGATCGGCGGCAGCATCGACAGCTTCCACCGCAATCCCGCCCACCAGTCCCGCATCCTGTCGGCGCTCGAAGGCACCCACCGGGCGCAGATCCAGGTCGGCGGCCACGTCATGCGACTGACGGTGAACCCGGTGAAGGACGCGGCCGGCCAGGTGATCGGGTACGTGGTCGAGTGGCTGGACCGCACCGAGGAGGTCCGGACCGAGGAGGAACTGTCGCGCGTGGTCGAAGACGCCGTCGCCGGCAACCTGTCCGGGCGCCTGCGCCTGGACGACAAGCATGGGTTCACCCTGTCGCTGTCGCGCAGCCTCAACGGCCTGCTGGACAACTTCGCCCACACCGCCAGCCGCCTGTCCGCGGTGCTGACCGCCCTGGCCCAGGGCGACCTGACGGTGCGCATGGAGGGCC
>NZ_RRYK01000019.1:0-3723 GCF_003931635.1 Pseudoxanthomonas sp. SGNA-20 | reverse complement strand
CACGGCCTCGCGCAGCTGCTGCTCGCTCACGCCGAGCGCCTCGGTCCAGTAACGGACCTCGTAGTCCTCGGAGAGGTTGATGCGGTCGCGGTCGGGCGAGCCGACCTCCTTCCTGTCGTCGGACATGGCCGGGCTCCAGCGTGGGGGAGCCACTACGCTGCGCCACCTCCCGTCGCGCAGCCGTGAACCGGCGCCGCCGCGGCGGCGTCGTTCAGCGACGGGAACCGCTCAGTAAACGTAGGACCAGGTCTGGCCTTCGCCGCCGTGGCTGCGCACGCGCCACCAGGTGCGGGACAGGCGCTCGGTGCCGCGGCTGCGGGCGATCAGCATCTCGCCCAGCTTGATCGTGGTGGTCACCTCCACCGTCGCGCTGCGGCGGCCCGGCGCGACGCGGATGGAACCGATGTCCACCCGCACGTCGAACGCGATCAGGCCACGGCTGCGGGCATGCAGCCGGCGCAGTTCCTCCATGGTCTGGCGGGTCATCTCGCAGGTGCCATCGCTGTCGAGCACCGTCTCGCCCAACCGGCGACCGTCGGCGTACTGGACCAGCCTGGCGCGGTAATCGCCGGCCAGGTCCTTGCACATCGCCTCGTGGTCGAAATCGCGGAACGCGACCAGCTGGCGGTCGTAGAACTGGCGCACCTGCGCCTCGTCGATCGTCCAGCCCCGGTTCCAGGCGACGAACGCAACCGTCGCCAGCACGACCAGGGCAATCAGCCTTCCCAGCATCCCTTCCCCTCCCCTGCAGTACCCCATCACGGCGACACCGGCGCAGCGGCGTCGCTCCGTCGATCGTTACCGGAAGGTCCGACCAGGTACTGCAAGGGCGTCCCTGCCGTGCAATGGCGGGAAGTCTAGCAAACCCGCGACACCAGCCGTTGTCCGCTCCCGGCCTGCCCGGCCGACCGCGGACGGGGCCGGCCTACTCCGGGGCCCTGGGCTGCCGCGCGGCGGCTTCGCGAGCCTCGCGGGCCGCCTTTTCCTTTTCCATCTTGTCCTTGTCGTGGTGCCACTTGATCGCGAAGAACATCGCGACGCCCAGCACCACGACCTTGAACACGATGAAGACCACGGGGAACCAGTCTGCCGACATGATGTGCAACCTCTATGCTGGAATCCGGCGACCGTCCCCGCCTGCTCGGGCGGTCACTCCCACTCGATCATCAATGGGAACTTCAGTTTCTTATATATCAATGTGTTACCACATCGAAAAGCGTCAAGTACCATGAAAAATACCATACCCGCTCTCGCTCTCCAGCCTCTAAACTTTACCCAACTATAGGATCGGAGCTGCACACCACTAACTTCATCGAGCCTCTTGTCATAGCGACGTAAAGGTTTTGCGCATTCATGTTCTCCGAGTTCAGCACCACGGCCACCTCCGCTTCCAGTCCCTTCAGCAGCAAGGTACTGCCGACGGCTCGTTTGGGCAGCGGACGCCCCAGCAGTCGGTTCTCCTCTCTCACGCGCCTAGCTGCATCGGCCAAGGAGACTACCCCCGACGAGGCGTCTCGAAGAGCCTTGAGTACCCCGTAAAAAATGGCAGGTCGGTGCACACGTACGTTCGGCAGCGCACGTAGCTCAGACAGCAGCATCGCCGCCCCAGACAGAGAAGGTGTACGCAAGAATTCCAAGGCAAGGATTTCCACATCGCTCGGAGGATTCTTCGCGGTTCCCCTCGCCAACACCTCCAGGCGTCGCTTCAACTCGGCTACGCCTACATTCGTCATGGCACTTTGTGCCAACTCCAGTAACTTCCCTACGGCATTCGGTGCGGCCACGTCAAAGCTGTTGGCAAAATTGATCAAATCCTGCAGATCGACGGCCTCAACGGTCGAAGCGCCTGGAATCAGGCTCGCAAAATTCTGCTGTGCTGCTCGGTTGCGGCTGTCGGCAATGATGAGTACCCGCCCGTCTACGGTTGGCGATGGTGTCCTTGCGGCGGCTAAGCGCTGGGCATGGTCGTTCGGCGGTACGGTCTGAACCCAGGTTACATGCGCTGGTGGGCCACTACGCAGATCCACCGAATGTCCCGCCGCTAACAGGCGGCGAGCCTCCAGCAACCATTGTCCCAATGATTCCGCACCGGCGTTGCGCCAGCGCCAGGGCGTTGTCAGTTCCCCTACAACAGGAAAATGCGCGCACACGTGCTTATTCCAGTCAGCTAGCGCATTGCCCCCGAATCCAAAGATTGCCTGCATTGGATCGCCCAGCACACATGTGGGCAAAATCAACGAGAGAAAATAGACAATGTTGTGCTGAGACACCAAACAATCTTGATACTCATCCACAATCAAGTGTGCATACGAGGACTTCAGCACCTCGCTCACGTGACCGGCTTGCAGTAGCTTCCAGGCGGCGTCGCGGATTGCGGGGTAATCCCGCGCAGGTGCGGCCAGGCCCAAAATCTCCGGATCGTGGGCGCTACGACCCGGAAAGGTTGATATGAGACGGATAGCCCAGCCATCGATGGTGCTCAATCGATAGGCGCTTGCCGGCACACCGGCGCGGTCCAGCCGGCTGCGCAGGGCCGCGACCCCAGCGTTCGTATGTGTCAGCACGAGGATGGGCTTGTTGCCCCGATGACGGGCAAGCGCGTTGGCTATCAGCTGTGTCTTACCGCAGCCGGCGGGTGCGGTAACAGTTCCGCGTTCGATTGCGAGAAGGTCGATTTCAATGGGATCCATCCGCGGCCCAACCGAATATCTGGTCCATCAGAGCGCGGAAGCCCTGATCGCAAAGCTGTAGGTCCGGTGCCACGATGGTCCTCGCTGCTTCCTCCATCCATGAGATGGACTTGAACCAGCCCGCCTTCCGGATGCGCGCCGCCTGGCCGAGGATTGCCCTATGCTGCACCGGCAGGAGGTTCGTCTTTTGGATCTCGTCACAGATTTGCTGGACGGTAAGCTTGTTATTTGAGACGGTGCGTAGGTGTTCGTGAATCAGGTCGCCGTGCAATTCGTTGGCGTAGCTGATCAGTTTCTGGCATGCCGCCGGCGTAAGACTTCCGAATAACTCGTCCTCCAGTGCGCGGCCCGCGCGATAGGCAACGACGGCACCACCTTTTTCGACAAATGCCTGCTCGACCGCAGGGGTGGGCTTCTTGTCATCATCGCGCAATACCATCACCCGGTAACCTAGAGCCTGGAAGGCATTAGCGCGTACATACGGTCGATCCGGCTCCCCGCCACCGCAGTCGATGAGGGCTACGCCTAACGCAGCCAGTGACGCATTCCCTTGCTCCACCCTGTATAAATCCAACCCGCGCAGCAGGCCAACCTCACTGGCTCCCTCGCACACAATCACGGAGCCAGCCAGGAAGGCTTCGGGATAGAGGCGGATTGTGCTCTGGATATCGTTGCCGGTACCGATCGGGCGAACCTCTTGACCGTGAGGGCTACGGCGGACCACAAAGAGTTGGTTGCCAGAAAGCTCTCTCAGCGCCACAGGTGAGTGGGTGGTGAGAAACACCTGCAACGGGGCAGCAGTTTCCTTGGCGCCGAGGGAACCTAGGAACCGCGCAATGCGGTGTGGCTCCAGCCCGTACTCCAGCTCGTCCGAGAGTACGATTGACGCCTGAGCCGCCGCCTTGCGCTGCAGGCCGGCAACCAACAGACGCGTGGACCCCACGCCAAGGTTGTGAAGCGGGATGCCGTTTTCGTTGTGCAGGGAGACGGTGCCGCCACCGAATGACACAGAATGCCAATCCAGCAGTGCTCT
>NZ_RRYK01000002.1:0-374243 GCF_003931635.1 Pseudoxanthomonas sp. SGNA-20 | reverse complement strand
GGTGCGCTCAGATTCAAGCATTCCTTGCACTGGCTGCAACTGGACTAGTCTTCTGGGCACTCGGCTTGATAGTTTCCGGGCTGGACGGCTAACAATGCGTTCAAGCCGAACTCGTTTCGCTACGCAAACAACATGACAGGAAAAGCTTGCCATGTTCTTTGCTCCGCTACACGAGTCGGCTTAACTTGAGTGTTAGCGCGCAAAGGAGAATACGAGATGCTGATATGTGATAAGTGCGGAGCAAGCATTAGTACGGGCTCTCAGTTCTGCGCGCAGTGCGGTGATCCAGTCACCGAAGCAGATCAAGTGTCCAAGGGCGTGTCTGCATCGGGCGTCGCCACAGTGCAGATAACGTTCGGTAACAGCACATCAGCCGGCTATGCGAAGGCCGTCGCAATCTGTGAAAAGCTGCCGTCCTATGAGGTCGCCGGCGAAGGTAAGCAGGTGCAGCACAAAATCACGCTGCCACTTACAGAAGTTGAGCTCATTGCCAACATTTTTGATTTGGTGGGAAGCTGGAAGTCTTCTCAAATGCTCATTAACGGGCAGGCAGCCACAAAGAAAGACCTTACGTATTACGGCGTGGGCTGTTACCGAAACCGGCAGAAGGCCTTCAAGCCCGAGGCCTTCTGTTACGGAGAGCGCCAATTCGAAGCCAATATTTGGGGCTGCAAGAAACTCGGAATGCCGGTCTATGAGTGGGGTGGTGGTTGGCTGGACTATGGTCAGTTTGACGGAAATGGCGTCTGGCACTTTGACAAGGCCCGTATTCGTCATGAACTTGAGGTTGCGCTTAAGGAGCATGAGCTCTGCCCAGCGCTCAATCGTGCCAGAGTACTGGAAACTCTTGAGAAGCTTCCCGCCACCATCGATCCTAAAACCGACAAAAACTGGAAATATCGAACCAGTTATGAAGAGGTAAAGGGAAATTACAAGGAGGTGGCGGTTGGAATTCAGCCAATCCTCAAGAAGGTAAACCGCTACATCATCGGCGGCTTCAAGCCTGAGTGGGAGGAGGCGCAGGCCTCCAGCACCACGCACATTCAATTGAAAATTGAGCCGCCGAAGGTTCCGCTCTCGCCGGCCAAGGCGCCGCAGAAGAAGAACTACACATGGGTGTGGGTGGTAATTGGTCTTCTCATCCTTATTGGCATGTTCAAGTAGGTGCGTTGCGCGCTAACCATTCGCTGCAGGCGCGACGGCCCTGACGGGCCGCGGCCTGAGCTCAAACGTTAGGCATTACGGAGAGATTTTCATGATCTGGACTATTTACGCTGCCCTACTTAGCTTGTTCTTCGCATTTCTCACTTTCCGCACCATTCGCCTTAGGCAGCGCTACCGCGTTTCGCTCGGTCACGGAAAGAATCTTCTCCTAATGCGGGCCATCCGCGTCCACGGTAACTTCGCCGAGTACGTGCCGCTCGGACTGCTCCTTATGGCAGCGTCTGAGCAACTGGGTGCGCCGAGTCTGCTGGTTCATTCCCTTGGCAGCCTGTTGGCGCTCGGTCGGCTCGTCCATGCCTACGGAGTGTCGCAGGAGAACGAAGTCTTGCGATTTCGGGTCACTGGCATGGCGCTTACGTGCATCTGTTACGTCCTCGCCGCCGGGTATATCCTGATTTCAGCGTTTTCTGGTAATGCCTAACAATTCATTCAAGCCGACGCCGCTTCGCGGCGCGGCTTAGTTCAGGCGTTAGGCATTACGAATACGGCATCGAGGCTGGAGAGGACGCGCACACCAGCTAGACCGGCGCGCCGTGCCACTGCCAGCTGACCGTCTTCGCCAGCCTGCTCAGGAGGCCCGGAGTTTCTGCCGCAGGAACCGGTGCAGGTCACCCAGGTCGCCGGCGAACAGCGGGGGCAGCCCGTGTGGCAGGCGCGGCGGTGGCTCGCCGTGGGTCCAGGCCCGCGACAGGCTGGACAGGGCCTCGACCGCCGCATCCATGCTTCCCGGATCGTCCGCGGGCGCCTGCGGGAGGGCCTTGGCGGAGGCCTGGGCCGAATCCCGTGCCGGCGCCTCGGCCTCTGCTTCCCGTTCCAGGTCCCAGCACGCGGCCAGCACCCGGTAGACCAGGCGCTGGCAGGCGGCGACCGCGGGCCAGTGCTCGCTGGCGCTGCGGCGCTCCTCCGCCGAGCCGTCCAGGGCCTGGTCCAGCGCCTGCTCCAGCAGGAAGCTGCGGTGCTGCAGGTCGCGTCGGTCGATCCGCGCCTGCGGCGTGGTCACCTCGCCGCGCTCCAGGTGCGGGCAGACCCGGCGGATCGCCAGCAGGCACTGGCCGATCTCCGAGGCCACGGTGCGTGCATTGGCGCGCGGCGGCAGCAGGCGGAAGGCCAGCAGGGCGCAGCCGCAGCCGATCACGGTGTCCACGCCGCGTGCCAGCAGCATGCCGGGGATGTCGTCCACGGCCTGGCCGCCGCTGGCGATGGTCAGCGCCGCGCTGGTGATGAACACCACCGCCAGCGCGTAGTTGCGGACCACCACCATCTCGATGGTGAACTGCAGCGCCATCACCGTCAGCACCAGCCATGGCCCGGTCGGATGCAGCCAGAGGATGGCGCCGGCCAGGGCGAGGCCGGCCAGGGTGCCGAGGGTGCGCTCGAGGCTGCGTTGCAGGGTGCGCGGCCAGGTCAGGCCCTGGTGCAGCATCAGCAGGGCCGCGGCCACCGCCCAGTACGCGCGCTCCAGGTCCAGGGCGCCGGCGACCAGGCCGGCGGCAAGGCAGGCGATGCCGATGCGCAGCAGCTGGCGGCGCGGGTTGGAGCCGGGTGCCAGGCCTTCGCGCAGCAGGGTCCAGGAGCGCGGGTAACCGTGCGGCACGGTGCCGGCCGGCAGCGTGCGCGGACGCCGGATCGCTTCCTGCTGGACCTCCTCGCCCAGCTGGACGGCGTGCCGCAGGAGTTGTGCGCGGCGTTCGGCCGGCAGGTCGGGGTCGTGGCTGGCCGCGAAGGTCTGGTGCAGCTCGCGGTTGATCCCGCGCAGCCGGGCCAGCTCGCCGTTCGGGCGCGCCGGGATCGGCTGGAAGCCCACCAGCATCTGCCAGCTGTCGTAGAGGGCCTGGGCCGCACGCCGGCGGGCGCGTGGATGCCCGTTGGCGTCGGCGGAGATCGCCGCGGCCACCGCGCGGGCGGCGGCAAGCACCGCGCGCCGCTCCGGCTTGCGTGGATGCAGCAGGATGCCGACGGTGTGCAGCAGCCAGGCACCCATGCCGCCGCCCAGCACCAGCAGGCCGGCCTGCCAGGGCGGCAGGTGGTCGGCCGGGATCGCGGTGCTGGCGGCACAGGCGAGCACGAACAGGTAGGCGCCGGCCGGGCCGATGCGCATGGCGTTGCACAGCCAGGTCGCGAACATCGCCACCAGGGCCAGTGCCGGCAGGATGGCCCAGGCGTGCGGCTGCAGCCACAGCCCGAACATCACCGCCACGGCGAAGCCCAGCGCCACCGCCGCCAGGGCGATGGCGCGGGCGGCATAGGGGCGGTCGCCGCAATACAGGGCGGTGAAGCCACCGATGGTGGCCATCATGCCGGCCGCGGTATCCCCGGCCAGCCAGCCGGCGAGGACCGGGATGCCCATGGCCAGGGCGGCGCGCAGCGAGAAACCGAGCCGGCCAGGCGGCAGCGGGCGCATGTGGCGGATCTCGCGCAGCAGGCCTTGCGGCCCCGGGGAAGGAGGCTCCGGGACCGGGGGCAGGGGCGCGTTCGACATGCGCATATCGTAGCCCCAACGCCGTTGCTACCCTGAGGGCCTGCATCACAGGAGGTGGCCGTGGGCATCGAGATCCACTATCTGGGCTGGTCGGTGGTGCTGGGCGTGGCGCAGTTGCTGCTGGCCGGCATGCTGGTGACCCGCCAGCGCGGGGTCGAATGGAATACCGGGCCGCGCGATGCCGATCCGGGTCCGCTCCCGCCCAGGGCCGGGCGTGCCGACCGCGCGTTCCGCAACTTCATGGAGACCTTCCCGTTCTTCGCCGCCGCGGTGCTGGCGGTGGTCGCCACCGGCCAGGCCGATGCCTGGACCGCGCTCGGGGTGCAGGCCTATTTCTGGGCGCGCGTGGTGTACGTGCCGCTGTACGTGTACGGCGTGCGCTACCTGCGTTCGCTGGCATGGGGCGTCTCGATGGCCGGCCTGCTGCTGGTGCTGCTGCCGCTGTTGCGCTGAACCGTTCGTCGACGTTCATCGGCGGTTGTCCGGCGCGGCCGGGCACCGCCTAGACTGGGTGCATGCAAGCCGACCGTCCTTCCATGTCCAAGGCCTCCCGCCGAATCCTGTCCGTGGTCCTGCTGCTGGCCGCGGCCATTGGGGTGCTGGTCGCCTGCCAGCGTTTCGTGGCCGATGAGGAAGAGGTCCAGACCCAGCCGGTGGCCTCGCCGGAAGAGGGTGGCGCGGTCAGCCGCGATCCGATGCCCGAAGAGGCCATGTCGGTGGAGGCATTGCCGCAGGGGCAGGCGGCCGAGCCGGAGGGCGAGGTGGACTGGTCGCCGCGCGAGCTGTCCGGCCAGGCCTGGATCAGCTGCAGCCTGGACTACCGCGAGGGCGACGGCGCGGCGCTGGCCTCGCTGGAGCGCGAAGCGCTGCGCGAGGGCGTCGAGGCCTGCCGCGAAGGGCAGGTCGTGCGCGTGCGCTACACCGGCAAGATCAGCCCCGAGTTCACCGCCCTGGTGCAGCGGGTCACGGTGACCGCCGACGAGCTGGGCATCGTCCACCGCGTGCTGGACCTGGACTCCACCGGCGGCCAGGTCGAGGACGCGATCCGCGCTGGCGACTGGATCGGCAACCACCACTGGACCCTGTGGGTGCGCGAGGACTCGGTCTGCCACAGCGCCTGCGTGTTCGTGCTGGCCGGCGGCGACAGCCGGATGCTGGCCGGGCGGGTGGGCATCCACCGCATCATCCGCCTCAGCTCCACCGCCACCAGCCGCCAGGAACTCAATACCGAGCTGCAGGCGGTGTACGGCACCGTGCGCGCCTACCTGGAACGCAACGGCGCCTCGCCGCTGCTGGCCGACGTGATGAAGACCGTGCCCAACCGCAGCCTGCGCCTGCTCAACCAGGACGAACTGGCGGCCTACGGCCTGGACGGCAACAACGCCGCCCAGGACGACCTGGACCGGATGCGGCTGCTGGCCAAGTGCGGCGACGACTTCATGCAGCGGCGCGACCGCTGGATCCGCGCGTTCGAGGAGCGCTGCCGCGGCGAGCGCGAGGTGTACGCGCGCAATGCCTGCGGCCTGGAGCTGCGCCGCGGGCTTGGTTTCCCCGACGACACCTGCCCGGCGGAGAGCCCGCTGGCCGAGTTCAACGCGGTGGAAGTGGTGCTGCTGGACGCCGAGTCCACCGCCGGCGAACCGGACGGCGAGGGTGCCAGCGAGGCGGCCGCTGCCAGCGCGCCGGCCGGCGCGGCCACCGGGGTTGCCGGCGGCGGCTGAGGCTTCCCGCCACCGGGCTTCGCGGCCGGTACACGGCGGCCCGGCGCATGATGGGGCTGAATGGACGGCCCGTCCGAATCCCGCCGTGGGGCGACAAACCCCGCGTTGCAGCGCACAATGGCGAACTTTCATGTGTCCCCGCCGCGCCTCCAGGCGCCGCCGCCGGAGTCCCGGATGTCTTCCCCCGCCCAAGAAACCCCTGCCGCGCCGAGCTTCGGCGAACTCGGCCTGCCGCAGCCGTTGCTGGCTGCCCTGACCGAAGTCGGCTACGAAACCCCCTCGCCGATCCAGGCCGCCACCATCCCCGCGCTGCTGTCCGGCCGCGACGTGCTGGGCACCGCCCAGACCGGTACCGGCAAGACCGCGGCCTTCGCCCTGCCGATCCTGGCCCGGCTGGACCTGGCCCAGGCCAGGCCGCAGGCGCTGGTGCTGGCGCCGACCCGCGAACTGGCCATCCAGGTCGCCGAGGCGTTCCAGCGCTACGCGGCGAAGATGCCCGGCTTCCAGGTGCTGCCGATCTACGGCGGCCAGGGCTACGGCCCGCAGCTGCACGCGCTGCGCCGCGGCGTGCACGTGGTGGTCGGCACCCCCGGGCGCATCATCGACCATCTCGAGCGCGGCTCGCTGGACCTGTCGGCCCTGCGCGCGCTGGTGCTGGACGAGGCCGACGAGATGCTGCGCATGGGCTTCATCGACGACGTCGAGGCGGTGCTGCAGAAGACCCCGCCGCAGCGCCAGGTGGCGCTGTTCTCGGCGACCATGCCGCCGCCGATCCGGCGCATCGCCCAGACCTACCTGCGCGATCCGGTCGAGGTGACCATCGCGGCCAAGACCACCACCTCGGCCAACATCCGCCAGCGCTACTGGTTCGTCAGCGGCCTGCACAAGCTCGACGCCCTGACCCGGATCCTGGAGGCCGAGCCGTACGACGCGATGATCGTGTTCGCGCGCACCAAGGCCGCCACCGAGGAGCTGGCCAACAAGCTGCAGGCGCGCGGCGTGGCCGCCGCGGCGATCAACGGCGACATGCAGCAGCAGCAGCGCGAGCGCACCATCCAGCAGCTCAAGGACGGCCGCCTGGACGTGCTGGTGGCCACCGACGTGGCCGCGCGCGGCCTGGACGTGGAGCGGATCAGCCACGTCCTCAACTACGACATCCCCTACGACACCGAGAGCTACGTCCACCGCATCGGCCGCACCGGCCGCGCCGGGCGCAGCGGCGAGGCGATCCTGTTCGTCACCCCGCGCGAGAAGGGCATGCTGCGCGCGATCGAGCGCGCCACCCGGCAGCCGATCGAGGAAATGCGCCTGCCGACCGTGCAGGCGGTCAACGATCGCCGCGTGGCGCGGTTCTTCGAGCGCATCAGCAGTGCCCTGGAGGCCGGTGGCCTGGAGGAATACCGCGAGCTGGTCGACCGCTATGCGACCGAGCACGACGTGGGCGCGGCCGAGATCGCCGCCGCCCTGGCGCGCCTGCTGCAGGGCGACGTGCCGCTGCTGCTGGAGGCCCGCGACGAGCCGGCCCCGCGCGAGCCGCGCCCGGCCCGCGAGCCGCGTGCGTTCGAGGAGCGCGAGCGTGGCCCGCGCCCGCCGCGTGGCCGCGACGACGACTTCGCCCCGCGCGCCCCGCGTGCGCCCAAGCCGCCGCGCGAAGCGCCGCAGCCGGGGATGGAGACCTACCGGGTCGAGGTCGGCCACGTGCATGGCGTCAAGCCGGGCAACATCGTCGGCGCGATCGCCAACGAGGCCGGCCTGGAATCGCGCTACATCGGCCGCATCGACATCCACGAGGACCATTCGATCCTCGACCTGCCGGCCGGCATGCCGCCGGAGATCATGGGCGTGCTGCAGAAGGCCTGGGTGGTCGGGCAGCAGCTGCGCATCAGCCGCTGGGATGGCAGCCATGCGCCGTCGCCCAACGCGCCGCCGGCGCGCGGGCGTTTCCGCCCGACCGGGACGCGCCCCGCACCGCGCGGCCCGAAACCGCACCGCAAGGGACCGCCGCGCCCGCGTTCCTGACCGGCGCGGGGCCGGCCCCGGGGTAGGCTGATGTCGGTCACAAAAGCAACAATCCCAAAGGATGATCCAGGCCCGTGGGTGACCGTGGCCGCGCTCCGTATCATGGGCGGGTGAAACCGCAACGGAGCAGACCGGGCCGCGCGCGGCTCCATCCATGGACCTGGCCCAGGGTCGGCTTGATGGTGCTCGCGTTGCTGGCGATCGCGGTGGTGGTCGCCAATGCCTTCGGCCGCATCCAGCGCTGGCCGCCGACCGCCCACCTGGTGACCGGCCAGCCCACCCAGGAACAGCCCCGCACCCGCGATTGCCCCGCCGACGCCCCGGTGCCGCCGGCGCGGGCGGTGGTGCATCCGCCGCCGGGCGGCTGGCCCGGCGTGCCGCAGGCGGTGAGCGTGTTCAACGTGTTCGCCGGCGAGGTGCGCCTGGAGTACGGTGGGCACCGGGTGTGCGGGCTGATGCACGACGCCCGCACCCGCGATTCCCGCTTCCGCGCGGGCGTGGGCATGGTGATCGTGCCGCAGGCCGGTAACCAGGACCCGGTGATCGTGTACTGGCAGCCGGCACTCAAGCCCGGCTGGATCCCGACCATCCGCATCGGCGCGCCCAGCGAGGTGCAGCACGTGGACACCCTGCGCCTGGTGGTGCGCACCGCGTGCCTGGCGGTGGCCCTGGTGCTGGCGGCCACGGCGCTGATGGCCTATCCCGGCGCGCGCGACTGGACCTTCCTCGGCTATGCGGCGCTGTGCGGCCTGTCGGTGGTCTGGCAGGCGGTGCTCAGCGGCCTCAGCGGCTATCCGGAACCCTGGCTGCCGGTGGCCGGGCACGAGCCGCGCTGGTTCGTGGGCCTGTCCAGCATGGGCCTGGGCGCGGTGCTGTGCGGCATGTGGCTGCTGGTGGCCGGCCCCGGCCTCCCGCCGGGCGTGCGCCGGCGCATGGTCCTGGCCACCGTCGGCACCTGGATCGCCGCCAGCCTCACCGTGCTGCTGGCTCCGCTGGCGTGGCTGGAGCCGCTGGCGGTCGGGGTCGAGCTGGCGTTCCGCATGGTCTACCTGCTGATCCTGGGCTGGGCCCTGCACCGGCTGTGGCGGCAGCGCCCGGGGGTGCTGCCGGCGCTGGCGGGGATGCTGCCGTTCGCCCTGATCGCGCTGCTGGAGCTGGCCGGCAGCCGCCTGCTGATCGAGTACCGGGTCGAGGTGATCCAGCTGGCGGTCACCTGGTTCCTGGCGGTGAGCGCCTACGCCCTCAACCTGCGCCTGGGCCGCCTGCGCCGCCAGCGCGACGAGATGCAGCAGCTGGCCGAGACCGACCCGCTGACCGGCCTGCCCAACCGCCGCGCCGGCCTGCGCCGGCTGGGCGAGATGTTCGCCGTCGCCCGCGAGGACGGCACGGCGCTGAGCGTGGCCTTCATCGACATCGACCACTTCAAGGCGATCAACGACGACCACGGCCACGAGGCCGGCGACCGGGTGCTGGTGGCGGTGGCGCAGGCGCTGCGGGCCACGGTGCGCGGTGCCTCCGAGGCGGCGCGCATGGGCGGCGAGGAGTTCCTGATGCTGCTGCCGGGCGTGGCCGCGGACTCGGCGGTGCAGCGCATGCATGCCCTGCGCGCGCGCCTGGCCGCCACCACGCGCGAGCTGGGCCTGGAGGGGCTGTCGCTGACCGCCAGCATCGGCGTGGCCACCCTGCGCGACGGCGATGCCGATGCCGCGGCGTTGCTGCGCCGGGCCGACCAGGCCATGTACGCGGCCAAGCGCGGCGGGCGCGACCAGGTCCAGCTGGCCGGCTGAGCCGTTCCCGACCACGGGGAGCGCGCGACGCAGCGCGGCGGCGGCCGGAAGCGGATAATGGGCCATGACCGAAGACGCCGTCCGCCTCAACAAGTACATCGCCGCCACCGGCTTCTGTTCACGCCGCGAGGCCGACCGCCTGGTCGCCGCGCGCCGGGTGACCGTCAACGGCCAGCCGGCCGGCGTCGGCGTCGTGGTCGGCGAGGGCGACGAAGTCCGCGTGGACGGCCAGCCGCTGAAGCTGCGCGCCGCCAGGCCGGGCAAGCGCCGCCATGTCTACATCGCCCTGAACAAGCCGGTCGGCATTACCTGCACCACCGAGAGCTCGGTGAAGGGCAACATCGTCGACTTCGTCGGCCACGAGCAGCGGATCTTCCCGATCGGACGCCTGGACAAGGATTCCGAAGGTCTGATCCTGCTGACCAGCAACGGCGACATCGTCAACGAGATCCTGCGCGCCGAGAACGGGCACGAGAAGGAGTACCTGGTGGCGGTGAACAAGCCGGTGACCGACGAGTTCCTGCGCGGCATGGCCCGCGGCGTGCCGGTGCACGGGCAGATGACCCTGCCGTGCCGCACCAGCCGGATCGCCAAGTTCGGCTTCCGCATCGTGCTGCGCCAGGGCCTGAACCGGCAGATCCGGCTGATGTCAGCCGCGTTCGGCTACCGCGTCACCCAGCTGCGGCGGGTGCGCATCGACAACGTCAGGCTCGGCGCACTCAAGCCCGGGCAGTGGCGCAACCTGACCCCGGAGGAACTGCGCGGCCTGCTCCCGCAGTTCGACAACTGGTGAAGACCATGCAGCCGGCAACAGCACCAGCGCCGCGTCCGCCGCGGCCGGGCAACGAAGCCGAACGGCTGGCGGCGCTGCGCGCCACCCGCCTGCTCGACACCCCGCGCGAGCAGGCGTTCGACGACCTGGTGGCGCTGGCCTCGGCGATCACCGGCGCGCCGATGGCGGCGGTCTCGCTGATCGACGCCGAGCGCCAGTGGTTCAAGGCGCGCACCGGCTTCGACGCCTGCGAGACCCCGCGCGACGCCGCCTTTTGCGCGCACACCATCCTCGAGCCGCAGCGCATGCTGGTGGTGGAGGACGCCACCCGCGACCCGCGCTTTGCCGCCAACCCGCTGGTCACCGGCGGCCTGCACATCCGCTTCTACGCCGGGGTGCCGCTGCTGGATGCCGAAGGCCACGCCCTGGGCAGCCTGTGCGTGTTCGACAGCCGCCCGCGGGTACTGGGCGAGGAGGGTGCGGAGGCGCTGCGCGCGCTGGCGCGCCAGGCCGGCTTCCTGATCGAACTGCGCCGCACCACCGAGGCGCTGAACCTGTACGTGCGCGAATGCGCCTGGTACGAGCAGCAGCTGCTGCACTACTCGCAGCTGCTGGAGGCGCAGAACGCCGACCTGGCCGAGCAGACCCGTACCGACCCGCTGACCGGGCTGCGCAACCGCCGAGGCTACGGCGAGGCACTGCGCGCGGCGGTGGAGCGGGCGGGGCGCGAGGGCACGCCGCTGTCGCTGGCGGTGCTGGACCTGGACCACTTCAAATCGATCAACGACACCTACGGCCACGCCGCCGGCGACCGCGTGCTGGTCCAGGTCGGCCACGCGCTGGGCGAGCGGATGCAGGGCGTGGGCGTGGCGGCGCGGTATGGCGGCGAGGAGTTCGCGCTGCTGCTGCCGGGCCTGGACCTGGGGCAGGCGCGCGCGCATTGCGAGAGCCTGGTCCGCGCGGTGGCGGTGGTGGAGGGCGGCGGCGGGGTGACCGCCAGCATCGGCGTGGCGCAGTGGCGCCCCGGCGAGGAGCCGGGGCAGGCGGTGGCCCGCGCCGACGCGGCCATGTACCGCGCCAAGGTCGGCGGCCGCGCGCGGGTGGAAGTGGCCGACTGAATCAGTCCACCAGCTGGCGCGCGGCGTCCGCCGCCGGCGCGCTCGCCGCCGGGCGCCGGCGCGACAGCAGCGGGTCCAGGAACACCGCGGCCAGGACGATGGCCACGCCCAGGTAGAACTGCAGGCTCAGCTCGCGCTGCTCGCCCAGCAGCAGCGCCGCCAGCACGATCGCGTACACCGGCTCGAGGTTGGTCACCAGCTGCACCGCGTAGGCGCTGAGCCGGCGCAGCGCCACCAGCGCCAGCGCGAACGGCAGCAGGGTGCAGGCCAGTGCCAGGACCAGCAACAGGATGCCGTCGTGCAGGCCCGGCAGGGCCAGCAGCCGGCCGGCGAACTCCGGCGCCAGCAGCGGCATCAGCGGCGCCAGCGCGCCCAGCACCAGGGTGCCGGCGCCCAGTTCCAGCGCGGTGACGGTCAGCGGATCGGCATGCTCGACCAGGCGCTTGTTGAGCGAGCCGAACACCGCCACCAGCAGCGCCGAGAGCGCGCCCACCGCCACGCCGGCGCGCATGCCGTCCGGCACGCCACCGACCACCAGGGCCACGCCCGGCAGCACCGCCACGCCCAGCACCAGCTCGCGCGGGCGGAACGGGCGCCGCGCCACCCAGGGCTCGATCACCGCGGTGAACACCGGCGCCAGGGCGATGCAGGTGGCCGCCACCGAGGCATTGGCCAGCTTGATCGCGCCGTAGAAGGTCAGCCAGTGCAGGGCCACCAGCACGCCGACGCCGGCGTAGCCGGCCACCAGCCGCGGCGGCATTGCGCGCAGCCCGCGCCATACGCGCGGCAGCAGGGCCAGGGCGGCGACCACCAGCAGCATGCGCCACCACACCAGGGGCAGCGCGGGCAGCGCGATCAGCTTGCCGAGGATGGCGGTGAAGCCCCACAGCAGGACGCAGAAGTGGACCTGCAGCAGGGCGCGGGTGTGGGGGTTCATCGGCATGGCGCATTATCGCCCGCGGCGGGGCCCGCGGCGGGGCCGCCGGCGCGCGTCCATGGGCTCAGCGCCGCGGCGACAGCCAGCCGGCCAGGCCCAGCGCCGTGACCGACAAGGCCGCGCCCAGGGTGGCCAGCAGCATGTCCTTCTGCGCGTCCCACTCGTCGCCCTGGGTGCCCAGGTAGGCCTGGCCCAGGTCGCCGCCGAACATGCTGGCGGCCAGCCACTCGAAGATCTCGAACAACAGCGCGTGGGACATCACGAAGCTCACCGGCAGCACGTAGCGCCATGCCCCGCGCGGCGGCGCCACCCGGTCCAGCAGCTCGACGCAGGCCGGGGCCAGCAGCAGGCCGTAGCCGAAGTGCACCAGGCGGTCGTAGGTATTGCGCTGGAAGCCGAACAGGGCATCGACCGAGAAGCCGAAGTGGTCGAGGAAGAACGCGTCGTACGGCACCTCGGCATAGGTGTAGTGCGCGCCGATGGCGTGCAGCACGCCGAACACGAACAGGCCGATGCAGCTGGGCCAGGCCAGCGGCATGCGCCGCCACAGCACCGGCAGCAGCGCCACCGCGGCCACCACCAGCACGTTCTCCAGGGCCCAGTCCTCGCGGTAGCTGGGATTGATGGCCAGGGCGGTCCAGATCGCCGCGTAGGCGGCGAGCAGTGCCAGGGCATGGCGGGTGGGAACGGGACGGCGTACGGATGCGGGCGCGCTCATGGGCGCGCATCCTCGCACGGACCGCCGCGGCCGGGCAGGGGCCGGCGACGGGCGGGCTCAGGCCGCGGACAGGCGCTGCAGCAAGGCCATGGCCGCGGCCGGGTTGCGCTCCTTGGCCGCGGCGATGAAGAACACGAACACCTCGCGCGGCTTCGCGGGTGGCAGCGGCGGACCGACGTGCGCCAGGTCCGCCGGATCCTCGCCGGCATGCCAGGCGCGGGCCCGTGCGGCCCAGGCGTCCAGCTCCGCGTCCGCATAGCCCTGCGCCAGCCCGGCGCGCGCCTGCATCACCCGCGCGTAGACGAAGTCGGCGGTGATGTCGGCGAAGGACGGGTGCTCGTCGGAGGCGGCCGCGACCAGGGCGATGTTGTGCCGGCGCAGCAGGGCCAGCAGCTCCGGGGTGAAGGCCGCGGGGTCGCGCAGTTCCAGCGCGTGGCGCAGGCGCAGGCCGCCCACCTCCGGCGGCAGCAGGGCGACGAAGTCGGCCAGCGCCTCCAGCGACGGGCTCTGGCCCCGGTCGAACTGCCACAGGATGGCGCCGAGGCGGTCGCCCAGGGTGGCGATGCCGCCGGCGAAGTCCTGCACCTGCGCGCCGGTGCCGGCCAGGCGGCGGCTGGCCATGATCCGCTTCGGCGCCTTGGCGGTGAACACGAAGCCTGGCGGGGTCTCGTCGCGCCAGCGGGCGTAGGTCTCCGGTTTCTGCGCGCCGTAGTAGGTGCCGTTGATCTCGATCGCGGTGACGTGGCGGCTGGCGTATTCCAGCTCGCGCCGCTGCACCAGCTTCTCCGGGTAGAACACGCCGCCGCGCCACGGCGCATAGGTCCAGCCGCCGATGCCGACGCGGATGCGCGGCTGGCCGGAAGCGGCGGGGGCGGGATCGAACAGGTCGGACATGGCGGTGGCCGGGGAGGAGCGGATGTCGATCGTAGCCGACCCGGCGCGCGGGTCCTGCATCGGCCACGCCCCGACTTCCGACACTCGGGCGCGCACGGCGGCTGCGCCTAGAATCGGCGCACACCCATACCGGAGCTGCCCATGGCCCTGCGCCCTTCGTCCCTGTGCCTGTCCTGCCTGCTCGCGCTGGGCCTGGTGCCGTTGGCACCGGCCGTGGCGCAGGAGCCGGCCGCCACCACCGCTCCGGCGCAGGCCGCGCTGGATCCGGCCCAGCTTGGCGCCTGGGTGGAAGCGGCGCGCGAGCGCTTCGAGGTGCCGGGTATCGCCGTGGCGGTGGTCAAGGATGGCCAGGTGGTGTTCGAGGGCGGCTGGGGCGTGCGCGAGCTGGGCAAGCCCGATCCGGTGGATGCCCACACCCTGTTCGCCATCGCCTCCAACACCAAGGCCTTCACCGCCGCCTCGCTGGCGATGCTGGCCGACGAGGGCAAGCTGTCGCTGGAAGACCGGGTGGTCGAGCACCTGCCGGAGTTCCGCATGGCCGATCCCTACGTCACCGCGCAGATGCGCGTGCGCGACCTGCTGACCCACCGCAGCGGCCTGGGCCTGGGCGCCGGCGACCTGCTGTTCTGGCCGGGCAGCGACTACAGCACCGAGGAAGTGGTGGCGCGCCTGAAGGACGTGCCGCTGGCAAGCAGCTTCCGCGAGCGCTATGCCTACGACAACATCCTGTACGCCGCGGCCACCCTGCTGATCGAACGGGTCTCCGGCCAGTCCTACGCGCAGTTCCTGCAGCAGCGCTTCTTCGACCCGCTGGGGATGGCCGGGACGCGCTTCAACGCCGACGCCCTGCGTCCCGGCGACCGCGCCGCCAGCGGCCATGCCAAGGCCGACTTCACCACCCTGCGCCCGACCTTCCCGCTCACCTGGCACAACGCCGCCGGCGCCGGTGGCATCTACTCCAGCGTGCACGACATGGCGCGCTGGATGAACGCGCAGCTGGCCGGCGGCCGCTACACCGATGCCGAGGGCCGGGAGCAGCGGCTGTTCTCCGAGCGCCGGCACAAGTCGATGTGGACGCTGCACACGCCGATCAACATCCCCGAGCCGGCGGTGCCGGAACTGGCCGCGTCCAGGCCGGACTTCCTCGGCTACGGCGAGGGCTGGATGCTCTCGACCTACCGCGGCGAGAAGCTGGTGTGGCACACCGGCGGCTGGCCCGGCATGGTCTCGCGGGTGACCCTGGTGCCGGGGCGCAACCTGGGCGTGGTGGTGCTGACCAACCAGGAATCCGGCGGCGCGTTCAACGCCGTCACCCTGCACGTGCTCGACGCCTTCCTGCAGCCGGCCGAACGGGTCGACTGGGTGGCGGCCTATGCCGCGGCGGCGGAAAAGTCGAAGGCCCGCGCCGACGACGCCTGGGCCAAGCGCGTGGCCGCGCGCGACAAGCGCTCCAAGCCCTCGCTGCCGCTGTCCGGCTACGCCGCGACCTACCGCGATGCCTGGTACGGCGACGTCGAGGTGAAGCAGGAGAACGGGCGCCTGCTGATGCGCTTCACCCGCAGCCCGCTGCTGGTGGGCGAGCTGCAGCACTGGCAGCACGACACCTTCCTGGTGAAGTGGCGCGAGCGCACGCTCAACGGCGATGCCTTCGTCACCTTCCACCTGGATCCGGACGGCAAGGTGCGCGAGGCGCGGATGGAGGCGGCCTCGGACCTGACCGACTTCAGCTTTGACTTCCAGGACCTGGTGCTGAAGCCGGTGGAGTAAGCCCCCGCCAGGGCAGTGCCGGCTCCAGGCACATTCGGCCATGGCTTCGGCTGGCATGGCAGCCGCGTCAGCCCGGACGCGCTGCGCGTATCCGGGCTGCGCATGCGTCCCGTCGCTCCGGCCAATGCCGGGACGACGGCGGCTCCCGCGGATCACCAATCACGAATCACGAATCACGAATCACGAATCACGAATCACGAATCACGAACCGGTCACCTCACCGGTTCGCCCAGCAGCAGCTGCCGCACGAAGCGCACCGGCGGGGCACCGTGGGACAGGACCTGGTCGTGGTAGGTCTTCGCGTCGAAACGCTCGCCCAGCTCCGCCTCCGCCGCGGCACGCATGTCGAAGTGCTCCTGCGCGCCGACGAAGTAGGTCGGCAGCTGCGCCGAGGTCAGCTGCGCGCGCACCCACTTGCCGGCGGCCTCGCGCTCCTGCTGGAAGGTCTTCCGGACCATCAGGTCCATGGCCTGCTCGCGGCTCCAGCCGTCCACGTGCACGCCCTGGTCGAGGATCGCGTTGGCGATGGTGCGCAGGTAGAACTTCAGCTGCACCAGGCGGAACAGCGGGTCGTTGCCAAGGTAGCCGGCGTCGGCCATCACCTTCTCGGTGTACACTGCCCAGCCCTCGGCGAACGGACCGGAGCGCAGCACCGCGCGCAGGGTGGAGGGATGCCGCGCCGAGTGCCAGCCCTCCAGGTAGTGGCCGGGCGTGCCCTCGTGGATGCTCAGCAGGTGGATCATGCGCGAGTTGTATTCGCGCAGGAACGAGTCCACCTGTTCCTGGGTCCATTCCTCCGGGATCGGCGAGACCGCGTAGAAGGTCTTGAGGTTGCGGTCCAGCGGGCCGGGCGAGTCGCAATAGGCCACCGCCACGCCGCGCTGGAATTCGGGCATCTCGATGATTTCCACCGGCGCGTCGGGCAGGGTCACCAGGTCCTTCTCCCGCACGAACGCCGTGGCCTGCGCCAGTGCCGCCTCGGCGTCGGGGACCACGCGGTCGCGCGCCGGGCGCTCGGCGTAGGCCAGCTCCAGTGCGGCCTCGATCGCCGCCTGCTGCTGTTCCGGGGTCGGGGAGTCCGGCAGTTCGGGGACACCCGGGCGGTCGGCCAGCACCGTGCGGGCGATGCCGTACATCTCCGCGCGCACGCGCTCCAGCTCGGCCTCGGCGCGCTGGCGGATCTGCGCGCGCGACAGCGAGGACAGCAGGGCGAACTGCAGCTTGCGGTCGTACAGCTCCGCGCCGATGCGGAAGTCGCCGCGCGCGTTCGGGACCAGGGTCCGGTCCAGCCATGCCTGGTGCTCGACCACGGCCGCGCGCAGGCCGGCGATCGCCTCCTCGGCGGCCCGGCGGTCGGCCGCGTCCAGCTGGTCCAGCGCCGGGACCACGAGCAGGTCCACCAGGCCCAGCAGGCCGGAGTTCTGCCGGGCCACGGTCTCGGCGTGGATCTTCGGCACCCGCGCCGGATCGAGGTTGGCGCGCGCCTGCGCCAGCAGGTCGGGGATCAGGCGCATGCGCGCGGTGGCCGACCTGAGGCGTTCGGGCAGCGGCGCGAACTCGCGCGCCATCAGTCCGTAGATCGCGCTGCCGGCGAGGTCGCCGTAGACCTGCGGGTCCCAGGCCCAGGGCTGCAGCACTTCCGCGCTCCAGATGTCGTACTCCAGGCGGTTGCGCAGGATCGCGGCGTCGACCTGGTTGTCGCGGGACAGCGCGGCCACGTCCAGCGCATCCAGTTCGGCCAGCAGGGCGCGGCTGGTCTCCAGCGCCTGGCGGCGGCCCTCGGCGGAGAGGTCGTCCAGCTCGGCGTCATGGCGGTGGTCGCCGGCCTGGGTGGCGGCCACCGGCGACAAGCGCATCCAGGCCTCGAGCGCGCGCGCGGACAGGTCGGCGAAGGCGGCGTCGGCCGGGCTGGGCGCGGTGGCGGTGGACGCGGCTTCCGGGGCTTCGGGCTTCTGGCAGGCCGCCAGCGGCGCGAGCAGGGCGAGGGCCAGCAGGCAGGGGCGCAGGTTCGGGCGCATGGCTATACCGGTGTCGAGGGATGGCGCAGGATAGGGGCAAGGCGCCGCCCATGCCCCTGCCATTGGCTGGGCCGCGCCACCACGCACGGGGAGGACACCATGAAGTACCAGGGAAGCTGCCATTGCGGCGGCATCGCGTCCACCGTCGAAGGACAGATCGACCAGGTGGTCGACTGCAACTGCTCGATGTGCCGGCGGCGCGGCGGCCTGCTGTGGTTCGTGCCGGCCAGCGCGTTCGAGCTGGCCACCCCGCGCGAGCGGCTGGGCACCTACCTGTTCAACCGCAAGCACATCCAGCACCACTTCTGCCCGACCTGCGGCATCGCGCCGTTCGGCGAGGGCACCGCCCCGGACGGCACCGCGACCGTGGCGATCAACGTGCGCTGCCTGCCGGAGGTGGACCTGGACGCGCTGAAGGTGGTGCGCTTCGACGGCGCCAGCGTGTAGCGCGGCGGCGGCCTATTCCTCTTCCGCCTCGAACTCCACCACCAGGCCCAGGCGCACCGCCAGCTCCTCCACCGCCTGGCGCACGCGCCGGGCGGTGTAATCGTTGGGCGCCTCGATCTCCAGGTCGTGCGCGCCGGGGCCGATGTCGTCGGACAGGCCGGCCGAGCTGGAATCCTCGTCGTCCAGGCGGGGCATCAGGTCGGCCACTTCCTCGACGTGCTCGACGCCCTCGATGCTTTGCAGCAGGTCGGCGACCGCGCGCAGGTCGTCCTGGTTGCCGATGATGCGGAGGCGTAGCTGGGGCATGGCGGACTCTCCCGATGGATGCCGCGCAGCCTAGCCACGCCGGTTTCAAGGCCGGGTGAGGAAGGCCTCCTCCCGGGCCTTGCGCCGGCGCGCGCCGGGCGGCCGCCGTTCCGGCGCGTCGGCCCATGGCGCCTCCTTGGCCTGCTGCTTGATCCAGTCGACGAACTTCGAGGCCGCCGGCGCCAGCGGGCGGTGCGCCGGATACACCGCGTAGTACGCGAACCGCGCCTGCATCGTCGGTCCGGGCAGCCGCACCACGTCGCCGCGCTCCAGCCAGCCCAGCGCCAGGTGGCGGCGGGCCAGGGTCGCGCCAATGCCTTCGGCGGCCGCGCGCATGGCGTCCGTGCTGTCGCTGAAGCTGTGCATCGGCGGCAGCCGCACGCCGCGCACGCCGGCGGCGCGGAACCATTCGCGCCAGCCCTGCTGGGTCAGGTCCGAAATCAGCGGCAGCGATGCGATTTGGCGCGGATCGGTGATGCCGGCCACGCCCGGCAGGCGCGGTGAAGCCACCGGGAACATCGCATCGTCCATCAGGTGGTGCGCCACCAGCCCGGGCCAGTGCCCGGGGCCATAGCGCACCGCCAGGTCGGGGCCGCCCTCGTCGAAGCGCGCCAGCGCCGGGCTGGTGTCGATCTCCAGCCTGACTTCCGGGTGCGCGGCGCAGAACTGCGGCAACCGTGGCAGCAGCCAGCAGTGCACCAGCGAATGCAGGGTGCTGATCCGCAGCACCCGGGTGCCTGCATCCGGCCGCAGGTTGCCGGCCACCGCCGAGACGTCGGCCAGTGCCGCGGCGGCGGCGTCGGCCAGCTGCCGGCCCTCGGGGGTGAGGGTGACGCCGCGGGCGTGGCGCTGGAACAGGGTCGTGCCCAGCAGCGATTCCAGCTTGCGCACGTGGTGGCTGACCGCGCTGGCGGTCAGGTGCAGTTCCTCGGCGGCGTGGGCGAAGTTCTGGTGGCGCGCGGCGGCGGCGAACACCGCCAGCGCGGGCAGCAGGGCAGGACGGATGACCATGCGAGGCACGAACCAGATTTGTGGCTCGCCCCGATACTACGCGCTTGTCGGCGCGCCCGGCGACGCCGAAGCTGTGGCCATCGCGCCGGTGATGCGATGTCCGGAAACGGCGAGCGGCAAGGCAGCCACCGGCGCACGATTCCTTCCCCCTGGCCGCCGCGCCGCGTGCGCGACGTGGCCGCTCCGGTTACCCGAGGAGATACCGATGGATGGCACCAAGCAATGCCTGGAAGCCGGCGCCGCGCCCGTGGCCGGCGCCCGCGACTGGCGCACCCCGCTGGAACTGCTTGCGCTGGGCGCGGTATGGGGCGGCTCGTTCCTGTTCATGCGGGTGGCCGCGCCGGAGTTCGGGCCCTACGCCCTGGTGGAGCTGCGCCTGGCGCTGGGGGCGATGGTGCTGCTGCCGTTCCTGTGGCTGGCGCGGGCGCAGTTCCCGTTGCGCATCTGGCCGAAGCTGGCGGCCATCGGCGTGGTGAACTCGGCGCTGCCGTTCCTGCTGTTCGCCTGGGCGGCGCAGCGCGCGCCGGCGGCGATCGGCGCGATCTGCAACGCCATGGTCGTGCTGTTCGCCGCACTGGTGGCGTACCTGGTGTTCGGCGAGAAGATCGGCGCACGCCGCGCCGTGGCGCTGCTGACCGGCTTCATCGGCGTGGTGGTGCTGGCCACGGCCAAGGTGTCCGGTCTGAGCATCGGCCCGGCGGTGTTCGCCGGCGCCACCGCGGCGCTGCTGTACGGCGTCGGCCTGAACCTGGTGAAGCGCTACATGGCCGGGCTGCCGCCGGCGGCCTCGGCGGCGGTGACCCTGGGCTGCTCGGCGCTGCTGCTGCTGCCGCTGGCGGCCACCCACTGGCCGGCCGGTGCGGTCTCGGCGCAGGCCTGGGGCTCGGCCATCGGCCTGGGCGTGCTGTGCACCGGGCTGGCCTTCATCTATTTCTACGGCCTGATCCACCGCATCGGCGCCGCGCGCACGTCCACCGTGACCTACCTGGTGCCGCTGTTCGGCGCGCTGTTCGCCTGGGTGTTCCTGGGCGAGCCGGTGACCCTGGCCATGCTGCTGGCCGGCGCCCTGATCCTGGGCAGCGTGGCGATCAGCCAGCGCGCGCGCTGAGCCTCAGTTGGCGGCCACGCGCACCGGCAGCATCACGTTGCACAGGTCGATGTGCCCGGCCGGGCGCTTGTAGAAGTCGTCGCGGCGGTTGCGGCGCGCTTCCACCAGCTCGGCGAAGGCGGCGCTGTCGGTGCGCAGGGCCTGCAGGCGCAGGCGTTCGCCGGCCGGCACCTCGCTGGCCAGCCGCACCGAGAGGATCGGCGTGCGCTGGGCCGGGTCTTCGTAGAAGCCCATCGGTTCGGGTCCGCGCGGCAGCGAGCTGAGCAGCTCGATGCCCTTCACCACGCGACCGACCAGGGTGATGTTGCGGTCCAGCTGGCGCGGCGACTGGCCGATCACCGCGTACAGCTCGGCGCCGATGCTGCTGTCCGGCTCGGCGTTGCGGCCGGCGCCGACCATGCCGTAGCAGTGGGCCAGCCAGGCCTTGCCTTCGTGCGGGTCGCGGCCGGCGGGGAAGCCGTCGACGAAGCCGACTTCCGGCGCCCAGCCATCGGCATCGGGCAGGCGGTGGAAATCCAGTCCCGCCGCCTCGCGCTCGAATTCCGCCGGCAGCTTGCGTGCGGCCCGGCCGAGATCCTTCGCCTTCTCCGGGTCCTCGCCATCGACATCACCGAACTGGGCGACGAAGTTGTCCTGCACCCGGTAGATGCTGGTGCCGTCCCAGAAATGGCCGCGCGCCAGGGTGGCGATGTTGCGCGCGTGCGCCGGGGCGAACGCAGGCGCCAGCTCGATGACCACGCGGCCGGCTTCGAGGTCCATGTACAGGGTGCGCTCCGGGTCCAGGTCGCGCCAGGCCGAGGCCGGCGCGTCGGCGAGGATCTCCTGGAGGCCGCGGGTCTGGGCCTGGGCGGGGGCAGGAGCGGCGAAGGCGGCGCACAGGGCGCAGGCGAGCAGGACGGGGCGCAGGGTCATGGGCGGCACCTGGGAATGGAGCCCGGATTCTGGCCCGACCCCGGCCGCCAGGGCCAGTACGGCCCCGGGTGACTATCGGCACATCCGCTATACCGAAGTTAAGAATAGCCTTGCTCCGGAGCCTGCCAGAGGCAGGCGAGGAGCCCATCCATGGTCGACATCGAGGCCCAGCTGAAGAAGTTCCAGAAGGAGCTCAGCGCCGGCACCGTGTCGCTGGTCCTGCTTGCGGTGCTGGCGCGGGCCAGCGAGCCCCTGTACGGCTACCTCATCGCCAAGCGCCTGGAGCAGGTGGGCGGCGGCGTGCTCAGCGGCAAGCAGAGCGCGCTGTACCCGGTGCTGCGCAACCTGGAGGGCGCAGGCCTGCTGGAAAGCCACGTCGAGCCATCCGATGCCGGCCCGCCGCGGCGCTGCTACCGCATCACCGGCGCCGGCCGCGAGGTCCTGGCGCAATGGGCCGCCGCCTGGCGCGCCACCCGCGATTCCGTCGATTCCGTCCTGGAGGAGTAAGCGCATGAACGCCAAGCAGGGTCGGCCGCTGCCGACCACCATCCCGGAATACCTGGAGCAGCTGCGCGAGGCGCTTCGCGGCGCGGATCCGGCGCTGGTCCAGGACGCGCTGTACGACGCGGAGGAATACCTGCGCTCGGAGCTGGCCGAGCAGGCCGGCCGCGACGAGGCCGAGGTGATTGCCTCGGTGGCCGGCAGCTACGGCGCGCCGGAGGAAGTGGCCGAGATCTACCGCGAGACCGAGGTCACCGTGAACCGCGCCCTGCGCCCGCCGCGTCCGCCGAAGCAGCGCTCGCTGGTCGGCCGCTTCTTCGGCGTGGCCGCCGACCCGTACACCTACGGCGCGCTGTTCTACATGCTGCTGTCGCTGGCCACCGGCGTGTTCTATTTCACTTGGGTCGTCACCGGCATCTCCACCTCGGGCGGACTGCTGATCCTGATCATCGGCGTGCCGTTGCTGCTGCTGTTCCTGATGTCGGTGCGGCTGCTGTCGCTGGTGGAAGGGCGCATCGTCGAGGTGCTGCTGGGCGTGCGCATGCCGCGGCGGCCGCTGTACATCCAGCGCGACAAGCCCTGGCTGACCCGCATCGGCGAGCTGTTCACCGACGGCCGCACCTGGACGGCGATGGCCTACATGCTGGCGATGCTGCCGCTGGGCACGGCGTACTTCAGCTGCATCGTGACCCTGCTGGCGGTGAGCCTGGGGCTGCTGCTGACGCCGCTGGCCTCCCTGTTCGGCTGGTGGGATAGCCCCGGCTTCCACCTGGACGGCCTGTACTTCGCCCTGGCCGACAGCTGGGCGGGCGCGCTGCTGGCGTTCGCGATCGGCTTGCTGCTGCTGTTCGCGACCCTGCACCTGGCGCGCCTGGTCGGGCGCTGCCACGGCTGGCTGGCCAAGCACCTGCTGGTGCGCAATCCGGTGGTCTGAGCCCGCCTCCCGGCCGGCCAATGGCGCCGGCCGGTCCTTCCCGAAACCGTGCCGCGGGTCGAGGCCCTCGACGCCTCGGCGCCAGGGGCGAGGCAGGGGGGCGGCTGCCGCAGGCCTGGACATTCCGCGCCGGGCAAGGGGAACGGCCACCCATGGGGCGGCCTTTCCGTTTTCCGGAGCCGTGGCGCAAGGCCCGGGCGCGCGCGTATCCGGCGATGGATGTGCGCACCCGGGCCGCGTTCGCGCCCCGATCCGGCAGTCTGGTCGGCAATTTCGGCGGTTGGCCCCCAAGGTCCTGCCGGGAGCAACCCGGTGCGGTAACGTCGCCCCCGCCGTGATCCGCGGCGTCTGTGGAGAGGACGACATGGAGCAGAGAACCGCGATGCGCTGGCTGCTGGCCTATTCAGGCGCGCTGACGGTGGCCGTATGCGCCTTCCTGCTGACCGGCGCGGCCGCACCGGGCAAGCGCGCCAGCTTCGAGGAGATCGACGTGCAGCGCATCAACGTGCGCGAGCCGGACGGCACGCTGCGCCTGGTGGTATCGAACCGGACGCGTTTCCCGGGCCTGATCTTCCGCGGCAAGGAGCACCGCCATCCGCGCGAGGTCGCCGGCATGCTGTTCTACAACGATGAGGGCACCGAGAACGGTGGCCTGGTCTTTGGTGGCTCGCGCGGTCCGGATGGAAAGCCCCGTGCAGGAGGGCATTTTTCCTTCGACCAGTACGAGCAGGACCAGGTGGCCACGTTCGGTCAGTACGAACGGGGTGGCATCCGCTGGGCGGGAGTCACGGTGCTGGACCAGCCCGATGGATCGTCCGAGCCAATGTTGGAGAACCTGGAGGAGCTGAACGCTTTGCCGCCGGACGAGAGGCAGAAACGCCAAGTCGAACTCACCGGCGGACCGGCCAATGTCGCGCGCGTGTTCCTGGGCAAGGACCACGAGCGCTCCTCCCTGCTGTCCCTGAGGGACGCCGAAGGCAGGGTCCGGCTGGTGCTGAGGGTGGCCGCCGACGGCGCCGCCGCGGTCGAGTTCCTGGACGAGGCCGGCAAGGTGGTGCGCCGGTTGGCGCCCGAGGACATCAGCGCGCAGTGAGCACGCAGCCGGCATCCCGGTCCTGCAGGAAGAAAGGCCGCCCATGGGGCGGCCTTTCCGTTGTGCCAATGGGGCAAGGCTCAGTCGCGTGCGTATCTGGCGATGAACTCGCGCACCTGCGGATAGACCTTCTCGCGCCAGCGGCGGCCGCTGAAGATGCCGTAGTGGCCGGCGCCTTCGACGATCAGGTGCTTCTGGTGCGACTTGGCAATGCCGCTGCACAGGTCGTGTGCTGCCTCGGTCTGGCCGAGGCCGGAGATGTCGTCCAGCTCGCCCTCGATGGTGAACATCGCGGTGTCCTTGATCGCCGCCGGATCCACGCGCTCGCCGCCGATCACCCATTCCCCGCGCGGCAGCAGGAACTCCTGGAACACGATGCGGATGGTGTCCAGGTAGTACTCGGCGGGCATGTCCAGCACCGCGTTGTACTCGTCGTAGAAGCGGCGGTGGGCCTCGGCGTCCTGCAGGTCGCCCTTGACCAGGTTGGAGTAGAAGTCCCAGTGCGACATGAAGTGGCGGCTGGGGTTCATGGCGATGAAGCCGGCGTGCTGCAGGAAGCCCGGGTACACGTCGCGGCCCTGGCCCGGGTACGGCGGCGGCACCGTGTGGATGACGTTGTTCTCGAACCAGGACAGCGGATTGCGCGTGGCCAGGTTGTTGACCGCGGTCGGGCTGCGGCGGGCGTCGATCGGGCCGCCCATCATCACCAGCGAGCGCGGGATCGGCTCGCCGCGCGCGGCCATCAGCGACACCGCGGCCAGCACCGGCACCGTCGGCTGGCACACGCTGACCACGTGCAGGTCGCGCGCGCCGATGTGGCGGATGAAGTCCTCCACGTAGGCCACGTAGTCGTCCAGGCAGAACGCGCCGGCTTCCACCGGCACCATGCGCGCGTCGACCCAGTCGGTCACGTAGACCTTGTGGTCGCGCAGCAGGGTGGAGACGGTGTCGCGCAGCAGGGTGGCGTGGTGGCCGGACAGCGGCGCCACCACCAGCACCACCGGGTCGTCCTTCATCGCCGCGATGGTGGCCGCGTCGTCGCTGTAGCGCTTGAAGCGCACCAGCCGGCAGAACGGCTTGCGCAGCGCCTCCTGCTCGAGCACCGGGACCTGCCGGCCCTGGACCTCCACCTCGTGGATGTTCCAGGCAGGCTTCTCGTAGTCCTTGCCCAGGCGGTGCACCAGCTCGTTGCTGGCGGCGATGCGCTCGGCCCCCGGCAGCGACGACACCCAGCTGTTGGGGTCGGAGAAGATGCGGGCATTGGCTTCGGCCAGATGGACCCAGGGGGCCATCATGGCGCGGTTGAGTTCATGCAGCTGGTAGAGCATGGAGGGTCCACGCTTCGGGTCTGGCTGTTGCATTGCACCATCGTAACCGAAGAGGACGCAGGTCGACGTGGGCGTCGCAGCCTGCGTGAGACGTGCGTTCAGCGGGCGGGAAGGGGGATGAACTCGGGGTCGCCGTCGATCTGGCCGAAACGGCCTTCAAGCCAGTCCTGCTTGGCCTGCTCGATGCGTTCCCTGGAACTGGAGACGAAGTTCCACCACAGGTGGCGGCGCCCGTCCAGCGGCTCGCCGCCCAGCAGCATGGCCTTCAGCGGGGTGCGCGCACGCAGCACCGGGCGCGTGCCGCGGTCGGGTAGCACCAGGTGCCGGGCCGGGATGTCGCGGCCGTCGAGCTGGGCCTCGCCTTCGAGGATGTAGAGCGCGCGCTCGGCATGGCCGGTGTCCAGCGCCACTTCGGCGTCCGGCTCCAGGTCGATGGCCACGCTGAGGGTGTCGGCGAACACCCGCACCGGCGATTCCTCGCCGTAGGCGCGCCCGGCCAGCACCCGCAGCCAGGCGCCCTCGCGCCGTTGCTGCGGCAGGGTGGCCGCAGGGTGGTGGAAGAACGCCGGCTCGGCTTCCTCGTGCGCCTGCGGCAGGGCCACCCAGGTCTGCATGCCGTGGGCCATGCTGCCGGTCGCCCGCTCCTCGGCCGGGGTGCGTTCGGAATGGGCGATGCCGCGGCCGGCGGTCATCCAGTTGACGTCGCCCGGGCGGATCACCTGGTCCGAGCCGAGGGTGTCGCGGTGGCGGATCGCGCCGTCCCAGAGGAAGGTCACCGTGGCCAGGCCGATGTGCGGATGCGGGCGCACGTCCAGGCCGTGGCCGCGGTCGAACACCACCGGGCCCATGTGGTCGACGAACACGAAGGGACCGACGCTGCGCGCCTGCAGGGAGGGGACCGCGCGGCGTACCAGGAAGCCGTTGCCGAGATCGTGGACGCGGGGTTCGACGAGGGTGGTCATGGCGGCGCTCCGGGGAAGGACCGGGGCGCAGCATTGCATGCCCGGCGCGCCGCTGCGCGCGCGTGGCCGCGACGGTGCTTTCCGCGCCGCCGCCGGGGTGGCCGTACGCGCCCGGACGGACGGATGCGGCGCGGCTTGCGGCGGCGACTTGCCGCTACAACTTGCCGCTACAATCGGCCTCGCTTTCGCCCCCGAACCGGAGACCCCACACAGTGACCCGCAAGCTAGTCCTGCTGCGCCACGGCCAGAGCCAGTGGAACCTCGAGAACCGCTTCACCGGCTGGGTCGACGTCGACCTCACCGAGCAGGGCCGGGCCGAGGCCGCGGCCGGCGGCCGCCTGATGCGCGAGGAAGGCCTGCGCTTCGACGTGGCCTATACCTCCACGCTCAAGCGCGCCATCCGCACCCTCAACATCGCGCTGGGCGAGCTGGACCAGGACTGGATCCCGGTGCACAAGAGCTGGCGCCTCAACGAGCGCCACTACGGCGCGCTGCAGGGCCTGGACAAGGCCGAGACCGCGGCCAAGCACGGCGAGGAGCAGGTCAAGATCTGGCGCCGCTCCTACGACATCCCGCCGCCGGCGATGGATCCGTCCGACGCCGGCCATCCGGCCAACGACCCGCGCTACGCCGGGCTGGACCGCAACGCGCTGCCGTCGACCGAGTCGCTGGCCACCACCCTGGACCGGGTGCTGCCGTACTGGCACGACGCCATCGCGCCCTCGCTGAAGTCGGGGAAGACGGTGCTGGTGGCCGCGCACGGCAACTCGCTGCGCGCGCTGTACAAGTACCTCAACAACGTCTCGAAGGAAGAGATCCTCGAGCTCAACATCCCCACCGGCATCCCGCTGCTGTTCGAGCTGGACGACGAGCTGAAGGTGGTCTCGCACCGCTATCTGGGCGATCCGGAAGCGGCGGCCCGCGCCGCCGCGGCGGTCGCCGCCCAGGGCAAGGCCAGGTAGGCAACCATCGAAACACCCGGCTCCGGCCGGGTGTTTCGTTTCGTGCAGCAGGCCCATGCGTATCCGACGACCCCGCGCGCGGCTTGCCGGCATCCTCGCGATCACGGTGGTGATCGCCCTCCAGGCCGTGCTGGGGTTCGGCTGCCATGGCCAGGACCTGCGCCGGTTCGCCATCGGCCTGGGCGTCTTCGTCCTGCCGCCGCTGCTGCCGGCGCTGGTCTCGCTGGCCACCGCCAATCCGCTGCGCGCGGTGGGCGCCTGCGCGCTGTTCGCGCCATGGCTGCTGTGGGCCGGTTACGTGGACTGCATCCGGCCCGATGCCGGGGGCGGGGCGTCCATGGCGTATGTGCCGGTACTGCTGTACGGCTTCCCCAGCGCCGTGCTGGGTGCGCTCCTGGCCGGGCCGGTGTGCCGCCGGCTGGGCATCGCCATCGACCCCTGATTCGCGCCCTACCGCCGGTGCGGAGTCGTGGCGCTTGCGGAATGAGAGCGATTCGCATTTAATGCGCGCAGCAGCTCCACCCAGGACGGCCGCAGGGACCCGCGGCCGCCGATGCAGCGCCGGGAAAGGCGAGGCACTCCAAGGCAGCAGGCTGCACAGCCCCGGCACCGGACGCATGAGCGGCCGGCCAGGGCGTTACCGCTGCCGCCACCGCCATGCCACTGGTCCATGCCGCCCCAACGCCTGAAACCGCCATCGCGGTTGGCTTGCGCGGGTGGGGCCGGAGCCCGGCGACCGGCCTTCCATGTCCTTCCCGGAGCCGTCACGTGAGTCCTCGCTGCACCCTGTCGTTTCCCGTCCCGATGCCTGCCCGCCGCCGCACCCTTGCCGCGTGCGTGGCGATGGCCCTCGCGCTGGCCGCGCCCGCCGCGTCCGTGCTGGCCGGGGAGAGCGGCGAGCCGGCCGCCACCGAGCTGGACGCGGTCCTGGTGGTCGCGCAGCGCGCCAGCCGCGCCAGTACCGGCGCCACCAACCTCGACCTGGAGATCAGGGAGACCCCGCAGTCGATCAGCGTGGTCACCGCCGAGCAGATGCACCTGTTCGGGGCCGACAGCGTCAACGAGGCCCTGCGCCTGGCCACCGGCGTGCAGGTGGACGAGTGGGAGACCAACCGCACCAGCTACAGCTCGCGCGGTTTCGACATCCTCAACACCCAGATCGACGGCGTGGGCATGCCCAACAGCTGGGGCATCGCCACCGGCGCGTTCGATGCCGCCGGCTACGAGAAGGTGGAAGTGATCCGCGGCGCCAATGGCCTGCTGACCGGGGTGGGCAACGCGGCCGGCACCATCAACTACGTGCGCAAGCGCCCGACCAACGCGCGGCAGGGCAACGTGGGCATCAGCCGCGGCACCTGGGACACCACCCGCGTCGAGCTGGACTATTCCACGCCGTTCACCGCCGACGCCACCTGGGCCGGCCGCGTGGTGGCCGCGCACGAGGACGGCGATTCCTGGCTGCGCGCCAACAGCAACCAGCGCGACTTCGTCTACGGCGTGGTCGATGGCCAGGTCGGGGCGAACGGCACCCTGGCGCTGGGCTGGTCGTACCAGCGCGCGAAGTCCGACGGGATCATGTGGGGCGCGCTGCTGTTTGCGAACAACGACGGCACCCAGGCGCAGTGGCCGACCAGCGCCACCACCACCCAGGACTGGACCTGGTGGAACACCACCAACCACACCGCCTTCGTCGAGTACACACACCGCCTCGGCGACGCCTGGCAGCTGAAGGCCGCCTACAACTACCGGCGCGCCACCGGCGACGACCGCATGTTCTATGCCTACGAAGGTGCGGACGGGCTGGATCCGGAGACCGGCCTGGGCCTTTACGGCTATCCCTGGGGAGGGGCGGACGCGTCCACCGCACACCTGGGTTCGCTGGTGCTGGACGGCCGCTTCCAGTGGCTGGGCCGCGAGCACGAGCTGGTGCTGGGCGCGAGCGTGTCGCGCAGCAATGCCGATGGCTGGGAGTACCCGGCCGATCCGGCCTCGCCGGGCTGGGGGGCGCTGCCTGCGTTCCCTTATCCCACCGACGCCATCCCCGAGCCGGCCTGGGGCGAGCGCACGCTTTACTCGGTGCTGGACCAGCGCCTCAAGCGCGTGTTCGGCGCCACCCGCATCGCCATGACCGACCGCTTCAAGGCCGTCCTCGGCGCCAACTTCGCCGAGTACCGCCGCAGCGGCAGCCTGTACGGGGCGCCGTTCGACCAGACCACGCGGCACACCAGCCCGTATGCCGGCCTGACCTTCGACTTCAGCGACAAGGTGCTGGGCTACGTCAGCTACTCGGACCTGTACCAGCCGCAGGACCAGGTCGATGCGGACGACCGCTACCTCGACCCCAGCAAGGGCGTGAACTACGAGGCCGGCGTCAAGGCCAGCTGGCTGGACGACCGCCTGCTGGCCACCATGGCCGTGTTCAGGGCCGACCAGAAGAACCTGGCCACGCCGGTGGGCTTCAACGACCTGGGTTCCTACATCTACGCCGGCGTGGACGTGGAATCGCGCGGCGTGGAGCTGGAAGCCACCGGCCGCATCAACGACCACCTGGACGTGGTGGTGGGCTATACCGCGCTCGAGCTGGACGGGCTGGATGGCGACGACACCTATCCCTGGGTGCCACGCCGCAGCGCCAACCTGCTGCTGGCTGGCCGCGTGCCCGGTTACGAAGCCTTTTCCTGGGGTGTCGGTGGACGCTGGCAGGGCCGCATCTTCAACGGCACGGTGAGCCAGGACAGCCATGCGGTGCTCAACGCGTACGCGGGCTGGGACTTCCTGCCCAATGCGACCGTGCGCATCAACGCCGGCAACATCGGCGACGAGAAGTACATCAATACCCTGCGCTACGGCGCCGGCTACTACGGTGCCCCGCGCAACTACACCCTGAGCCTGGACTGGCGTTTCTGACGCCGGCCCCGCAGGAGACGCAGCCATGTCCGCCACGTCGATCCGTTCCCGCCATCCACGCCTGCAGCTTGCCGCGCGGGTCGGTGCCGGCGTGGTGGGCGGCTATGTCTTCGCCTGGGGCTTCATCGCCGCCGGCATGGCGTTGATGTCCAAGGCCGGGATGGAATTCCACGACGCCGAGTTCGTCGCAAGCGCGCTGGGCCTGCTGCTGTGGCTGGCGGTGCTGCTGGGCGTGGTAGCCGGGCGCCGCAATCCGGCCTGGGCCTGGCTGGGGCTGCTCGGCGGCGGTGCGCTGCTGGCGGCGCTGGGCTCGTTCGTGCAATCGACGATGGCCTGAAGGAGACCACGCATGTTCCAGAACTTCCGCCAGGCCATGGCATGGCTGCATACCTGGTTCGGCCTGGTCCTCGGCTTCGTGCTGATGGCCGCGTTCTTCTTCGGCGCCCTGTCGGTGTTCGACCGCGAGATCGACCGCTGGGCGCTGCCGGCCACGCGCTTCGAGCCGCAGCCGATGCCCTCGTTCGAACGGGTGCTGCGGCCGGCGTTCGAGCGCCTGCAGCCGGATCCGGCCCTGGTCGAAGCGATGCGCCCGCGGGTGGACGGACCGATGCCGGAACGCTTCGACCGCATCGCCTACTGGAGCGCCTACACCACGCATCGCGATCCGGTGCTGGCGATCTACGCCGGCTGGGAGGTGCCTGGCGCCAGGGACCCGGACGAGCAGCTGTACGCGCTGGGCACGATCGATCCGCGTGACGGCTCGGCGCTGCGGGACGACCAGCTGAAGATCGGCAGCGGGTTCTTCTACCCGATGCACTACAGCCTGACCGTGGACTGGAAGAACCTGGGTTTCTGGATCGTGGGCCTGGCCGCCATGGCGATGCTGGCGGCCCTGGTCAGCGGCGTGGTCATGCACCGCAGGCTGTTCCGCGAGCTCTTCACCTTCCGCCCCGACCGTGCCCGCCTGCGCAGCGTGCTGGACCTGCACAACCTCACCGGCGTGGTCGCGCTTCCGTTCCACTTCTTCTTCGCCTTCACCGGACTGCTGATCTTCGCTTCGACCTACTACTTCCCGGTTGGCCACACCCAGCTGCACGACCTGCACGAGTTGCACGAGAAGCACGAGGCCGCCGCACTGGGCCTGCCGCACGGCCGTTCCGGCGTGCCTGCGGGGCTGGCCAACGTGGATGCGATGGTGGCCGAGGCGCAGCGACGCTGGGAGGCGCGGGGCATGGCCGGCGATGTCGGTTTCCTGGTGCTGCAGCACGTGGGCGATGCCAACGGCTACGTCAGCGTGTACCGCGCTGGCACCGACCGCATCGCCCTGGTCGGGCAGGGCATCCACTTCAAGGCCGATACCGGAGAGCTGCTGCGCGAGGATCCGCCGGCCACGCCGGCGGCGCGGGTGGCGGAGTTCCTCACCGGCCTGCACCTGCAGCATTTCCGCCACTGGCTGCTGCGCTGGCTGTACGTGCTGGGCGGACTCAGCGGGGCGGCATGCATCGCCACCGGCTTCCTGTTCTTCGTGGAGAAGCGCAAGCGCCAGCATGCCGCGCGCGGCAGCCAGGGGGCGCGCATCGTCGACGCACTGGCGGTGGCCGCGGTGACCGGCATGGTCCTGGCGACCCTGGGCATCCTGGTGGCCAACCGCGTGTTGCCGGAAGACCTGGCCGGGCGCGGCGACTGGGAGCGCTGGGCGTTCTGGGGCACCTGGCTGGCGTCGCTGGTGCATGCCGCCTGGCGCAGCGCGCCGGTGGCGCGCGGACTGCCCAATCCGGCCTGGCGCGAGCAGGCCTGGGCGATCGCGCTGCTGGCCGTGGCCGCACCGGTGCTGAACTGGATCACCACCGGCGACCACCTGCTGCGCACCCTCGGCCAGGGCTACTGGCCGGTGGCGGGCGTGGACCTGTCGCTGCTGGCGGCCGCGGCGATTTCCGCTTCCGCCGCAGTCCGTCTTGGGCGCAAGGCCCGCGCTGCCGCGGCCGCAGCCGCGCTGCGCGAGGCCGAGGCGGGGCAGGGGGAGGCGGTGCATGCCTGATGCCTTCCTGCATGCCGCGACCCTGCTGGCTTGCCTGGCCGGCATGGGCTGGCTGGCGCTGGCAATGGACGTGCATGCGCGCCAGGCCTGGGGCAGGGCGCTGGCGCCGGGCGCTGCGCGCCTGCTGCGGGTGCTTGGCGGCACGGCGCTCGTCGTCGGCCTCCTGCTGGCCCTGGCCGCCGACCACGCCAGCATGGCGGTACTGGTCTGGGTGATGGCCCTGGCCGGTGCGGCGCTGGCGGTGGCGTTCGCCCTGGCCTGGCGTCCGCGCTGGTTGCGCTGGCTGGCGCCGTGGATCGGCGTGGCGGTCAGGACCCCTGCAGCATCAGCTGCCAGTAGCCGACGTCGATCCAGCGGTCCTGCTTGAAGCCGACCTCGCGGAAGCGGGCCACGTTCTGGAACCCGAGCCGTTCGTGCAGGGCGACGCTGGCCTCGTTGGGCAGGGCGATGCCGCCGATCGCGGCATGCAGCCCGGCCTTGCGCAGCCCGTCAAGCAGGGGCGAGTAGAGCGCCTTGCCGATGCCGCGGCCGGTGCGGGCCTGGTCGAGGTAGACCGTCGTCTCGACCGAGTAGCGGTACGCGCAACGCCCCTTCCAGCGCGATGCATGGGCGTAGCCGAGGATCGTGCCGGCTTCCTCCGCGACCAGCCATGGCAGGCCGCCATCGAGGGTTTCGGAGATGCGCGCGGCCATCTCCGCGGTCGCTACCGGCTCGGTCTCGAAGGTGATGCAGGTGCCGGCGACGTAGGGGTTGTAGATCGCGGCGATGGCCGCGGCATCTTCGGGCGTGGCACTGCGGATCTGCATGCGGGCTCCGGTGCGCGGGTGGGCCTGCGGATGCTACCGCGGCCCGCGGCCGGTCAGGCGTGGATCAGGCGGCCGCCGGCGAAGGACCAGTTCTCCCAGGTGGTTTCCTTGAAGCACACCATCACGTGCTCCGGATCCAGGCCCTGGGCGGCCAGCCGTTCCATCAGGTCGGCCAGCAACCGTTTCTTAACTTTCACGCTGCGGCCCACCGACCACAGGATCTCTATCAGGACGAAGTCCTCGCCGCGCGGCGAGGACAGGTCCGGATAGCTGGGGTCGTAGCGGAAGTCGGCCGCTTCCAGCTCCAGCACGCGCTGGAAGCGGTCGGTTTCCGGAACCCCGGAGGCGACCAGGGCGGCGTGCACGGCATCGAGCAGGCGGGTCTTGAATTCCGCGCTCTTGGGCTTGCGGACGGTGGCGGTCACCAGCGGCATGACGGTGCTCCTTGCGCGGGATGCCGGGGCAGCATACGTCCGCCCGGCGCCCACGTGCGCCGGGCGCCATATTTCCGTTGCGGAACGGCGGGCCGGCGCTACAGGCCGCCGGTGACCGCAAGCACGCTGCCGGTCACGTAGGACGCCTGCGCGGACAGCAGCCAGGCCACCGCCGCGGCGACTTCCTCCGGCTGGCCGGGACGCTGCATCGGGATGCGCGCGGCGACCCGCGCGGCGCGCCCGGGTTCGCCGGCGCGTGCGTGGATGGTGGTGTCGATGGTGCCCGGTGCCACCGCGTTGACGTGGATGCGCTGCGGTGCCAGTTCGCGCGCCAGGCCCACGGTGAGCGCTTCCAGGGCGGCCTTGGAGGCCGCATAGGCCACGTATTCGCCGGGGGAGCCGGTGCGCGCGGCCACCGAGCTGATGTTGACGATGTCCGAGCGTGCGTCGCGCCCGCGCCAGCGCCGCGCGGCCTCGCGGCACAGGCGCACCGGCGCGGCCAGGTTCACCGCGAGGATGCGTTCCAGGTCGGCGTCGTCCAGCGCCTCGATCGGGCCCAGCCGCCCGGTCACGCCGGCGTTGTTGACCAGCGCGGCCACCGGTCCCAGTGCCTCGGCGGCATCGAACAGCCGGGGCGCGGCATCGGCGGCGGTGACGTCCAGGCGCAGCGCCTGGCAGCTGCGCGCGGACGGATCCAGCGCCGCCTGCAGCGCGACCGCTTCCGCATCCGAGGACGAATGGGTGAACAGCACCGCATGGCCATCGGCATGCAGCCGTTCGACGATGCAGCGGCCGATGCCGCGGCTGCCGCCGGTGACGATCGCCACCGGCCGCGGCTGGGAACGGTTCATGCCTCGACCTCCGGGGCCGGACCCGTGGATGGCGTGCCGCCGGCCTCGACCGGCGGCAGTTCGCATTCCATCACGATGTTGCAGCGGGCGTACCGGGGGTGCGGGCCGCGGTGCACCGCGCGGAAGCCGAAGGCCTCGTAGAGGTGGATGGCGGCGCCCAGGCGCGTGTTCGAAAACAGGCGCACGCGCCTGGCGCCCAGCTGGCGCGCCCGCTGCAGCGCCGTGGCCAGCAGGATCCGGCCCCAGCCCTTGCCGCGTTCGCCGGCGGCCACGGCCATGCGCGCCAGCTGCATCACCCCGTCCTCCTCGCGCAGCAGCGCGCAGGCACCGATGACCTCGCCGCGGTTGCTGAGGGTCAGGATCGAGCCGCCCTCGCGCACGATCCGCATCGGGTCGCGTGCCAGCGCGCGGTCGGCTTCCTCGAGCCGGAAGTACTCGCCGATCCAGGCTTCGTTGAGGCGAATGAAGTCGGCGGCATGCTGTTCGTTGTCGTAGTGGATGCGCATCGGAACTCCATGGAGCGGGGTTGGGGTCATCCGCACAGCGCCGTGGTCCAGGCGCCCAGCCCGGCGGCGACCACGCGCGGGTGCAGCCAGGCCGCGAACAGCAGCACGCACGCCACCGCGGCGGCCGGCAGCGCGGCGGCGGCCCGGAGGCGGCTCATGCGGTGGCCGGCGCGGGGGAGCGGAGCAGCGGGCGGTCGTCGATTGGCCAGTGCAGGGCGGCGGCGAGCACGCCCAGGGCGATGGCCAGCAGCCACACCAGGACGTAGGAACCGGTCGCCTCGAACACGCGCCCGCCCATCCACACGCCCAGGAACGAGCCCAGCTGGTGGCCGATGAACACCAGGCCGAACAGGGTGCCGAGGTAGCGCAGCCCGAACACCCCCGACAGCACGCCGTTGGTCAGTGGTACCGTGCCCAGCCACATCAGGCCCATGACCGCGGCGAAGGGGTAGAGCGTCCACGGCCCCGGCGGCAGCAGCACGAACAGGGCGATGGCGACACTGCGCGCCAGGTAGATCCCGGCGAGCAGGTACTTGGGCCGGTAGCGGCCGCCGAGCACGCCGCAGGCGTAGATCCCGGCCACGTTCGCCAGCGCGATCGTGGCCAGCGCGGCCACCGCCGCCTCCGGCGCCAGGCCGCGGTCGGCCAGGTAGGCGGGCAGGTAGTTGGCGATGAAGGCCAGCTGGAAGCCGCAGGCGAGGAAGCCCAGGTTGAGCAGCCAGAAGCCGCGATGGCCGCAGGCCTCGCGCAGGGCTTCGCCCAGCGCCTGCGGGGGAGCGGACTGCGCACCGGCGGCCGGGCGCGGTTCGCGCAGCACCCGCGCCAGCGGCCGCACCAGGGCGAACGCTGCGGCACCGGCCAGCAGCGCGCCCTGCCAGCCCAGGCCTTCGATCAGCCCCTGCGTCGCCGGCACCAGCAGGAACTGGCCCAGTCCGCCCAACGCGCCGGCCATGCCCACCGCCCAGGCCCGGCGCTCGCCGGGCACCTGGCGGCTGACTGCGGCATAGACCACGCCGAACGCGGTCCCGGCCAGGGCCAGGCCGGTGACCACGCCCGCCGCCAGCACGAACCCGGCGGCGCTGGTGGCGCGGGTCATGCCGTACAGCCCGAGCACGTACAGCACCACGCCGCTGGCGACGACGCGCCCGGAGCCGTGGTGGTCGGCGACCATGCCCGCCAGCGGCTGGGCCAGGCCCCAGACCAGGTTCTGCACTGCAAGGGCCAGGGCGAACAGTTCCCGCGACCAGCCGCGGGTCCCGGTGACCGGCAACAGGAACAGGCCCTGCACGTGGCGCAGGCCCAGGGCCAGGCCCATCACCACGCCGGCCGCCGCCACCACCATCCACACCCGGGCCCGGCCGGGCCCGGGTTCGCATGCGGTCATGGAATCCTCGGGGATGCGGGAAGTCATGGCGGCGATCCGTGTAAGCTGCGGTTGCCGCCATTAACCGTGGTCGGAGCGTCCGGCTCAAACGAGATTTCGGACTGCACGCATGCGCTGGAGGAATGCGAGTGGACCTGCACCGTTTGCCTTCGCTGGACCTGCTGCGCGGCTTCGTCGCCGTCGGACGGCGGCTGAGCATCACCGAGGCCGCGCGCGAACTGTGCCTGACCCAGTCGGCGGTCAGCCGCCAGGTGCAGGCGCTGGAGGAGCAGCTGGGGACCCGGCTGTTCCGCCGCGGCCATCGCTCGCTGGCCTTCACCGCCGAGGGGGAACGCCTGTTCCGCAGCGCCGACGCCGCCCTGCAGCAGCTGCAGGACGCGCTGGGCGCGGTGCGCGAGCGCGCCCGCAGCCGGCCGGTCACGGTCAGCGCCACCATCGGCTTCACCGGGCTGTGGCTGCTGCCGCGCCTGAGCCGGTTCCAGGCCCGGCATCCCGGCGTGGACGTGCGGGTGTCGGCGCACAACCGCGTGGTCGACCTGCGCAACGACGGGGTCGACCTGGCGATCCGCTACACCAGCGCCGAACGCGCGCCGCCCGGGGCGCGCCTGCTGTTCCATGAGACCGTGGTCCCGGTCGCCAGCCCGGCGCTGCGGGTGGGCGCGCTGGAGGGCCCGGAAGCGCTGGCCGGGCTGACCCTGCTGGAGTTCGAGAAGCCTGGCTATCCCTGGATCCAGTGGCTGCCCTGGCTGGCCTCCATCGGCTGGGGCCAGGCACGCCCGCGCGCGATCCTGCACTTCAACCAGTACGACCTGGTGATCCAGGCCGCGCTGGCCGGGCAGGGCATCGCCCTGGGCCGGCGCGAACTGGTGCGGCCCTTGCTGGAGGAGGGGCGGCTGGTGGTGCTGGACCAGCTGCCGGCGCCGGCGTCTTCCGGGCATGGCTACTGGCTGCTGCAGGCCGAGGCCGAGTTGCGCCCGGAAGTGGCGTCGGTGGCTGCCTGGATCGAGGACGAGGCAGGCCAGGAGGCGACCGCGCCGCTGCATCGGCTGCTGGCCGAGTAGGCCGGACACGGCGGCGCGCCCGCATGCGGCGTCCTCGCGGGTCCGTGCCTACAATCCGCCGATCCACACCGGCGAGGGCGCGATGAAGGCGAAGGCGAAGAAGGTCCTCAAGTGGCTCGCGCTCGGCCTGGCCGTGTTCGCCATGGCCTCGCTGCTGTCGCTGTACGCCTACGGCCGCTTCGCCGAGCGCGCGCGCGGCGAGGTGGTCATGGCCCTGCCGCTGGCCGACGCGCAGACCGCGATCGACCGCGCGGTGGTGCCGCTCACCGACGCGCGCCCGGGCCAGACCGGCATGGTGATCCTGGGCGACAACCTCGACGCCTTTGCCGTGCGCGCGATGACCGCGCGTTCGGCCGGGCGCAGCCTGGACCTGCAGTACTACATCTGGCACGACGACTTCACCGGCAACATGCTGCACAACGAAGTGCTGCGCGCGGCCGACCGCGGGGTGCGCGTGCGCCTGCTGCTGGACGACATGAACGTGCATGGCAGCCACTCGGTGCTGGCGGCGCTGGACAGCCACCCCCTGATCGAGGTCCGGCTGTTCAACCCGACCCGGGCCCGCGAGGGCACGCTGGCGCGCGGCGTGGAGCTGCTGCTGCGCTTCGTCAGCCTCAACCGGCGCATGCACAACAAGATCTGGCTGGCCGACGGCCGCATCGCGGTGGTGGGCGGGCGCAACATCGGCGACGAGTACTTCGACGCCGCCGCCGACGTGAACTTCATGGACACCGACGTGGCCATGGTCGGCAGCGCCGCGCGCCAGGCCGAGGAGGTGTTCGACGCCTACTGGAACAGCGCCAGCGCGATCCCGCTGGCGGCGCTGGTCGATCCGGCGCCGGACGCGCTGGACAGGGTGCGCGCGAGCCTGGACGCGGGCCTGGGCTCGGATCGCGCCGGCCCCTACCTGGAGCGCCTGCGCGCCTCCGAGCGGGTGAGCGAGCTGCTGCAGGGCCGGGGCAGCGTGCACTGGACCGAGAACGCCATGCTGGTGTCCGACCCGCCGCAGAAGGCCGAGGGCGCGCCGCAACGGCCGGACTGGATGACCCCGGTGCTGGTCGCGCGGGTGAGCACCGCGCGCCGCGAGCTGAAGCTGATCTCGCCGTACTTCGTCCCGGGCCACGCCGGCCTGGAGTGGCTTTCCGGCATGCGCGGGCGCGGGGTGGAGGTGAGCATCCTCACCAACTCGCTGGCGGCCAACGACGTGCTGGCGGTGCACGGCGGCTACGCCGGCTACCGGGTGCCGTTGCTGCGCGCCGGGATCGCGCTGTATGAGCTCAAGCCGCATGGCGCGGTCGACACCAGCCTGTTCGGCTCCAGCGGCGCCAGCCTGCACACCAAGGCCTACGTGGTCGACGGCAGCCACGGCTTCATCGGCTCGTTCAACCTCGACCCGCGCTCGATCAAGCTCAACACCGAGATGGGGCTGATGTTCGACCATCCCGGCGCGGCGGCCGAGCTGGAGGCGCTGTACGCGAAGAAGACCTCGGCGCAGACCGCCTACCGCCTGGCCCTGGAGGACGGCCGCCTGCGCTGGCACGACGACGCGGCGCAGCCGCCGGCCACCTGGGAACGCGAGCCGGAGGCAAAGGCCTGGCAACGCGCCGCCGCGCGCGTGATCGGCTGGCTGCCGCTGGAATCGCAGCTCTGAGGCCGGCGCCTCAGGCGTCCGGATCGCGGCGCAGCACCGCCTCGAGCTGGCGGTAGACCTCCGGGTCGATGCGCCGGCCACGCTCGGCGGCCAGCGCTTCCAGCGCCGCGCGCGCCGGCAGGGCCGGCCGGTACGGGCGGTCGGACGTCATCGCGTCGTAGCCGTCGGCCGCGGCCAGGATCCGCGCCTCCAGCGGGATCGCGTCGCCGGCCAGGCCGTCCGGATAGCCGCTGCCGTCGTAGGCCTCGTGGTGGTGGCGGATCAGGTGCGCCACCTGCGCGGCGTCGTCGCGCTCGGTGGCGCGGAACAGGCGCTCGCCCAGTTCCGGATGCAGGCGCATGCGTTGCCGCCGCGCCGCGTCGAGCCGGCCCGGATACAGCAGCACGTCGTCGCGCACGCCGATCTTGCCGATGTCGTGGAAGCGCGCGGCCAGGGCCAGGTGGGCCAGGCGCTCGCGGTCCAGGTCGAAGCGCTGGCCAAGCAGCGCCGCCAGGCGGCAGACGCGGTCGCAGTGGCCGTCGGTGTAGGCGTCGCGCTGCTCGAGGGCCAGGGCCAGCGCACGGAGCGAAGCGCTGGCGCGGCCAAGCGGCAGCGCCAGCGCGGGGATGGGGTCGGGCATGTGGGGGCGGGGGAGGAGCGGTGGCGGGCGCTCAGCTGGGGGAAAGGGCGGTGAGCAGTCCGCGCGCGGCGTTGAAGCGGTCGGCGGGTTCCGGCAGCGGCAGCCGCACCTTGAGCTTGTCCGGGCCGTCCATCGCGTACAGCTTCGGCTGCTGCTGGATCATGCGGATCACCGACATCGGATCGACCTTCGGCTTGGCCTCGAACACGATGCGGCCGCCGTTCTCGCCCAGCTCCAGCTTGCGGATGCCCAGGGCGTCGCACTGCCGCTTCAGCTCGGCGATGGCGAACATGTTCTTGACCGCGTCCGGCAGCAGGCCGAAGCGGTCGATCATCTCCACCTGCAGTTCGCGCAGGGCCTCGCCGTCGCCGGCGCTGGAAATGCGCTTGTACAGGGTCAGGCGGGTGTGCACGTCCGGCAGGTAGTCCTCCGGGATCAGCGCCGGCACGTTGAGCACGACCTCGGCGCCGCGGGTTTCCTCGCCGGCGTCCAGGTCCGGCAGCTTGCCCTGGCGGATGCTGCGCACGGCCCGCTCCAGCAGCTCGGTGTACAGGCTGAAGCCGACCTCGGCCATCTGCCCGCTCTGGTCCTCGCCCAGCAGCTCGCCAGCGCCGCGGATCTCCAGGTCGTGGGTGGCCAGGGTGAAGCCGGCGCCCAGCTCGTCCATCGAGGCGATCGCCTCCAGCCGCTTCTCCGCGTCCGGGGTCATGGCGCGGCGGTCCGGCGGCACCAGCAGGTAGGCATAGGCGCGGTGGTGCGAGCGGCCGACGCGGCCGCGCAGCTGGTGCAGCTGGGCCAGGCCGAAGCGGTCGGCGCGGTTGATGATGATGGTGTTGGCGTTGGGGATGTCGATGCCCGACTCGATGATCGTGGTCGCCAGCAGCACGTTGAAGCGCTGCTTCTGGAAGTCGAGCATCACCCGCTCCAGCTCGCGCTCGGGCATCTGCCCGTGGGCCACGCCGATGCGCGCCTCCGGCACCAGTTCCTGCAGCTGGCGCTGCATGCGGCCGATGCTTTCGACGTCGTTGTGCAGGAAGTACAGCTGGCCGCCGCGCGACAGCTCGCGCTGGAACGCCTCGCGCAGCTGGTTGTCGTCCCAGGGCACGACGAAGGTCTGCACCGCCAGCCGGTTCGGCGGCGGGGTGGCGATGATGCTGAGGTCGCGCAGGCCGGCCATGGCCATGTTGAGCGTGCGCGGGATAGGGGTCGCGGTCAGGGTCAGCAGGTGCACGTTGGCGCGCAGCGCCTTCAGCGCCTCCTTCTGGCGCACGCCGAAGCGCTGCTCCTCGTCGACGATGACCAGGCCCAGGTCCTTGAACTTCACGTCCGGCTGCAGCAGGCGGTGGGTGCCGACGATCACGTCGATCTGGCCGCTGGCCACCTTCTCCAGCTCGGCCTTGATCTCCTTGCTGCTCTTGAAGCGCGACAGCACCTCGACCTTGAGCGGCCAGTCGGCGAAGCGGTCGCGGAAGTTGCGGTAGTGCTGCTCGGCCAGCAGGGTGGTGGGCACCAGCACCGCCACCTGGCGCCCGGCGCTGGCCGCGGCGAAGGCCGCGCGCACCGCGACCTCGGTCTTGCCGAAGCCCACGTCGCCGCAGACCACGCGGTCCATCGGCTGGCTGGACTGCAGGTCGCGCAGCACCGCCTCGATCGCCGCGTGCTGGTCCGGGGTCTCCTCGAACGGGAAGCCGGCGGCGAAGCCCTCGTACATGGCGCGGTCGATGTCCAGCGCCAGGCCGGCGCGGGCCTTGCGCCGGGCCTGGATCTCCAGCAGCTCGGCGGCCACGTCGCGGACCTTCTCCTGGGCCTTGCGCTTGGCCCGGGTCCACTGCTCGCCGCCCAGCGAGTGCAGCGGCGCGGTCTCCGGCGAGGCGCCGGAGTAGCGGCTGACCAGGTGCAGCTGGGTGACCGGCACGTACAGGCGGTCGCCCTTGGCGTACTCGATGTCCAGGAACTCGCCGGGCATGCCGCCGATGTCCATCGCCACCAGGCCGCGGTAACGGCCGACGCCGTGGTCCTCGTGGACGATGGGCGCGCCCTCGGTCAGCTCGCCCAGGTCGCGGATGATCGCCTCCGGCTCGCGCCCGGCGCGGCGCGCGCGCCGCGGCTGGGTGGCGCGCTCGGGGAACAGCTGTCGCTCGGTGAGCACCACCAGCCGTGGCTCGTCCAGGGCGAAGCCGTCTTCCAGCGGCGCCACCGCCAGGGCGAAGCGCTCGTCGCCCTCGAGGAAGGCGGGGAAGCCGGCCACGGTCTTCGGCTGCAGCCCGGCGGCCTGCAGCACTTCCAGCAGGGCCTCGCGGCGGCCGGGCGAGTCGGCGGCCACCAGCACCCGGCCCGGGTAGCTGGACAGGAAGCTGCGCAGGGCCTCGCCGGCGCGCGGCTGGTCGGGCCCGGCGATCGGCAGCGCCGGCGCCGGCTGGTCGCCGAGGGCGGCGGCGTCGGCGGCGTGGGTGTGTTGCGGGCCGCACACCTCGATGCGGATGCCGCGGTTGAGCTGCTCGCGCAGCGCGTCCGGCGGCAGGTACAGCTCGGCCGGCGGCAGCACCGGGTGCTCGACGTCGTGCCGGCGCTGCTCGTAGCGGTTGCCGGCCTGCTGCCAGAACGCGTCGGCGCAGGCGCTGGCGCCGTCGGCCAGCACCGGCAGCACGCTCACCGGCAGGTAGTCGAACAGCGTCGCGGTCGATCCGGAACCATCGCGGCTGGGGGCGAAGAACAGCGGCAGGTAGTACTCGATGCCAGCCGGGGCAATGCCGGCCTTGAGGTCCTGGTACAGCGCGCTGCGCCGGGTATCGACGTCGAAGCGCTCGCGCAGGGCGTCCATCACCCGCGCCAGGCTGGCCTCGTCCATCGGCGTCTCGCGCCCGGGCAGCATGTGCACCGCCTCGATCTTCTCCAGCGAGCGCTGGCTCTCCGGGTCGAAGCGGCGGATCGAGTCGATCTCGTCGTCCAGCAGCTCGATCCGCAGCGGCGCCTCGGCGCCCATCGGGTAAACGTCGAGCAGGCCGCCGCGCACGGCGAAGTCGCCCGGGTCCAGCACCTGCGGCACGTTGCGGTAGCCGGCCGATTCCAGCCGGCGCTTCTCCGCGTCCAGGTCCAGGCGCTGGCCGGTCTTCAGGTCGAAGCTGCTGCCGGCGATGTAGCGCAGCGGCGGCAGCCGCTGCAGCAGGGTCTGCACCGGCACCACCACGATCCCGCGCTCCAGCCGCGGCAGGCGCTGCAGCGCGGCCAGGCGCTGGCTGATGATGTCCGGATGCGGGCTGAAACGGTCGTAGGGCAGGGTCTCCCAGTCCGGGAACGGCACCACCGGCAGGTCGGCCCCGGCGCCCAGCAGGGTCAGCAGGTCGGCCTCGACCTGGTGCGCGGACAGGGTGTCGCGGGCCACGAACAGCAGCGGACCGGGATGGGCGCGGGCGGCGCGCACCAGGTGCCAGGCCAGCGCGGAGGGCGAGGCCGGCGCGTTCCACCAGGCGCGGGCCTGGCCACGCCGGGGAAGCGGGGGAATGGGAGACACGGCTCGGTTCGACGACGACATGAGCCGTCCATTGTACCGGGCGGGCGCGGGCGGCCCGTGCGCACCCGACCGGGTGCGTCCGCGCGCGGCGCTCAGCGGCGCGCCAGGTCCAGCACCACCCGCACCAGCCCGGCCGGGACTTGCGCCTCCGGCTCCGGGCGGAAGCCCAGCGATTCCGCCAGCTCCAGCATCGGCACGTTGCTTGCGGGAATGTCGCCGAACAGGCGGTCAACGGCGCGGCCGCGGCCCCACTTCACCAGCTTCTGCAGCAGGTGCCGGCCCAGGCCCAGGCCGGCCACGTAGCGGGCCAGCAGGATCGTGCATTCGGCCTGGCGGGTGCCGGGCACCCGGCGCGCGCGGCCGAGCCCGGCGATCATCGCCTCGCCGGGCGGGTAGGGCTCGGCGCCGACCAGCAGCAGCTCCTGGCGTGGATCGGGGCGGGCCAGGCGGCCGGCCTCGTCCAGGTCCAGCCCGCCTTCGCCGCCGGCGAAGCGGACCCGGATCTCCTCCGGCCCCAGCAGCCCGAACGCGGCGTGCAGCGGCGCGGCGTCTTCCGGGCGGATCGGACGGATCAGGATGGCCCTGCGGTTGGGCAGCACGAATTCCTCGTGCCAGGGGGGAAGCCGGTTGCGTGGCATGGGTCCGATATTCCCACATCGGGCTGCACGCGGGGAGCCGGGGGGCCTTGCTAGACTCCGCCGGCCCCGCGACGGAGGACAGGCATGGCCGGCAATGGAGATTCCACGCGCGCGATCTTCTTCGCGCTGGGCGCCAACCTGGCGATCGCGCTGGCCAAGGGCGTGGCCGCCTTCGTCACCGGCTCCGGGGCGATGCTCGCCGAGACCGTGCACTCCTTCGCCGACTGCGGCAACCAGCTCCTGCTGCTGCTGGGGCTGCGCCAGTCGAAGCGTCCGGTGAGCCCGGAGTACCCGCTGGGCTACGGGCGCGCCATCTACTTCTGGTCCTTCCTGGTGGCGGTGATGCTGTTCAGCGTCGGCGGCATGTTCTCGGTGTACGAGGGCGTGCACAAGCTGCAGCATCCCGAGCCGCTGGAGCAGTGGTGGTGGGCCGCCGGGGTGCTGGTGTTCGCCATCGTCGCCGAGGGCATTTCCATGCGCGCCTGCCTGCGCGAGGTGGACAAGGCGCGCGGCGGCCGCTCGCTGTGGGGCTGGTTCCGCGAGAGCCGCCAGGCCGAACTCGTGGTGATCTTCGGCGAGGACCTGGCGGCGCTGACCGGCCTGGTCCTGGCCCTGGTGGCGGTTGGCCTGGCGGTGCTCACCGGCAACCCGCTGTGGGACGCGCTGGGCACCATCGCCATCGGCCTGCTGCTGATCGTGGTCGCGGTGCTGGTGGCGATCGAGGTCAAGGCCATGCTGATCGGGCAGAGCGTCGATCCCTTCCTGCAGGCGCAGGTCGCCGAGTTCCTGGCGGCGCGCCCGGAGATCGCCGAGGTGCTGCACGTGATCACCCTGCAGCAGGGCCACGACGTGCTGGTCTCCACCCATGCGCGCATGCGCCGTTCCCACGATGGCCCGGCCATGCTCGAGGACATCGACACCGTCGAGCGCGCGCTCAAGGCGCGGTTCCCGGTGGTGCGCTGGAGCTTCTTCGAACCGGAGGGCGAGGACCGCCCGGCCGCCTGAGCGCGCTCAGCCCTCGTCGCGCCGGAGCCACTCCAGCCTGGTCGAGGCGCCGGCCTCGCCAAGGTGGCGCTGCAGGAACGGCAGGGCCGGGGCGATGGCCTCGTCCAGCTTCCACGGCGGGTTGATGAGCGCCATGCCGCTGCCGTTGAGGCGCAGCGGCGAGTCGTCCGGGCGCACCAGCAGCTCGGCCAGCAGCACCGAGCGCGCCGGCAGCCCGGCCAGCTTGCGGAAGAACGGCTGCAGCGAGCGCCGCTGCTTGACCGGGTACCAGATCGCCACGCCCGCCTGCGGCCAGCGCTGCAGGACCTCGCGTACCGCCGCCACCACCTTCGGGTATTCGGCTTCCTGGGCCTCGTACGGCGGGTCGACCAGCACCAGTCCGCGCGCGTAGCGCACTCCGTCCACCCGCGGCGGCAGCAGGGCGCGCACCGCGTCGTAGCCGTCGCGCGCGTGCACCGCCACGCGCCCGTCGTGGGCGAACAGCGCCTTCAGTTCCGCTGCTTCCTCCGACTGCAGTTCGCAGGCGGCCAGGCGGTCCTGTTCGCGCATGGCCTGCGCGGCCAGCAGCGGCGAGCCGGGGTAGGCGAGCAGGGCGTCGACCGGGTTGATCGCCGCCACCGCGCGCAGGTAGCGCTCGACCGCCGGCGGCGCTTCGCCGCGCCCGGCCAGGGCGAGGATGCCGCCGGCCGCCTCGCCGGTGCGGCCGGCGGCCTCGCCCTGCAGCAGGTAGCGGCCGCGGCCGGCATGCGTGTCGAGCACGAAGAACGGACCGTCCTTGCGCAGCAGGGCGTCCAGGTGCGCCAGCAGGACGACGTGCTTGAGCACGTCGGCATGGTTGCCGGCATGGAAGGCGTGGCGGTAATTCATGCGCGCAGCATAGCCGCCGCCATGGGGCGCGACTATGCTTGGCCGATGCCATCCGCGCCGCTGATCCTCATCGTCGACGACGAACCGGCGATCGCCGACACGCTGCTCTATGCCCTGCGCAGCGAGGGCCTGCAGGCCGAGCACTGCCTGCTCGGGGGGCAGGCGGTGGAGCGGGTGCGCGCCGGCGGGGTCGACGTGCTGGTGCTGGACGTGGGCCTGCCGGACATCGGCGGCTTCGACGTGTGCCGCCAGGTGCGCGCGTTCAGCGACGTGCCGGTGATCTTCCTCACCGCGCGCGGCGAGGAGATCGACCGGGTGCTGGGCCTGGAACTGGGCGGCGACGACTACGTGGCCAAGCCGTTCTCGCCGCGGGAGATGGTGGCGCGGGTGCGCGCGCGCCTGCGCCGGCACCCCGCCGCGGGCGCGGACGCGGCCTGGCTGGAACGCGGCGACTTCGCCGTGGACCGCGCCGGGCACCGCATCCACTACCGCGGCCGGCCGCTGGACCTGACCCGCTACGAATACGCCCTGCTGGAGGCCCTGCTGCAGCGTCCCGGCGCCATCCTCAGCCGCGCCCAGCTGATGGACCGGGCCTGGGACAGCGCCGCCGCCAGCGGCGACCGCACCGTGGACACCCATGTCAAGACCCTGCGCGCCAAGCTGCGCGCCGCCGGCGTGGAGCCGGACCCGATCCGCACCCACCGCGGCCTCGGCTACGCGATCGAGGCCTGAATGCGCCTGGGCCTGCGCCTGTTCCTCGGCTTCTTCCTGATCGTGGGCCTGGCCGCGTTCTTCGTGCTGCAGGTGTTCGTGGGCGAGGTCAAGCCCGGCGTGCGCCAGGCCATGGAATCCACCCTGGTCGACACCGCCAACGCGCTGGCGGTGATGGCCGCCGCCGACCTCAAGGCCGGGCGCATCGCCGAGGGCGACTTCGCCCGGCAGCTGGCCGAGGCGGCCAGGCGCGACCCGGGCGCGCGCATCTGGGACGTGCCCAAGCGCGGCATCGACCTGCGGGTGACCGTGACCGATGCCCGCGGCATCGTCGTGTACGACTCGCGCGGGCGCGACCTGGGCCGCGACAACTCGCGCTGGAACGACGTCTACCGCACCCTGCGCGGCGAGTACGGCGCGCGCTCCAGCCCCGAGGCGCCCGGCGACCACGCCCACACGGTGATGCACGTGGCCGCGCCGGTGCACGACCCCGACGATCCGGGACGGCTGATCGGCGTGCTGACCGTGGCCCGCCCGAACCGCAGCCTGGAGCCGTTCATCGAGGCCGGGCAGCGGCGCATGCTGCACCAGGGGGCATGGCTGGTCGGGCTGTCGGCGCTGGTCGCGGTGCTGGTCACCGCCTGGCTGTCGCGCCGCATCGGCCGCCTGGCCCGCTATGCGCGCGCGGTGGCCGCCGGCGAGCCGGCCGCACCACCGCCACCGGGCCGCGACGAGCTCGGCGACCTGGCGCGGGCGCTGGAGGACATGCGCCGCAAGCTGGAGGGCAAGGCCTACGTGGAGCAGTACGTGCAGTCGCTGACCCACGAGATGAAGAGCCCGCTGGCGGCGATCCGCGGCGCTGCCGAGCTGCTGCAGGAACCGCTGCCGGAGGCCGAGCGCCAGCGCTTTGCCCGCAACATCCTGCAGCAGCAGGGGCGGCTGACCGAGACCATCGACAAGCTGCTGGCCCTGGCCGAGGTCGAGCAGCATGGCTGGCTGCAGCGGCGCGAGCCGGTGGACCTGGCGGAGCTGGCCGCCGCGGTCGCGGCGGCGGGCGAGCCGCGCCTGGCCGCGGCGGGCGTGGACCTGTGCCTGGAACTGCCAGCGCAGCCGCCGCGCGTCGCCGGCGATCCCTTCCTGCTGCGCCAGGCGCTGGGCAACCTGCTGGACAACGCCCTGGCCTTCGCTCCGCGCGGCAGCATGCTGGTGCTGGCGCTGGCGGAGGAGGGCGGCCAGGCGGTGCTGCGCGTGCTCGACCGCGGACCGGGCGTGCCGGACTACGCCCTGGAGCGGGTGTTCGAGCGCTTCTATTCGCTGCCGCGGCCCGATGGCCAGCCGCGCAGTTCCGGCCTGGGCCTGCCGTTCGTGCGCGAGGTCGCGCGCCTGCACGGGGGCAGGGCCTGGCTGGGCAACCGCGCCGGCGGCGGCGCCGAGGCCGGCCTGGCCCTGCCGCGCGGCTAGCCGCAAGCCGACTTCACCCTGGCTTCAAACACGCCCCATTGCCCCGCCACGCACGCCGTCGAGGATGCGCCGCAGTCCACCGCGGAGCATTCCGATGACTTCATTCAGGCTGTTGTTGCGATTCCTCACCGTCGGCGCCCTGGTGCTGTTGCTGCTGGTGCCGCTGGCGATGATCCGGGGGCTGGTCCAGGACCGCCAGGCGCACCGCGCCGCGGCGGTCCAGCGGGTGGCCGAGGGCATGGCCGGGCCGCAGCGGCTGACCGGGCCCCTGCGGGTAGTGCCCTGGACCGCGACCCGGCAGGTGAATGCCGCCGGCGCCGACGGCCGCCTGGAACTGCGCGAGGAGACGGTCTCCGGCTATCTGGTGCAGGCGCCGGCCACGCTGCACGCCGGCGGCGTGCTGCTGCCGGAGGCGCGCCGGGTCGGCCTGTACGACGTGCGCGTGTTCCGCTGGCAGGCCGAGCTGGAGGCGACGTTCGAGCCGCTGGCCCTGCCGCGCGTGGACGGGCGCCGCTACGGCACCCCGTACCTGGCATTCGGCCTGGGCGACGTGCGCGGGCTGGTCGGCACCCCGGGACTGGAGGTCGATGGCGCCGCGGCGCGGCTGAGCGCCGGCACCGCCGACCTGGGCGGCCGCCTGGACGGCGTGCATGCGCGCCTGGTGCCGCCGGCCGCCGATGCGAGCCGACTGGAGGCCTCGCGCGCGCGGCTGCGGATGGACCTGGCCGGGACCCGCTCGCTGGCGATCGTGCCGGTCGCCGACAGCAACGAAGTCCGGCTGCGGTCGGCCTGGCCGCATCCCTCGTTCGGCGGGCGCTTCCTGCCCAGCCAGCGCGAGGTCGGCGCGGAGGGATTCAGCGCCAGCTGGAGCGTGTCCTCGCTGGCCAGCGCGGCGCGCGCCCAGGTGCTGGCCGCGGTGGCCGATCCGGCGACTGGCCAGGCCGCGTCGCGCCCCGGCGCGCCGGCGGACTGGGACAGCCTGGAGGTGGCCCTGGTCGATCCGGTCGACGCCCACACCCGGGTGGACCGCGCCACCAAGTACGGGGTGCTGTTCGTGGTCCTGACCTTTGTCGGCTTCGCCCTGCTGGAGCTGGTGCGGGGGCTGCGCATCCACCCGCTGCAGTACCTGATGGTGGGCCTGGCCCTGGCGGTGTTCTTCCTGCTGTTGCTGGCCCTGTCCGAGCACGTCGCGTTCGGTCTGGCCTACCTGGCCTCCGCCGCGGCCTGCATCGGCCTGCAGTTCGCCTACGTGTCCGGGGTGCTGCGCAGCTGGTGGCGCGCCGGCGTGTTCGCCGGGCTGCTGTCCGGGCTGTACGGGATGCTCTACAGCCTGCTGGCGGCCGAGGACCACGCGCTGCTGATGGGCTCGCTGCTGCTGTTCGGCGTGCTCGCCCTGGTGATGCTGGTCACCCGCCGCATCGACTGGTACGAGCGTTCGGCGAGCCTGGGCTGACGGGGCGCCGGCGCGGCCCCGGGTGGCCTGGCCATCCGGGGCCGGCTGCGTTCAGCGCAGCAGGTCGCGGGCGACGTGGTCGAAGTGCTCCAGCGCCCGCGGCGAATCCGGGGCGCGGCGCAGCGACTCGACCGCCGCGCCCAGGCGGCGCGCGCCGACCAGGCCGCAGCCGGCCTGCAGCCGGTGCAGGCGCGCGCGCACCGCGCCGATGTCGCCGCGGCGGGCGCTGGCCAGCACCTCTTCGCGCGCGCCCGGCAGCTCGTCCAGGAACATGCGGCGTAGCACCCGGATGTTCTCGGTGTCGTGGTTGAGTGCGGCGGCGGCCGCGGCGTTGTCCCAGTCCGGCAGGCTGCCGGCGGTGGCCAGCGCGGCGCGCACGGCCTGCAATAGCTGGGCGCCGGGCATCGGCTTGACCAGGACCTCGCGGAAGCCGGCCTCCAGCGCCGGGGCGTGGGCGGCCGGGTCGGAATGGGCGGTGTGGGCCAGCGCCGGCGGCGGCTCCGGCCAGTGCGCCTGCAGCTGCCGCAGCAGCTCGATCCCGGAGCCGTCGGGCAGGGTCAGGTCGATGAGCCAGAGGTCGTGGCGCATGGCGGTGCCGTGCGCCAGTGCCTGTTGCTGGGTGGCCACCAGTTCCACGGTGGCGGGGAGGGATTCGAGCACGGCCTGGAAATAGGCCTGGCTGATGCTGTCGTCCTCGACCAGCAGGACCCGCGGGGTGGCGGGCACGGAGGGTTCTCGCGCTCCCATGTGGCTGACTCCCTGTCGGCTGGGTGCATCCTAGCGCAGGGGCGCCGCCCCGCAAGGGTATCCGTTCAGATTTGGGACACGCCGCAGGCGCATTCCGGGATAATGCCCGCCCCCTTGCCACCCCGAAGCCTCCGCCACGTGGCCCGATTCGACCGTACCCCGTTCCAGACCCGCATCCTCGACCTCAGCCACGACGGCCGCGGCGTCGCCCGCCGCGAGGACGGCAAGACCGTGTTCGTCGCCGGCGCGCTGCCCGGCGAGCTGGTGCTGGCCGAGCCCACCGCGCGCAGCCGCCGCTTCGACGAGGCGCGCACCCTCCAGGTGCTGGAGCCCTCCGCCGACCGCGTGCTGCCGCGTTGCCCGCATTTCGGCACCTGCGGCGGCTGCGTGCTGCAGCACCTGGACGAGGACAAGCAGATCCTGGCCAAGCAGCACGTGCTGCTGGAGAACCTGGAGCGGATCGGCAAGGTCCAGCCGGGCGAGGTGCTGCCGCCGCTGACCGCGTCCAGCTGGGGCTACCGGCGCAAGGGCCGGTTCTCGGTGCGCCGGGTCAACAAGAAGGACAAGACCCTGGTCGGCTTCCGCGAGCAGGACCCGCGCTTCGTCGCCGACCTGCGCGAGTGCCATACCACCATCCCGCAGATCGGGATGAAGGTGGCCGCGCTGTCGGCCCTGGTCGACGGCCTGCAGGCGCGCGAGAGCATCCCGCAGATCGAGTTCATCGCCGGCGACGACGCCATCGCCCTGACCGTGCGCCACCTGGTGCCGCTGGGCGAGGCCGATCGCGCCGCGCTGGCCGCGTTCGGCCGCGAGCATGGTTTCGCCATCTTCCTGCAGCCCAAGGGCATCGACAGCGTGCATCCGCTGGAGGAGCCGGCGCCGGAGCTGGCCTTCCGCCTGCCACGGTGGAACGTGGAGCTGGCGTTCCAGCCGCTGGACTTCATCCAGGTCAATGCCCGCCTCAACGAGCAGATGATCGCCCGCGCCCTGGAACTGCTGGACACCTCGCCCGGGCACCGGGTGCTGGACCTGTTCTGCGGCCTGGGCAACTTCACCCTGCCGCTGGCGCGCCAGGTGCGCGAAGTGGTGGGCGTGGAGGGCGATCCGGGCCTGGTGGCCCGCGCCCGCGCCAATGCCGAGCGCAACGGCCTGGCCAACGCCCAGTTCTTCGCCGCCGACCTGACCCAGGACCAGCGCGGCACGCCGTGGATGCGCCAGGGCTTCGACCGCCTGCTGCTGGACCCGCCGCGCTCCGGCGCCGAGGAAGTGCTCAGGCAGCTGCCGCTGCAGGACATGGACCGCATCGTCTACGTCAGCTGCCATCCCGGTTCGCTGGCCCGCGACGCCGGCTTCCTGGTCAACGAGCGCGGCTACAGGCTGGTCTCGGCCGGGGTGATGGACATGTTCCCGCACACCGCGCACGTGGAGAGCATCGCCCTGTTCCAGCGCTGACCGCCGCCGGCCCGCGCCGGCGCCCGCGATCGGCGACAATACGCGGCCCGTTTGCCGCCCCGAGCCCATGTCCCGACTGCAGTTCCAGCTCCAGACCACCGATGGCGCCGCCCGCCGCGGCCGCCTGACCTTCCCGCGCGGCACGGTGGAGACGCCGGCGTTCATGCCAGTGGGCACCTATGGCTCGGTCAAGGGCGTGCTGCCGGGGCAGATCCGCGACCTGGGCGCGCAGATCATCCTCGGCAACACCTTCCACCTGTACCTGCGCCCGGGCCTGGACGTGATCGCCGACCACGGCGGGCTGCACGGCTTCGCGCGCTGGGACGGGCCGATCCTGACCGACTCCGGCGGCTTCCAGGTGTTCTCCCTGGCGCACCGCCGCAAGATCACCGAACAGGGCGTGACCTTCGCCTCGCCGACCGATGGCGCCCGGGTGTTCCTGGGGCCGGAGGAGAGCATGAAGATCCAGAAGGTGCTCGACTCGGACATCGTCATGATCTTCGACGAGTGCACCCCGTACCCGGCCAGCGAGGACGTGGCCCGGCGCTCGATGGAGCTGAGCCTGCGCTGGGCGCGGCGCTCGCGCGATGCCCACGACGGGCTGGGCAACGACGCCGCCCTGTTCGGCATCGTCCAGGGCAGCGTCTACCACGACCTGCGCAGCCGCTCGCTGGATGGGTTGCAGGCCATCGGTTTCGACGGCTACGCCATCGGCGGCCTGGCCGTGGGCGAGCCGGAGGCCGAGCGCAACGCCATGCTCGAGCACCTGCATCCGCGCCTGCCGGCCGACCGCCCGCGCTACCTGATGGGCGTGGGCCGCCCGGAGGACCTGGTCGAGGGCGTGGCCCGCGGCGTGGACATGTTCGACTGCGTGATGCCCACCCGCAACGCGCGCAACGGACACTATTTCACCTCCTACGGCACGGTCCGCATCCGCAACGCCCGCTACGAGCGGGACATGGACCCGATCGAGCCGGGCTGCGGCTGCGTGGCCTGCAGCGGCGGCTACAGCCGCGCCTACCTGCGCCACCTGGACCGCTGCAACGAGATGCTGGGGCCGATCCTGGGCACCCTGCACAACCTCTGGTACTACCAGAAGCTGATGGCGGACATGCGCGCGGCGATCGAGCAGGGCCGGTTCGAGGCCTTCCGCCGCGGGTTCTACGCCGCCCGCGGCGCCGGCTGAGCCGGCGCCTGCGCCGGCGGGGCAGGGCGGCGGGAACCGGGCGCCGGGGGAAAAGGTCCCAGCTACGGTTGCAATGGGGGCGGGCCGCCCCTATGGCATAATCCACGGCTATTTTCAGCCTTGACAGGAACCACCGATGAGCCTTCTCGCCACCCTCAGCCCGACCGCCATCATCGCCGCGGCCCCCGCGCCGCAGGGCGGCTTCGGCATGCTGCTGTTCCCGATCATCCTGATCGCGATCATGTACTTCCTGATGATCCGCCCGCAGATGAAGCGGCAGAAGGAGCACCAGGCCATGCTCGGCAAGCTGCAGCGCGGCGACGAGGTGCTGACCAACAGCGGCATCGCCGGCGTGGTCACCGAGATCGGGGAGAACTTCGTCACCGTCGAGATCGCCGACAACGTCCGCATCCGCGTGCAGAAGGCCGCCATCGGCAACGTGCTGCCCAAGGGCACCCTGAAGTCCGCCTGATCCGTCCGTTCCACCACTGAGCGTGGTCCCGCGGGGCGGGGCCGCGCGGGGTCCCGCAATGCTCGAGTTTCCCCGCTGGAAATACCTGGTCATCCTGGCCGTGCTGGCGCTCAGCGTGCTGTACGCGCTGCCCAATGTGTACCAGAGCGACTACGCCGTGCAGATCACCGGCAACCGCGGCGCCGCCCTGGACCAGGCGCTGTCCGAGCGCGTCGCCGGCGCGCTGTCGTCCGCCGGCGTGACGCCCAAGTCGGTCGCGGTCGAGGGCGACAACCTGCTGGTGCGCCTGGACGACGCCGAGGCGCAGACCCTGGCCGCCGACGCACTGCGCGGCAGCCTGGGCGAGAACTACACCGTCGCCCTGAACCTGGCCTCCAACGTGCCGGACTGGCTGGAGCGCATCGGCGCCAAGCCGATGGTGCTGGGCCTGGACCTGCAGGGCGGCGTGCACTTCGTGCTGCAGGTCGACCAGAAGGCGGCGCTGGACAAGCGCCTGGACGCCTACACCGAGGACGTGCGGGTGACCCTGCGCGACCGCCGCATCCGCTACACCGCGGTCGACCGCCGCCCCGACAACACCATCGCCGTGGCCCTGGCCAGCGGCGCCGACCCGGCCCAGGCCCGCACCGTGCTGGCGCAGGCGCTGCCGGCGATGTCGGTCGAGGTGCAGGGCGGCAACCGCCTGCTGGTGCGGATCCCGGAAACCGAGCTGCAGCAGATCGCCGGCTCGGCGATCGAGCAGAACATCACCACCCTGCGCAACCGCGTCAACGAACTGGGCGTGGCCGAGCCGATCATCCAGCGCCAGGGCGAGGAGCGCATCGTGGTGCAGCTGCCCGGCGTGCAGGACACCGCCGAGGCCAAGCGCATGATCGGCGCCACCGCGACCCTGGAGTACCGCGCGGTGGTCGAGGGCAGCGCGATCGACGCGGTGCGCACCGGCCGGGTGCCGCCGGAAGCCAAGGTCTACTACCGCCGCGACGGTTCGCCGGTGCTGCTGAGCAAGCGCGTGATCGTGACCGGCGACCAGATGGTGGCCGCGCAGAGCACGGTCGACCAGAACGGCCTGCCGGCGGTCAGCGTGACCCTCAACAACGTCGGCGGCGACCGCATGTTCGAGTTCACCAGCGCCAACGTCGGCAAGCCGATGGCGGTGGTCTACACCGAGCGCATCCCGCAGGTGAAGATGGTCAACGGCCAGGAAGTGCGCAGCTTCCGGGTCAAGGAGGAAGTGATCTCCGTGGCCAACATCAACGGCGTGTTCGGCAAGAACTTCCAGACCACCGGCCTGGAGAAGGCCGAGGCCGACGACCTGGCCAAGCTGCTGCGCGCCGGCTCGCTGGCCGCGCCGATGGACTTCGTCGAGGAGAAGATCGTCGGCCCCAGCCTGGGCAAGGAGAACGTGGAGCGCGGCGTCACCGCGGTGCTGTACGCGTTCCTGTTCACCCTGGTGTTCTTCGCCGTGTACTACCGCATGTTCGGCGTGCTGACCGGCATCGCGCTGCTGTTCAACCTGCTGATCGTGGTCGCGGTGATGTCGCTGTTCGGCGCCACCATGACCCTGCCGGGCTTCGCCGGCCTGGCGCTGTCGATCGGCCTGTCGGTGGACGCCAACGTGCTGATCAACGAGCGCATCCGCGAGGAGCTGCGCGCCGGCGTGCCGCCCAAGGCGGCGATCGCCAACGGCTACGAGAAGGCCTCAGGCACCATCTTCGACGCCAACCTCACCGGCATCCTCGCCGGCATCGCGCTGTACGCCTTCGGAACCGGCCCGCTGAAGGGCTTCGCCGTGACCATGGTGATCGGCATCTTCGCCTCGATGTTCACCGCGATCACCGTGTCGCGCTCCCTGGCGGTGCTGGTGTACGCCCGCCGCAAGAAGCTCAAGTCCCTGGCCGTCTGAGGGAAGGAAACCGGACATGAAGATCTTCCCGCTGACTTTTATCCCGCACGAGCCGCGCATCGACTTCATGAAGATGCGCTGGGTGGCGATGGTCGCCGCCGTGCTGATGTTCGTGGCCGCCCTGGCCGGCATCGCCAAGGGCTTCAACTACGCCCTGGACTTCACCGGCGGCACCGTGGTCGAGGTGCGCTTCGCCCAGTCCACCCCGGTCGACCAGGTGCGCGAGCGCCTGGCCGGCGCCGGCTACGAGGGCGCGCAGGTGCAGAGCTTCGGCAGCGGCACCGACGTGCTGGTGCGGCTGCAGCCGCGCGACGGCCAGACCACCACCGACGCCAACAACCGCACCGCGCAGGAGGTGCTGGCCGCGGTCTCCACCGCGGAAAACCCGGCCACGCTGATGCGCACCGAGTTCGTCGGTCCCCAGGTGGGCCGCGAGCTGGCCATGAACGGCCTGTACGCGGCGCTGTTCGTGGTGGTGGGCTTCCTGATCTACATCGGCTTCCGCTTCGAGTGGAAGTTCGCGGTCTCCGCCACCCTGACCACGCTGTTCGACGTGCTGGTGGTGGCCGGCTACTTCGCCTGGAGCGGGCGCGACTTCGACCTGACCGTGCTGGCCGGCCTGCTGTCGGTGATGGGCTTCTCGATCAACGACACCATCGTGGTGTTCGACCGCGTGCGCGAGAACTTCCGCTCCATGCGCGCGGAGCCGCACGAGATCTTCAACCGCTCGATCAACCAGACCCTGTCGCGCACCATCATCACCTCGCTGGTGTTCTTCCTGTCGGTGCTGGCGCTGTACCTGTACGGCGGCGGCTCGCTGGAGGGCCTGGCCCTGACCCAGATGATTGGCGCCGTGGTCGGCACCCTGTCCTCCATCTTCCTGGCCTGCCCGCTGCTGACCATCGGCTTCCTGAAGGTCACCAAGCAGGACCTGCTGCCCAAGGCCAGGGACGAGGCGGAGCTGGCGCGCCGTCCGTAAGCAGGCGCCGCCTGCAGCATTGGAAAAGCCGCCCCTGGGCGGCTTTTCTTTTGCCTCCCCAACCCTTCCCCGCGTGTGGGGGAGAGAGGGCAGGGTGCCAGGCACGGTTTGCACCCGCGGCACGGTTGCCATCCCGCACCCACCCCAGCCCCTCCCTGTTGCAGAGGGGGCGGGCAGGCACCAGGCACGAAAAAAGCCGCCTACCCCGGAGGGCAGGCGGCTTTTCCAGACGGATCTCAGTTGAACGCGGCGGCGTAGCCGGTGTTGACCACCAGCTTCTGCAGCTCGTCGGCGACCTTCACGTTGCCGGCGATGATCTGGCGGCCGTCCGGGCCGCGCTCGTCCATGCGCGCGGCGTTGCCGCCGCGGAAGTCGCACACCCGGCCACCGGCCTCGCGCACCAGCAGCACGCCGGCGGCGATGTCCCAGGCCTTCACCCCGGCCTCGAAGTAGGCGTCCAGGCGGCCGCAGGCCACGTAGGCCAGGTCGAGGGCGGCCGAACCGGTGCGGCGCACGTCCTCGGCGTGGGCCAGCAGCGCGTCCACGCACTTGAGCTGGGCGCTGGCGCGGGCGCGCTCGCGCGGCGGGAAGCCGGTGCCGATCACGGTCCCGGACAGGTCCTTGCGCTCGGCCACCCGGATCTTCTTGTCGTTGAGCACCGCGCCGGCACCGCGGCTGGCGGCGAACAGCTCGTTGCGCAGCGGGTCGAAGATCACCGCGTCGATCGGCTCGCCGTTGTCGACCAGGGCGATGGACACGCAGTAGTGCGGGAAGCCGCGCAGGTAGTTGCTGGTGCCGTCCAGCGGGTCGATCACCCACTGGAAGCGCGACTGGCGGCCTGGCTGGTGGCCGCCTTCCTCGCCCAGCACGCCGTAGTCCGGGTAGGCACGGCGCAGCTCCTTCACGATGACCTTCTCGGCTTCGGCGTCGACCTCGCTGGCGTAGTCCATGCGCTGCTTCTGGACCACGTTCAGGGCGTCGAGGCGGTTGATGTTGCGCAGCAGGACGTTACCGCCCAGGCGCGCGGCCTTGACCATGACGTTGACGGCGGGTTTGAGCATGGCGAAGGCTCCCGGTAAAGGCTGTGGGGGTTGGGCGAATTAAAAGAGCGTTCCGGCACGCGAGGCCGGCCGCGCAGTTTACCATCTGCGCCATGTCCGAATCCCCCATCGCCCCACAATCCGCCGCCGGGGCCGCCGGCGCCATCCGCATCGTCCTGGTCGGCACCCAGCACCCGGGCAACATCGGCGCCGCCGCGCGCGCGATGAAGACCATGGGCCTGTCCAGGCTGGTCCTGGTCAGCCCGGAAAAGCCGCTGGACGACACCGCCTACCGCCGTTCCGCCGGCGCCGAGGACGTGCTCGACCGCGCCCCGGTATACGCCACCCTGGCCGAGGCGGTGGCCGACTGCCGCATGGTGCTGGGCTGCACCGCGCGCAGCCGCCGGGTGCAGCTGGAGCAGCTGGAGCCGGACGCGGCCGCGCAGCGGGCGCTGCAGGCCACCGCCGAGGGGCCGGTGGCGATCGTATTCGGGCGCGAGCGCACCGGCCTGACCAACGAGGAGCTGCAGCTGTGCCACGCCTCGGTGCACATCCCGTCCGATCCGGCGTTCAGCTCGCTCAACCTGGCCGCGGCGGTGCAGGTGCTGGCCTACGAGGTGCGGCTGGCGGTGCTGGCCGCCGATCCGGCTCCGGCCGAGCCGTTGCCGCCGGACGCGCAGCCGGCCACCCATGAGCAGCTGGAAGGCTTCTTCGCGCAGCTGGCGCAGACCCTGGACGAGATCGACTTCCACAAGGGGCGCTCCCCGGATTCGGCCATGCGCAAGCTGCGCCGGCTGTTCGTGCGCACCGGCCTGACCGCGCACGAGGTGCGGCTGCTGCGCGGGGTGCTGGCCGATGCCCAGCGCATGGCGCGGCTGGCAGGCGCGGCGGGCAAGGGGCCGCTGTCGCCCTGAGCGGCTTTCGGCTAGGCTTTGCCGGTCACAGGGGGGATTCACGCTTGTCGAGCATGCGCAATCCGGTCCTGGTGGCGCCGCGGGCGCTGCCGGGTGCGTCGAGGTACGGCCGGGCGATGGCCGTTGCGGTGGCCTTCCTCCGGGCCGATCCTTGCCCTGCCAAGGCCGCGCCGTCCCGGCGCCGGCTGGCCTGCACGGAGGGCGAATGAAGCTGCGCATGGGCCTGCAGGCCAGGTTCCTGGCCTCGATGTCGCTGCTGCTGGTGGTGGTCCTGGTGCTGCTCGGCCTGGTCCTGCAGCGGCAGCAGGCCATGCGCCAGGAGTCGGAGGAGCTCAGCCGTGCGGCGATCCACGAGCTGATCGACGCGCACCTGCATGCGCGCGCCCGTACCCTGGCGCAGCAGCTGGCCACCAGCCTGGCCCGGCCGCTGCAGGAGGGCGACACCGAGGCGATCGCCGCGCTGCTGCGCGAGCAGCGCCAGGACGGCCTGGTCCGGTACCTGCAGGTGGCCGACGCGCACGGGCGGGTGGTGCAGGAAGCCGGGCGCGCCGACGCGGGGCCGTTCCGGGTGATCGAGCCGCCGGCCGGGGCCCCGCCGGTGGCCGAGGTGGTGGTGCGCCAGGACGAGGACGTGCTCGAGGCGATCGCGCCGGTCCGCCGCGACGGCCGCCGCATCGGCCAGGTCCGGGTGGGCCTGGCGCTGGAGGTCGCGCACCGCTTCGAGGAGCAGAACCTGCAACGCCTGCGCGAGCGCGCCGACGAGCTGGCGCGGCGCCAGAACGCCTGGGTGGCGCTGCTGCTGGGCCTGCTGCTGGCCGTGGTGCTGGGCATGGCCTGGTACGTGCAGCGGGTGCTGGTGCGGCCGATCCGCGACCTGGCCGCCTCGGCGCGCCGGATCGAGGCCGGCGACTACAACGTCCAGGTGCGCGCCAGTGCCCGCAACGACGAACTGGGCGAGCTGGAGCGCGCGTTCAACCGCATGAGCGAGAGCGTGGCACGCCACGACCGCGACGTGCGCCAGATCGCCTATACCGATCCGCTGACCGGCCTGACCAACCGCCTGGCCTTCCGCGAGGACCTGGAACAGCGCCTGGAGCAGCTGCACGGCTCCGGCCGCCAGCTGGCGCTGCTGTTCGCCGACATCGACGACTTCAAGCGGGTCAACGACACCCTCGGCCACGAGGCCGGCGACGAGGCCCTGCTGCAGTTCGCCACCCGCATCCGCGAGGCGGTCCGCCGCCACGGCGGCCCGGACGCGCGGCTGGCGCGCTTCGGCGGCGACGAATTCGTGATCCTGGTCGAGGGCGAGGACGTGCGGCCGCTGGCCACCCGCCTGGCCGGGGTGCTGGTGGCCGAACTGCGCGACCCGCTGCAGATCGAGGGCCGCCAGGTGTTCCTGGGCACCTCGATCGGCATCACCCTGTTCCCCGAGGACGCCACCGGCGCCAGCGGCCTGATGAAGAACGGCGACATCGCCATGTACCAGGCCAAGAGCGCCGGCAAGAACGGCTTCCGCTTCTACAGCCGGGCCATGGACCACGCCGTCGAGCGCCGCGCGCACATGGAGCAGGAACTGCGCGGCGCCTGGGAGCGCGGCGAGGTCAGCGTGGTCTACCAGCCGATCGGCCGCACCAGCGATGGCCGGATCGTCGGCGCCGAGGCGCTGCTGCGCTGGCAGCACCCGGAACTGGGCACGATCTCGCCGGCGGCGTTCATCGACGTGGCCGAGCAGAGCGGACTGATCGACCAGCTCGGCCCGCGCGTGCTGCGCCAGGCCTGCATCGACGCGGCGCGCTGGGCGCGCGAGTGCGGCGGCGAGCCGCCGTTCGTCTCGGTCAACGTGTCGCCGCGCCAGCTGCGCCACGGCGAGCTGCCGGGGATCGTGGCCCAGTGCCTGGCCGAGTCCGGGCTGCCGGCCGGGTGCCTGCACCTGGAGCTGACCGAGACCGCGCTGATCAGCGACGAGCTGCAGGCCGGGGCGCTGCTGACCCGGCTGCACGCCACCGGCGTGAAGGTCTGGCTGGACGACTTCGGCACCGGCTTCTCCGGCCTCAGCCACCTGCGCCGGGTGCCGGTGGACGGGCTCAAGATCGACCGCAGCTTCATCGCCGACATGCAGCGCGACCCGGACGACCTGGCCCTGACCAGCGCGATCGTCGCCATGGCCCACTCGCTGGGCATCACCGTGGTGGCCGAGGGCGTGGAGAAGCAGGCGCAGCTGGACCTGCTGGCCGGCCTGGGCTGCGACCTGGTCCAGGGCTACTGGCTCAGCCACCCGCTGGGCGCCGAGGAGCTGGCCGCGCGGCTGGCGGCGCGGGACGCCTGAGCCGGCTCAGGCGCGGCGCAGGCGCCCGATCCATTCGCCCAGCAGCTGCGCCAGCTCGCCCGAGACCAGGGCCATGCCGGCGATGGTGGCGGCCGAGACCAGCCACAGGCCCAGCAGCAGGGCGCCGTCGCGTTCCAGCAGGGCCAGGGCGAACAGCAGCAGCAGGCCGGCGAAGATGTAGTTGGTCATCGGGATCGGCAGCGCCAGCAGCAGGCCCAGCACCAGCAGCAGGAGCCCGGTCAGGACGTTGGCGGCGCGGTTGCCGGCCAGGCCCTGCAGGCGCGGCCGCACCAGGTGCTCCAGCCGCGCCAGCCATGGCGCGATCCGCGCGCGGAAGCGGTTGAGGGTATGCCGCCGCGGACCGCGGCGGCCGACGAAGCGGGGAAGCCATGGCTGCGCCAGGCCGGCTACCAGCTGCAGCCCGATCAGCATCACCAGCGGTCCGGAGACGACCCCGCCGGCGCCGGGGATGGGGATGAAGCCGGGCAGGATGGCCACGAACAGGAACATCCCGAACGCACTGCGGCCCAGCCCGCCGAGCAGGCGGTCCAGACTCAGCAGCTCCTCCGGGTCGCCGTGCGCGAACGCGTCGAGCACGCGGGTAAGCCCGCTGCGCGGGGTGGTGCCGCCCTGGTCAGGCGGGCTGGCCATCTTCCTCCGCCGGCAGGCGGGTCAGCAGCAGTTTGTCCACGCGGGCGCCGTCCAGGTCCACCACCTCGATGCGCCAGCCGGCCCAGTCGAAGTGCTCGCCCACGTGCGGGATGCGGCCGAAGTGGGCGATGCACATGCCGGCCAGGGTGTGGTAGTCGCCGTCCTCGGCGTCGGGCAGGGCGGCGCCGTCCATCAGCTCGCGCAGGTCGTCGGTGGGCAGGGCGCCGCCGACCAGCAGCGAGCCGTCGTCGCGCGCGACCACCAGGGCCTCGCCGTCGTTGTGCTCGACCGCCTGCAGGCGGCCGATGATCGCGCCCATCAGGTCGTTGACCGTGACCAGGCCCTGGATCTCGCCGTACTCGTCCACCACCAGCGCCATCGATTGCTGTTCCTCGCGGAAGATCTCCAGCAGCTTCATCGCATGGGTGGACTCTGACACGAACAGCGTGTCCCTGAGGTGGTCGAACAGCCCGCCCTCGATGCCGCCGCCGGTGTGCAGCAGCGACTTGACCTCCAGCACGCCGGCCACGTCCGCGTCGCTGCCGCGGTAGACCGGATAGCGCGAGAAGCGGTGTTCGCGCATGACCGCCAGGTTCTCCTCCAGCGGCGCGTTGGCGTCCAGCCATGCGATGCGGTTGCGCGGGGTCATCAGGCTGTCGGCGGTGCGGTCGCCCAGGCGCATGACCCGGTTCATCATGTCGCGCTCGTAGGCGTCGATCACGCCCTGCTCGTGGCTCTCGGCCACCAGCATGCGGATCTCCTCCTCGGAGATGGTGCTGACCTGGTCCTTGCCCAGGCCGACGGCGCGCAGCACCAGGCGGGTGCTCTGCGACAGCAGCCACACGAACGGGAAGGCGGCCTTCGCCAGCCAGCCCATGGGCATGGCCACGAACCCGGCGATCCGCTCAGGGGCGGTGATCGCCAGGCGCTTGGGCACCAGTTCGCCGAAGATCAGCGTGAAGTAGGTGATCAGGGCCACCGCCAGCAGCTTGCCGATGCCGGCCGCGTACTGGCCCAGGGCCGGGAACACGTCGTCCAGCCAGTCGCCGATGGCCAGGCCGATGGCCTCGCCGCCGAACAGGCCGGTGAGGATGCCGATCAGGGTGATCCCGATCTGCACCGTGGACAGGAAGTTCTCCGGCTTCTCCGACAGCGCCAGGGCGCGCGCCGCGCGCTTGCTGGCCTGGGCCAGCTGCTTCAGGCGGCTCTTGCGCGAGGTCATGACCGACATCTCCGACATCGCGAAGAAGCCGTTCAGCAGGATCAGGGCGAAAACGATCAGCAGCTCAGCCACGGCGGCGGACCCCGCGGCGTGCATGGGAGGGCTGGTCGTGCAGCGCCGTCAGGGCGCGGCGGAAGTGCGGGCTAGGGTCGTCGTCCATAGGCTGCGCCCGCGGGGCGCGGGGCGATGATAACAGAGGCGCGGGAGCCTCCCGCCGGGGCATGTTGCGCTGCGGCAGTACCGGGCTCCGGCGCGGGCTGTCATAATTTCCCGGATCGCCGCCCGTCCCGAGGCGGAGGACAGTCTTCGATGTTCTCACTCCAGACCATTTTCGGCTCCGGCAAGCAGTTCTTCACCCTGCTGGACGAGGCGGCCATCGCGGCCCACGACAGCACCAAGGCCCTGTACCAGATGATGAAGGCCGCCGACCGGCAGCCGGCGCTGGATGCGTTCAAGCTGGCCCGCCAGCGCGAGCGCACCGCCTCGGAGAAGATCAGCCAGGCCCTGGTGGACAGCTTCATGACCCCGCTGGAGCGCGAGGACATCGAGGCCCTGGGCTCGGCGCTGTACAAGATCCCCAAGCAGGTGGAGAAGTTCGCGGACCGCTACTCGCTGGCGACCCAGCACCTGGCCCACATCGACTTCGCGCCGCGCGCGGCGATGCTGGAGCAGGCCGCGGGCGTGGTGGTGGAGATGGTCCATGGCCTGCGCCACATGAACCTGGACAAGATGACCGTGCTCAACGAGAAGCTGCGGTCGATCGAGAACGAGGCCGACCGGCTGATGCTGGAGCTGTACCGCGACATCTACTCCGGGCGCCTGGACCACCTGCAGATGTTCCTGCTGAAGGAATTCTTCGAGATCCTGGAGAAGGCCATCGACCGTTGCCGCGAGGCCGGCGTGGTGGTCTACCAGATCACGCTCAAGAACAGCTGACGGGCCGCTGCCATGCTGACCCTCGTGCTGGTGGTGATCCTGGCCGCGCTCGTCTTCGAGTTCATCAACGGCTTCCACGACACCGCCAACTCCATCGCCACGGTGGTGGCGACCAAGGTGCTGTCGCCGGGCGCGGCCGTGTCGCTGGCGGCGGTGATGAACCTGGTCGGGGCGCTGATGGGGACCGCGGTGGCGGCGACCATCGCCACCGGCATCCTCAACACCGACGTGGTCGAGGCCAGCTCGCAGGTGATCCTGTGCGCGCTGCTGGGCGGCATCGGCTGGAACCTGATCACCTGGTGGTTCGGCCTGCCGTCCTCGTCCTCGCACGCCCTGATCGGCGGCCTGTGCGGCGCCGGCCTGGCCGCCGCCGGCAACAACTGGGACGCGCTGATCTGGTCGCAGGACCTCGGCAACTGGGCCAAGAACAAGGGCCTGCTGTGGAAGGTGTTCCTGCCGATGGTCACCTCGCCGCTGGCCGGCTTCGTCATGGGCGTGGGCGTGATGGTCCTGCTGTGGGCGATCATCGCCGCCATGGCCCGCGCCGGCGGCGTGCTTCGCCGGCTGGCGCGCCCGCGCTGGGTCAACGCCTTCTTCGGCAAGGTCCAGATCGCCTCGGCCGCGTACATGGGCTTCGCCCACGGCCACAACGACGCGCAGAAGACCATGGGCATCATCGCCCTGACCCTGATGGGCGCCGAGGCCGCCGGCACCCTGGACGACCTGCCGGGCTGGCTGGCGTTCCTGCACCCGGGCGACACCGACAGCACCCACATCGCCACCTGGATCGTGCTGACCTGTGCCCTGGTGATGGCTGCCGGCACCGCGTCCGGTGGCTGGCGCATCATCAAGACGCTGGGCCACAAGATGGTCAGGCTGCACCCGATCCACGGCTTCGCCGCCGAGACCAGTTCGGCCACGGTGCTGACCCTGGCCGCGCACTTCGGCATGCCGGTGTCCACCACCCACAGCATCTCCACCGCGATCATGGGCGTGGGCTTCGCCAAGAACCCGCGCGCGCTGAAGATCGGCGTGATCGAGCGCATCGTCTGGGCCTGGATCATGACCATCCCCGCCGCCGGCGGCCTGGCCTGGCTGTTCCTGCGCGGGATGAAGGCGCTCGGCTGGGCCTGAGCGCCTGCCTGCCGCCACGCCGCTGCAAAGCAAAGGCCGCCGCAAGGCGGCCTTCGCTTTTACGGCGCGGCGGTGCTGGCTAAGCTGGGCCCATGCCCGACGCCACCCAGGACGCCGCCGCCCGCATCCTCGCCGCCGTGCGCGCCATCCCGCGCGGGCAGGTGGCCGGGTACGGCGAGGTGGCGCGGCGCGCGGGCCTGCCCGGACGCGCCCGCCTGGCGGCACGGGTGTTGTCGCAGAACACCGACCGCACGCTGCCCTGGCACCGGGTGCTGCGCGCCGACGGCCGCATCGCCTTCCCCGAAGGGTCGGCCGGCTACCGCGAGCAGTGCCAGCGGCTGCGCGCCGAGGGCGTGGCGGTGGTGGACGGGCGCGTGCGCCGCGAGCTGATGGCCGACGCGCACGGCGACCTGGACGCCATGGTGTGGGGGCCGCCGCCGCGCTGAGCGCGGGGCCCGGCCCGGTGCGCGGGGCCGTTATGATGGGCTTCCCCTTCCATGGAGCCGCGGATGTTCGCGCGACTGCCCCCCGTCACCCAGGCCATGCTGATCGCCAACGTGGTGGTGTTCCTGCTGCAGCTGATGCTGGGCAACGCCACCTTCTCGACCTTCATGCTGTGGCCGCCGCAAGGCTTCGATCCGTTCTCGCCCGCGCAGAATTTCCAGCCCTGGCAGCTGCTCAGCTACGGCTTCCTGCACGGCAGCTTCGGCCACCTGCTGTTCAACATGCTGGCGCTGTACATGTTCGGCTCCCCGCTGGAGCTGACCTGGGGCCCGCGCCGGTTCCTGGCCTACTACCTCATCTGCGTCGCCGGCGCCGGCCTGTGCCAGCTGCTGGTGGGTTGGTGGACGGTCTCCGCCGGCGGCCCGCCGTATCCCACCCTGGGCGCCTCCGGCGGCGTGTTCGGCCTGCTGCTGGCCTACGGCATGCTGTTCCCCAGCCAGCGGGTGATGCTGCTGTTCCCGCCGATCCCGATGAAGGCGCGCACCTTCGTCATCGTGTTCGGCGCGATCGAGCTGGTGCTGGGCTTCACCGGCTGGCAGCCGGGCGTGGCCCACTTCGCCCACCTGGGCGGCATGTTGTTCGGCTGGCTGGTGATCCGCTACTGGCGCGGCCAGCCGCCGTTTGGCGGGCGGCGCCCGCCGCGAGGTCCCAGCCACCTGCGCCGGGTGAAGTAGGCGCGGGCGGGAAGGAAAGGTGAAAGGCGCGGGCAACCGCGCCTTTCCTGTTTGCGCGGCCGGACCGAAGCGGTGCCGGCGCGGGGCGGGGAGGGCACGGTCCCCGAGGCGATGCCGGGAACGGCCCGGGGTGCCCGCCGCCGGCGCAAAAAGAACGGGGCCCGGCAATGCCGGGCCCCGCGTGCGCTTGCCTTGCGCGTGCGCTTACCAGATCACGACCTGGGCATCGCCCTGGCGGGCCATGGGCGCGCCGGCCTCGCACTTGAACGCCGCGGCGAACGCCGGCAGGTTCGAGGGCGCGCCGATGGCGCGGAACTGCGACGGGGCGTGCTCGTCGGTGGCGATGCGCTGCTTCAGCTCTTCCGGGGTGAAGTTGCGGCGCCACACCGTGGCCCAGTTGAGGAAGAAGCGCTGGTCGCGGGTCAGGCCGTCGGTCATCGGGTCCGGCTGGCCCTCGGTGGCCTTCTTCATCGCGTCGTAGGCCGTGGCCAGGCCGCCCAGGTCGGCGATGTTCTCGCCCAGGGTCAGGCGGCCGTTGACCTTCTGGCCGTCGGCGGTGGTGTAGCCGTTGAACTGCTCGATCAGCTTGGCGGTGCGTGCGGCGAAGCCCTTGGCGTCGGCCTCGGTCCACCAGTTCTCGAACTTGCCGGTCGGCCCGAAGCGGCTGCCCTGGTCGTCGTAACCGTGGGTCATCTCGTGGCCGATCACCGCGCCGATGCCGCCGTAGTTCATCTCGTCGGTGGCTTCCGGATCGAAGAACGGCGGCTGCAGGATGGCGGCCGGGAACGCGATCTCGTTCGACAGCGGGTTGTAGTAGGCGTTGACCATCTGCGGCGGCATGCCCCACTCGGACTTGTCGACCGGCTTGCCGATCTTGCCCAGCTCCCAGCGGTAGTTGAACTCGCGGGCGGCCAGCACGTTGCCGATGTAGCTGTCGCGGCCGGTCTCCAGGCCGTCCCAGGAACGCCACTTGTCCGGGTAGCCGATCTTGGTGGTGAACGCGGCCTGCTTGTCCAGGGCCTTGGCCTTGGTCTCCTCGCTCATCCACTCCAGGTTCTGGATGCGCGCCTTCAGGGCCTCGCCGAGGTTGGCGACCAGGGCCTCCATCTTGGCCTTGGACTCGGGCGGGAAGGCGACCTGCACGTACATCTGGCCCAGGGCCTCGCCGGCCTGGCCGTTGATCGTGGCCAGCACGCGCTTCCAGCGCGGCTTCATTTCCTTCTGGCCGCGCAGGGTGGCCGAGTAGAAGTTGAAGTTCTCCTGCACGAACTCGTCGCTCAGGTACGGCGCGGCGCCGTCGACGGTGTGGAAGCGCAGGTAGGCCTTCCACACGGCCGCGTCGGTGTCGGCCAGGGCCTTGTCGACCTCCTTGTGGAAGTCCGGGATCGCCAGCGAGAACATCTCCGGCGCGGCCACGCCCTGGGACTCGAAGAACTTCGACCACGGGAAGTTCGGGGTCAGCGCATCGGCGTCGGCCAGGCTGACCGGGTTGTAGAACAGGGACACGTCGCGGGTCAGGTCCTCGCGCGACTTGGACGCCTTGGCCAGGCGGGTCTCGAACGCCATCACCTGCTTGGCCTGCTCCTGCGCCGCGGCCGCGTCCACGCCCGACAGCTCGAGGATGCGGGCGATGTGGGCCACGTACTTGTCGCGGATGTCCTGCTTGTCGGCGTCGGTGTAGTACTTGCTGTCCGGCAGGCCCAGGCCGCCCTGCGACACGTAGGCGATGTTCATGTCCGGGTTCTGGAAGTCGGCCTCCGGGCCGAATCCGAACAGGAAGTTGCCGCCCTTGGCGGCGCGGCTGCGCAGGTACTCGGCGATCGCGTCCTTGTCGGCCAGCGCGTCGATCGCGGCCAGCTCGGCGGCCAGCGGCTGGATGCCCTGGGCGTTGATCTTCGCCTCGTCCATGCCGGTGGCCCACAGGTCGCCGACGATCTTCTTCACGCCGGTGGCCGAAGCGTCGGCGCCGGCCTGCTCGGCCAGCTGCTGCTGGATCGCGGTGGAGCGCTCGTCGAGCATCTCGAACGCGCCCCAGCTGGTGCGGTCGCCCGGGACCGGATTGGCGTCCAGCCACTTGCCGTTGGCGTAGCCGGCGAAGTCGTGGCAGGCCTGCTTGGTCTCGTCCAGGTCGGCCACCTGGAAGCGGTTGACCGGCGGCAGCCGGCTCTCGTCCAGGGTCAGGGCAGGCGCTTCCGCGGCGGGGGCGGACTCGTCCTTCTTGGAGCAGGCAGCCAGCGCCGTGGCGATCGCCAGCGGCAGCAGCAGGGCTTGGGTCTTGCGCATGTTCACGGTTTGGGGTCTCCGGCCCGTATGGGCGTGCAATGGCCCCCTGGGGGGCAGTGGCACGGACTGTACGCCAGCGTCTACTGCCGGTGGCACTGCCGGAGGTCATGCACAATGGGCCGGGACCCGGGAGGAGGGCGGATGGAAATCGAGTTCCATGGCGCGGCCGGCGGAGTGACCGGCTCCATGCACCTGGTCGAGGCCGCCGGCCGGCGGATCCTGCTGGACTGCGGGATGCTGCAGGGCGGACGCGAGCTGGAGGCCGGCAACGCCGCCCCGTTCCCGTTCGACCCGGCCGGGCTGGACGCGGTGGTCCTCAGCCACGCCCACATCGACCACATCGGCCGGTTGCCGCTGCTGGTGGCGCGCGGCTACCGCGGGCCGGTCTGGCTGCAGCGGGCCACCGCCGACCTGCTGCCGGTGATGCTGGAGGACGCCGCCTCGCTGGCCGCCTCCGAGGCCGAGCGCGCCAACCGCCGGCGGGCACCGGGCGAGCCGGCCCAGGCGCCGCTGTTCACCGCGGCCGACGTGGCCCGGGTCCTGGACCTGCTGCGGCCGCTGGACTATGGCGCGCGCACCGCGATCCTGCCGGGGGTGGAGCTGGCCCTGCGCGATGCCGGGCACATCCTCGGCTCGAGCATCGTCGAGCTGTGGGGCGACGGCCGCAAGCTGGTGTTCTCCGGCGACCTGGGGCCGAAGGGCACGCCGATCCTGCGCGACCCGGAGGCCATCGCCGAGGCCGACCTGGTGGTGATGGAGTCCACCTACGGCGACCGCAACCACCGCGAGCGCAGCGCCACCGTGCAGGAGCTGGGCGAGGTGTTCGAGCACGCCTGGCGCGAGCGCGGCACGGTGCTGATCCCGGCCTTCGCCGTGGGCCGCAGCCAGGAGCTGCTGTACTGGTTCGCGCGCTACTGGCAGGAGTGGAAGCTGGAGCGATGGCGCATCTTCCTGGACAGCCCGATGGCGGGGAAGGTGGTGGCCGTGTACGACCGCCACCAGGCGCTGTTCGACGAGCAGGCCAGCCAGGTCTGGCGGCAGCGGCCCTCGCCGTTCCGGCTGCCCAACCTGTACTACACCGAGACCACCCAGGCCTCGATGGGGATCAACGCGATCGCCTCCGGCGCGATCGTGATCGCCGGGTCGGGCATGGCCAATGGCGGCCGCATCCAGCACCACCTGCGCCACCGCCTGGAGCGGCGCGACACCCACGTGGTGTTCGTCGGCTACCAGGCCGAGGGCACGCTCGGCAGGCGCCTGGTCGAGCGCGCGCCCTGGGTGCGCATCCACGGCCAGGAGCTGCGGGTGGCGGCGCAGGTACACACCGTCGGCGGCCTGTCGGCCCATACCGACCAGCGCGGGCTGCTGCAGTGGTACGGCCAGTTCCGCGGCACCCCGCCGGTGGCCCTGGTGCACGGCGAGGACCCCGCGCGCCAGGCACTGGCCGGCGAACTCGGCCGCCGCTTCGGGGCGCGGGTGGAACTGCCGCGGCCCGGTACCCGCCTGGCGGTCTGAGGCGCGGCTCCGGTGGCCGGTGGTATACCTGCGCGCATGCGGAACGAAGACGCGCGGCGTGACGTGCTCCTGGTCGGCGGCGGCCACAACGGCCTGGTCTGCGCCGCCTACCTGGCCCGGGCCGGGCTGAAGGTGACCGTGCTCGAGCGCCGCGGCGTGGTCGGCGGCGCGGCGGTCACCGAGGAGTTCCATCCCGGCTTCCGCAACTCGGTGGCCTCGTACACGGTCTCGCTGCTGCAGCCGAAGGTGATCGAGGACCTGGACCTGCACGGCCACGGCCTGCGCATCGTCCTGCGCCGGCGCAACAACTTCCTGCCGCTGCCCGACGGCCGCTACCTGCTCACCGGCGGCGGGCGCACGGCCGAAGAGGTCGCGAAGTTCTCCCGCCACGACGCCGAGGCATTGCCGGCCTACGAGGCGCGGCTGGAGGCGATGGCCGACGTGCTGCGCGCGCTGGCGCTGCAGCCACCGCCCAACGTCACCGACGGTGGCTGGCTGCAGGCGCTGCCGGAGCTGCTGCGCACCGCACGGCTGGGCCGGCAGTTGCATGCGCTGGAGCCGGCGCTGCGCCAGGACCTGCTGGACCTGTTCACCATTTCCGCCGCCGAATACCTGGACCGCTGGTTCGAGAGCGGGCCGATCAAGGCCCTGCTCGGCTTCGACGGCATCGTCGGCAACTACGCCAGCCCGTACGCCCCGGGCACCGCCTACGTGCTGCTGCACCACGTGTTCGGCCAGGCCAACGGGGTCAAGGGCGCCTGGGGCCATGCCATCGGTGGCATGGGCGCCATCACCCGGGCGATGGCGCGCGCGGCCGAGGCGGCCGGCGCGGAAATCCACACCGGCCAGGGCGTGGAGCGGATCCTGGTCGAGGGCGGGCGCGCCACCGGCGTGGTCACCGCGGCGGGCGAGACCTTGCGCGCCCGCGCGGTGGTGGCCAACGTCAACCCGAAGCTGCTGTACCAGCGCCTGCTGCCGGCCGGCGCGGTACCGCCGGCCACCGCCGAGCGCATGCGCAACTGGCGCTGCGGCTCAGGCACGTTCCGCATGAACGTGGCGCTGTCGCGGGCCCCCGACTTCCTTGCGTTGCCGGGAGAGGGCGAGCACCTGACCGCCGGCATCATCCTGGCGCCCAGCCTGGACTACATGGACCGCGCCTGGCGCGACGCCCGCGAGCACGGCTGGTCGCGCGAGCCCATCGTCGAGATGCTGGTGCCCTCGAGCCTGGACGATTCGCTGGCGCCGCCGGGAATGCACGTGGCCAGCCTGTTCTGCCAGCACGTGGCGCCGGAACTTCCCGGCGGCCGCAGCTGGGACGACCACCGCGACGAAGTGGCCGACCTGATGATCGCCACCGTGGACCGCTACGCGCCGGGCTTCGCCGCCTCGGTGCTGGGCCGGCAGGTACTTTCGCCGCTGGACCTGGAACGCGAGTTCGGCCTGGTCGGCGGCGACATCTTCCATGGTGCGCTGAGCCTCAACCAGCTGTTCTCGGCGCGGCCGATGCTGGGCCAGGCGCACTACCGCGGGGCCATCCCGGGCCTGTACCTGTGCGGCTCCGGCACCCATCCCGGCGGCGGCGTGACCGGCGCGCCGGGCCACAACGCCGCCCAGGTGGTGATCGGCGACCTGCGCTGAGGCGGCGCCCGCCGCGCGGCAGGCGGGCCGCGCAAGCCGGATGGGTTCCGGCCCCGCGCCATGCGGGGCCGGGAGCCTTGGCTCACTGCACCACGGTGACCTTCTTGCGGTTGTCGCCGGAAGCGCGGTCGATCAGCTTGTTGTACGGGTCCACGCCGGCCTCGTAGGGCAGTTCGTCGACCACCAGCTCCAGCGTGGTTTCCGCCTGGGTGAGGCGGTGCTTGGCCAGGTACAGCACCTTCTCGTCGGCCTCGCTGCCGCCCGGCGGACGGGCGAACACGCCGATGTCGACCATCACGTCCACCGGTTCCTGGGTTTCCTTGCCCTTGCCGTCGGTGGAGACCTTCTCCGCCTGCACGGTGAGGGTCACCGCGTACTTGCCGTCCTCGCGCTTGCGCGCCTCGGCCACGGTGGCGCGGTGGTTCCAGAACACGATCCGCTCGAACAGGTCCCGGATGAACGGGTGGTGCTCCGGTTCGGTGCGCGCGTAAAGCAGGTCGAGGAAGTCGCGGGTGGTGGGGTAGGGCGGGCCCTTGAACGCCCACTGCCGCAGGAACTCGGCCAGGATCGCGTTGAGCCGCTCCTCGCCGATCGCGTCGCGCAGGGCGTAGAACACCACCGAGCCCTTGCGGTAGTGGATGTACTGCTGGTTCTCGTTGAGCGCCAGCGGCAGTTCCTGGACGCGCTCGGTCGCGCGATTCCCCAGGTAGCGGTCCAGCTCGTACCGGAGGAAGCGGCGCATCTGCCGCGGCCCGTACTCCTTCTCCATCACCATCAGCGCCGAGTACTGCGCCAGCGACTCCGACAGCATGGTCGCGCCCTGCACGTCGGCGCCGATGACCTGGTGCGCCCACCACTGGTGCGCGGCCTCGTGCGCGGTCACGTAGAACACGTAGTCGATGGCGTCCGGATCGCGCAGGTCGGCGATGAAGCCGATCGACTCCGAGTACGGGATGGTGCCGGCGAAGGCCTGGGCGAAGGTCTGGTAGCCCGGGAATTCCAGGATCCGGAACTGGCGGAACTGGTAGGGCGAGAAGTTGCGGCTGAAGTAGTCCAGCGACTTCTTGGTCGCGTCGATCATCCGCGGCACGTTCCAGGCGTGGGTCGGGTGGTGGTAGACCTCGATCGCCACGTCGTTCCAGCGGTCGCGCGCCACCTTCCAGTCGGCCGACAGCCAGGAGAAGAACGGCAGCACCCGCGCCTCGGACTTGTAGTGGTAGTAGCGGCGCCCGTTCTCTTCCCACTCGCGCTGCAGGTAACCCGGGGCCAGCGCGACCTGGCCCGAACTGGTGGACACCACGGTCTCGAAGTCCACCCAGTCGCCGTTGGTGGTCAGGTAGTTGGCGTTGCGCCCGGCCGGGTCGTCGATCGGGTTCATCCGCGGCAGCTCGGGCAGGCCGTGCTTGCGGCGGTCGTTGCGGTCCTGCAGCTGCGCGCGCTCGCTGTAGCCGAACTGCGGCAGCACGGCGTAGTTGTTGAAGAACGAACCGTTGTACACGAGCTGGGTATCGGTGCCGCCGACGGTGAAGCCGTTCGGGCGCGCGGCGATCTCGTACTCGAAGTCCATCGCCGCACCCGGCGCCAGCGGGGTCTCCAGGCGGTAGATGGTGTAGCCGTGCACCTTGTCGGCATCGACCACGGTGTGCGGGCCGAATTCCATGCGCCGCACCTCGTAATCCGGGGACAGGCGCACGTGCAGGTCGCGGATCGGGGCGTCGCCGCGGTTCTCCAGGCGGTAGTGGCCGCGGATCTGCAGCCGCCGCTCCTCCGGGAAGATGTCCACGTCGGCGCGGATCGAGGCGATGCGCGGCTGCGGCAGGTCCTTGTACTGGCGGTAGCGCTTCTCGTAGTCGGCCGCGCGCTCCTTGGCCAGGTCGCCGGGCACGTACTCGTTGCGGATGTTGGTGTTGTAGAAGATCCAGCCGCCGAGCCCGGCGAAGGCCAGCAGCGAGGCCGCCAGGGTGGCCGCCACCGGCGCGCGCAGCCGCGCCCGCGCCTGGCGCAGGCGGTCGCGCCAGTGCAGCGAGGTGCCGCGCGGCCAGAACAGCAGGGCCACGGCCAGCAGGGCCACGGCCAGGGCGGCCCAGTAGGCACGCACGGTCAGGTGCGCGCCCAGGAAGTGGCCGTAGCCGTTCATGTCCGAATACGGCAGCGGGGTGGTGGCGTTGTAGCTGTACAGCAGGTGGTCGAAGTGCAGCATGCCCTTCGCCGCCTGCGCGACCAGGAACACGATCATCAGCAGGTAGCCGATGAACTTGTTGCCCGACACCGCCTGCAGGAACACCGCCAGCGCCGCCATCAGCATGAAGCCGAGGGCGTCCAGGGCGATGCCCTTCAGGTACAGCAGCGGCTCGATCGCGGTGAAGCCGTGGCCCAGCTGCCAGGCGAGGGTGAACAGCGCGCCGCCCAGGTACATGGCCAGCACCAGACCGGCCAGCGCCGTCAGCTTCGAGGCCAGCGGGATCCAGTCGGGCAGGGCGTAGGCATCGGTGGCCTCGGCCACGCGCGCGCCGCGTTCGCGCCAGACCAGCTCGCCGGCGTAGAACGTCACCACGACGACCAGGAACAGGCTCATGCTGGCGCGGATGGTGCCGAGCATCTGCCGGGTCACCGGGTACAGCTCGGTGCCGTAGATGTTGTCGCCGAACATCAGGGCGACCAGGATCACCAGCAGGCCCAGCAGCAGCATGACCAGGTACGGCGCGCCCAGCAGCGAGGCGCGCGGGTCGAACGCGGCCAGCCTGCGGTACTGGGTCCAGCGCGCGGCCAGGCCCTCGCGCAGGCCCACGGCCGGCGCCGTCGCAGCCGCGGCCGCGCCCTTGCGTCGGCGCAGGACCAGGCCTTCGCGGTCGGCGCGGAACAGGCGGAAGGCGGCAGCCAGCAGCAGCGCGCTCACGCCCAGCCACAGGAGGCGGTTGCCCAGCAGCAGGCCGCCCAGCTGCGGCAGCTGGGTGTTGTACTGGGCGCTGGACCAGTAGCGGATGTGCTCGTCCACGGCCGCGCCGCCGGACGGATCGACCAGCGCCGCGATCCAGCGCGTGTCCAGGTCCGAGGTCAGCGAGCTGGAGACCGTCCACAGCACGATGAAGGCGATCGCGCCGATGTAGGTGTAGAGCATCGAGCGGGTCAGCGTGGCCAGCAGGAACAGCAGCGCCGACAGGAACAGCAGGTTGGGCACCACCAGCACCGCGAACGCCCAGGCGTAGGCGGACCAGGGCGTGGGGCCGAGGCGCTCCGGGTCCAGCCACGGCATCAGGCTGCCCAGCCAAAGCCCGAAGGCGATGACCAGCATGATCGCCAGGCTGGCGAGGAAACCACCGCCGAAGCGGCCGAGCAGGTAGTCGCGCTTGCGCAGAGGGGTGGCGAAGAACAGCTCCGCGGTGCGCTGCTCGAAGTCGCGCAGGCGATGCCGGCCACGAAGATGGTCGACAGCAGCACGCTCAGCACGCTGAAGGCGCACAGCAGGCTGACCACCACCGCCGGCGCGTTGCGCATGATGTTGCCGCCGCCGCCGCCGCCGCCGAAGCTGACGTTGTCCGAGGCCATGCTGGCGAAGCCGAACAGGCCGAACACCGCAAGCACGATCCAGAACACGCCGTTGCGCAGCAGCAGGCGCCCTTCGAAGGACAGGATGTGGCGCAACATGGCTCAGGCCGCCTTTGCCGGGGCGGAAGCCAGCGCGACCTGGCGCAGCTCGCCGAAGTAGACGTCTTCCAGGCTGGCCGGGACCGCGGCGAAGCCGTCGCCGGGGTCGCTGTCGGCGAGCACGTGCACCACCGGCTTGCCGGCGACCAGGCGCGAGGACAGCACCGCGTGCTCGTGCACCAGGCGGTCCAGCTCCTCCTTCTCCACCCGCTTGCGCCAGATCCGGCCTTCCAGCGAACGGATCGCCTCGCGCGGCTCGCCGGCCAGGCGTACCTGGCCGGCGGCGATGATGGCCATGCGCGGGCACAGGTCGGTCACGTCCTCGACGATGTGGGTGGACAGGATCACCACCGTGTTCTCGCCGATCTCCGCCAGCAGGTTGAGGAAGCGGTTGCGCTCCTCCGGGTCCAGGCCGGCGGTGGGTTCGTCGACGATCACCAGCGAGGGTTGGCCGATCAGCGCCTGGGCGATGCCGAAGCGCTGGCGCATGCCGCCGGAGAAGGTGCCGAGCTTGCGCTTGCGCACGTTCCACAGGTTGACCTGCTGCAGCAGCGCCTGCACCAGCTCCCTGCGCTCGCCGCGCGCGGTCACGCCCTTGAGCACGGCGAAGTGGTCCAGCATCGCCTCGGCCGAGACCTTCGGGTACACGCCGAAGTCCTGCGGCAGGTAGCCCAGGCGCTTGCGCGCCTGTTCCTTGTTGGCGAGCACGTCCAGGCCGTCGAGGGTGAATGCTGCCGCTGTCCGGCTCCTGCAGGGTGGCGATGGTGCGCATCAGGGTGGATTTGCCGGCGCCGTTGGGGTCCAGCAGGCCGAACATGCCCCTGGGGATGTCCAGCGACACGTCCTTCAGTGCCTGTACGCCGTTGGCGTAGGTCTTGGACAGCGAGCGGATCTACAGCATTCGTCTCCTCCGTTGGAACTCCTGGATGATGCGGACCGGTCGGCCGGCGGCGCCATCGGCGGATGGCGGGTGCCGGGGGCGGGAAAATCCGAGTCAGGGCCCGGCGCCGGCCGCGGGCGCGCCGTACAGGCGGCCCAGGGCCAGCGCCAGCGGATAGGGGCCGGGTTCGTCGCGGTTGCTCAGCACGACCACCGCCAGGCGCTGCCGCGGCCAGCGCACGATGGCGTTGCGGAAGCCGATGCTCTCGCCGCTGTGCCAGGTGCTGTCGCCGTTGAGGCGCCAGCCATAGCCGTAGTGCGGCACGTCGGGCTCGTCGGTGGCCGTGTGCGGGGCGAACATCAGCCCGCGCCAGGGCTGGCGCAGCAGGCGGTCGTCGTGCAGCGCCGCCTCCCAGCGCGCCAGGTCGTCGACCGAGGCGTAGATGCCGCCGTCGCCCAGCACCGCGCTGGTCGGGCTCTGGTCGGTGCGCACCCAGGCGCCGCCGGCCTGGCTGTAGCCCCAGGCGCGGTGGGCGACGGTGTCGTGGCCTTCGCGATGGGCCACGGCGGTGGCCATGCCCAGCGGCGCGAAGATGCGTTCGCGCAGGAACGCCGGGAAGTCCTGCCCCGAGGCGCGCTCGACCACCAGCGCCAGCAGGGCGTAGCCGCTGTTGCTGTAGCGGTAGGCGCTGCCGGGCGGGAAGTAGGTGCGGTCCTGGCCTTCGAGGATGGCCAGCACGTCGGCGTCGTGCACCTGGCGGTCGAGGCCCGCCGGCAGCACGTCCTCGTAGTCGACCAGGCCGGAGGTGTGCGACAGCAGGTGGTGCAGGGTGACCGCCGCGGCCGCCGGCGGCAGCGAGGGCAGCCAGCGCCTGGCCGGATCGTGCAGCGACACCCGCCCGTCCTGGGCCAGCAGCAGGATCGCCGCGGCGGTGAACTGCTTGGTCAGCGAGGCCAGGCGGTAGCAGCTGCGCGGGGTGGCCGGCACCCCGGCCTCCAGGTCGGCCATGCCCCAGGCGGCGCGCAGCAGCGGCTCGCCGTCGCGCAGCACCAGCACCGAGGCGCCGGGCACCTGGCCCTGGTAGTCGCGCAGCAGCGCCTGCACCTGCTCCGGCACGTCGTGCACGTCCTGCGCGGCCGGGGTGCCGGCAAGCATCAGCAAGGGCAGCAGTCGCAGCATCGGCGCGGCTCCAGTCCAGGGACTGGCTGCAGCCTAGCGTGCCCGGGGCGGCCCCGGGATATGCCGGAAGGCGGGGGTCAGGCCGCCGCCTGCTCGCGCAGCTGGCGGGCGCGCTCGGCGCCCAGGTAGGCGATGATCGCCCGCCGCATCAGGTACAGCAGCGGGATCAGGGCGATCGCGCACAGCATCTTGTAGGCGTAGTTGAGGGTGCTGACCGCCAGGAACAGCGAGGTCGGCCACTTCTGCGGGCCGAGCACGAAGGCGATCCAGATCACCACGAAGCTGTCCACCAGCTGCGAGACCGCGGTCGAGCCGGTGGCGCGCAGCCATACGTGGCGCTCGCCGGTGGCGCGGCGGATGCGATGGAACACGGCCACGTCGATCAGCTGGCCGACCATGAACGCGGTCAGCGAGCCGGCAATGGTCCACAGGCCCTGGCCGAACACCGCGGCGAACGCGGCCTGGTAGTCCGGCACGCCCTGGGCCACCGCGGCCTCGCGCCACCAGCCGGCCGGGGCCAGCCAGATCGCGGCGAAGGCGAACAGGAAGCCGTAGCCGATCAGCGCGGCCGCCAGCCAGGAAATGAAGCGCACCCCGCGGCGGCCGAAGAACTCGTTGATGGTGTCGGTCATCACGAACACCACCGGCCACAGCAGGGTGCCGGCGGTGAAGCTCAGCGAGCCGCTCTGGCCGAACAGGTTCCATTCGAACGGGGCCAGGCCGAGGGTGTCCTCCAGGGCGAAGATCTTGACCCCGATGAACTCGGCCAGCACCGCGTTGGCGCAGAAGAACGCGGCCAGCACGACGAACAGCCGCACCGCGCGGTCCTGCAGCGGACGGGCGAACACGGCCGCTTCCATCAGCGCTCCCCCGCGCGGGTGAAGGGCATGCTTTCCGGGGCCACGGCGCCGCCGGAGATGATGAAGCTCATGGCCTGGTCCACGGTCCAGTCGGTGGGCGTGAGCAGTTCCACCGGCACCACCTCCAGGTAGCCGGAGGTGGGGTTGGGCGTGGTCGGCACGTACACCGCGGCCAGCTCGCGCCCGGTGCCTTCCTCGCGCAGCACCCGGGTGACCAGGCCGATGGACTTCATCTCCCGGTGCGGGAAGTCGATCAGGACCACGCGCTGGGTGCTGCCGGGCTTGGTCTGCAGGATGTCCAGCAGCTTGCGCGCGCTGGTGTAGATCACGTTGGCCAGCGGCACCCGCGCGATCAGCGCCTCGAACCAGCGCAGCAGGCGCTGGCCGACCACGCGCCGGGCCAGCACGCCCACCCCCAGGATCACCAGCAGGGTGGCGAGCATGGCGATGGTGTTCTGCACCCACACCGCCTGGACCCAGTCCAGGTAGCCGGGGAAGGAGGCGGCGATGCGCCGCGACAGCGGCCCCACCCAGGGGCTGCTGATCCCGGACAGCAGCACGAACACGAACTTGATCACCACCCAGGTCAGCCACAGCGGCAACAGGGTCAGCAGTCCGGTGAGGAACAGGCGTTGCAGCGAGGCGCGCGACGGCGCAGGGGCGGCGGGGGTCATGGCGCGGATTGTATAGCGCCACCCGCATGGTCCGGGCGGGCCGGGGGCCGCCCCCGGACCCGGAAGCCGGCAGGCTGCTGGCCGCGGCGGTGGCGGCGTGGAGGATGCCGTCGCCGGTCGGCCGCTTCAGCCGCCCGGGGCCGGGCGCCGGTCGGGCTTGCGCCGCACGTAGACCTGCTTGTGCACCCGGGCCACGACCTGGCCCTCGGTGTCGACCACGTCGTTGGCGAACCAGTGCAGGTACTTGTCGCCGCCGGCGGTGGCGGCCCGGATCTGCTCCAGCACCGCGTCGTCGATGCGGAATTCGGTGGAGACGGTGCTGCGCCCCGGGCGCAGGAATTCAATCCGGCCCTCGCGGTCCCACACGTAGTAGTCCCGGCCCAGGCAGTGCATCAGCAACAGCATCCAGAACGGGTCGGTCATGGCGAACAGGCTGCCGCCGAAGTGGGTGCCGACGTAGTTGCGGTTCCAGGGGCGCAGGCGCAGCTCGACCCGGGCATGGCGCCAGTCCGGCGCCAGCTCGGCGACGTGGATGCCGGTGAACAGGAACGGGGGCCACAGGTTCATGCCGTGGCGCATCAGCGCGGGCGTCATTGCGGTGGGAACACGGATCGGGGGCGGGGGCAGGAGCGTACCATACGTATTGGTACGGAAATGGTTTCATGCGCGGGGGGAGGGGGTGCTGGGCTAGACTGTCCGCCTTTACCGGCCGCCCCGGCCGCTGAACGGAAACGACCGCCCCGCATGAGCTGGCTCAGCAAACTGATGCCCTCCGGCATCCGCACCGAAAGCGCCTCCACCCGCAAGCGCAGCGTCCCCGAGGGCCTGTGGGAGAAGTGCGACCGCTGCGGCGCCGCGCTCTACCGCCCGGAGCTGGAGGAGAACCTGGAGGTGTGCCCCAAGTGCGCCTTCCACATGCCCATCCGTGCCCGCGCGCGCCTGGCCTCGCTGTTCGACCCCGGTAGCACCACCGAGATCGCCCCCAACCTGGCGCCGACCGACGTGCTCAAGTTCCGCGACCAGAAGCGCTACGCCGACCGCATCAAGGCCACCCAGAAGGCCACCGGCGAGTACGACGCCCTGGTCGCCATGGAGGGCCGCCTCAAGGGCCGGCCGCTGGTGGCCAGCTCGTTCGACTTCGCCTACATGGGCGGCTCGATGGGCTCGGTGGTGGGCGAGAAGTTCACCCTGGCCGCCGAGCGCGCGCTGGAGATCGGCGCCCCGTTCGTCAACTTCTCCGCCTCCGGCGGCGCGCGCATGCAGGAAAGCCTGTTCTCGCTGATGCAGATGGCCAAGACCTCGGCGGCACTGGGCCGCCTGCGTGCGGCCGGCATCCCCTACATCTCGGTGCTGACCCATCCGACCACCGGCGGCGTGTCGGCCTCGTTCGCGATGCTGGGCGACCTCAACATCGCCGAGCCGGAGGCGCTGATCGGCTTCGCCGGCCCGCGCGTGATCGAGCAGACCGTGCGCGAGAAGCTGCCCGAGGGCTTCCAGCGCTCGGAGTTCCTGCTCGAGCACGGCGCCATCGACCAGATCTGCGACCGCCGCGAGCTGCGCGACCGCCTGGCCACCCTGCTGGCCATGCTGATGCGCCAGCCCAAGCCCGACGACGGGGCGCTGGACGCAGCATGAGCAGTTCCCGCCGCTATTTCGGGACCGACGGCATTCGCGGCCGGGTCGGGCAGGGGCCGATTTCCGCCGACTTCGTCCTGCGCCTGGGCAATGCCCTTGGCCGGGTGCTGGCCGCCGGCGGCCAGGCCCGCCCGACCGTGGTGATCGGCAAGGACACCCGTATCTCCGGCTACATGTTCGAGTCGGCCCTGGAGGCCGGCCTGGTCGCGGCCGGGGTCAACGTGCAGATGCTGGGGCCGATGCCGACCCCGGCGGTGGCGTTCCTGACCCGTACCCTGGGCGCGGACGCCGGCATCGTCATCAGCGCCTCGCACAACCCGCACTACGACAACGGCATCAAGTTCTTCTCCGCCGAGGGCGAGAAGCTGGACGACGCCACCGAGCTGGCGATCGAGGCCGCGCTGGACGCGCCGTTCGCCACGGTCGAGTCCGGGCAGCTGGGCAAGGTGGCGCGCGCGCGCGACGCGGTCGGCCGCTACATCGAGTTCTGCAAGGCCTCGGTGCCGCGCGGCTTCGACCTGCGCGGGCTGAAGGTGGTGCTCGACTGCGCCCACGGCGCCACGTACCACATCGCCCCGCTGATGTTCCGCGAGCTGGGCGCGGAGGTGACCGCCATCGGCGCCGCCCCGGACGGCATCAACATCAACGACGGCGTCGGCTCGATGCACATCGGCAACCTCGCGGCCAAGGTCGTGGAGGCCGGTGCCGACCTGGGCATCGCCTTCGACGGCGACGGCGACCGCGTGCTGATGGTCGACGCCGCCGGCCGCACGGTCGACGGCGACGGCCTGCTGTACGTGCTGGCGCGCGACTGGCAGGCCAGCGGCCGCCTGCGCGGCCCGGTGGTCGGCACGCTGATGACCAACTACGGCCTGGAGAAGGCGCTGGCGCAGGCCGGCATCCCGTTCCTGCGCGCCAAGGTCGGCGACCGCTACGTGCACCAGGCCCTGGTCGAGGGCGGCGGCGTGCTCGGCGGCGAGGCCTCCGGCCACCTGCTGTGCCTGGACCGCGCCACCACCGGCGACGCCATCGTCAGCGCGCTGCAGGTGCTCGACGCCCTGCGCCGCGCCGGCAAGCGCCTGGACCAGGCCCTGGAAGGCCTGTCGGTGGTGCCGCAGGCCACGGTCAACGTGCGCCTGGACGGCGCCAGGGCGGCCGACGTGGTCGCCGCGCCGGGCGTGCGCCAGGCGCTGGAGCAGGCCCAGGCGGCGGTGCAGGGCCGCGGCCGCGCCTTCCTGCGTCCCTCCGGCACCGAGCCGGTGGTGCGGGTCACGGTGGAAGCCGACGACGCCGCGCTGATGCAGGCCACCCTCGACACCCTTGCCTCGGCCGTGCGCCAGGCGGCCGGCTGAGCCGGCAGATCCCCAAGGCGCCGGCCGGGTGGCCGGCGCCGCACCACCCCGGAGTATTCCCCTTAATGTCCGCCCGTATCCCCACCTTCGACATCACCCGCTACGACACCGACCGCGAGGCCTTCGTCGCCGAGCTCGGTGCGGCCTACCGCGAGTGGGGCTTTGCCGGCATCAGCAACCACGGCATCCCGCCGGAACTGATCGACAACGCCTACGCCGCCTTCAAGAAGTTCTTCGCCCTCCCGGAGGAGGTGAAGAAGAAGTACCACGTGCCCGGCGGCGGCGGCGCGCGCGGCTACACCCCGTTCGGCGTGGAAACCGCCAAGGGCAGCCAGCACTACGACCTCAAGGAGTTCTGGCACATCGGCCGCGAGATCCCGGACGACTCCAAGTACCGCCAGTACATGCCGCCGAACCTGTGGCCGGAGGAGGTGCCGGAGTTCCGCGAGTACGGCTACGCCCTGTACCAGGCGCTGGATTCGCTGGGCTCGCGCGTGCTGAGCGCGCTGGCGCTGCACATCGGCCTGCCGGAGGACTTCTTCGCCGACAAGACCAACTTCGGCAACTCGATCCTGCGCCCGATCCACTACCCGCCGATCACCGCCGACGACATCCCCAACGTGCGCGCCGGCGCCCACGGCGACATCAACTTCATCACCCTGCTGGTCGGCGCCAGCGCCGCGGGCCTGGAAGTGCGCTCGCACGAGGGTGAGTGGGTGCCGTTCACCTCCGAGGGCGACACCATCGTGGTCAACATCGGCGACATGCTCGAGCGCCTGACCAACCACGTGTACCCGTCGACCATCCACCGCGTGGTCAACCCCCCGGGCGAGGAGGCGCGCAAGCCGCGCTACTCGGTGCCGTTCTTCCTGCACCCGAACCCGGATTTCCTGATCGACGTGCTGCCGTCCTGCGTGAGCGCGGACAACCCCAGCCGCTATCCGGAGCCGATCACCGCCCAGGGCTTCCTCGAGCAGCGCCTGCGCGAGATCAAGCTCAAGTAAGCACCACCTGGGTGGAAGCGCCCCCTGTCCAGCGTTGTCAGGGGGCGCTTTTCCGTACCGCAGGGTATTCTTCCGCGCCCCAACCGCTGATTCGGGAGCAGGCATGCGTCGCAGGATCGTCGCCGGCAACTGGAAGCTCTATGGAACGCGGGACTTCGCGACCTCGCTGGTGGCCGAGGTCGCCGCGCAGGCCCCGGTCCCGGGCGTGGAACTGGTGGTCATGCCGCCGATGCCCTACCTGGGCGACCTGATCGAGGACTTCGAGGGCTCGGCCCTGGTGTTCGGCGCCCAGGACGTGAGCCCCAACATGGAAGGCGCCTACACCGGCGAGGTCTCGGCGCGGATGGTGGCCGACGTGGGCGCCCGCTACGCGCTGTGCGGCCATTCCGAGCGCCGCCGCTACCACGCCGAGAGCAGCGAGCTGGTCGCGCGCAAGTTCCAGGCCTGCCTGCAGGCCGGGCTGGTGCCGGTGCTGTGCATGGGCGAGCACCTGGAGGACCGCGAGGCCGGCCGCGCCCAGGACGTCATCGCCGCCCAGCTGCAGCCTGTGCTGGACCTGGTCGGGGTGGGGGGCTTCGAATCGGCGGTGGTCGCCTACGAGCCGTGCTGGGCGATCGGCACCGGCCGCACCGCCAGCCCGGAGCAGGCCCAGGAGATGCACGCCTTCATCCGTCGCCAGATCGCCGCGCACGATGCTAGAATCGCCGATTCGCTGCCCATCCTGTACGGGGGCAGCGTGAAGCCCGACAACGCCGGCGCGCTGTGCGCGCAGCCGGACGTGGACGGCGGGCTGATCGGCGGCGCATCCCTGGTGGCCGCCGATTTCCTGGCCATTGCCCGGGCCGCTGCGGCGGCGCGGTAAGCGAGACCCTGACAATGCTGATGCTGATCCTCAACGTGGTGTACGTGCTGGTGGCGATCGCCATGATCGTGCTGATCCTGCTGCAGCGCGGCGCCGGCGCGGCCGCCGGCTCCGGCTTCGGCGCGGGCGCCTCCGGCACCGTGTTCGGCGCGCGCGGCGCGTCCAACTTCCTGTCCAAGAGCACCAAGTGGCTGGCCGTGGTGTTCTTCGGCATCAGCCTGTTCATGGCCTGGTACGCCACCCACAGCGCCCGCCCGGTGGTGCAGCAGGACCTGGGCGTGATGGGCCAGCTCGAGGTCCCGGCGGCGCCCGTCGCGGCCCCGGGCGAGCTGCCGGCCCCGCCGGCTGCTTCCGAGGTCCCGGCCGCCACGCCGGCGGCGGGCGAGGTCCCGGCCCCGGCGCAGGAAGAAAATGCCGCCGGAACGGCTACGCAGCCGCAGCAGTAACGCGTACAATGCGCCACCGCGCCAGGCGGCGCGGTGAAGGTTTCAGGCCCAGGTGGCGGAATTGGTAGACGCACTACCTTGAGGTGGTAGCGACGAGAGTCGTAGGGGTTCGAGTCCCCTCTTGGGCACCAACTACATGGTCCCGGCGCGTGCGCCGGGCGAAGACGGCCCGCTTCGGCGGGCTTCTTTGTTTCCGCGGGAAAGTTGCGGAGGCGGCGACAAACGTCCAAAGCGTTTACCCTTATCGCCGCGGACGCTACAATCCCGCTGCTATGCACAACCGCGCGGCCGGGGGCTCCCGTGCCGCGCGGCGCATTGGCAAGTTCCGCGGCCAGGCCGCGGCAGGACAGGCGAGGGGAGCCGCTGACGCGGCCGCCACCGCCCACCCAAGCCCGCTCCAGGGCAGAGGCAAGAGAGAACCACACGTGCTGGCCCAATACCTGCCGACCCTGCTGTTCCTGATCGTGGCCACCGGGATCGGCATCGCGCTGATCATCGTTGGCCGCGTGCTCGGACCGCGCCGTCCGGACGCCGAGAAGCTGTCGCCGTACGAGTGCGGCTTCGAGGCCTTCGAGGACGCGCGCATGAAGTTCGACGTGCGCTACTACCTCATCGCGATCCAGTTCATCGTCTTCGACCTGGAAATCATCTTCATCGTGCCGTGGACCCTCGTGTTCCAGGACCTGGGGCCGCGCGCGCTGGTCACCATGGCCCTGTTCGTGGGGATGCTCTTCCTCGGCTTCGTCTACGTCTGGAAGAAGGGAGCGCTCGAATGGGAGTGATCCAAACCATCGACCGCCTGATGACCAACCCGATGCCCGAGGGCCGGGTCGAGGACATCCTGCGGCCCGCCGGCGAGAACCCGCTGCTGGAGAAGGGCTACGTCACCACCAGCGTCGACGCCCTGGTCAACTGGGCCCGCACCGGCTCGATGTGGCCGATGACCTTCGGCCTGGCCTGCTGCGCGGTCGAGATGATGCACGCCGGCGCCGCGCGCCTGGACCTGGACCGTTACGGCGTGGTGTTCCGCCCGTCGCCGCGCCAGTCCGACGTGATGATCGTGGCCGGCACCCTGGTCAACAAGATGGCCCCGGCGCTGCGCAAGGTCTACGACCAGATGCCCGACCCGAAGTGGGTCATCTCCATGGGCAGCTGCGCCAACGGCGGCGGCTACTACCACTACTCCTACTCCGTGGTGCGCGGCTGCGACCGCATCGTGCCGGTGGATATCTACGTGCCCGGCTGCCCGCCGACCGCCGAGGCGCTGGTCTACGGCATCCTGCAGCTGCAGAAGAAGATCTGGCGCACCCAGACGGTGGCGGCGAACAAGAACAACACCATCGCCCGCTGACCCTCCTACCTGATCCACCGCGCGCCCCGGCGCGCACGAACGACGGAAACGCCAAGCCCCATGGCCGAGCCAGCTGCCACCTTCGCCCAGCGACTGCGCGACCGATTCCCCGGCGCCACGGTCACCGTGGCCGAGCCCCGTGGTGAAGTCACCCTCGAGGTTTCCGCCCAGGACCTGCTGGCCACCTGCCACGCCCTGCGCGACGAGTTCGGCTTCGAGCAGCTCACCGACCTGTGTGGCGTCGACTACATGGGCTACGGCAGCGACGAGTGGGATACCGAGGACGTGTCCTCCACCGGCTTCAGCCGCGGCGTCGAGGGCAAGGGCCCGGGCCGCTTCGGCTGGGGCGAGAAGCCCATGGAGCAGGGCCCGGCCGGCTCGCTGCCGGTGCTGGCGCCGGAGCGCCGCTTCGCCGCGGTCGCCCACCTGCTGTCCTACGCCAACAACTGCCGCCTGCGCGTGCGCTGCTTCGCCGAGGACGACTCGCTGCCGGTGGTGCCGTCGCTGACCCCGGTGTGGCGCGGCGCCAACTGGTTCGAGCGCGAGGCGTTCGACCTGTACGGCATCGTCTTCGAAGGCCATCCGGACCTGCGCCGGATCATGACGGACTACGGTTTCGTCGGCCATCCGTTCCGCAAGGACTTCCCGCTGATCGGCAACGTCGAGGTCCGCTACGACGAGCAGCGCAAGCGCGTGGTCTACGAGCCGGTGACCTCGGTCGAGCCGCGCGTCGGCGTGCCGCGCGTGATCCGCGACGACGCCCGCTACCAGACCGCCGCAGGCGAGGCCGCACAACGGGAGGCCGCCAAGTGAGCGCCCAGATGCTTACCGACAGCCACAGCCAGCCCGGCCAGGCGCCGGCCGGCGACTCCTCCGCGCTGCGGCAGGAGATCCGCAACTACACGATGAACTTCGGCCCGCAGCACCCGGCCGCGCACGGCGTGCTGCGCCTGATCCTGGAAATGGACGGCGAGACCATCGTCCGCGCCGACCCGCACGTGGGCCTGCTCCACCGCGGCACCGAGAAGCTGGCCGAGTCCAAGCCGTTCAACCAGTCGATCCCGTACATGGACCGGCTGGACTACGTGTCGATGATGTGCAACGAGCACGCCTACGTGCGCGCGATCGAGACCCTGCTGGGGATCGAGGCGCCCGAGCGCGCCCAGTACATCCGCACGATGTTCGACGAGATCACCCGCATCCTGAACCACCTGATGTGGGTCGGCTCCAACGCGCTGGACCTGGGCGCGATGGCGGTGTTCCTGTACGCGTTCCGCGAGCGCGAGGAGCTGATGGACGTCTACGAGGCGGTCAGCGGCGCGCGCATGCACGCGGCCTACTACCGTCCCGGCGGCGTCTACCGCGACCTGCCGGACCGGATGCCGAAGTACAAGGAGTCGCCCTGGCACAAGGGCGCCAAGCTCAAGCGCTTCAACGAGGCCCGCGAGGGTTCGCTCCTGGACTACCTCGAGCACTTCACCCGCGAGTTCCCCAAGCGCGTCGACGAGTACGAGACGCTGCTGACCGACAACCGCATCTGGAAGCAGCGTACCGTCGGCATCGGCGTGGTCACCCCGGAGCAGGCCTATGCCTGGGGCATGACCGGCGTGATGCTGCGCGGCTCGGGCATCGCCTGGGACCTGCGCAAGAAGCAGCCGTACGCCAAGTACGACGCGGTGGACTTCGACATCCCGGTGGGCGTCAACGGCGACTGCTACGACCGCTACCTGGTCCGCATCGCCGAGATGCGCCAGTCCAACCGCATCATCGCCCAGTGCGTGAAGTGGCTGAAGGAAAACCCGGGCCCGGTGATGGTCAGGAACTACAAGGTCGCCCCTCCCAAGCGGGAGGAGATGAAGGACGACATGGAAGCCCTGATCCACCACTTCAAGCTGTTCTCCGAGGGCTACTGCGTGCCGGCCGGCGAGACCTACGCCGCGGTCGAGGCGCCGAAGGGCGAGTTCGGCTGCTACCTGGTCTCCGACGGCGCCAACAAGCCGTTCCGCGTGCACCTGCGCGCCCCGGGCTTCGCGCACCTGTCGTCCATGGACGAGATCGTGCGCGGCCACATGCTGGCCGACGTCGTGGCCATGATCGGTACTTATGACCTTGTGTTTGGTGAGGTGGATCGATGAAGGCCACCGGTAATTTCGAGAACGCGCGCAACGTCGACCCGATGGTCGTGCTGAGCGACGCGACGCGCGCGCACATCGACCACTGGCTGACCAAGTTCCCGCCGGACCGCAAGCGGTCGGCGGTGCTGCAGGGCCTGCACGCGGCCCAGGAACAGAACGGGGGCTGGCTGAGCGACGAACTGATCGCCGCCGTCGCCAAGTACCTGGACATCCCGCCGGTGTGGGCCTACGAGGTCGCCACCTTCTACTCGATGTTCGAGACCCAGCCGGTGGGCCGCAACAACGTTGCGTTCTGCACCAACATCAGCTGCTGGCTCAACGGCGCGCAGGAGCTGGTCGAGCACGCCGAGAAGAAGCTGGGCTGCAAGCTGGGCGAATCCACCGCCGACGGCCGCGTCTACCTCAAGCGCGAGGAAGAGTGCGTGGCCGCGTGCTGCGGCGCCCCGGTGGTCGTGATCAACGGCCATTACCACGAGAAGCTCACCCCCGAGAAGGTGGACGAGCTGCTCGACGGACTGAAGTGAGGCCGGCGCAGATGGCACATCACCCGAAGATTTCCGAGGGCTACGGCCCGGTCGGCCCCGCGCCGAAGGAGCACCAGGCGGTCTACACGACGCTGCACTTCGACAAGCCCTGGTCGTACGAGAACTACCTCAAGACCGGCGGCTACCAGGCGCTGCGCAAGATCCTGACCGAGAAGATCCCGCCGGCCGACATCATCGAGATGGTCAAGCAGTCCGGCCTGCGCGGCCGCGGCGGCGCAGGCTTCCCGACCGGCCTGAAGTGGAGCTTCATGCCCAAGGGCGACATGCAGAAGTACATCCTCTGCAACTCGGACGAGTCCGAGCCGGGCACCTGCAAGGACCGCGACATCCTGCGCTTCAACCCGCACGCGGTGATCGAGGGCATGGCCATCGCCTGCTACGCGACCGGCGCGACCGTGGGCTACAACTACCTGCGCGGCGAGTTCCACCACGAGCCGTTCGAGCACCTTGAGGAAGCCCTGGCCGAGGCCTACAAGCACGGCTGGCTGGGCAAGGACATCCTCGGCTCGGGCGTGGACATCGACATCTACAACGCCCTCGGCGCCGGCGCCTACATCTGCGGCGAGGAAACCGCGCTGATGGAGTCGCTGGAGGGCAAGAAGGGCCAACCGCGCTTCAAGCCGCCGTTCCCGGCCAACTTCGGCCTGTACGGCAAGCCGACCACGATCAACAACACCGAGACCTACGCCTCGGTGCCGGCGATCATCCGCAACGGCCCGGAGTGGTTCATGGGCCTGGGCAAGCCGAACAACGGCGGCTGCAAGATCTTCTCGGTCTCCGGCCACGTCGCGCGCCCGGGCAACTACGAGATCCGCCTCGGCACCCCGTTCACCGAGCTGCTGGAGATGGCCGGCGGCATCCGCAACGGCAACCGCATCAAGGCGGTGATCCCGGGCGGCTCGTCGATGCCGGTGTTGCCGGGCGAGGTGATGATGGGCCTGACCATGGACTACGACTCGATCCAGAAGGCCGGTTCCGGCCTGGGTTCGGGCGCGGTCATCGTCATGGACCACACCACCTGCATGGTGCGCGCCTGCCAGCGCATCGCCCGCTTCTACTACAAGGAGAGCTGCGGCCAGTGCACGCCGTGCCGCGAGGGCACCGGCTGGATGTACCGCATGCTGACCCGCATCGCCAACCTGGAGGCGACGCTGGACGACCTGCACATGCTGCGCACCGCGGCGGGGCAGATCGAGGGCCACACCATCTGCGCGTTCGGCGAGGCCGCCGCGTGGCCGGTGCAGGGCTTCCTGCGCCACTTCTGGCATGAATTCGAATACGCGATCGTGAACAAGCGCTTCCTCGTCGACGACGAGCGCAGCGGCACGGTCGTCCGCTCCAACGTGGAGGTGGCCGCGTGAGTGCGCAGCCCGTCAACCCGAACCTTCCGCCGGACCACGTCACCGTCTTCATCGACGGCGTCGAGCTGGCCGCGCCCAAGGGGTCGATGATCATCCAGGTTGCCGACAAGGCCGGCATCCCGATCCCGCGTTTCTGCTACCACGACAAGCTGGCCATCGCCGCCAACTGCCGCATGTGCCTGGTCGACACCGAGGTCGGCGGCCGCGCCGCGCCGAAGCCGTCGCCGGCCTGCGCCACGCCGGTGATGGACGGCATGAAGGTCTTCACCCGCAACGAGAAGGCCCTCAAGTCGCAGCGCAACGTGCTGGAGTTCCTGCTGATCAACCACCCGCTGGACTGCCCGGTCTGCGACCAGGGCGGCGAGTGCGAGCTGCAGGACCTGTCGCTGGGCTATGGCCGCTCGGTCAGCCGTTTCGTCGAGCGCAAGCGCGTGGTGCCGGACGAGGACATCGGCCCGCTGGTCGCCACCGAGATGACCCGCTGCATCCAGTGCACCCGCTGCGTGCGCTTCACCGGCGAGATCGCCGGTACGTACGAGCTGGGCGGCATGTACCGCGGCGAGAACCTGCAGATCGGCACCTACGACGGCAAGCCGCTGACCACCGAGCTGTCCGGCAACGTCATCGACGTGTGCCCGGTCGGCGCGCTGACCAACAAGGTGTTCCAGTTCCGCGCCCGTCCGTGGGAGCTGATCGCCAAGGAGTCGCTGGGCTACCACGACGCGCTGGGCTCGAACCTGTTCCTGCACAGCCGCCGCGGCGAGGTGCTGCGCGCCGTGCCGCGCGAGAACGAGCTGGTCAACGAGTGCTGGCTGTCCGACCGCGACCGCTATTCGCACCAGGGCCTGAACGCCGCCGACCGCGCCACCGTGCCGCTGGTCAAGCAGGGCGGGGAGTGGAAGGAGGCGACCTGGGCCGAGGCCCTGTCCGCCGCCGCCGCGATCCTGCGCGAGAACAAGGGCGACGACCTGGGCGTGCTGGTGCACCCGGCGACCTCGAACGAGGAGGGCGGCCTGCTGGCCGCGCTGGCGGCCGGCCTGGGCACCGCCAACATCGACCACCGCATCGCCAACCGCGACTTCTCCGACGCCGCGGTCGCCGAGCCGTTCGCCCTGCCGGTCGCCGAGATCGAGCAGGCCGACGTGGTCGTCGTGGTCGGTTCCAACATCCGCCACGAGCTGCCGCTGCTGCACGCCCGCCTGCGCAAGGCGCAGACCAAGCGCGGTGCGCGCATCCACGTGGTCAACCCGGTCGACTTCGACTTCACCTTCGCCGCCGCCGGCAAGCACATCGTGCCGCCGTCGCGCATCGCCGAGGTGCTGGGCGGGGCCGAGCTGCGCGGCGCGCTGCAGGGCGCGACCCGCCCGGTGGTGATCGTCGGCGCCATCGCCGAGAACCACCCGCAGGCCGCCGCGATCCGCGCCGCCGCGCGCGACTTCGCCGCCGCCACCGGCGCGGCGCTGTGCCGCATCCCGCAGGGCGCCAACGCCGTGGGCCTGGCCCGCGCCGGCGTGCTGCCGGCCGCCCGCGACGTCGCCGGCATGTTCGCCGAGCCGCGCCGCGCCTACGTGCTGTACGGCATCGAGCCGGGCCTGGACTTCGCCGACACCGCCTCCGGGCTGAAGGCGCTGAACGCTGCAAAGGTCGTGGCCTTCAGCCACTTCGCCTGCGAATCCACCCGCGCGGTGGCCGACGTGATCCTGCCGATCGGCCTGCTGCCGGAGATCGAGGCCACGCTGACCAACCTCAACGGCGTCGAGCAGTCCGCGCACGCGGCCGGCCGCCTGCCGGGCCAGGCCCGCGAGGGCTGGCGCGTGCTGCGCGCGCTCGGCGGCGAGCTGGGGCTGGCCGGCTTCGAGTTCACCGACCTGGCCGGCGCACGCGCGATGCTGGAAGGCGGCCGCCAGGTGCAGGTGCGCGCCGGCTCGGCCGGCGCGGCGGGCGAGGGCGCCTTGGAGCTGGCCCTGGTCCCGGCGATCTACCGCACCGACGCGGTGGTGCGCCGCGCGGCCGCGCTGCAGGCGCATCCGCTCAACGTCGCCCCGCGCATCGTGCTCAACCCGGCGGACGCCGCCGGCATCGAGTCCGGCGCGGTGGTCAAGGTCAAGGGCGCGCATGGCACGGCCACCCTGCCGGCCGTGGTCGATGCGCGGGTGGCCGCGGGTGCGGCATGGATTGAAGGTGGCCACGGCGCCACCGCGCCGCTGGGCGCTGGCCGGGTCGAGGTGGTGAAGGCATGAACGAGCTGCTGATCAACGCGGTCGGTCCGCTGCGCGAGTGGTTCTACGGCCTGGGCGAACTGGGCCCGGCGCTGTGGATCGTGCTGAAGGTCCTGACCATCGCCATGCCGGTGATCATCGCCGTGGCGTTCTACGTGGTCTGGGAGCGCAAGCTAATCGGCTGGATGCACGTGCGCCACGGGCCCATGTACGTGGGCATGGGCATCTTCCAGGCGTTCGCGGACGTCTTCAAGCTGCTGTTCAAGGAGGTCATCCGTCCGGCCAACGCGCACAAGGTGATGTACGTCATCGCGCCGTTGATCGTACTGGCGCCGGCCTTCGCCGCCTGGGCGGTGGTGCCGTTCGACTACCAGCTGGTCCTGTCCAACGCCAACGCCGGCCTGCTGTACCTGCTGGCGATGACCTCGATGGGCGTGTACGGCATCATCATCGCCGGCTGGGCCTCCAACTCGAAGTACGCCTTCCTCGGCGCGATGCGCTCGGCCGCCCAGGTGGTCAGCTACGAGATCGCCATGGGCTTCGCCCTGGTGGGCGTGCTGATCGCCGCCGGCAGCCTCAACCTGACCGACATCGTCATGGCGCAGTCGGGCAACGCCGGCTTCTTCGAGTGGTTCTGGCTGCCGCTGCTGCCGCTGTTCGTCGTGTACTGGGTGTCCGGCGTGGCCGAGACCAACCGCGCGCCGTTCGACGTGGTCGAGGGCGAGTCGGAGATCGTGGCCGGCCACATGGTGGAGTACTCCGGTTCGGCGTTCGCGCTGTTCTTCCTGGCCGAGTACGCCAACATGATCCTGGTCAGCTTCCTGATCTCGATCTTCTTCCTCGGCGGCTGGCTGAGCCCGATCCAGGGCTGGGTCACGGCGGACGTTTCGCCGTGGATCGACTGGGTCTGGAAGGGCGGCTGGCCGTGGCTGCTGGCCAAGGTGGTGTTCTTCGCCAGCGCATACATCTGGTTCCGCGCCAGCTTCCCGCGCTACCGCTACGACCAGATCATGCGTCTGGGCTGGAAGGTCTTCATCCCGTTGACGATCTTCTGGATCGCGGTGACCGCTCTGCTGGTGTTCTTTGGCGTGTTCGAGAAGGGCGCCTGATCCGATGAACAAAGTCGTCCACTACTTCAAGAGCCTGCTGCTGCTGGAGCTGATCCAGGGCCTGGGGCTGACCCTGCGGTACCTGTTCCGTCCCAAGTACACGATGATGTACCCGATGGAGAAGTTCCCGCAGTCGCCGCGCTTCCGCGGCCTGCACGCGCTGCGCCGCTACCCGAACGGCGAGGAGCGCTGCATCGCCTGCAAGCTGTGCGAGGCGGTGTGCCCGGCGCTGGCCATCACCATCGACTCCGCGCGGCGCGAGGACGGCACCCGCCGCACCACGCGCTACGACATCGACCTGTTCAAGTGCATCTACTGCGGCTTCTGCGAGGAAAGCTGCCCGGTGGATTCGATCGTGGAGACGCACGTGATGGAATACCACTTCGAGAAGCGCGGCGAGAACATCGTCACCAAGCCGCAGCTGCTCGCCATCGGCGACCGCCTCGAGGCGGAGATCGCCGAGCGTCGCGCCGCCGACGCCGCCTACCGCTGAGGCCACGATGGACTGGATCAAGATCGCTTTCTATGCCTTCGCCGCCGTGGCCGTGGCCTCGGCCGGCGCCGTGATCAGCGTGCGCAACCCGGTCAACGCGGTGCTGTGCCTGATCCTCACCTTCTTCTCCGTGGCCTGCACCTGGCTGCTGGTCGGTGCCGAGTTCCTCGGCGTGGCCCTGATCCTGGTGTATGTCGGCGCGGTGATGGTGCTGTTCCTGTTCGTGGTGATGATGCTGGACATCGACGTCGCCGCGATCCGGGAGGGCTGGGTCCGGTTCCTGCCGGTCGGCCTGGTGGTCGCGGTGGTGATGCTGGTGCAGGTGCTGGCGCTGATCGGCGTCAAGGCCCGTTCGGCCAGCCCGTTCCCGGCGGACAACGCCGCGGCGCTGGCGGCCGAGACCTCCAACACCCGCTGGCTGGCCGAGACCCTGTTCACCGAGTACATCCTGCCGTTCGAGTTCGCCGCGGTGATCCTGACCGTGGCGGTGATCGCGGCGGTGATGATCACCCTGCGCAAGCGCACCGGCATCAAGACCCAGAACGCCTCCGAGCAGTCGCGGGTCCGGGCCGCCGACCGCCTGCGCATGGTGTCCATGCCGGCGGAGAAGCCGGCGCCGCTTGCACCCAAGGCCGAAGGGGAGGGCCAGGCATGATCACCCTCGGACACATGCTGGCGCTGGGCGCGGTGCTGTTCTGCATCAGCCTCGCGGGCATCTTCCTCAACCGCAAGAACATCATCGTCCTGCTGATGTCGATCGAGCTGATGCTGCTGTCGGTCAACATCAACTTCATCGCGTTCTCGCGCGAGCTGGGCGATGCGGCGGGGCAGCTCTTCGTGTTCTTCATCCTGACGGTCGCGGCCGCGGAAGCGGCGATCGGCCTGGCGATCCTGGTGGCGCTGTTCCGTACCCGCGGCACCATCAACGTCGGCGAGGTGGATTCGCTCAAGGGCTGATGCCCGCGGGCACGTCCCGGATGCGGTCGGGCCGCGAGGCTGGCCGCTCCCGGGGCGGAGAGGGACGCCGCGTCGCGGCGGGCAACACACGCAGGGCGCCGCCCCGGCGGCGCCCGACCCGGCCCAGGCCGGGCGGAATTGGAAGTGGCGGCATGCGCGGCCGGCGGCTCGATCCACCGGCATCACGGCACGAACGGCACGTACTGGAACTTAGACGGCAACCATGATCATCTCCAAAACCCACCTGCTGCTGATCGTCCTGGCCCCGTTGCTGGGCAGCATCATCGCGGGTCTGTTCGGGCGCCAGGTCGGCCGCAGGGGCGCGCAGTCGGCGACCATCCTGGGCGTGGCGGTCAGCTGCGCGCTCTCGTGCTGGGTCCTGTACCAGCTGGTCGCCGGCGGCGCCGCGCCGTTCAACGAGAACGTCTACACCTTCTTCGACGTCGGCGGCTACTCGGCCCACGTCGGCTTCATGGTCGACCGCCTGACCGCGATGATGATGGTGGTCGTCACCTTCGTCTCGCTGCTGGTGCACGTGTACACCATCGGCTACATGGCCGACGACCCCGGCTACCAGCGCTTCTTCAGCTACATCTCGCTGTTCACCTTCTCGATGCTCATGCTGGTCATGGGCAACAACTTCCTGCAGCTGTTCTTCGGCTGGGAAGCGGTGGGCCTGGTCTCGTACCTGCTGATCGGCTTCTGGTTCAAGCGCCCGAGCGCGGTGTTCGCCAACATGAAGGCGTTCATCGTCAACCGCGTCGGCGACTTCGGCTTCCTGCTGGGCATCGCCGCGATCCTGTGGTGGTTCGGCACCCTGGACTACGCCACCGTGTTCGCCCGCGCGCCGATGCTGCAGGGCATGGAAGTGCAGGTCATCGAGGGCCATTCCTGGGGCGTGGCCACCATCATCTGCGTGTGCCTGTTCATCGGCGCCATGGGCAAGTCGGCGCAGGTGCCGCTGCACGTGTGGCTGCCGGACTCGATGGAAGGCCCGACCCCGATCTCGGCCCTGATCCACGCCGCGACCATGGTGACCGCCGGCATCTTCATGGTGGCGCGCATGTCGCCGCTGTTCGAGCTGTCGCAGGCGACCCTGGACTTCGTCCTGTTCGTGGGCGCCACCACCGCGTTCTTCACCGGCCTGATCGGCATCGTGCAGAACGACATCAAGCGCGTGGTCGCGTACTCGACCCTGTCGCAGCTGGGCTACATGACCGTCGCCCTGGGCGTGTCGGCCTACTCGGCGGCGGTGTTCCACCTGATGACCCACGCCTTCTTCAAGGCGCTGCTGTTCCTGGCCGCCGGCTCGGTGATCATCGGCATGCACCACGAGCAGGACATGCGCAAGATGGGCGGCCTGCGCAAGTACATGCCCGTCACCTACTGGACCAGCGTGATCGGCACCCTGGCCCTGGTCGGCACCCCGTTCTTCTCGGGCTTCTACTCCAAGGACACCATCATCGAGGCCGCGGCGCACCACGCCCACGAGGCCGGCTCCTGGGTGGCCACCTACGGCTACTGGGCGGTGATCGGCGGCGTGGTCGTCACCAGCTTCTACAGCTTCCGCCTGCTGTTCCTGACCTTCCATGGCCCGGAGCGCTTCCGCGACGCCGTCGCCCACCACGACGAGCACGCCCATGGCGCGGCCGCGCACGCCGACGCCGAGGCCCAGGGCGGCCACGACGCGCGTGCCGACGGCCATGGCCACGACGACCACGGCCACCACGGCGCGCACGAGCCGCACGAGTCGCCGTGGGTGGTGACCGTGCCGCTGGTCCTGCTGGCGATCCCGTCGATCCTGATCGGCTTCTTCACCATCGGCCCGATGCTGTTCGGCACCGACTGGCGCGGCCACCACGCCGAGGCGCTGGTCCCGGGCCAGGCCGTGAACTTCTTCACCGGCGTGATCGACTTCCTGGATCCGGCGCGCGACACCGTCGCCGCGGTCGGCCGCGAGTACTGGCACGGCCCGGTGGCCTACGCGCTGCACGGCATGCTGATGCCGGCCTTCTGGCTGACCGTCGCCGGCTTCGTGCTCGCCGCGGTGCTGTACCTGTGGAAGCCGGACGTCCCGGGCCGCCTGCGCCGCTCGCTGCACCCGCTGGTGCGCGTGCTGGAGGAGAAGTACGGCTTCGACCACCTGTGGATCAAGGGCTTCGCCGGCGGCGGCCTGGCGCTGGGCCGCGTGTCGCGCTGGATCGACAGCAAGATCGTGGACGGCCTGTTCGTCAACGGCAGCGCCCGCGTGATCGGCCTGGCCGCCGCGCTGCTGCGCCGCACCCAGTCCGGTTACCTCTACCACTATGCCTTCGCCATGATCATCGGCCTCATCGCACTGCTGGCCGTGCTCATGCGTTACTGGCAATGAACTGACTGCACGGAAGAACACGACGTGGCGAACCACCTGTTGAGTGTCCTGATCTGGCTGCCGATCATCGGCGGTGCGCTGGTGCTGGCGCTGGGCGACCGGCCCGCGGCCGCACGCTGGTCCGCGCTGGGCGTGGCCCTGCTGACCCTGGTCCTGAGCGTGGGCCTGGTGACCGGGTTCGACTATGCCGCCCCCGGGCTGCAGTTCGTCGAGAGCCATGCCTGGATCCCGGCCTACGACATCCACTACAACCTGGGCGCCGACGGCATCGCCGTCGCCCTGATCCTGCTGACGACCATCGTCACCCCGCTGGCGCTGATCGGTGCCTGGGAGTCGATCCAGAAGCGGGTCAACCAGTACGTGGCCTCGTTCCTGATCCTGGAGGGCGTGACGGTCGGCATCTTCGCCGCCACCGACGCGATCCTGTTCTACGTGTTCTTCGAGGCCATGCTGATCCCGATGTTCCTGATCATCGGCGTCTGGGGTGGTCCGCGCCGCATCTACGCGGCGATGAAGTTCTTCCTGTACACCTTCCTCGGCTCGGTGCTGATGCTGGTGGCGCTGATCTACCTGTACATCAAGGGCGGCAGCTTCCAGCTGGCCGACCTGTACGCGCTGCCGCTGAGCGCGAAGGAGCAGACCTGGATCTTCTTCGCCTTCGCCATCGCCTTCGCGGTGAAGGTGCCGATGTTCCCGGTGCACACCTGGCTGCCGGACGCGCACGTGGAGGCGCCGACCGCCGGTTCGGTGATCCTGGCCGCGATCGCGCTGAAGATCGGCGGCTACGGTTTCCTGCGCTTCAACCTGCCGATCACCCCGGACGCCGGCCACGAGTGGGCCTGGCTGATCATCGCCCTGTCGCTGATCGCGGTGATCTACGTCGGCCTGGTCGCCCTGGTCCAGGACGACATGAAGAAGCTGGTGGCGTATTCCTCCGTGGCGCACATGGGCTTCGTCACCCTGGGCAGCTTCATCGCCTTCACCCTGGTGCGCGACTTCGGCTCGGTCGACGCCGCCCGCCTGGGCCTGCAGGGCGCGATGATGCAGATGATCTCGCACGGCTTCGTCTCCGGCGCGATGTTCTCCTGCATCGGCGTGCTGTACGACCGCATGCACACCCGCCGCATCGCCGACTACGGCGGCGTGGCCAACGTGATGCCGTGGTTCGCCACCTTCGCCATGCTGTTCTTCATGGCCAACGCGGGCCTGCCGGGCACCAGCGGCTTCGTCGGCGAGTTCATGGTGGTGCTGGCCAGCTTCCAGAAGCACCCGGTGGTGGCGCTGCTGGCGGCCACGACCCTGATCACCGCGGCCGCCTACACCCTGTGGCTGTACCGCCGCGTGTTCTTCGGCGAGGTCGCCAATGCGCACGTGGCCGAGCTGAAGGACATCAACGCACGCGAAGTGCTGGTGCTGGGCGTGTTCGCCGCCGGCACCCTGCTGTTCGGCCTGTGGCCCAAGCCGCTGACCGACCTGATGGAACCGTCGATCGCGCACCTGGCGACCCAGATCGCCACCAGCAAGCTGTAAGGATTCTTCGAAGATGACCACGTCCCTCGCGATGCCGTCCGCCGCCGAGCTGGTGCCGTTGCTGCCCGAGCTGGTGCTGATCGGCGGTGCCTTCGCCCTGTTGATCGTCGACCTGTTCATCAACGCGCGCCACAAGGTGTGGACGCACTTCCTGTCGGTGCTGGTGCTGGCCGTGGTGCTGGCGATGCTGGCCACCGGCGTGGGCGGGCAGGGCGAAGTGATGTCCGGCATGTTCGTGCGCGACACCGCCGCCGACGTCATGAAGCTCGCCATCGTGCTGATGAGCGGCCTGACCCTGGTCTACGGCTGGAGCTACCTGCGCGAGCGCAACCTGTACCAGGGCGAGCTGCCGGTGCTGGTGCTGTTCGCCACCGCCGGCATGATGATGCTGGTCTCGGCCGGCAGCCTGGTGGTCGTCTACCTGGGCCTGGAGCTGCTGGCGCTGAGCTCGTACGCCCTGGTCGCCGCCGACCGCGACAACGGCCGCGCCACCGAGGCGGCGATGAAGTACATCGTGCTCGGCTCGCTGGCCTCCGGCCTGCTGCTGTACGGCATGTCGCTGGTCTACGGCGCCACCGGCACCCTGCACCTGGACGCCATCCGCGCCTCGATCGAGGGCAGCGACGAGCGCACGCTGCTGCTGACCGGCACCGCGTTCATGGTCGCCGGCGTGGCCTTCAAGCTGGGCGCCGCCCCGTTCCACATGTGGCTGCCGGACGTCTACCAGGGCGCCACCGCCCCGGTCGCGCTGTTCGTCAGCACCGCGCCCAAGCTGGCCGCCTTCGGCATGGCCTGGCGCCTGCTGGAGATGGGCGTGGGCCCGCTGGCGCCGGAATGGAAGTGGCTGCTGGCCGGCCTGTCGGCGGTGTCGCTGGTGGTCGGCAACCTGATGGCGCTGGCCCAGACCAACATCAAGCGCATGCTGGCCTATTCGACGGTCTCGCACATCGGCTACCTGCTGATGGGCCTGGCCGGCGGCGACCAGGTCGGCTACACCGCGGCGCTGTTCTACACCATCGGCTACGCGATCATGTCGGCCGCGGCCTTCGGCGTGATCATCGCGCTGTCGCGCAAGGGCTTCGAGGCGGACAACATCGACGACTTCAAGGGCCTGGCCGCGCGCAGCCCGTGGATGGCGCTGCTGATGCTGCTGGTGATGGCCTCGCTGGCCGGCGTGCCGCCGCTGCTGGGCTTCTGGACCAAGCTGGCCGTGCTGCGCGCGGCGCTGGAGGGCGGCATGCTGTGGCTGGCCATCCTCGGCGTGGTCGCGGCGGTGGTCGGCGCGTACTACTACCTGCGCGTGATCAAGGTCATGTTCTTCGACGAGCCGGCCGGCGCCCCGCTGGCGGCGCACAACGACCGCGTGCTTGGCGTGGTGCTGGGCGTCAACGCGGTGGGCCTGTTCGCCCTCGGCCTGGCCTGGGATCCGATCATGGTGTGGTGCCAGCGCGCCTTCATGTGAGGACGCGCCGCTCCGCGCGGAACACGCAAAAGCCCCCGGTTTTCCGGGGGCTTTTGCGTTGCAGGGCAGGCGGGCGCGATGCCGCGCCGCGTCTTCCAGGTGCGCGGACTGGCCATTCGCGCGGCTCGTTCATGTATAATCTCCGCGTTCCGGGCCGGCCGCGCGGCCGGCTCCGGTGAGCAGGCCGCCGGCACGGGGCAGGCTCCGGAAGATGCGGCAAGGGCCTTGCATCAAGGCGCGATAGCCGGCATAATTCCGCTTCTGATGCGGGGTGGAGCAGTCTGGCAGCTCGTCGGGCTCATAACCCGAAGGTCGCAGGTTCAAATCCTGCCCCCGCTACCATGTTTCGAGGTTGTGCGGTGTTCCTGGGTTTCCAGGGCTGCGGGATCCTCAAGACTGGGCTTGCAACGGCGCATGTTCCCGCCGTTGCGCCGATTCCAGCACCATCGGATGAGAAGCCCGACAGGGCTCTCGAGCACAAGAGGCCCGCAAGGGCCTCTTGTCGTTTATGCGGCCGGCAGGCCGTGCCCCGCCACACCGCGTTGGAGTTGCCGCCGAAGATGAGCGAAAAGACCAGCGAAATCGTCCAGTTGCTCGCCCCGACCGTGGAGTCGCTCGGGCTGGAGCTGCTGGGCGTCGAATACCTCCCGGCACCGGGCGGCGCGACCCTGCGCCTGTACATCGACGTGCCGGCCGCCGACGGCGGCGAGCCGGAGCGCACCGTCACCATCGACGACTGCGAGGCGGTCAGCCGCGAGGTGTCCGCGCAGCTGGACGTGGCCGACCCGATCTCCGGCAACTACACCCTCGAGGTGTCCTCGCCGGGCATGGACCGGCCGCTGTTCACCGCCGCGCATTTCGCCCGTTTCGCCGGCCAGCAGGCCAAGGTCGGGCTGAAGCTGCCGCAGGAAGGCCGCCGCAGGCTGCAAGGCACGATCCTGAGGGTGGAAAATGGCCAGGTGGCCTTCGCCCTGGACGGCGCGGAGTTCGTGGTGGAGCTGGACAACATCGACAAGGCCCGCCTGGTGCCCGACTGGGAGGCGCTGGGCCTGGCGCCAGGCAAGAAGCCCGGCAAGGGCGGCAATTCGGGCAAGCATTCCAACAAGCCGGCGGCCGGCAAGCCGCACGCGGAGTAAACAGATGAGCAAGGAACTTCTGCTGGTAGTTGACGCGGTCGCCAACGAAAAGGGCGTGCCGCGCGAAGTGATCTTCGAGGCGCTCGAGGCGGCCCTGGCTTCGGCCGCCAAGAAGCGCTACGTCGACCAGGACGTGCTGACCCGCGTTTCGATCGACCGCAAGGACGGCAGCTACGAGACCTTCCGCCGCTGGGAAGTGGTGGCCGACGACGTGGTGATGGAGTCGCCGGACCGGCAGATCCGCCTGATGGACGCGGTCGACGAGGCCGACGGCGTCGAGGTCGGCGACTACATCGAGGAGCAGATCGAGAACCCCGAGTTCGGCCGCATCGCCGCGCAGGCCGCCAAGCAGGTGATCGTGCAGCGCGTGCGCGAGGCCGAGCGCCAGCAGGTCGTGGACGCCTGGAAGGACCGCGTCGGCGAGCTGGTGACCGGCGTGGTCAAGCGCGTGGAGCGCGGCAACGTCTACGTCGACCTGGGCGGCAACGCCGAGGGCTTCATCCCGAAGGACAAGGGCATCCCGCGCGACGTGCTGCGCGCCGGCGACCGCGTCCGCGGCTACCTGTACGAGGTCCGCAGCGAGCCCCGCGGCCCGCAGCTGTTCATCAGCCGCGCCGCGCCGGAGTTCATGATCGAGCTGTTCAAGCTCGAGGTGCCGGAAGTCGGCCAGGGCCTGGTCGAGATCAAGGCCTGCGCCCGCGACCCGGGCGACCGCGCCAAGATCGCGGTGATCGCCCACGACAACCGCACCGATCCGATCGGCGCGTGCATCGGCATGCGCGGCTCGCGCGTGCAGGCCGTGTCCAACGAGCTCAACGGCGAGCGCGTGGACATCGTGCTGTGGAACGAGAACCCGGCCAACTTCGTCATCAACGCGATGGCGCCGGCCGAGGTGCAGTCGATCATCGTCGACGAAGAGAAGCACTCGATGGACCTGGCCGTGGCCGAGGACCGCCTGGCCCAGGCCATCGGCAAGGGTGGCCAGAACGTGCGCCTGGCCAGCCGCCTCACCGGCTGGCAGCTCAACGTGATGACCGCCGAGCAGGTGCAGGCCAAGAGCGAGGCCGAGCAGGCCGTGGCCCGCCAGCTGTTCATGGACAAGCTGGAGGTCGACGAGGAGATCGCCGGCATCCTGGTGGCCGAGGGCTTCAGCACGGTCGAGGAGATCGCCTACGTCCCGGTCGGCGAGCTGCTGGCGGTGGAGGGCTTCGACGAGGACATCGTCGAGGAACTGCGCGCCCGCGCCCGCGACGCCCTGCTCAACGAAGCCCTGGCGGTGGAGGAGCAGGAGGCCGGGGACGCCCCGGCCGAGGACCTGCTGGCGCTGGAGGGCATGGACGAGGACACCGCCTTCGCCCTGGCCGCCCATGGCGTGCGCACCGCCGAGGACCTGTCCGACCTGGCCGCCGACGAGGTGGTCGAGTTCGGCATCGAGGGCCTGGACGAGGAGCGCGCCGCGGCGTTGATCCTGGCGGCCCGCGCCGAGGAGATCGCCCGCCTGGAGCGTGGCGCATGAGCATGTCGCTGGCACGGCCGGGACGCCCCACCGGCGCCCCCGCCAGGCACCCGGAGCATGGCGCATGAGCCGGCGATGAACACCGCCCTGCACCCGCCAGGGCTTAGAATCCGCGTTTCCCTTGCTCTTTCTGGCGAGGGGGCGCCAAACAGAGCATAGGATCCGAATGTCGCAGCAAACCACCATTCGCAAGCTCGCCGAGCTGGTCAACACCCCGGTCGAGAAGCTGCTGGAGCAGCTGGCCGAGGCCGGCATGAAGTTCAGCGGTCCCGACCAGGTCGTGACCAGTGCCGAGAAGATCAAGCTGCTCGGCTTCCTGCGCCGTACCCACGGCAAGGGCTCGGCGGCTCCGGCCGAAGAGATCGCTGCGCCGAAGAAGATCACCCTGGCCCGGCGCAAGGTGCAGGAACTGACCGTCGGCGGCGGCCGCAGCAAGACCACCGTCGCCGTCGAGGTCCGCCAGAAGCGCACCTACATCAAGGCCACCGAGGCGGCTCCCCCCGAGGCGCCGGTGGACGACGAGCGCGCCGAGGTGCTGCGCAAGCTGGAGGAATCCCGCCAGCGCAACCTCGCCGAGCAGCAGCGCCTGGCCGAGCTGGACCGCCAGCGCGCCGAGGAAGCCGAGCGCAAGCGCCAGGAGGAAGAGGCCGAGCGCAAGCGCCAGGAAGAGGAGCGCAAGGCAGCCGAGGGGGCGGCCCGGCAGCAGGAGCGCGAGGCCGCGCCCGAGCCGGAGCCGGCCGAGCCGGCGCCGGCCCGTCCGGCGCGCCCGGCGCCGCGCGCGGCCGAGGACAGCCGTGCCGCGCCCAAGCACAAGGGCCGCGGCGGGCACGCCATCGCCGACGACGACGACACCCCGGCGCGCTTCGCCGGCCAGCTGCACCTGTCGGCCGCCGACCGCGCACGCCGTTCCACCGCCCGCCCGGGCGGGCGCGGCGGCAAGCCGCAGCGCCGCCAGGACAGCCGCGGCGGCGGCAACGGCGGCGGCGTGGGCGGCTTCGAGCGCCCGACCGCGCCGGTGGTGCGCGAGGTCGCCATCGGCGACTCGATCACCGTGGCCGACCTGGCGCAGAAGCTGGCCATGAAGGGCGGCGACGTGGTCAAGGCGCTGTTCAAGATGGGCGTGATGGCCACCATCAACCAGTCCATCGACCATGACACCGCGGTGCTGGTCACCGAAGAGCTGGGCCACAAGGCCGTGCGCGCCGAGACCGACGACGCCGAGAGCGAGCTGCTGGCGCAGGTCGAGCGCGCCCAGGGCGAGCCGGCGCCGCGTCCGCCGGTGGTCACCATCATGGGCCACGTCGACCACGGCAAGACCTCGCTGCTGGACTACATCCGCCGCACCAAGGTCGCCTCGGGCGAGGCCGGCGGCATCACCCAGCACATCGGCGCCTACCACGTCGAAACGCCCAAGGGCGTGATCAGCTTCCTGGATACCCCGGGCCACGCCGCGTTCACCTCGATGCGCGCGCGCGGCGCCAAGATCACCGACATCGTGGTCCTGGTGGTCGCGGCCGACGACGGCGTCATGCCGCAGACCAAGGAGGCGATCCAGCACGCGAAGGCGGCCGGCGTGCCGCTGATCGTGGCGATCAACAAGATCGACAAGTCCACGGCCGACCCGATGCGGGTCAAGAACGAACTGCTCAACGAGCAGGTCGTGGCCGAGGACTTCGGTGGCGACACCCAGATGGTGGAGCTGTCGGCCAAGACCGGCATGGGCGTGGACGACCTGCTCGACGCCATCTCGCTGCAGGCCGAACTGCTGGAGCTGAAGGCGGTGCCGGACGGCAACGCCAGCGGCGTGGTCATCGAGTCGGCGCTGGACAAGGGCCGCGGCCCGGTCGCCACCGTGCTGGTCCAGCAGGGCCAGCTGAAGAAGGGCGACTACCTGGTGTGCGGCGTGCACTACGGCCGCGTCCGCGCCCTGTTCGACGAGACCGGCGGCCAGCCGAACTCGGCCGGCCCGTCGATCCCGGTGCAGGTCCTGGGCCTGTCCGGCGTGCCGGACGCCGGCGACGACTTCGTGGTGGTCAAGGACGAGCGCCTGGCCAAGGACGTGGCGCAGCAGCGCGACGCCAAGCGCCGCGAGTCGCGCCTGGTCCAGGCCGCGGGCAACCGCATGGAAGACATCATGGCGCAGATGGGCAAGGGCGAGGGCCAGCAGGTCCTCAACCTGCTGGTCAAGGCCGATGTCCAGGGCTCGGTGGAGGCGCTCAAGCAGTCGCTCACCGCGCTGTCCAACGACGAGATCCGGATCAACGTGATCAGCTCCGGCGTGGGCGGCATCACCGAGTCCGACGCCAACATCGCCGTGACCACCAAGGCCACCGTGATCGGCTTCAACGTCCGCGCCGACGCCTCGGCCCGCAAGATCATCGAGGCCAACGGCGTGGACCTGCGCTACTTCTCGATCATCTACGACGTGATCGACCAGGTGAAGCAGGTGGCTTCGGGCCTGCTGGGCGTGGAGATCCGCGAGGAGATCATCGGCATCGCCGAGGTGCGCGAGGTCTTCCGCAGCTCCAAGTTCGGCGCGGTCGCCGGCTGCATGGTCGTGGAGGGCGTGGTCAAGCGGAACAAGCCGATCCGCGTGCTGCGCGACAACACGGTCATCTTCGAGGGCGAGCTGGAATCGCTGCGCCGCTTCAAGGAGAACGTGGACGAGGTGCGCAGCGGCACCGAGTGCGGCATCGGCGTGAAGGAGTACAACGACGTCAAGCCGGGCGACCAGATCGAGTGCTTCGAGCGCATCGAGGTCCAGCGCACGCTGTGACCTGCGCGGCGCCGGCGGCCATGGAGGCCGTGCCGGCGCCCGCGACGACGGGACGGCCCTCGCGGCCGTCCCGCCGTTTCCGGGCCGCCACCTGGCGGCCTGCAGTGGCGGGCCGCCGGCCCGCAGGCAAGACCGGGCGCCGCGCCCGGCAAGGAGTCCGCAGATGCCGACCAAATCCTTCCATCGAACCGACCGCGTCTCGGCGCAGCTGCGCCGCGAACTGGGCACCCTGGTGCACGAGGCCGTGCGCGAGCACGGGCTGCCGTCGGTGAGCGTGTCCGACGTGGAAGTCACCCGCGACCTGGCCCATGCCAAGGTGTTCGTCACCGCGCTGCTGCCGGACCGTTCGGCCGAGGCGGTCAAGGCGCTCAAGGAGATGGCGCGCGAGCTGCGCATGGAGCTGGCCCGCCGGGTCAAGCTGCGCCACGTGCCGGAGCTGCACTTCCATTACGACGATTCGGTCGACCGCGGCGAGCGCATCGAGATCCTGCTGAAGGAAAATCCGCCGGCCCCGGCCGACGAGTAAGCATCCACGCCGTCCCGGCCGGCGCCGGCCTCCCGGGCCGGCCACCCGGCCGCCAGGACGTTCCCCGATGACCCGCACCAAGACCAAGTTCCGTCCGCTCGACGGCATCCTGCTGCTGGACAAGCCCGCGGGGATGAGTTCCAACGCCGCCCTGCAGGCGGCCCGCCGCCTGTTCCGTGCCGAGAAGGGCGGCCATACCGGCAGCCTCGACCCGCTGGCCACCGGCCTGCTGCCGCTGTGCTTCGGCGAGGCCACCAAGCTGGCCGGCCTGCTGCTGGGCTCGGACAAGGCCTACGAGGCCGGGATCGTGCTCGGCACCACCACCGACACCGACGATGCCGACGGCCAGGTGCTGCGCCAGCGGCCGGTCCCCGGGCTGGACCATGCCGCGGTCGTGGGCGCGCTGGCCGGCTTCGTCGGCACCCTGCAGCAGCGCGCCCCGGTGTACTCGGCGCTCAAGCAGGGCGGCGAGCCGCTGTACGCCCGCGCCCGCCGCGGCGAGGTGATCGAGGCCCCGGTGCGCCAGGTGCAGGTCCACGCCATCGAGCTGCTGGAGATGCAGCCGGCCTTCCTGCGCCTGCGCGTGACCTGCGGCACGGGCACCTACATCCGCAGCCTGGCCCGCGACCTGGGCGAGGTCCTGGGCTGCGGCGCGCACATCGCCAGCCTGCGCCGGCTGTGGGTGGAGCCCTTCACCGCGCCGGCCATGTTCACCCTGGAGCAGCTGCAGCAGCTCGCGGAGGAGGGCGGCGAAGCCGCGCTCGAGGCCTGCCTGCTGCCGCTGGAGGCGGGCCTGGCGGGCTTCCCGCGGGTCGACCTGGATGCCGCCCAGGCCGCGCGCCTGGGCCAGGGCCAGCGCCTGCGCGGGCCCTGGGCCGCGGCCGACCCGGTGGCGGTCCACGGCCCCGACGGCAAGGCGCTGGGGCTGGGACGGGTGGAGCCGGGCGGGCTGCTGGCGCCGCAACGGCTGTTCAGGAACACCGCCGGGGCCTGAGGCGGCCGCCCGGCGGAACCGGTTTTGCCTTGTTCGGCCCCCGGCGGGGGGTTACAATTCGCGCGCCTTTTTTCCCGGGCAATCATTCCCGCCGGTTCCAAGGGCGGCCTTCAGGCAAGCGGCGGGCCAGGCGGTGCGCACCAGCGCGTTCCTGCCAGCCTCGCATCCAAGAGAGAAACCATGTCCATCGACACCCAGAAGATCATCGCCGACAACGCGCGCGGCGCCAACGACACCGGCTCCCCGGAAGTCCAGGTCGCCCTGCTGACCGCCCGCATCGAGCAGCTGACCGAGCACTTCAAGATCCACAAGAAGGACCACCACAGCCGCCGTGGCCTGCTGCAGCTGGTCAACCGCCGCCGCAGCCTGCTCGACTACCTCAAGCGCAAGGACAACGAGCGCTACAAGGCCCTGATCGAGAAGCTCGGCCTGCGTCGCTGACGTACCTTCCCGCCGCGGCGCAGAGATGCGCCGCGGTTTGCATTTGGGCGCCGGCAAAGCACCGCGGGCGCCCGTCCCCGGGACCACCGGGGCGCAACACCCGCAAGCGGCCGGGCTTCTCCGGCCACCCGTTGCCGGCAAGGGCCGTCACCGGTCAATCGCAAGCAGATTCCCCAAGGAACCGACGTGGCAAAAATCACCAAAACCTTCCAGTACGGCAAACACACCGTGACCCTGGAAACGGGCGAGGTCGCCCGCCAGGCCAGTGGCGCCGTCATCGTCAAGATGGACGACACCGTACTGCTGGTCACCGCCGTCGCCGCCAAGAGCGCGCGTGAAGGCCAGGACTTCTTCCCGCTCACCGTTGACTACCAGGAGAAGTTCTACGCCGGCGGCCGCATCCCCGGCGGCTTCTTCAAGCGCGAAGGCCGTCCGACCGAGAAGGAAACGCTGGTTTCGCGCCTGATCGACCGCCCGATCCGCCCGCTGTTCCCCGAGGAATACAAGAACGAGGTCCAGATCATCGCCACGGTGATGTCGCTGAACCCGGAGATCGACGGCGACATCCCGGCCCTGATCGGCGCCTCCGCGGCGCTGTCGCTGGCCGGCACCCCGTTCAAGGGCCCGATCGGCGCCGCCAAGGTCGGCTACAAGGACGGCCAGTACATCCTCAACCCGACCACCTCCGAGCTGGCCGAGTCCAAGCTGGAGCTGGTCGTCGCCGGCACCGCCAACGCCGTGCTGATGGTCGAGTCCGAGGCCCAGCTGCTGAGCGAGGAAGTGATGCTCGGCGCGGTCACCTTCGGCCACCGCGAGATGCAGAAGGTCATCAACGCGATCAACGAGCTGGTCGCCGAGGCCGGCGTCAAGCCCAGCGACTGGGTGCCGCCGGCGAAGAACGAGGCGCTGGTCGCCGCGCTGAAGCAGGCCGTCGGCAACCGCCTGGCCGAGGCTTTCAAGATCCGCGACAAGCTGGAGCGCCGCGACGCCATCGCCGCGATCAAGAAGGATGTCAGCGAGCAGCTGGCCGAGCGCGTGGCGGCCGAGGGCTGGGACCCGGCCGAGGTGGCCAAGGAGTTCGGCGAGCTGGAGTACCGCACCATGCGCGACGCGGTCCTGGAGACCAAGCTCCGCATCGACGGCCGCGCCCTGGACACCGTGCGCCCGATCACCGTGAAGACCGGCGTGCTGCCGCGTACCCACGGCTCGGCCATGTTCACCCGCGGCGAGACCCAGGCCATCGTGGTCACCACCCTGGGCACCGCCCGCGACGGCCAGATCATCGACGCCGTCAGCGGCGAGTACCGCGAGAACTTCCTGTTCCACTACAACTTCCCGCCGTACTCGGTGGGCGAGTGCGGCCGCTTCGGCGCGCCCAAGCGCCGCGAGATCGGCCACGGCCGCCTGGCCAAGCGCGGCGTGCTGGCGGTGATGCCGACCCTCGAGGAGTTCCCGTACACCGTGCGCGTGGTCTCGGAGATCACCGAGTCCAACGGTTCCTCGTCCATGGCCTCGGTCTGCGGCAGCTCGCTGGCGCTGATGGACGCCGGCGTGCCGGTGAAGGCCCCGGTGGCGGGCATCGCCATGGGCCTGGTGAAGGAAGGCGACCGCTTCGTGGTGCTGTCGGACATCCTCGGCGACGAGGACCACCTGGGCGACATGGACTTCAAGGTCGCCGGCACCGCCGACGGCGTGTCCGCCCTGCAGATGGACATCAAGATCGAGGGCATCACCGAGGAGATCATGAAGCAGGCCCTGGAGCAGGCCAAGGCCGGCCGCCTGCACATCCTCGGCGAGATGGCCAAGGCCATCACCGCGCCGCGCGCCGAGCTGTCGGAGTTCGCGCCGCGCCTGCTGACCATCAAGATCCACCCGGACAAGATCCGCGAGGTGATCGGCAAGGGTGGCGCCACCATCCAGGGCATCACCAAGGAGACCGGCACCCAGATCGACATCCAGGACGACGGCACCATCGTCATCGCCTCGGTCAACGCCGCCGCCGCCCAGGCCGCCAAGGCCCGCATCGAGCAGATCACCTCGGACGTGGAGCCGGGCCGGATCTACGAGGGCAAGGTCGCCAAGATCATGGACTTCGGCGCGTTCGTGACCATCCTGCCGGGCAAGGACGGCCTGGTGCACGTCTCGCAGATCTCCAGCGAGCGCGTGGAGAAGGTCTCCGACAAGCTCAAGGAAGGCGACGTGGTCAAGGTCAAGGTGCTGGAAGTCGACAAGCAGGGCCGCATCCGCCTGTCGATCAAGGCCGTCGAGGAAGGCGAGGGCGTGGCGCAGTAAGCGCCGCCACATCGCCGGATACGCGCAAGGAGCGGGCTACGGCCCGCTCTTTGCGTTTGCGGTCACGCCATCGGCCCTAGACTGCCGGAATTCCGGGAGCGAGGGACCGCCGTTGGCCGTGACCGCCGATCCAGCCGCAACCGACGACCAGGACGCCCGCGTCCGGCGCGAGCGCTGGCTGGACGGACTGGGCGACGCCGCTCGCGGCGCGCGGCGGCTGGCGGTGGCCTGCACCGTGGCCGGCGGCTGGCTGCTGTTGCCGCAGGCCTGGGCGATCGCCGTGCTGCTGGATGCGGTGCTGGCGCGGGGCCGGGGCCTGGACGGGACGCTGCCGCTGTTCCTGCTGCTGGGGGGCTGCCTGGCTACGCGCGCGGTGCTGGCCTGGCGCGCCGGCATTGCCGCCGGCGACCTGGCCGAAGGCGTGCGCCAGGAACTGCGCCGGTGCGCATGGGCGGCGCTGCATGCGCGCGGCCCGCGCTGGTTGCGCCGCCAGCGCAGCGGGGCGCTGGCCGAACTGGTGCTGTCGCATGCCGAGGCGGCCGGCGACTACCACGCCGGGTACCGCCTGGCACGCGCCGAGGTCGCGTGGGTGCCGCCGGTCCTGCTGCTGGCGGTGGCCGCCGCCGACCTCGTGCCGGGCCTGCTGCTGCTGTTCGCCGCGCCGCTGCTGCCGGTCTCGATGGCGCTGGTCGGGTGGGGCGCCGAATCCGCCAGCCGCGCGCAGCTGGCCGAGCTGGCACGGATGGGCGGGCATTTCGCCGACCGCCTGCGCGGGCTGGGCCTGATCCGGCTGTACGGCCGCGGCGAGGCGGAACTGGGCGGCATCGCCGCCGCGGCGGAGGGCCTGCGCGAGCGCAGCATGCGCGTGCTGCGCATCGCCTTCCTGTCCTCGGCGGTGCTGGAATTCTTCGCCTCGCTGAGCGTGGCGATCGTGGCGCTGTATTTCGGCCTCGGCTACCTGGGCATGTTGCCGCTGGAGCTGGCCCCGGACCTGCGCACCGGCCTGTTCTGCCTGCTGCTGGCGCCGGATTTCTTCGCCCCGATGCGCCGGCTGGGCACGCATTACCACGATCGCGCCGCCGCCCTGGCCGCGGCGGCGGAAGTGGAGGACGTGCTTGGCCGGTTGCCGGGCGTGGCCGCCCCTGCGCACGCGCCGGAACCGGCGCCGGAGCCTCCAGCGACCGGCGCCCGGCCAGCGCCGCTGTTGCGGGTGCATGCGTTGGCCCTGGCACCCGAGCCCGGGGCCGCGCCGCTGTTCGAGGGTCTGGAATTCGAGCTGCGGCCCGGCGAACGGCTGGCCCTCGCCGGGCCCAGCGGCTGCGGCAAGAGCCTGCTGCTGGAGGCCATCGCCGGCTGGGTCGCGCCGCTGGAGGGCAGCATCGCGATCGCCGGGGGCGTGCGTTGCGGCCATGCCGGGCAGCGACCCTGGCTGTTCCAGGACAGCCTGGCCGGCAACCTGCGCCTGGCCGCTGCGCAGGATGCGGGCGAACTGCACGCCGCGGCCGAGGCTGCCCAGGTGCTGCGCTTTGCCCGGCAGTTGCCGCGCGGGCTGGACACGCCGGTCGGCGAGCGCGGCTACGGCCTGTCCGGCGGCGAGGCGCGGCGCGTGGCCCTGGCGCGGGCGCTGCTGCGGCGGCCGCAACTGCTGTTGCTGGACGAGCCGACCGCGTTCCTCGACCCGGGCACCGAAGCGGCCCTGCTGGAAGCGCTGGCGCGCCATGCGCCCGGCTGCGCGGTGCTGGTGGCCACCCATAGCCCGCGGGTGATGCGCTGGGCCGGGCGCGTGCTGGATCTGCCGTCCGGGCGCATCCGCCCGGCGCTGGGGGTGGCGCCATGAGCCGGCACGAGGACCCGCTGCAGCCGTTCCCACCGGGGCGGCGGGCGCGCATGGCCGCGGTGGTCGCCGTGCTGCTGGCGACCATGCTGGCCGGCACCGCGCTGCTGGGCCTGGCCGGCGGCTTCATCACCGCCTGCGCGCTGGCCGCGGGGGCCGCCAGCGGCTTCAACTTCTTCTCGCCCTCGGCCGGGATCCGCGCGCTGACCTTCGCCCGCATCGCCTCGCGCTACTTCGAGAAGCTGCTCGGCCACGACGCCATGCTGCGCCTGGCGCGCGACCTGCGCGGCTGGTTCTTCCGCCGCGCCCTGCCGCTGGCCCCTGCGCGGCTGGGACGGATGCGTACCGGCGCGCTGATGGCGCGGTTGCTGGACGACATCGCGCAGGTGGAAGGGCGGCTGGTACGCGCGCTGGGGCCGCTGCTGGCAATGCTCGGCCTCGGCCTGGCGGCGGTCGCCTGGGCGGCCTGGATCCTGCCGGAAGCCGGCCTGGTGCTGGCCGCGGCGATGCTGCTGCTGGGGCCGGCTTCGGCCCTGCCGGTGGCCTGGGACGGGTTGCGCCGCGAGGCGCGCGACATGCGCCTGCAGGAGCGCCTGCGGGTGCGGGTGCACGAGGGCATCGAGGGGGCCGCGGACCTGGCTGCGATGGGCGCCACCCGGGCCTGGGCGGCGCGGGTGGACGCGGCGGCCGCGCGCCTGGCACGGGCCGGACGCCAGCGCCAGCGTCGCGTTTCCGCCGCCGCAATGGGCATGTCGCTGGTTGGCGCGGCCACCTTGCTGGCGATGCTCGCGCTGTCGCTGCAGGCCGCGCACGCGGGGCGGATCGGGGCGGTCGAGGCGGCCGCCCTGGGCTTCGCCACCCTGGCCCTGCTGGAAACCTGGGCCGGTGCCGGCCTGGCCTGGCAGGCGTTGCTGGCCGGGCAGGCCTCGGCGCGCCGCCTGCACGCGCTGGTCGCGCAGCCGCCGGCGGTGGGCGATCCGCCGCGGCCGGTGCCAGTGCCGGAGCGCGGCGCGCTGCACCTGGAAGAGGTGTGTTTCGCCCATCCGGACGGGCGCGCCCTGCTGGACGGGCTGGACCTGCGCCTGCGCCCCGGGGAGCGGGTGGTGGTGGCCGGCGACAGCGGCAGCGGCAAGAGCACCCTGCTGGCCCTGGTATTGCGCGTACTCGAGCCGCAGGCCGGGCGTATCGCCTGGGCCGGGATCGACCTGCGCCGGTTCCACCAGGCCGACTGGCATGCGCGCCTGGCCTGGGCGCCGCAGGACGCGCCGGTGTTCGCCGGCAGCGTGCGCGCCAACCTGCGGATGGGCGATCCGCAGGCCGGCGAGGCGGCGATGTGGCGCGCGCTCGAAGCCCTGCGCCTGGACGCACGGGTGCGCGCCGCCGGCGGGCTGGACTGCGAGGCCGGCGAGGGCGGGGCGCTGTTGTCCGGCGGCGAGGCGCGGCGGCTGGCGCTGGCCCGCGCCCTGCTCAGGCCCGGGCCGCTGTTGCTGCTGGACGAACCGCTGGAAGGCCTGGACGTGGACGCCGCCGAAGCCCTGCTGCTGGACCTGGAGCGGGCGCTGGGGCGGCGCAGCCTGCTGCTGGTCTCGCACGCGCCGGTGCCGGCCGCGCTGCCGTGGCGGCGGCTGCGGCTGGAGCAGGGGCGCTTGCAGGAGGTGTAGCGCGGGTTGCGCGGCGCCGGATCAGGCCGCGCGCAGGGACTCGAGCCCGGCGAAATCCAGGATCTCGATGCGGTAGGTCTCCGGCACCGCGATCAGGCCCTTGCCGCGCAGGGTGGTAAGGCAGCGGCTGACCGTTTCCACGGTCAGGCCCAGGTGGTCGGCGATGTCGGCGCGCGGCATCGGCAGCGCCACCATCGGGCCGGGGTTGCCGGCGCGCGCCTCGCGCGCGGCCAGCTTGAGCAGGAAGTCGGCCATGCGCTCGATCGGGTTCATGCGCGCCAGGGCCATCATCTGGTCGCGGGCCGAGTCCAGCTCCACGCAGGCGCGCTCGAACAGCTTCTCGCGCAGCTGCGGATAGCGCTCGCCCAGGCGCCGCATCGCGTCGATGCCGAAGCGGCACAGCTCGGTCTCGCCCAGCGCCTCCACGTCGTGGCGGTAGGTCGGCGAACCGCTGAGGCCGACGAAATCGCCCGGCAGGGCGAAGCCGGCCACCTGGCGGCGGCCGTCGGCGGCCAGCCGCACCATGCGCAGCGCGCCGCGGACCACGGTGAACACGTGCCGGCGCGGATCGCCCTGCCGGGCCAGCACCGCGCCAGGGCCCAGCAGCTGGCTGCTGGCCTCTGCGTCCAGCGCGTGCATCTCCTCGTGGGTGAGGACCGAGCACACGGCGAGGTGGCGCACCTGGCAGTGCGCGCAGGGGCCCAGCGGTCCTGCCTCGTCGGGAGGCGGGGTGAGGCAGGGACTATCAAACGGAGGCCAGGCCATTACGGGCACGCAGGACAGGGTGCGCGCCATTGTACCCCGCCGGGGTGATCCACGCGCCGCCAGCAGGCACCGCCGACACGGTAGAATCGCAAATCCCGTCCGTGCCCTGGCACAGGAGTTTTTCCGCTTGATCAGGCCCCGTACCCCGGCCGGCGTCATGGAGCTGCTGCCGCGCGAGCAGATCGCCTTCCAGCGCATGCTCGACGTCATCCGCCGCAACTATGAACGCTTCGGCTTCCTGCCGGTGGAGACGCCGGTGTTCGAACTGTCCGACGTGCTGCTCACCAAGTCCGGTGGCGAGACCGAGCGGCAGGTGTATTTCGTCCAGTCCACCGGCGCGCTGGCCAACGCCGCGGCCGAGGGCGCGGCGGCCGGGCTGCCGGAGATGGCGCTGCGCTTCGACCTGACCGTGCCGCTGGCGCGCTACGTGGCCGAGCACGAGCACGAGCTGAGCTTCCCGTTCCGCCGCTACCAGATGCAGCGCGTGTACCGCGGCGAACGCGCCCAGCGCGGGCGCTTCCGCGAGTTCTACCAGTGCGACATCGACGTCATCGGCAAGGACACGCTGAGCATCCGCTACGACGCCGAGGTGCTGGCGGTGATCCACGCCGTGTTTTCCGAGCTGGGGATCGGCGCGTTCCGCGTGCAGCTCAACAACCGCAAGCTGATGCGCGGCTTCTTCGAGGCCCAGGGCGTGGCCGACCCGCAGCAGCAGGCGCTGGTCCTGCGCGAGGTCGACAAGCTCGACAAGCGCGGCCCCGAGTACGTGCGCCAGACCCTGACCGGCCCGGGCTTCGGCCTGCCGGCCGCGGCCGTGGACCGGATCCTGGCGTTCGTCGAGGTGCGTTCGGACTCGCACGCCGACGCACTGGCGAAGATCGAAGCGGTGCTGGCCGAGGCCGGCGAGGGCGCCAGCGAGGTGCTGCGCGCCGGCGCCGCCGAACTGCGCGAGGTGCTGGAGCTGGTGCGCGCGATGGGCGTGCCGGAGTCGGCGTACTGCCTGAATTTCTCCATCGCCCGGGGCCTGGACTACTACACCGGTACCGTCTACGAGACCCAGCTGGTCGAGCACCCGGGCATCGGCTCGATCTGCTCCGGCGGCCGCTACGAGGACCTGGCCAGCCACTACACCAAGTCGAAGCTGCCGGGCGTGGGCATCTCCATCGGCCTGACCCGCCTGTTCTGGCAGCTGCGCGAGGCCGGGCTGATCGAGGGCATCGCCGAGAGCAGCGTGCAGGCCATGGTCGCGCTGATGGACGAGAACCAGCTGGCCGACGCCCTGGACATCGCCCGCCACCTGCGCCTGGGCGGGATCAACACCGAGGTGCAGATGGAGCCGCGCAAGATCGGCAAGCAGTTCCAGTACGCCTCGCGCGCCGGCATCCGCTTCGTGGTACTGGCCGGCCCGGACGAGCTGGAGCGTGGCGTGGTCGCGGTCAAGGACCTGGTGCGCGAGCAGCAGTTCGACGTGCCGCGCGGCGAACTGGCCGAAACCCTGAAGGTCGAACTGGAACAGGCCCGCGCCCTGGCGGGCCGCTGATCCATCCGCCCGACCCGCGCTCGCGCGGGCCGGTGCTCCCGGCGCCGGGCACGCCGGCGCCTTCCGTTCCGCATAACGCAACAGGCAGGCGCATGACGACGATCCGTCTCGACGGGCAATCCCTGACCCGCGACCAGCTGGTCGCCGTGGCCCAAGGCGCGAAGGTCGCGCTGGATCCTGACGCACTGGAGGCGGTGGCGCGCGCGGCCGGGTTCCTCGCCGAGCAGGTGCGCCGCGAGGAGCCGATCTACGGCGTGTCCACCGGCTTCGGCAGCAATGCCGACAAGCTGCTGGGCGCGCATCCGCTGCGCGACGAGCTGCCCGGCGCGGCGCCTTCGGGGCGCTCCCTGCACGAGGAGCTGCAGCGCAACCTGATCGTGACCCACGCCGTGTGCGTGGGCGAACCGATGGCCGCCGACGTGGTGCGGGCGATGCTGTGCATCCGCCTCAACACCCTGCTCAAGGGCCATTCCGGCATCCGGGTGCAGACCCTGGAGGCGATGGCGGCCATGCTCAACGCCGGCATCGTGCCGGTGGTGCCGCAGCTGGGTTCGGTCGGCGCCTCCGGCGACCTGGCGCCGCTGTCGCACCTGGCCATCGTCCTGCTGGGCGGTGGCGAGGCGTTCTTCGAGGGGCGGCGCATGCCGGGCGCCGAGGCGCTGCGCCGCGCCGGGCTGGAGCCGGTGTCGCTGTCGTACAAGGAAGGCCTGGCGCTGAACAACGGCACCGCGCAGATGCTGGCCATGGGCGTGCTGGCGCTGCACCGGCTGGAGCTGATGCTGGACACGGCCGACCTGGCCGCGGCCATGACCATCGACGCCTTCGCCGGGCGCCTGGGCGCGTTCGCCGAGGAGGTGCACGCGCTGCGCCCGCACCCGGGCCAGGTGCAGGTGGCGGCCAACCTGCGGCGCCTGCTTTCCGGCTCGACCCTGGCCGACATCCCGTACCACCTGGTGCCGAAGTTCCGGCCGTGGCTGCCATCGAGCTGGGACACGGAGGAGTCGCGCGGCCTGCGTTTCGATATCGGCTGGGACTGGGTGCCGGCCGACCAGCGCCACGGGCGCGAGAAGTTCTACCAGCGCTTCCTGCCGTTCCGCGGCGGCAAGAAGCACCAGCCGCAGGACAGCTATTCGCTGCGCTGCATCCCCCAGGTGCACGGCGCGGTGCGCGATGCCGCCGCGCAGGCGGCGCGGGTGCTCGACATCGAGCTCAACGCGGTCACCGACAACCCGCTGGTGTTCCCGGACAAGGCCGACGCGGCGCACGTGGAGGAGCAGGTGATCTCCGCCGGCCACTTCCACGGCATGCCGCTGGCGCTGGCGCTCAGCTACCTCAAGGCGGCGATCCCGGCCCTGGCTTCGATCTCCGAGCGCCGGCTGAACAAGCTGGTCGATCCGGCCACCAACGACGGCCTGCCGGCGTTCCTGATCGGCAACGAGGACGGCACCGAATCCGGCCACATGATCGTGCAGTACACCGCCGCGGCGATCGTCAACGACCTGGCCAGCCGCGCCCACCCGGCCTCGGTGTACTCGGTGCCGACCAGCGCCAATGCCGAGGACCATGTGTCGATGGGTGCCAACGAGGCGCGCCACGTGCTGGCCATGGTTGAGGGCCTGGGCAAGGTGCTGGCGCTGGAGCTGTACACCGCGGCCCAGGCGCTGGACCTGCGCCGGGACATGATCAACGCCGCCCGCGCGCTGGCCCGGCGCGCCGATGCCCAGGCACTGGCGGCCAAGGTGCAGGGTGGCCCGGAGCCGGATGCGCCGCTGCGCGCGCGCTTCCTGGCCGAGGTCGAGGAACTGCGCGCGCAGCTGGCCGCGGCCGACGCCTTCCACCCCGGCACGGCGGTGGCCCGGGCCCATGCCCGCATCCGCGAGGCGGTGCCGTTCCTGGACCGCGATCGCGCGCTGGACGGCGAGGTCGCCACCATGGTCCAGCTGGTGGCTTCCGGCGCGCTGCTGGAGGCGCTGGCCGGCTGAGCCGCACCGGCGGCGACCCTTGCACGCCCCGCCGCCCGGGTCTTCCTGCTCTTCCGGGAGCGGGTAGGGGCGACTTGCCGGAATCCTTGCATTCCGGGCCTTCCCGGCGGGGCGAGGCCTGTCCCGTATCGCGCGCGGCGCCTCCCCGCATCCCCGGTCGACTTGCAGCCAGCCAGGCGGTTTGACCTGGGTCCGGGCCGCGTGTTCTAATGTGCTAACGCGTTAATACATTGGTTCGGAATGAAACGGCGGGTCAAGGGCGGGGAAGAAGGGTTCGAGGAGCGTCTGGCGCAGTTGTCGGCGATCCTTGCCCGGCTGGACGAGCCGGAGGCCGTCCGTGCCTTCCTGCTGGACCTGTGCACTCCGGCGGAGCTGGAGGCCATGACCGACCGCTGGCACGTGGTGCCGCTGCTGCAGCAAGGCGTGCCTTATCGCGAGATCTACGAGCTGACCGGGGTCAGCGTCACCACCATCGGCCGGGTCGCACGCACGCTGGAGCGCGGTGCCGGCGGTTATGCGCGGGCCGTCGCCCTGCGCGCTTCCACCAGCGAGAGAGCATCCCCATGAGTCCCCCCCTGGGTGCGGCCACCCGCGACCGCCTCCGCATCGCCATCCAGAAGAGCGGCCGCCTGGCCGAGCCGGCCCGCAAGCTGCTGGCTGCCTGCGGCCTGAGCTGGCGCGAGAGCCGCGACAAGCTGTTCTGCTACGGCGAATCCCTCCCGGTCGACCTGCTGCTGGTCCGCGACGACGACATCCCCGGCCTGATCGCCGACGGCGTCTGCGACCTGGGCGTGGTCGGCCGCAACGAGCTGGACGAGCAGGCCGGCGCGCGCGCGCAGGTTGGCCTGCCGCAGGCCTACCGCGAACTGCGCGGCCTGGGCTTTGGCCAGTGCCGGCTGATGCTGGCGGTGCCGGAGGACTGGGACTGGACCGGCCCCGCGCAGCTGCGCGGCCGCGGCCTGCGCATCGCCACCAGCTATCCGTCCATCCTCTCGCGCTGGCTGCAGGAACAGCAGATCGACGCCCAGGTGGTGGAGCTGTCCGGCTCGGTCGAGATCGCCCCGCGCCTGGGCACGGCCGAGCTGATCTGCGACCTGGTCTCCAGCGGCGCCACCCTCAAGGCCAACCAGCTCAAGCCGGTGGAAACCCTGCTGGAAAGCGAGGCGGTGCTGGCCGGCCCGGTCGGTGGCTTCGACGACGCCCGCGCCGCGCTGGCGCAGATGTTGCTGCGGCGCATGGACGGCGTGCTCCAGGTGCGCGAGCGCAAGCTGCTGATGTTCAACGCCGACCGCGAGGCGCTGCCGGCGCTGGAACGGCTGCTGGCCGACGCCGGCCCGCTGGTGCAGCTGCCCTCGGCCAATGGCGCCCTGACCCTGCAGACCATGTGCGAAGGTACGATCAGCTGGCAGCAGCTGGAGGAGCTCGAGCGCGCCGGTGCGCGCCAGCTGATGGTCCTGGGCGTGGAGAGGTCGCTGGCATGAGCGCCGTGCAGAACACCCCCGCGCAGCCGGCCTGGAACCGGCTGCAGTGGTCCGCGCTGGACGAGGCCGGGCGCGCCCGCGCGCTGACCCGTCCGGTGCAGGTCGTGGCCGACGCCACCCGCCAGGCCGTGGCCGCCGTGCTCGAGTCAGTGCGCAGCCGCGGCGACGAGGCACTGCGCGAACTGACCGCGCGCTTCGACAAGGTCGAACTGGAGCGTTTCGAGGTCAGCGCCGAGGAATTCGCCGCGGCCGAAGCCGCCGTGTCGCCGGAACTGCGCCGGGCCATGGCCGATGCCGCCTCGCGCATCGAGGCCTTCCACCGTGCCGGCATGGGCAAGGGCTACAGCGTCGAGACCGCGCCGGGCGTGGTCTGCGAACGCATCATCCGCCCGGTGCCGCGCGTCGGCCTGTACGTTCCCGCCGGCAGCGCGCCGCTGCCTTCGACCGCGCTGATGCTTTGCGTGCCGGCCGCGCTGGCGCGTTGCCGCCAGGTGGTGCTGTGCACGCCGCCGCGCGCCGATGGCACGGCCGACCCGGCGGTGCTGGTGGCCGCGCGCCTGGCCGGCGTGGACCGCGTGTTCAAGCTCGGCGGCGCCCAGGCGATTGCCGCGCTGGCCTTCGGCACCGCCAGCGTACCCAAGGTCGACAAGATCTTCGGCCCCGGCAACAGCTACGTGGACGAGGCCAAGCGCCAGGTCGCCCAGTGCGGCGCGGCGGCGATCGACATGCCGGCCGGTCCCTCCGAGGTGCTGGTGATCGCCGACGACGGCGCCAACCCGGCCTATGTGGCCTCGGACCTGCTGTCGCAGGCCGAGCACGGGCCGGACTCGCAGGTGCTGCTGCTGTCCGACAGCGCCGGCCTGATCGACCGCGTCGAGGCCGAGCTTGCGAGCCAGCTGGAGGCGCTGCCGCGGGCGGAGATCGCGCGCAAGGCGCTGGCCTCCTCGCGCCTGGTCCTGGTCGATTCGCTTGACCAGGCCTTCGCCATCAGCAACACCTACGCGCCCGAGCACCTGATCCTTGCTCTGCGCCAGCCCCGCGAGTGGCTGGACCGGGTCGAGGCCGCCGGTTCGGTGTTCCTCGGCGACTGGACGCCGGAGGCACTGGGCGACTACTGCAGCGGCACCAACCATGTCCTGCCGACCAATGGCGCCGCGCGTGCCTGGAGCGGGGTGAGCGTGGCCAGCTTCCAGAACTTCGTCAGCGTGCAGGCGGCCAGCCGCGAGGGCATCCTCGCCATCGGCGACTGCGCGGTGACCATGGCCCGCGCCGAGCGGCTCGATGCCCACGCCAATGCCGTGGCCCTGCGCCTGGAGGGGGCGGCGGCATGAGCGACGACCTGCTTTCCCTGGTCCGCGAAGACCTGCGCGGCTTCGGCGGCTACAGTTCCGCGCGCAGCCACGCGCTGGATGGCGAGATCTGGCTCAACGCCAACGAAAGCCCCTGGGCCAACCCGGCCGATCCGCGCAGCAGCTGCCGCCGCTATCCCGACCCGCAGCCGGCCGCGCTGGTGCAGGCGCTGGCGCGACTTTACGGCTGCGAGGCGTCGCAGGTTCTGGTGGGCCGCGGCAGCGACGAGGCCATCGACCTGCTGGTGCGCGCGCTGTGCGTGCCGCAGCGCGACGCGGTGGTGGCCACGCCGCCGGTGTTCGGCATGTACGCGGTCAGCGCCCGGCTTCAGAACGCACCTCTGCGCGAGGTGCCGCTGGTCGATGGCCCCGATGGCTTCATCGTCGACCTCGAGGCAGTGGCCGCGGCGGCGGAGCAGGGCAATGCCAAGCTGGTCTTCCTGTGCAGCCCGTCCAATCCCACCGGCGGCGACGTGCCGCTTGAAGGCATCGCCGCGCTGGCCGGGCGCCTGGCCGGGCGCGCACTGGTGGTGGTGGACGAGGCCTACGGCGAGTTCTCCGACCAGCCTTCGGCGACCACGCTGATGGGCGGCCACCGCAACATCGCCGTGCTGCGCACGCTGTCCAAGGCGCATGCGCTGGCGGCCGCGCGGATCGGCACGCTGATCGCCGATCCCTCGCTCATCCGCGTGCTGCGTGCCTGCCAGGCGCCATATCCGATCCCGACGCCGTGCGCCGAGCTGGCCGTCGCCGGCCTGTCGCCGGAGGCGCTGGCGCGTACCGCCGAGCGCGTGGCGGTGGTGCGCAGCGAGCGTACGCGGCTGGCCGCGGCGCTGGCCTCCGCGCCGGGCGTGCGCCGGGTCTATCCGTCCTCCGGCAACTACCTGCTGGTGCGCTTCGACGACGCCCAGGCCGCGTTCGACGGCCTGCTGGCCGCCGGCGTGGTGGTGCGCGACCAGCGTGCCGCGCCGCAGCTGGGCGACGCCCTGCGCATCACCGTCGGCACCCCCGAACAGAACCAACGCGTGCTGGCCATCCTGGCCGCACTGGAAGCCGCTGCATGACCCCGATCCTTTTCATCGACCGCGACGGCACCCTGATCGAGGAGCCGGAAGATTTCCAGATCGACGCCTACGAGAAGCTGCGCTTCGTCGAAGGCGTGATCCCGGCCCTGCTGAAGCTGCGCGACGCCGGCTACCAGTTCGTGATGGTCTCCAACCAGGATGGCCTGGGCACGGACAAGTATCCGCGGGAGAGCTTCGAGGGCCCGCACAACCTGATGATGCAGGTGTTCGAGAGCCAGGGCATCCGCTTCCGCGACGTGCTTATCGACACCAGCTGGCCGCACGAGAACAAGCCCACGCGCAAGCCGGGCATCGGCCTGGTGCTGCCCTACATCCAGGACCGCTCGATCGACTGGAAGCGCTCGGCGATGGTCGGCGACCGCCCGACCGACAACGAGTTCGCCGCCAACCTCGGCATCCGTGCGTTCCAGTTGAAGACCCCGCAGTTCGGCGGCGAGTGGGACTGGGCCGGCATCGCCCACGAGCTGGCCGACGCGCCGCGGCGCGCCGTGGTCCAGCGCGACACCAGGGAAACGAAGATCCGCGTCGCGGTCGACCTGGACCGCGCGGCCGATCCGAAGATCCACACCGGCCTGCCGTTCTACGACCACATGCTGGAACAGATCGGCAAGCACGGCGGCTTCGCCCTGGAGATCGAGGCCGAGGGCGACCTGCACATCGACGAGCACCACACCATCGAGGACACCGCGCTGGCCCTGGGCCAGGCGCTGCGCGAGGCGCTGGGCGACAAGCGCGGCATCGGCCGCTATGGCTTCACCCTGCCGATGGACGAAACCCACGCCAGCGCGGCGCTGGACTTCAGCGGGCGCCCGTACCTGGTCTACCAGGGCAGCTTCGCCCGCGAGCGGGTGGGCGACATGCCGACCGAGCTGGTGCCGCACTTCTTCCGCTCGCTGTGCGACGCGGCGGGCCTGAACCTGCACATCAGCGTGAGCGGCGACAACGACCACCACAAGATCGAGGCGAGCTTCAAGGCGCTGGCGCGCGCGCTGCGCCAGGCCATCCGCCGCGAGGGCGACGCCCTGCCGTCGACCAAGGGGGTGCTGTGAGCGCGGCCGGCAAACGCGTCGTCGTCATCGATGCCGGCGGCGCCAACCTCGGCTCGGTCTGCTACGCGCTGGAACGCCTGGGCATGCAGCCGCAGGTGGTCGACGGCGCCGCCGGCCTGGAACGCGCCGACCGGGTGATCCTGCCGGGCGTCGGCGCCGCCCCTGAAGGCATGCGCCGCCTGCATGCGCAGGGCCTGGTCGAGCCGCTGCGGCGGCTGCAGGTACCGCTGATGGGCATCTGCCTGGGCATGCAGCTGCTGTACGAACGCTCGGACGAGGGCGACGTGGAATGCCTGGGCCTGCTGCCTGGCGTGGTCCACCACCTGCCGCAGGTCTCCTGCATCCGGGTGCCGCACATGGGCTGGAACGGGCTGCGCAAGCTGCGCGAATCGCCGCTGCTGGACGGGGTGGCGGAGGGGGCGAAGGCCTACTTCGTGCACAGCTACGCCGCGCCGATCACCGCCGCCACGGTGGCCGCCACCGACCACGGCAGCCTGTTCACCGCGGTCGTGCACGACGGCCTGCGCTGCGGCGCCCAGTTCCACCCTGAGCGCTCGGCCGGCACCGGCGCGCGCATCCTCCGCAATTTCCTGGAGATGGACTTCTGATGGGCTTCACCGTCTATCCGGCGCTGGACATCCGCGGCGGGCGCGTCGTGCGCCTGGCCCAGGGCGACTACGCGCGCGAGACCCGGTACGGCGACGATCCGCTGCCGCGCGCGGCGGCCTTCGCCCAGGCCGGTGCGCGCTGGATGCACCTGGTCGATCTGGACGCGGCCAAGGCCGGCGGTTACACCCTGGCGCCGCTGCTGGGGCGGATCGCGCGCGAGACCGGCCTGCAGGTGCAGACCGGCGGCGGCGTGCGCGGCCGCGACGACGTGGCCCGGATCCTCGATGCCGGCGCCGCGCGGGTGGTGGTCGGCTCGCTTTCGGTGCGCCAGCCGGAGACGGTGATCGGCTGGCTTGCCGAGTTTGGCGGCGAGCGCATCACCGTGGCCCTGGACACCCGCCAAGACGAAGCCGGCACCTGGCAGCTGCCGGTGCACGGCTGGACCGAGGACGCCGGCGTCACCCTGGACCAGCTGCTGCCGCGCTTCGTCGAGGCCGGGCTGCGCCACCTGCTGTGCACCGACATCGCCCGCGACGGCATGCTGTCCGGCCCGAACCTGGAGCTGTACGCGCACCTGGCACGGCTGGCCCCGGGCGTGGCGGTGCAGGCTTCCGGCGGCGTGCGCGACGCGGCCGACGTGGCCGGCGCGCGCCAGGCAGGTTGCGCCGGCGCGGTGCTGGGCCGGGCGCTGCTGGAAGGCCGCCTGCAGCTGGCCGATGCGCTGGCGGTGGAGGAGGCCGTGCCATGCTGAGCCGCCGCATCATTCCCTGCCTGGACGTGCGCGAGGGCCGCGTGGTCAAGGGCGTGCGCTTCCGCGACCACGTCGACATGGGCGACATCGTCGAGCTGGCCCTGCGCTACCGCGACCAGGGCGCCGACGAACTGGTGTTCTACGACATCAGCGCCAGCCCCGAAGGGCGTTCGGTCGACTACGCCTGGGTCGAGCGGGTGGCGCGGCTGATCGACATCCCGTTCTGCGTGGCCGGCGGCATCCGCGACGTGGAGACCGCGCGCCGGGTGCTGCATGCCGGCGCCGACAAGATCTCGGTCAATTCGCCGGCGCTGGAGCGCCCGCAGCTGGTCTCCGAGCTGGCCGACGCCTTCGGCGTGCAGTGCGTGGTGGTCGGCATCGACTCCATCCGCGAGGCCGACGGCCAGTGGCGGGTGCGCACCAACACCGGCGACCCCGGCAAGACCCGGGCGCTGGGCGTGCGCACGCTGGACTGGATCGTCGAGGCCCAGCGCCTGGGTGCCGGCGAGATCGTGCTCAACTGCATGGACAGCGACGGCGTGCGCCGCGGCTACGACATCGTCCAGCTGCGCCAGGCGCGCGCGCTGTGCCGGGTGCCGCTGGTGGCCTCCGGCGGCGCCGGTGCGCCGGAGCACTTCGCCGAGGCCTTCGAGCGTGCCGACGTGGACGGCGCGCTGGCGGCCAGCGTGTTCCACAGCGGCGCGATCGCCATTCCCGAACTGAAGAAATACCTGCGGCAAAGGCAGGTCGAGGTGCGTGATGTCTGAAGATCCCGGCGCCGCGGCGGTAGGCCGCATCGGCGTGTTCCCCGAGGCCCTGGACTGGGACAAGTCCGGCGGCCTGCTGCCGGTCGTCGTCCAGGACGCCGACAACCTGCGTGTGCTGATGCTCGGCTACATGGACCGCGACGCGCTGCAGGCCACCCTGTCGCGCCGCCTGGTCACGTTCTACAGCCGCAGCAAGCAGCGCCTGTGGACCAAGGGCGAGACCTCCGGCCACGTGCTGGAGCTGGTCGACATCCAGGCCGATTGCGACGCCGACGCGCTGCTGGTGCTGGCGCGGCCGCACGGGCCGACCTGCCACCTGCAGCGTCCCAGCTGCTTCGAGGCGGCCCCGCATGCCGCCGCGGTGCCGCCGCCGCGCACGCTGGAACCGGACATCGGCTTCCTGGCCCAGCTCGACGAGCTGGTGGCCCGGCGCGAACGCGAGCGGCCGCAAGGCAGCTACACCACGAAGCTGTTCGAGGCCGGCGTGCGCCGGATCGCGCAGAAGGTGGGCGAGGAAGGCGTGGAGACGGCACTGGCGGGTGTCGCCCAGAACGACGAGCAGCTGCTCGGCGAGGTGGCCGACCTGGTCTACCACACCACCGTGCTGCTGCATGCCCGGCGCCTCTCGCTGGCCGACGCGGTGGCGGTGCTGGAGGAGCGCCACGCCCAGCGCGCCGGCGGCTGAGCCGGGCCTTGCCCTAGAATCCCCGGTTTTCCCCGGAAGAGGCAGGGCGATGTCCAAGCATTGCGCCGCATGGCTGCTGGCCTGCGTATCCGCGCTGGGCTGCACGGCGGTCCAGGCGCGGGCCGCGGTCGAGGTAACCGGCGTGGTCTACCAGGAGCAGGACGGGCGTCCCGGCCGCGGCGGCGGCGAGCCCGGCCTGGCAGGCGTGCTGGTATCCGACGGCGAGCAGCTCGTGCGCACCGACGCGCAGGGCCGCTACCGCCTGCAGGCGCGGCCGGGCAGGGCGGTGTTCGTGGTCAAGCCTGCCGGGCACCGCTTCCTGGCCGGCGACGACGGCCTGCCGGCGTTCTGGGCGCGGGTGCCGGCCCGGGGCGCGCGCTTCCGCGCCGACTTCGCGCTGGCGCCGGCGGCACCGCGCGAGGGGGCGTTCCAGGCCCTGGTGTTCACCGACACCCAGGTCAAGAACGAGCGCGACATCGACTACTACCGGCGTGCCGTGGTCCAACCGCTGGGCCGGCCGGACGCGGCGCTGGGCGTGACCCTGGGTGACCTGGTCGACGACCGCACCGACCTCTACCCGGCGCTCAACGCGGTGACCACGCAGCTCGGCGTGCCGTGGTTCCATGTCCCCGGCAACCACGACCTCGACCACGCCCCGGCCTCGGACGAGGCCTCGCTCGGTGCCTGGGAACGCATCTACGGACCGGACACCTATGCGGTGGAGGAGGGCGCGGCCGCGTTCGTGCTGCTGGACGACGTGGTGGCCACGCCCGGCCAGGGCGCCGGCTACGCCGGCGGCCTGCGCGAGGACCAGTTCCGCTTCATCGAGGCCTACCTGGCGCAGCTGCCGCGCGAGCGCCTGCTGGTGCTGGGCATGCACATCCCGCTGTTCGACCGCGGCCGCGGCGCCTTCCGCGCCGCCGACCGCGAGCGCCTGTTCGCGCTGCTGCGCCGGCACCCGCGGGTGCTGGTGCTAAGCGGGCACAGCCATAACCAGCAGCACTACTGGCATGGCCCGGCCGATGGCTGGCATGGTCCGGCGCCGCTGCACGAGTACAACGTCGGCGCGGTCTGCGGCGCCTTCTGGTCAGGGGTGCCGGATGCGCGCGGCATCCCGGATGCGACCATGAGCGACGGCACCCCGATCGGCCACGCGCTGCTGACCGTGGAGCCCGATGGCAACTACGCGCTGGACTACCGCCCGGCGCGCGCCAATGGCGCCGATCCGGCATTCACGCGGGCCATGGCGCTGCACGCGCCGAAGGTGCTGCGCCGGGGCGCCTACCCGGCCTGGGGCGTGTTCGCCAACGTGTTCATGGGCGACGCGGAAACCCGGGTGGAATACCGCATCGACGGCGGTCCGTGGAAGCCGATGCGGCGCGTCGAGCGCGCCGATCCGCGGCTGCTGGTGGAGAACGCGGCCGACGACCTGGCCGGGTCGCTGCGCGGCTACGACCGCTCGCCCGAGGCGACCGCGTCCACCCACCTGTGGCGCGGCGCGCTGGACACGGGCCTGGCGCCGGGCGAGCACACCGTGGAGGTGCGGGCGTTCGACCGCTGGCAGGGCGAGGTGCTGGCTTCCACGCGCTACCGGCTGGAGGAAGCACGGCCCTGAGCCGGGACTACGGCGCTGCTGCCTTTGCCCCTTGCCTGCTTCGTGCAAGGGAAGACTGGCCCCGCGGTGCCCGATTCGCGCCAACGGCAGGGGAAAGCAACGGCAAAACCGCCTTGGCCCGGGCCTGCCCGGCTTCAGCGCGGTAGCGCGATTTCCTGGAAGCCGGTGACCCGGGTGTGCCCGTGCGCGGCATCCTCCAGCCGCGGCTCCGGGTAATCCTCCGGGCGATCCACCAGCACCGTGTGCAGGCCGGCGGCACGGGCCGCGTCCAGCTCCTCGACCACGTCGGACAGGAACAGGATCTCGCGCGGCGCCAGGCCGATCGCCTCGGCGATCCTGGCGTAGCTGGTGGCCTCGCGCTTGCCGCCGATCTCGGTGTCGAACCAGCCGGAGAACAGGCCGGTGAGGTCGCCGGCGTCGCTGTGGCCGAAGAACAGCTTCTGCGCCGGCACCGAGCCGGACGAGTACACGTACAGCGGCAGCTCCAGGTCGTGCCAGCGCTGCAGCGCCTGGGCCGCGTCGGGATAGATCGGCGCGGTGAAGTCGGCGTTGCGGTAGCCGGCCTCCCAGACCATGCCCTGCAGCGCCTTGAGCGCGGTGTGCTTGCGGTCCTGGTCGATCCAGCCCTGCAGCGTTTCCACGATCATCGCGTCCTGGCACAGGCCTCCGGCTTCCACCGCCACCGCGTCCAGCCAGCGCCGCACCTCCGGCTCGTGGCCATGCGTGGCGACGAAGCCGGGCAGGGCGCGGCGGGCGTACGGGAACAGCACGTCGCGCACGAACGAGATGCTGCTGGTGGTGCCTTCGATGTCGGTGACGATGGCGCGGGTCATTCGGGATCCTTGAAACGGAGCGCCCCTCGCGCGGGCGAGGGGCGGCGGGACGTGCCGGCGGGCTTTCAGTGCACCTGCGGTTCGTAGCGCGGGAACCGCTGGGCGATGTCGGTGCCGGTGAAGTGGCCGACCCAGCCGTCCGGCTCGGTGAAGAAGCGGATGGCGACGAAGTTCGGCTGCGGGCCCATGTCGAACCAGTGGCGGGTGCCGTCCGGCACGGCGATCAGGTCGTCCTTCACGCACTCCACCTCGTAGACCTTGTCGTCCACGTGCAGGGTGAACAGGCCCGAGCCGGCGACGAAGAAGCGCACCTCGTCCTCCTTGTGGAAGTGCTCGTCGAGGAACTTCCTGCGCATCTCCTCGCGGTTGGGGTTGTCCGGGGCGATGCTGACCACGTCCACGGTCCTGAAGCCGCGCTCGGCCACCAGGCGGTCGATGTCGGCGCGGTAGGCCTCCATCACCTCCTCGGGGCTGGCGCCGGGTTCGATCGGCTTGGTCGCGTGCCAGCGCTCGAAGGTCACGCCGATGCGCGCCAGCTCGGCGGCGATGGCATTGCCGTCGGTGCTCTCGAACAGCGGCTGTTCGGGGCGGTTCTCTTCGAAGATGCGCAGTCGGCTCATGGGGGTCACCTTTTGCTCAAGCCGCGGGAAACCGCGTGGACCGGAAAGATTACCAGCTGTGCGCCGCGGCGCTCATGACACCCGGTTTCCAGGCGCGACGGGGACGGAATGAGGCTCAGGCGCCGAGCCGGCGCAGCTCCAGTTCGCAGCCGAGCAGGAACTCGAACGCTTCCAGGTGGCGGCGGGCGTCGGCCATGGTCCGGCCCCAGGCGTACAGGCCATGGCCGTCGATCAGGTAGCCCCACAGCGGCTGCCGGTCCAGGACCTCGTCCACCTGCGCCGCCAGGACGGTCATGTCCTGGGTATTGGCGAACACCGGGACCTCGATCGCGGTCTCGTGGGTGCTGTTGCCCTCGAACGCCTTGAGCAGCTCGTAGCCCTCCAGGCGGATCCGCCCCTGGCGCGCGTAAAGGCGCGAGGCCACGGTCTGGGTCAGGGAGTGGGTGTGCAGCACGCAGCCGACTTCCGGGAAGCGCCGGTACAGCCGGGTGTGCAGCAGGGTCTCGGCCGAGGGCCGCAGCTGGCGCCCGACCGCGCGGCCCTCCAGGTCCACGACCATGATGTCGTCCTCGGCCAGGCGGCCCTTGTCGCGGCCGGACACGGTGATGGCCGCATGCGCCTGGTCCAGGCGCTCGGAGAAGTTGCTGCTGGTGGCCGGGGTCCAGCCCAGCTGGGCCAGCTCGCGCACGTTGGAGATCAGGGACTGGGCCCGTTCGCGCAGCAGCGCCGGGTCGTAGGGGAGCTCGGTGTTATCCATGCGCGAAGTCTACCGTGCAGGCACCTGGCTCCGGTGCCCGAAGCCGCGGTAGGCGGCCCAGGCCAGGCCGGCGATCACCAGCCCGCCGACCAGGGTCCGGACCGGCGTGGAGTACACCAGCAGGCCGCAGGCGACCAGCGCACCCATGCCCAGCAGCCGCTCGCGCGGGGTCGGCGCGCGTTCCGGCGTGCCCAGCAGCAGGCTCAGGCCGGCGGCGGCGTAGGCCATCACCACCAGCACCACGACCATCTCGATCAGGACCTCGAACTGCCCGGACACGGTCGGCGACAGGGTCAGCACGGCCAGCAGGGTCATCGACAGGGCGATGATGAACAGGCCGGTGCGGGCCGAGCCATTGGGCTGCAGGCGACCGAACACGGCCGGCAGGAAGCCGCGCTGGGCCGCGCGCGCACCGGACTCGCCGCTCACCAGCATCCAGCCGCCGAGGGTGCCGGTGGCCTTCAGCGCGGCCGCCGCGGCGATCACCGGTACCGCCCACGGGCCGAACATCTCGCCGGCGACCATAGCGAACGGGGCGCTGGACTGGGCCAGCTGCGAGGCCGGCACGATGCCCATCATCAGCACCGAGGAGGTCAGGTACACCACGCCGGCGATGGCGATGCCGCCGAGCGTCGCGCGCGGCACGTTGCGGTCCGGGTCGTCGACCACGCCGGCGACCATCGCGCCGGTCTCCAGGCCGACGAAAGCCCAGAAGATCGGGGCCAGCGACTGCAGCACCACCGCGGTGTCCGAGGTGCCCGACACGTTCCAGGCGGTGCGGTACACCTCCGGGTCGAAGTACGCCCAGCCGGCGGTGAGGATCGCCGCCACCGGCAGCAGGCCCAGCACCACGCACATCGACTGGAAGCGGGCGATCGGGCGCGGGCCCATCAGGTTCAGGGCGAACATCAGCCAGATCAGCGCGACCTGCCCGGCCAGGCGCACCCCGGTGCTGTCCTCGATCGGCAACAGGATCACCAGGTAGCCGAACGCGGCCACGGCGATGGCGTTGTTGCCGATCCAGGAGGACACCCAGTACATGGTGGTCGCGAGGAACGAGGCGTCGCGGCCCAGCGAGGGGCGCACGTAGTCGTCCTGCGACTCCAGGTCCGGATGGTGGCGCGCCAGCCGGGCGAAGGCGCCGCCGAGCATCATCGCCAGCACCGTGCCCAGCAGCCAGCTCAACGCGGTCACGCCGCCGGACTTGGCCAGGGTGGCGGGCAACAGGAAGAAACCCGAGCCGATCATGTTGTTGGCAACCACGAAGGTCGCCAGCACCGGCCCGATCTTGCGGGGAACGCTTGCGCTCATGCGCCGATCCTGGAAAAGGAAACTGGAGCGGCCGGCACATGGCCGGCCGCGATCGGGAGGGGGATCAGCCGCGCTGGCGCAGCTTGCTGTGGCGGTAGCCGTAGGCGAAATAGATCACCTGCCCCAGCACCGTCCAGCCCACGAATACCTTCCAGTGCTCGGCGAACGACTGCCAGAACAGGCCCAGGCAGGCGATGAAGCCCAGCGGGCAGATCAGCCAGAAGAACGGCACCCGGAACGGGCGCGGCAGGTCCGGGCGCCTGAAGCGCAGCACGAACACGCCCAGGCACACGGTGGCGAAGGCCAGCAGGGTGCCCATCGAAACCAGCTCGCCGAGCACGCTCAGCGGCATGAAGCCGGCCAGCAGGCAGGCGATCACGCCGACGATGACCGTGCCCACGTGCGGGGTCTGGTAGCGCGGGTGGACCTTGCCGAACAGGCGCGGCATCAGCCCGTCGCGCGACATCGAATAGAAGATGCGCGGCTGCGCCATCAGCATCACCAGGATCACCGAGGACAGGCCGGCGATGGCGCCGATCTCCACCGCGGTCTTGAGCCAGGTTACGTTGGCGGTGGGGTCGGCCTTGAGCACTTCCTCCAGCGCGGTGGCCACCGGCTTGGCGGTGTTGAGCAGCGAGTAGTGGGTCATGCCGGTCAGCACCGCGCACACGGCGATGTAGACCAGGGTACAGATCGCCAGCGAGCCGAGGATGCCGATCGGCATGTCGCGCTGCGGGTTCTTCGCCTCGCCGGCGGCGGTGGAGACCGCGTCGAAGCCGATGTAGGCGAAGAACACGATGGTCGCGGCGCGGAACACGCCTTCCATGCCGAACTTGCCCGGCCCGGCGTTCTCGGGGACGAACGGGGTCCAGTTGCCCGGATCGATGTACTGGATGCCGAAGCCGAGGAAGGCCGCGATCACCGCGATCTTGATCGCCACCACGATCGCGTTGGCGAAGGCCGACTGGGTGATGCCGACGTAGCAAAGGGCGCTGACCGCGGCCACGATCAGGATCGCCGGCAGGTTGACGATGCCGGAGGTGGCCACGAACTCGGTGCCGTTCCAGGCCAGTGGCGCGGCGGCCAGCTCGGCGGGGAAGGGCAGGTGCAGGGTGGTGGTCAGGAAGCTGGTGAGGTAGCCGGACCAGCCCACGGCCACGGTGGCCGAGGCGAACAGGTACTCCAGCACCAGGCACCAGCCGATGAACCAGGCCACGCCCTCGCCGAGGGTGGCGTAGGCATAGGAATAGGCGCTGCCGGAGACCGGCATCATCGAGGCGAATTCGGCGTAGCACAGGCCGGCCATGGCGCAGGCGAAGCCGGCCAGGACGAAGCTGAGCATGATCGCCGGGCCGGCGTGGTTGGCCGCGGCCTGGCCGGTCAGCACGAAGATGCCGGCGCCGATCACCGCGCCCACGCCCAGCAGGATCAGCTGGCGGGCGGTGAGGGTGCGGCGCAGGGTTGCCTCGCCCTGGAGTGAGCCTTCCACCGGCTCGCCGGCATCCACGTGCGGTGCCGGTTCCATGGGCTTGGTGCTGAATAGACGGCTGGACATATGACGTTCCCCCTGGTGGCTTCGAGCGCCGGGTATGAAGAGCGGCCACCGGAGGCCACATGAGCGCCGTACCTTGCCAAATGCCCGGGTCGCTTGGCAATGCGGTGCCGCACTGCAGCAAGGCCCGTGCATAATCCGGGTGCCAATCCATGACGACGGGAACCACCATGGTGCAAGTGCAGGCATTGGCCGCCCAGCTGGCCGAATACCGCACGCGCGAGCCGATGCAGGCGGGACTGGCCGATGCCTTCCTGGCCCTGCTGGAGGATGCGGCTGACCCGTTCATCCGCCAGCGCCTGGAGGGGCATTTCACCGGCTCGGCCTGGGTGGTCAGCGCCGATGGCCAGCGCACCCTGCTGACCCACCACCGCAAGCTCGACCGCTGGCTGCAGCCGGGCGGCCATGCCGACGGCGAGCGCGACCTGGCGCAGGTGGCCTTGAAGGAAGCGGAGGAGGAAACCGGGGTGCCGGGCCTGCGCCTGGAGGACGGCCGCATCTTCGACCTGGACCGGCACTGGATCCCGGAGCGCGGCGAGGTCCCGGGACACTGGCACTACGACGTGCGTTACGTGGTGCGCGCCGGCGCGGACGAGCGTTTCGTGGTCAGCGCCGAATCCCACGCCCTGGCCTGGCGCCGGATCGACGAACTGGTGGACGACCCGCGCTGCGACCCCTCGATGCGGCGCATGGCCGCGCGCTGGCTGGCCGCGCGGGGTTGAGCGCCGGAAACGCGACGGGCCGGCGATGCCGGCCCGTCGCATGGCCAGGCGCAGGCCTGCGCCGGCTCAGTACAGGACGCGGGTGCGCAGGGTGCCCGGGATCGCGGCCAGTTCCTCGCGCAGCTGGCTGACCTTGGCCTCGTCGGCGGCCACGTCGATCACCACGTAGCCGACCTTGGGGTCGGTGCGCAGGAACTGGCCGTCGATGTTGACCGCGTGGCGGCTGAAGATCTCGTTGACCTTCGACAGCACGCCCGGCACGTTGCGGTGGATGTGCAGCAACCGCAGGCTGCCCTCGTGCTCGGGCAGGGTGACCTCGGGGAAGTTGACCGCGGACAGGGTGCTGCCGTTGTCGCTGTAGCGCACCAGCTTGGCCGCCACCTCCACGCCGATGTTCTCCTGCGCCTCTAGCGTGCTGCCGCCGATGTGCGGGGTCAGGATCACGTTGTCGAAGCGGGTCAGCGGCGAGACGAATGGTTCGCTGTTGCCCTTGGGCTCGAGCGGGAACACGTCCACCGCCGCGCCGCCGACATGGCCCGATTCCAGCGCCGCGGCCAGCGCGTCGATGTCGACCACGGTGCCGCGCGAGGCGTTGATCAGGTGCGCGCCGCGCTTCATCGCCGCGATCTGGGCAGCGCCGATCATGTTCTTCGTCGCCGGGGTCTCCGGCACGTGCAGGGTGACCACGTCCGCGTGCGCCAGCAGGTCCTCCAGGCTTTGCGCGGCGCGCGCATTGCCCAGCGACAGCTTGGTCTCGATGTCGTGGAAGACCACGTTCATGCCCAGCGCCTCGGCGAGCACGCCGACCTGGGTGCCGATGTGGCCGTAGCCGACGATGCCCAGGGTCTTGCCGCGCACCTCGCGGCTGCCGGCGGCGGACTTGGACCAGCCGCCGCGGTGGCACTGCGCATTCTTCTGCGGGATGCCGCGCATCAGCATCACCGCCTCGGCCACCACCAGTTCGGCCACCGAGCGGGTGTTGGAGTAGGGCGCGTTGAACACCGGGATGCCGGCCAGCTCGGCGGTGTCCAGGTCGACCTGGTTGGTGCCGATGCAGAAACAGCCCGCCGCGATCAGGCGCTTGGCATGGGCCAGCACGTCGGCGGTGAGCTGGGTGCGCGAGCGGATGCCGATGATGTGGGCCTCGGCGATGCGCGCCTTCAGCTCGTCCTCCGGCAGCGACTTGTCGTGGAACTCGATCTGGGTGTAGCCGGCGGCGCGGAAGGTCTCCACCGCGGTCTGGCTGACGCCCTCCAGCAGCAGCACGCGGATGTCCGATTTCGGGAAGGAGGTCTTCTTGGGCGACATGCGCGCGGCTTCCGGTTCGGGTGTGGCGGGAGCCGCCAACTATGCCAGAAGCGCCCCCTGTTTTCCGCACCGCGTCATTGGCATTTGCCCGGTTTGCGCGCAACACCGCGTGCCCGTGGTGGTGGCAGTTGCACGCGTGCAAAGTTGCCGATGAAACAAGGGCTTGTCCGCGGCGGCGGGCCGCCGGGGCAGGGCGCGTCCCGCGCTGGACGCGACCGCCCCGGGGCTGGCACGCTTGCCCGCTCCCGCTCCGCCTTGCCCGCACCGTTCCCATGACCGATCCCCGCCTTGCCGACCTGCTCGCGTCGGTGCCCGACCTGCGCCTGAAGACCGACGCCGCCGACCTGGAGCACTACGGCCGCGACTGGACCCGCCGCTGGACCCCGGCGCCGCTGGCCATTGCCCTGCCGGGCACGGTGGAGGAAGTCCAGGCCATCGTGCGCTGGGCCAACCGCCACAGGGTGGCGATCGTGCCCTCCGGCGGCCGCACCGGCCTGTCCGGCGGCGCGGTGGCCGCCAACGGCGAGCTGGTGCTGAGCCTGGAGCGGATGAACAAGGTGCTGGAGTTCAACCGCGTCGACCGCACCCTGGCCGTGCAGGCCGGCATGCCGCTGGAGGCGGTGCACAACGCGGCGGCCGAGCACGGCCTCATCTATCCGGTGGACTTCGCCGCGCGCGGCTCGTGCTCGATCGGCGGCAACATCGCCACCAACGCCGGCGGCATCCGCGTGATCCGCTACGGCAATACCCGCGAATGGATCGCCGGCCTGACCGTGGTCACCGGTGCGGGCGAGGTGCTGCACCTCAACCGCGGCCTGGTGAAGAACTCCAGCGGCTACGACCTGCGCCAGCTGATGATCGGCTCGGAGGGCACCCTGGGCATCGTGGTGGAGGCCATCCTGCGCCTGACCGACCCGCCGCCGCCGACCAACGTGATGCTGCTGGCGCTGCCCTCGTTCGAGGTGCTGATGGACGTGTTCGCCGAGTTCCGCGGCCGCCTGCGCCTGGAGGCGTTCGAGTTCTTCACCGACCGCGCCCTGCGCCACGTGGTGGCCCACGGCGCGCAGAAGCCGCTGGAGGACGAGTACCCGTTCTACGTGGTCACCGAGTTCGCCAGCGACGACGAGGCCACCGAGGCCGCGGCCATGGCCGCGTTCGAGCACTGCATGGAGCAGGGCTGGGTGGCCGACGGCGTGATCAGCCAGTCCGAGGCCCAGGCCCAGCAGATCTGGCGCCTGCGCGAGGGCATCACCGAATCGGTGGCCAGGTACAAGCCGTACAAGAACGACGTTTCGGTGCGCATCTCCGCCATGCCGGCGTTCCTGGCGAAGACCCAGGCGCTGCTGGGGCAGGCCTATCCGCACTTCGACGTGGTCTGGTTCGGCCATATCGGCGACGGCAACCTGCACATCAACGTGCTCAAGCCGGACGATACCTCCGACGCCGACTTCGTCGGCCAGTGCGAGCACGTGACCAAGCTGCTGGCCCAGGCGCTGCAGGAATGCGGCGGCAGCATCTCCGCCGAGCACGGCATCGGCCTGGTCAAGAAGCCCTACCTGTCCAGCACCCGCAGCGAGGCCGAGATCGCGCTGATGCGCGGGATCAAGCAGGCGTTCGACCCCAACGGCATCCTCAACCCGGGCAAGCTGTTCGACGCCTGACCGGTTGCCGGCGGCAGGTGCAGGCGGGGCGGGCGGCAGGGTAGGCTTCACGTATTCCTGACCACGCCCGCCACCTGCCCATGAAGCATTCCTCCCTGACCCTCGCCGCCCTGCTGTTCGCCTGCGCCCTGCCGGCCCAGGCCTCGAGCTTCGCCGGCACCTCGGCCGGCGCCTCCTCGGCCGGTAGCTCGGCGTCCTCCGGCAGCACCTCCGGCGACGACAAGCTGGTCCAGGCCGCGCGCGAGGATGCCGCTGGCTTCGTCGCCAGCGAGGGCCGGGTGCGCAGCGCTCGCCTGGAGGCGGCCCTGCGCGTGCTGCGCGAGCGCGACGCCGCCGCGCGCCAGGCCAGCGACCTGGAGCTGGCGCGGAAGATCCTCGCCGCCGGATGATCCGCCCGCTGGCGCTGGCGGCCCTGCTGCTGGCCAGCGCCGCGGCCTCCGCGGCTCCGCGCTTCGAACTTCCCCCGGGCCTGGACCACGCCGACGCAGCGGCCACGCGCGAACTGCTTGACGCGGCCACGGCGCGGCTGCCACGGCCCTGGGCGTCCGCGCTGGAACGGCCGATCACGCTGGAATGGCGCGACGACCTGCCGCAGCAGGTGCACGGCCGTGCCCGCCACTGGCGCATCCTGCTGCAGCGGCGCCTGCTGGAGGACTGGAAGCGGCGCGCACAGGAACCCGCCGCCGCCAGGGCGGCGCTGGCCGCGCTGCTGCACGAACTGGCGCACCTGTACGACCGCACCGCCGCCGGCGGCCTGTCGCGCGATCCGCGCCTGCTCGACCTCGCCGGCTGGCAGCGCTCGGCGTTGCACCCGGGCCGGCGCGGCCGCAACGATTTCCGCGACCGCAGCCCCGACCCCTACGAACTGGCCTCCCCGCGCGAGTACGTGGCGGTCAACCTCGAGCATTACCTGCTGGACCCGGACTACGCCTGCCGGCGCCCGGCGCTGGCGGAGTATTTCGACCACCGGTTCGGCGAGGAACGCGGCGGCGGGAGCGACTGCGCCCATGGCCTGGCCTTCGTCCAGGACCCGGCCGCCGGCGCCGAGCCGCTGCGCCTGCTCGCGCCGGAACGCGTGTACGCGGTGGACTACCTGCTGGCCGGGGACGGCGATGGCCTCGCCAGCCGCTGGGGCCACGCCATGCTGCGCCTGGTGGTCTGCGCGCCCGGGCGCGAACCCGGGCCGGATTGCCGCCTGGACCTGCAGCACCACCTGGTGCTGTCCTTCCGCGCCTTCGTCGACGACCTGCAGATCTCCAGCTGGCGCGGCCTCACGGGTGGCTATCCCTCGCGCCTGTTCGCCCTGCCGCTGGAGCAGGTGGTGGACGAATACACCCGGGTGGAGCTGCGCGACCTGCATGCGATCCCGCTGGCGCTGTCGCCGCAGGAGGTGCAGGCGGTGGCCACGCGCGCGGCGCAGCTGCACTGGAGTTACGACGGCCGCTACCTGTTCCTCGGCAACAACTGCGCGGTGGAGACCTGGAAGCTGCTGCACGACGCGGTGCCACGGCTGGCGGCACTGCCGCTGCGCACCGTGTTCCCGAACGGGCTGGCGCGGCGCCTGCGCCGGCACGGCGTGGTCGACGTGCCGGCGGTGCCGGCCGATCCGGTGGAGCAGGTGCGCCTGGGCTTCCGCTTCGAGGCCGCCAGCACCCATTACCAGGCCATGTACGCGGTCGCCCGCGACGAACTGGGCCTGCAGGCGCGCGATGCCCGCGAATGGATCGCGCTGCCGCCGGCGCGGCGCCGGCCGGCGCTGGAACAGGCCGGGCTGAAGGGCGCGGCGGCGTTGCTGGTGCTGGAATCGGCCGCGCTGCGGCGCGAGGAGGCGCTGGCCCGTGACCAGCTCAAGCGCCGCTGGCTGGGCCGCATCGCTGCTGCCGATGCCGGCGTCGCCGGCGATGTGCGCCTGTTCCTGGAAGTGGGCGACGCCTTCAGCCGCCCGGCGGCATGGCTGCAGGGCGTGGACGGCTATGGCCTGCCGCAGCGGGAAGAGCGCGGGAGGCTGGAGGCCACCGCGGTCGCGTCGGCCGAAGGCCGCAGGACCGACGCACGGGCACTGGAAGCGAAGATCAGGGCGCTGCTGCCCGCCGCGCGGCGCGAGGCCCTGGACGGGGCCGAGGCGAATGTCGCGCGGCTCGGGGAGCGGCTGCGGGAGCTGGCGGGCGCAGGCTCGTAGCCCGCATGAGGCCGCATCCGGGGTTGGCTGCGTCCCGGGGCAACCCGGATCCGTGGGGCGCGGCATCCCGGAAGCGCTCGGCTGCGGGCTACGCGAAGGCCGCCCGGTGAACGCGGGACCCGTGTCCGCTCTTGCGAATCACCAATCCCGAATCCCGAATCCCGCCTTCCCGGCCGCGCCTGCGCGCGGCCGGGAAGGGCCCCCTCAATCGGCCCGCCCGCCGAACTCGCCGGTGGTGGTGTTGACCAGGATCTTCTCGCCGTTGGCGATGTACTCCGGGACCATGATCTCGATCCCGGTGCTGAGCTTGGCCGGCTTCGGGCGCTTGGTCGCGGTGCCGCCCTTCAGTTCCGGCGGGGTCTCCACCACTTCCAGGACCACGTGCTGCGGCAGCTGCACGGCCACCGGCTGCTCGTCGATCACCTGCACGTAGCAGCCGGTCAGGCCCTCGGTGATGTAGCCGACCGCGTCGCCCAGCGCGTCCGGGTCGAGGGTGTAGGGGGTGTAGTCCTCGTCGTCGAGGAACACGAAGGCGTCGCCGTCCTTGTACGAGAAGCTGGCCTGGCGGCGCAGCAGCTCGACCTCGACCAGGTTGTCCTCGGCGTCGAAGCTGGCGTCCAGCTTGGTGCCGCCGGGCACCGAGTACATGATGAAGCGGTAGCGCACGTTGCCGCCGCGGCCCTGCGGCGAGCTGCGCTCGATGTCGCGGACCTGGTAGACCCCGTTGTTGTACTCGACGACGTTGCCCTTCTTGATTTCGCTGGCTTTCATGGGTGAATCCGTGATTCGTGATTGGTGATTCGTAAGGGGCGTGATTTGTCATTCGTGATTCGATGGTTGGCGCTTCGGCATGAGGTGGTCGCGGCCGTGGCTTTTGCCAATTACGAATCACCAATCACCAATCACGGCCTCACTTCGGCGCCAACCGTGTCGCGCCGTCGAGGCGGATGGTCTCGCCGTTGAGGTAGCGGGTGCGCAGGATGAAGGCCACGGTGTCGGCGAATTCGGCCGGCTGGCCCAGGCGCGCCGGGAACGGGATGGTCGCGGCCAGGGACTGCTGCACGCTTTCCGGCATGCCGTCGACCATCGGGGTCCAGAACACGCCCGGGGCGATGGTCATGACCCGGATGCCGAAGCGCGCCAGTTCGCGCGCCATCGGCAGGGTCATGCCGACCACGCCGCCCTTGGAGGCCGAGTACGCGGCCTGGCCGATCTGGCCTTCGTAGGCGGCGACCGAGGCGGTGTTGACGATCACGCCGCGCTCGCCGTCCTCGCCCGGTTCGTTGTGCTGCATCAGCGCCGCCGCGGCCTTGGCCACGTTGAAGCTGCCGACCAGGTTGACCATCACCGTGCGGGTGAAGCCGTCCAGCGGCATCGGGCCTTCCTTGCCCAGCACGCGGCCGGCGCCGAGGATGCCGGCGCAGTTGACCGCCACGTTGAGCCCGCCGAGGAACTCGCGCGCAGCTTCCAGGGTGGCGGCCACGCCGGCCTCGTCGCTGACGTCGGCGCGGAAGTAGCGCGCGTTGCCGGCACCCAGCGCCGCGACCGCGGCCGCGCCCTTGTCGTCGTTGACGTCGAGCAGGGCGACCTTGCCGCCATCGGCGACGATGCGCTGGGCCACGGCCAGGCCGAGGCCGGAGACGCCGCCGGTGACGACGGCGCGGACGTGATCGGCTTGCATGCGGGACTCCGAAGCAGGGCAGGGGCGGCATTGTAGGGGCTGGCTGGCCCCCGGTGCAGCCGGGGGCGCACGTGCCGCACCGCGACGCGGCGCGTCCGGGCACGGGCACGGCGCCGCTTGCGCGCCTGCGTGGGCCGGGCGCAGCCGCGGCCCGCTGCGGTTACTCCGGGTCGTAGTCCAGGTTGGAGGCCAGCCAGCGCTCCACCTGGGCCTTGTCCACGCCCTTGCGCCGGGCGTAGTCGGCCACCTGGTCCTTGCCGACCCGGCCGACCACGAAGTACTGGCTGCCCGGGTGGCTGAAGTAGTAACCGGACACCGCCGCGGTGGGCAGCATGGCGAAGCTCTCGGTCAGCGTCATGCCGGCATTGCCCGGCGCGTCCAGCAGGCGGAACAGGGTGGCCTTCTCGCTGTGGTCCGGGCAGGCCGGATAGCCCGGGGCCGGGCGGATGCCGCGGTAGCGTTCGGCGATCAGCGCTTCGTTGTCCAGCGCCTCGTCCGCCGCGTAGCCCCAGAATTCGGTGCGCACGCGCTGGTGCAGGCGCTCGGCCAGGGCCTCGGCCAGGCGGTCGGCCAGCGACTTGAGCAGGATTGCGTTGTAGTCGTCGTGCGTGGCCTCGAAGCGGGCCACGTGCGCGTCGATGCCGATGCCGGCGGTCACCGCGAAGGCGCCGATCCAGTCCTGCACGCCGCTGCCGGCCGGGGCGATGAAGTCGGCCAGGCAGAAGTCCGGGCGGTCGGCCGGCTTGTCCACCTGCTGCCGCAGGAAATGCAGGGTGGCCGGGCCATCGGCGTGCTGCAGCACCACGTCGTCGCCATGGCTGGCGGCCGGCCACAGCCCGTAGACCGCGCGCGCGGCCAGCCACTTCTCCGCCACGATGCGCGCAAGCATCGCCTGGGCGTCGCGGAACAACTCGCTGGCCTGGGGGCCGACCACCGGGTCCTGCAGGATTGCCGGGTACTTGCCGGCAAGCTCCCAGGCCTGGAAGAACGGGGTCCAGTCGATGCAGGGCAGCAGGTCTTCCAGCGGCCAGTCGAAGGCGTGCACGCCAGGGCGGTTCGGCGCCGGCGGCGCATAGCTGCCCCAGCCGCCGTCGAAACGCTGGCCGCGCGCCTTCTCCAGGGATACCAGGCGCTTGGCGCCGCCGCGGTTGGCATGGCGGGCGCGGATCTCGGCGTAGTCGGCCTCGTTGGCGGCCACGAACGGGCCGCGAAGTTCCGGCGAGATCAGCGACTGGGCCACGCCCACCGCGCGCGATGCATCCTTCACCCAGACCACCGGGGCCTGGTAGTGCGGGTCGATCTTCAGCGCGGTGTGCGCGCGCGAGGTGGTGGCGCCGCCGATCATCAGCGGGGTGGCGAAGCCCTGGCGCTGCAGCTCGCGCGCCACGTGGCCCATCTCCTCCAGCGAGGGCGTGATCAGGCCGGACAGGCCGATCAGGTCGGCGTTGGCCTCGCGCGCCGCGTCGAGGATCTTCTGCGCCGGCACCATCACCCCCAGGTCGATCACCTCGAAGTTGTTGCAGGCCAGGACCACGCCGACGATGTTCTTGCCGATGTCGTGCACGTCGCCCTTGACCGTGGCCATGACGATCCGGCCGTTGGGCTTGCCGGCGTCGCCGGTGCGCGCCTTCTCCGCCTCGATGAAGGGCAGCAGGTAGGCCACCGCCTTCTTCATGACCCGCGCGGACTTGACCACCTGCGGCAGGAACATCTTGCCGGCGCCGAACAGGTCGCCGACCACGTTCATGCCGTCCATCAGCGGGCCTTCGATCACGTCCAGCGGGCGGCCGGCCTGCTGGCGCGCCTCCTCGGTGTCCTGCTCGACGTAGGCATCGATGCCATGGACCAGGGCATGGGCCAGGCGCTCGCGCACCGGCTTCTGCCGCCAGGCCAGGTCCTCGGCCTTCTTCTCGCCCTTCCTGCCCTTGTAGCGCTCGGCGATCTCCAGCAGGCGCTCGGTGGCGTCGCGGCGGCGGTTGAGGACCACGTCCTCGACCCGCTCGCGCAGCTCCGGGTCCAGCTCGTCGTACACCGGCAGCGCGCCGGCGTTGACGATGCCCATGTCCATGCCGGCGCGGATGGCGTGGTACAGGAACACCGAGTGGATCGCCCCGCGCACGGTCTCGTTGCCGCGGAAGGAGAACGACACGTTGGACACACCGCCGGACACGTGGCAGTGCGGCAGGGTCTGGCGGATGATGCGGGTGGCCTCGATGAAGTCCACCGCGTAGTTGTCGTGCTCCTCGATGCCGGTGGCGATGGCGAAGATGTTGGGGTCGAAGATGATGTCCTCGGGCGGGAACCCGACCTCGTCCACCAGGATGCGGTAGGCGCGGGTGCAGATCTCGACCTTGCGCGCGCAGGTATCGGCCTGGCCCTGCTCGTCGAAGGCCATCACCACCACCGCCGCGCCGTAGCGCAGCACCTTGCGCGCGTGCTCGACGAACACCTCCTCGCCTTCCTTGAGCGAGATCGAGTTGACCACGCCCTTGCCCTGCAGGCACTTCAGGCCGGCTTCGATCACGCTCCACTTCGAGGAGTCGACCATGATCGGGATGCGGGCGATGTCCGGCTCGGCGGCGATCAGGTTGAGGAACCGGGTCATCGCCTTTTCCGAGTCGATCAGGCCCTCGTCCATGTTCACGTCGAGGATCTGCGCGCCGTTCTCCACCTGCTGGCGCGCAACCTCGACCGCTTCGGCGTAGCGCTCTTCCTTGATCAGCTTGCGGAACTGGGCGCTGCCGGTGACGTTGGTGCGCTCGCCGATGTTGACGAACAGCAGCTCGGGGGTGATGACCAGCGGTTCCAGGCCCGACAGTCGGGTGTAGCGGGGAAGCGGTGCGGACATGGCGGCGTGGTCAGTGGGCATGGGGAACGCGTCCGGCCTGGACGGCGGAACGATCGGCGGCGGCGCTCACGCGGCCTGCTCCAGCGCGCCGGCGGGCACGCGCGGCGGCAGCCCGCGCACCGCCTCGGCGATGGCGCGGATATGGTCCGGGCTGGTGCCGCAGCAACCGCCGACCAGGTTGAGCAGGCCGTCGCGGGCGAAGCCGCGCAGCACCTCGGCCATCTCCTCCGGGGTCTCGTCGTAGCCGCCGAAGGCATTGGGCAGGCCGGCGTTGGGATGGGCGCTGACGTAGTACGGCGACACCCGCGCCAGGGCCTCGATGTGCGGGCGCAGGTCGCGCGCGCCCAGCGCGCAGTTCAGCCCGATCGACAGCGGCCTGGCATGCGCCAGCGAGGTGTGGAAGGCCTCGGCGGTCTGCCCGGACAGGGTGCGGCCGGAAGCGTCGGTGATGGTGCCGGAGATCATCACCGGCAGGCGCGCCCCGCGCGCCTCGAACACCTCCTCGATCGCGAACAGCGCGGCCTTGGCGTTGAGCGTGTCGAAGATGGTCTCGATCATCAGCGTGTCGGCGCCGCCGTCGACCAGGCCCTCGACCGCCTCGCGGTAGGTCGCGCGCAGCTCGTCGAAGCTGGTGTTGCGGAAGCCGGGGTCGTTGACGTCCGGGCTGATCGAGGCGGTGCGGCTGGTCGGGCCGAGCACGCCGATCACGAAGCGCGGCTTGCCCGGGGTGGCGGCCTCCACCGCGTCGCAGGCCTTGCGCGCCAGCGCGGCGCCGGCGCGGTTGAGCTCGTACACCAGGTGCTCGAGGTGGTAGTCGGCCTGGCTGATCGCGGTGGCGTTGAAGGTGTTGGTCTCCACCAGGTCGGCGCCTGCCTCCAGGTAGGCGCGGTGGATGCCCTCGATCACCTCCGGCCGGGTCAGCAGCAGCAGGTCGTTGTTGCCCTTCAGGTCGTGGCCGCAATGCGGGCCGTGGCCCTCGTGCTGGGGGTGGTGCTGGCGGTCGTAGCCCTCGGCGAAGCGCTCGCCGCGGTAGTCGGCCTCGTCCAGGCCGTGGCGCTGGATCATGGTGCCCATGGCGCCGTCGATCACCAGGATGCGTTCGCGCAGGGCCTGTTCGAGCAGGGCGACGCGTTCGGGATGGAGCCAGGGGAGGGAGCGGGACATGGTCGGCCTCAGGGCTTGTGCGCGATCAGCGAGATCACTTCGAAATGCGGGGGGCGGCGTTCGCGGGTCACCGTCTCCAGGCTGGTGACCACCAGCCCGGACTTCTCGGCGAACTTGCGCAGCTCGCGGGCGGTGAACCCGAGGTTCACGTGGCCGTAGGTCTCGACCACGGCCTTGTGTTCGTGGCGGGCCAGGCTGGTCAGCAGCAGGCGGCCGCCGGGGCGCAGCACGCGCGCGGCCTCGGCCACCGCCACCGCCGGGCGGTTGGCGTAGGTCAGGGCGTGCATCAGCACCACCAGGTCGAAGCTGCCGGCGCCGAAGGGCAGGGCGTGCATGTCGCCCTCGCGCACCTCGACGTTCTCCAGCCGGCGCAGGCGTTCGCTGGCGGCGGCCACCACCCGCGCGCTGGTGTCCACGCACACGTAGCGGCGCGAGTGCGGCGCCAGCAGCTCCGCCAGCACGCCGTCGCCGGAGGCGATGTCCAGCACGTCGCCGGTGTGCAGCAGCGGCAGCGCGCTGCGCGCCAGTGCTTCCCAGGTGCGGCCGGGGGAGTAGTGGCGCTCCATGTCGCCGGCCACCGAGTCGGCCCAGTTCTGGTCGGCCGCGCGCGCGGCCAGCACCGCCGGCAGGCGCTCGGCGTCCTGGCGCAGCAGCGGGTCGTCGCTTCCGGTGCTCAAGGCCTGCCACAATGCGCGCTGCGCCGGGTCCAGGCTGGCCTCGTCGAAGCGGTAGTAGGCGGACACGCCGGCGCGGCGGTCGCGCACCAGGCCGGCCTCCTTGAGCCGTGCCAGGTGGGTGGACACGCGCGGCTGCGCCAGGCGGGTGATGGCCGAAAGCTCGGCCACGGTCAGTTCTTCCAGTTCCAGCAGGGCCAGCAGGCGTACCCGGGTGGCGTCCGCGAACACCTTCAGCCGGGCCGACCAGTCCTCCAGATCCATAAATATCTTCCTATCGCGATATAGCGATAATTGTCCGCGCGACGGGGTGCCGCGGTCAACCGCGGCCACGGACCCGGGTCAGCAGGGCGTCCGGCATACGCCAGCGAATGGCGTAGTGGTTACAATCGCGACAAATACCGACCGGAGGGGTCCCCCGTGGATTTCAGCTTCACCGAAGAACAACTGATGCTGCAGGACGTGGCGCGCCGCATCGCCCAGGAAGTGATTGCGCCCAGCGCCGAGCATTTCGACCGCACCGGCGAGTTCCCGCTGGAGAACATCCGCCTGCTCGGCGAGAACGGCCTGATGGGCATCGAGGTGCCGGCCGAGTACGGCGGCGCCGGCATGGACCCCATCGCCTACGCCCTGGCCATGATCGAGATTGCCGCCGGCGACGCCGCGCACTCGACCATCATGTCGGTCAACAACTCGCTGTTCTGCACCGGCATCCTCAAGAACGGCAACGAGGAGCAGAAGCAGAAGTACGTGCGCGCCATCGCCGAGGGCCGCGAGATCGGCGCCTTCGCCCTGACCGAGCCACAGTCCGGCTCCGACGCCTCGAACATGCGCTGCCGCGCCGTGCGCCAGGCCGACGGCACCTACGTGATCAACGGCAAGAAGAGCTGGATCACTTCCGGCCCGGTCGCCCGCTACATCATCCTGTTCGCGGTCACCGACCCGGAAAAGGGCGCGCGCGGCATCACCGCGTTCATGGTCGACACCAGCCGCGAGGGCTTCCACCGCGGCAAGACCGAGCCGAAGCTGGGCATCCGCGCCTCGGCCACCTGCGAGATCGAGTTCGCCGACTACGTGGCGCGCCCGGAGGAAGTGGTGGGCGAGGAAGGCCAGGGCTTCAAGATCGCCATGAGCGTGCTGGATGCCGGCCGCATCGGCATCGCCTCGCAGGCCATCGGCATCGCCCGCGCCGCGTACGAGAAGACCATCGAGTACGTGAAGGAGCGCAAGGCCTTCGGCTCGCCGATCGGCGCCTTCCAGATGACCCAGGCCAAGATCGCCGACATGAAGTGCAAGCTGGACTCGGCGTTGCTGCTGACACTGCGCGCGGCGTGGCTGAAGAGCCAGGGCAAGCCGTTCTCGGCCGAGGCCTCGATGGCCAAGCTGGTCGCCTCCGAGGCGGCGATGTGGATCACCCACCAGGCGGTGCAGATCCACGGTGGCATGGGCTACTCCAAGGAGATGCCGCTGGAGCGGTACTTCCGCGACGCCAAGATCACCGAGATCTACGAGGGCACCTCGGAGATCCAGCGCCTGGTCATCGCGCGCAGCGAGACCGGCCTGCGCTGATCCACGGCCAGCGAGGCGACACCCCAGGGGGGGCGGGCAACCGGCCCCTTTGCTTTGCACGGATGGCCCGCGTGCTTCCGCGCGGCGTCCGGATCGCTTCAAATGGCAGGCCGAGGGGCAGGAAGGACGATGGGGCAGCCCGACGCAAACGCAGCAGCACCGCGCCGTACCGGGCGCGTACTGGCGTGCCTGCGCTGGGGCCTGGCCGCCGTGCTCGTCGCCCTGCTGCTGCTGGACCTGCTCTTCCCGCCGCCGCTGCCCGGCGCGGCCGGCGTCGCCACCGTGGTCACCGCCGCCGACGGCACGCCGCTGCGCGCCTTCGCCGACCGCGACGGCATCTGGCGCCATCCGGCCACGCCGGAGTCGGTCTCGCCGCTGTACCTGGAGGCGCTGCTGACCTACGAGGACCGCTGGTTCCGCTACCACCCCGGGATCAATCCGGTGGCGCTGGCGCGCGCCGCCTGGCAGTGGCTGCGCAGCGGCCGCATCGTCTCCGGCGGCTCGACCCTGAGCATGCAGGTGGCGCGCATCCTCGACGGCCACGACACCCGTAGCGGCCTGGGCAAGCTGCGGCAGATGGCGCGCGCGCTGCAGCTGGAGGCGCGCCTGTCCAAGGACCAGATCCTGCGGATCTACCTGGAGCGGGCGCCGTTCGGCGGCACCATCGAGGGCGTGGAGGCGGCCAGCTGGGCCTACCTGGGCAAGCCGGCCGCGGCGCTGTCGCCGGCCGAGGCGGCGCTGCTGGCGGTGTTGCCGCAGGCACCCAGCCGGCTGCGCCCGGACCGCCACCCGGAAGCCGCGCGCGCGGCGCGCGACAAGGTCCTGGAGCGGATGCAGGCGCTGGGGCGCTGGACCCCGCAGCAGGTGGAGGACGCCAGGATCGAGCCGGTGGTGGCGCGCTCGCTGCGGGTGCCGCAGCACGCGGCCCTGCTGGCGCAGCGCCTGCGCCAGCAGCATCCGCGTGCGCACCGCCTGGCCACCACGGTGGACGCCAACCTGCAGCGTGCCCTGGAGGAGCGCGTCGCCGCCTGGCTGGCGGCGCTGCCGCCGCGCACCTCCGCCGCCGTGCTGGTGGTGGACAACGCCAGCCTCAAGGCTTTGGCCTACGTCGGCTCGGCCGGGCTGGGCGATGCCGAGCGCCTGGGCCACGTCGACATGGTCCGCGCCTGGCGCTCGCCCGGTTCCACGCTCAAGCCGTTCCTGTACGGCATGGCCCTGGACGATGGCCTGATCCATTCGGAGAGCCTGCTGGTGGACGCGCCGCAGGACTTCGCCGGCTACCGCCCGGGCAACTTCGGCGAGGCCTTCAATGGCCCGGTCGGCGCGGCCGCGGCGCTGCGCCTGTCGCTCAACGTGCCGGCGGTGGACCTGCTGGACCGGGTCGGTCCGGCGCGCTTTGCCGCGCGCCTGGAGCACGCCGGGCTGCCGCTGCGCTTCCCGCGCGGCAGCCGGCCCGGGTTGCCGCTGATCCTCGGCGGCACCTCGGCGCGGCTGGAGGACCTGGTCGGCGCCTACGCCGCCCTGCAGCGCGGCGGCGTGGCCGGGCAGGTGCGCTACCGCGAGGAGGATCCATTGCTGCAGCGCCGCCTGCTCTCGCCCGGCGCGGCCTGGATCGTGCGCGAGGTGCTGCAGGCGGCGCCGCGCCCGGGCCATGCCAGCGGCGCGTTCGGCTCGCGCACCCCGCCGGTGGCGTGGAAGACCGGCACCAGCTACGGCTTCCGCGACGCCTGGGCGATCGGTGGCACCCGCCGCTATACCGTGGGGGTGTGGGTAGGGCGGCCGGACGGAACGCCGCTGCCGGGCCAGTACGGGGCGGTGACCGCGCTGCCGTTGCTGCTGGACACCCTCGACGGCTTGCCGCACCAGCCCGGCGACGCCGACCCGCTGCCACGCCCGGACACGGTGGCCGCGGTGGAGGTGTGCTGGCCGCTGGGCCTGGCCGCGGCCGAGACCCCCGGGCCGCTGTGCCAGCGCCGGCTGCGCGCCTGGACCCTGGACGGAGCGGTGCCGCCGACCTTCCCCGAGCGCGGGGCACGGCTGTGGAGCCCGGGCCGCGAGCGCTTCCTGGTCGACGCACGCAGCGGCCAGCGCCTGTCGGCCAGTTGCCGGCTGCCGCACGTGGCCCGCGAGGCCGAGATCGCACGCTGGCCGGCGCTGCTCTCGCCCTGGCTCAGCGCGGCCCAGCGCCGGGCCTCGGCGCTGCCGCCGCTGGCGCCGGACTGCGCCGACGACGGCCGCGAGGCGGTCGCGGGCCTGCACGTGGAAGGCATCGCCGACCGCGCCACCCTGGCCCCCGCGCCGGGCGGCGGCGGCCGCCTGGAACTGCAGCTGCGCGCGCTCGGCACCGAGGCGCCGGTGCAGTGGCTGCTGGACGGACGCTGGATCGGGCGCAGCGGGGGCGGGCGCCCGTTCGCCTACGACTTCGCCCGCGCCGGCGCGGGCACGCACGTGCTTTCGGCCCTGGCCGACAACGGCGCCTGGGCGCAGGTGCGGTTCCGCATCGCGGGGCTGGAGGACGGGCGCGCGCCCGCCGCGGCGCAGTAGCGGCCGCGCTCAGCCGGGCAGGTGCTCGAGCACGTAGTCGGCCGAGGACACCTTGAACTCGCCCGGCGCCTCCACGAACAGCGCCCGGACCACGCCGTCCTCCGCGTACAGCGCGAAGCGGCGTGCGCGCAGGCCCATGCCGTAGCCGCTGGCGTCCATCTCCAGGCCCAGGGCGCGGGTCAGGTCGGCGTTGCCGTCGGACACCAGCTGCAGCCCTTCCGGCGCGTCCAGGGTGCGGCCCCAGGCCTGCATCACGAACGGGTCGTTGACCGCCATGCACACCACCTCGATGCCGCGGCTGCGGAAGTCGTCGAAGCGCTTGATGAAGCCGGGCAGGTGCTTTTCCGAGCAGGTCGGGGTGAACGCCCCCGGCACCGCGAACAGCACCACCTTGCGGCCCTCGAACAGGGAAGGCGTGTCGATGTTCTCCACGCCTTCGCGGATGCGCTTGAGCACGACTTCGGGGATGGGGTCGCCGATCTGGATGGTCATCGTGGTTCCTCGCGCGGGGCGGATGCGGTGGCTGAACGCAGTCTAGCCGCACGCGGGTGGGGCGTCCGTGCACGGGTGTTGAAACCGCGGCCGCGGCTCCCATCTTGCGGGCATGGCCGCCAGGCGGCCCCGCAGACAGGAGAGTGACGACATGACCATCGTTCGCTACAACACCCTCAACGCCCTGCCGGCGCGCAACCTGCAGGAGGAGTTCAAGCAGGTCTTCGAGCGCTTCTTCGGCGACGTGGCCGGCGACCAGTCCGACGTGGTGACTAGCCAGTGGGCGCCGCGCGTGGACATCAAGGAAGAACACGACCGCTTCGTGATCTTCGCCGACATCCCCGGCGTGGACCCGAAGGACATCGAGGTGCAGATGGACCGCGGCATGCTCACCCTCAAGGGCGAGCGCGCCAGCGAGCAGGAGGACGGGAACGAGCGCTACACCCGCCGCGAGCGCGCGTGGGGCAGCTTCTACCGCCGCTTCGCGCTGCCGGACAGCGCCGATCCCGACGGCATCACCGCCACCGGCCGCAACGGCGTGCTGCGCATCGACATCCCCAAGCGCCCGGAGACCACGCCGCGCCGCATCGAGGTGAACTGAGGCCGCGCCCCGGCCGTCCGCCCGCGCGGGCGGACGGAACCGGGAGCGGCGTCCGGTCGCCGCGCCGCGGCGCGGCGACGGCAGGCCTTAGAATTCCGGCCCGTGGCGTCCGCGCCGCGGGCCGTCGTGTTTCCAGCCCCGGGCGACGCCGGGGCGCCAGCAGGGTAGTTGCATGGAGTTCAAGGATTACTACGCGATCCTCGGGGTCGAGCCCGGCGCGGGCGAGGCCGAGATCCGCTCGGCCTACCGCCGGCTGGCCCGCAAGTACCACCCGGACGTGAGCAAGGAGCCGGACGCGGAGGAGAAGTTCAAGGCCGTGGGCGAGGCCTACGAGGCGCTGCGCGACCCGCAGAAGCGCGCGGCCTACGACCAGCTGCGCGCGCGCGGCTACCGCCCCGGCCAGGAGTTCCATCCGCCGCCGGGCGGCTTCGACGGCGCCGGCTTCGACTTCGACGAGATCTTCGGCGACATCGGCGGCCGCCCCGGCGGCGGCTTCAGCGATTTCTTCGAGAGCCTGTTCGCGCGCCAGCGTGCCGGTGCGCGCGGCCCCGGCGCGGCCGGTGGCGCGCAGCCGCGCGGCGATACCCGCGCCAAGCTGGCGGTGCCGCTGGAGGCGGTCTACCGCGGCGACAGCGTGCGCATCACCCTCAACGGCCGCCAGCTGGACGTGAAGGTGCCCAGGGGCATCCGCGCCGGGCAGTCGATCCGGCTGGCCGGCCAGGGCAACGGCGGCGGCAACCTGCTGCTGGAGATCGAATACCAGGCCCACCCGCAGTTCGAGGTGGACGGGCGCAACATCCTCTACACCCTGCCGCTGCCGCCGTGGCAGGCGGCGCTGGGCACCACGGTCACGGTGCCGACCCTGGGCGGCCCGGTGGAACTGCGCGTGCCGCCGGATTCGGACAGCGGGCGCAAGCTGCGCCTGCGCGGCCGCGGCCTGCCGGGCACCCCGCCGGGCGACCAGATCGTGGAGCTGGAAGTGCAGGCGCCGGCGCCGACCACCGAGGCCCAGCGCAAGGCCTACCGCGACCTGGGCCGCGCGTTCGGGGAGTAACGGGCGCGGCCCCGGCGCGCCGCGCATCCATGCCCGCCGTCCGCGGAAGGGGGCGCCTCCAGCTTTCCACCGCCGCCGGTGCCGAGGCCGCAGGCTCCCGGCGGCTCGTCCCGCCCCGGGGGGTGCGTGTCGTCGCGGGTGTGAACGTCACTGCTCCGCTTGCGCGGCACGACGGCGGCAGGCCGGCGCGGGCAACGCCGGCGACCAGGCGGGTCAGGCCGTGCCGTCGGAAGGCTGTGCCGGCGCGGCGGCACCCTGGCCCAGCAGCCGGTTGATGACCTCGGCCAGCTCGGCCTCGGAGAACGGCTTGGTCAGGTAGGCGCGCGCGCCCTGGCGCATGCCCCACATGCGGTCGGTGTCCTGGTCCTTGGTGGTGACCAGCACCACCGGGATGTCGCGGGTCGAAGCCTCGCGCGACAGGGTGCGGGTGGCCTGGAAGCCGTTGAGGTTGGGCATGACCACGTCCATCAGGATCAGGTCCGGCAGTTCGGCCTTGGCCACTTCCACCCCGGCAGCGCCGTCCTCGGCGGTGAGCGTCTGGTGGCCTAGCTTCTCGACGATCCGCTGGATGCCCAGGAGCTGGGAGGGCGAATCGTCCACGATCAGGATGCGGGCCATGCGGAATCCCCGTTGTTTTCCCCTTTGCCGGCGAGTGTAGTCGGTGGTGGCCCCTGTCGGAAGCCGCCGCCGGACGGGCGGTAGCGCGTGCGGGCTGGGCCGGGCCTAGAATCGGCGACCGGCCGCAGCCGGCGGCCGGACCTTTCGGGGAGGGAAGGAATGGCAACGATCCGCATGACCCTGGCGCGGGCCGCCTGCGCCATGCTGTTGGTTTTCCCGCTTGCAGCCGCCGCGGCGGCCGCGCAGGAACCGGACGCCGCCGGCGCCCGGCAGTGGCGTTTCGGCAGCACGCCGGTGTGGCAGGACGAGTTCGAAGGTGAAGGCCCGCCGGACCCGGCGCGCTGGAGCTTCGACATCGGCGGCCACGGCTGGGGCAACAACGAACTGCAGTACTACACCGACCAGCTGGCCAACGCCTTCGTCGCCGACGGCCTGCTCACGATCGTGGCCCGCAAGCAGCGCGCCGGGAAGCTGCGCTACACCTCCGCGCGCCTGGTCTCGCGCGGCAAGGGCGATTTCCGCTATGGCCGGATCGAGTTCCGCGCGCGGTTGCCGGTGGCGCGCGGCAGCTGGCCGGCGCTGTGGATGCTGCCGACCGACAACAAGTACGGCAACTGGCCGCGCTCGGGCGAGATCGACGTCATGGAGCACGTCGGCTTCGACCGCGGCGTGGTCCACCAGACCGTGCACACCCAGGCCTACAACCACACCAAGGGCACGCAGCGGGCGGCGCAGAAGCGGGTGGAAGAGGTGGACACCAGGTTCCACCGCTACCGGGTCGACTGGACCCCGGACTACATCCACGGCTACATCGACGACGAGAAGGTGTTCGAGTTCGCCAACGAGGGCACCGGCCCGGACGCCTGGCCGTTCGACCAGCGCTTCCACCTGGTGATGAACCTGGCCGTGGGCGGCAACTGGGGCGGCGTGCAGGGCGTGGACGATGCCGCCTTCCCGATCTGGCTGGAGGTGGACTACGTGCGGGTCTACCCGCTGGAGGATGCGCCGCAGTAGGCCCGCGGCGCGGCGCTGGGGCCTGGCGGGTCCCGGCGCCGGCCGCCGGAGGCCGTCCGGCGCGGCGGGTAGCGCACCGGGCGCCCGCGCCGCGCCCTTACCCGATCCGCACCACCGTGCGGCCCAGCGACTGCCCGGCCAGCATGCGTCCGAACACCTGCGGCAGCTCCTCCAGGGTGACCTCGGCGGTGGCGATGGCGTCCAGCCGTGCCGGCTTCCACTCGTCCGCCAGCAGCGCCCAGATGTCGTCGCGGATGTCGCGCGCCGTGCCTGCCGAACCGATGCCCAGCAGCGACACCCCGCGCAGGATGAAGGGCATCACCGTCAGCGCGTCCAGCCCCGGGCTGGCGGCCAGGCCGGCGGCGGCAACGTTGCCGTAGGGCGGGGTCTGCGCCAGCAGGCTGACCAGCATCGGCCCGCCGACGTTGTCCAGGCCGCCGCCGAAGCGCACCGACTCCAGCGGACGGCTGGCCTCCAGCGCCTCGCGGCCCAGCACCTGGCTGGCGCCCAGCGACCTCAGGTATCCGGCCTGGTCGGCCTTGCCGCTGACCGCGTGCACCTCGTAGCCGGCCTTGCTGAAGATCGCCACCGCCATCGAACCGACGCCGCCGGTGGCGCCGGTCACCGCCAGCGGGCCCAGCTCCGGGCGCTGGCGGTTCTCGCGCATGCGGTACAAGGCCAGGGCCGCGGTGAAGCCGGCCGTGCCCAGGACCATGCTCTGGCGCAGGTCCAGGCCGCGGGGCAGGGCGACCACCCATTCGGCCGGCAGCCGCACGTAGGCCGAGTAGCCGCCATCGCGGGTCTCACTGAGGCCGCAGCCGGTGACCAGCACCTCGTCGCCCTCGCGGAACTTCGGATCGGTGGAGGCAACCACGTGGCCGGCCACGTCGATCCCGCCCACCAGCGGGAAGCGGCGCAGGATCTTGCCCTTGCCGGTGCCGGCCAGCGCGTCCTTGTAGTTGACCGAGGACCAGGCGGCCTTGACCACGACCTCGCCCGGGGACAGGTCGTCGAGCGTGACCTGCTCGATGCCGCTGCGGTAGCCGGCCTCGTCGTTGTGGATGCGGAACGCGGGGAAGGGAGCGGCAAGCGACATGGTTGGTCCTCCGTCGTCCCGGTGCCGCCGGGACCAGTCCCCGGATTTTCGCGAGCGGACGCGTGAAAGCAAAGCGGCGCCGTGGCCGGGGCGTGGCATGGGAGCACAGGCCCATCCATGCACTGCAGGCAGCGTGCGCGGCGAGGCGCGACGGTTTACTTCATGACGCTGCGGCGCTTCCCGTCGATCCGCGCCGGGAAAGCGCCAAGGCGCTGGCGACGTGTGGCGCGTCGCCACGCGCCAGCGGCCTGGCCGCCATCACGGCGGTTTACTTCATGACGCTGCGGCGCTTCTCGTCGATCCACTTGCTCGCCTGCGCCGGCTGGTAATCCCGCATCCACGCCAGCATCTGGTCGATGTCGCTGCCGTACCACAGGTCGGCGCGCTGGTCCGGGTGCAGGAAGCGCTCCTGGACCATGCGGTCGATCATGCCGATCAGCGGGGCGTAGAAGCCCTCGATGTCGAGGAAGGCGCAGGGCTTGTTGCCGATGCCCAGCTGGCGCCAGGTCAGCATCTCGAAGATCTCCTCCATGGTGCCGAAGCCGCCGGGCAGGGCGACGAAGGCGTCGGAGAGCTCGAACATGCGCATCTTGCGCTCGTGCATGGAGCCGACGATCTCCAGCTCGGTCAGGCCGCGGTGGGCCACTTCCCAGTCGGCCAGCTGCCGGGGGATCACGCCGGTGACCTCGCCGCCGGCGGCCAGCACCGCGTTGGCGACGGTGCCCATCAGGCCGACGTTGCCGCCGCCGTAGACCAGGCGCAGGCCGTCGCGGGCGATGCGCTCGCCCAGGGCGATGGCGCGCTCGGCGTAGGCGGGCTTGGAACCGGCATTGGAGCCGCAATAGACGCAGATAGAACGCATGGATCAGTTCCGTTGGGGGAGGGATGGGGGAATGCCGGGGCGCATGGGGCGCTGTTCAGCCGTTGCCGCGGTCGCGGCGCAGCCAGACCAGGACGACCAGGGCGAGGCAGGCCACGCCGACGGCGCTGAAGCCGGGGCGTCCCCCATGGACGGCGCCGAGGATGAAGAGCACGCCGGCGGCGCCGTACAGGGCGGCGGTGGCGCGGGGTGGAAGTCCCTTGTTTTCCATCGCTCAGCTCCTGGTTTGGCCGGAACCGGAAAAACGCGAAGCCGGGCATTGGCCCGGCTTCGTGCCATGGCTCGGGAGAGCCTGGCTGGCGCCGTGGCTGCCCGAGGCAGCCCGGCGTCGTGCCGTAGCCCCAGGTTGGGGGCGGCCCGCGCCAACGGCGCGGAACGGCGGGATGGCAGTACGCATGCAGGCATCCGCCGCGCGGATGCCTGCATCCACGAGGCGAGCTCAGTTCGCCTTGTGGATGGCGCGCTTGTCCACCGCCATGGCGGCATCGTGGATCGCCTCCGACAGGGTCGGGTGGGCGTGGCAGATGCGCGCCAGGTCCTCGGCCGAGCCGCTGAACTCCATGGTCAGCACGCCCTCGTGCACCAGCTCGGAGGCGTTCGGGCCGATGATGTGCAGGCCCAGCACGCGGTCGGTCTCGGCGTGGGCCAGTACCTTCACGAAGCCCGTGGCCTCGGCCATGGCCACGGCGCGGCCGACGGCGGCGAACGGGAAGCTGCCGGCCTTGTAGGGCACGCCCTCGGCCTTGAGCTGCTGCTCGGTCTTGCCGACCCAGGCGATCTCCGGCGAGGTGTAGATCACGTAGGGGATGGTGTCGAAGTTGACGTGGCCCGGCAGGCCGGCGATCAGCTCGGCCACGGCGATGCCTTCCTCGAAGCCCTTGTGCGCCAGCATCGGGCCGCGCACGCAGTCACCGACCGCCCAGACGCCGTCCACGCCGGTGTGGCAGTGCTCGTCCACCACGATCTGGCCGCGCTCGTTGACCTGCACGCCGGTGCCCTCGGCCAGCAGGCCGCGGGTGGCGGCACGGCGGCCCACGGCCACCAGCAGCTTGTCGACCACCAGGGTCTGCTCGCCCTTGTCGTCGGCGAAGGTGATGGCGACTTCCTTCTTCTTGCCCTTGCCGGTGACCTCGGCCTTGGAGACCTTGGCGCCCAGCTTGATGTCCAGGCCCTGCTTCTTGAACTCGCGCGCGGCCAGCTTGGAGACCTCGGCGTCGGCGGCCGGCAGGAACTCCGGCATCGCCTCGAGGATGGTGACCTCGGCGCCCAGGCGCTTCCACACGCTGCCCAGTTCCAGGCCGATGACGCCGGCGCCGATCACGGCCAGCCGCTTCGGGACCTCGGTGAAGTCCAGCGCGCCGACGTTGTCGACGATGTTCTCGCCGTCGAACTTCGCGAACGGCAGCTCGATCGAATCCGAGCCGGCGGCCAGGATCACGTTGCTGCCCTTGAGTTCGACCTCGGAACCGTCGTGCTGCTTGACCTTGACCACGTTGCCCGGCTGCAGCTGGGCGAAGCCGTAGTACGGGGCGACCTTGTTGGCCTTGAACAGCATGGCGATGCCGCCGGTGAACTGCTTAACGATGCCGTCCTTGCGGGCGATCATCTTCGGCACGTCGATCGCGGCGTCCTTGAAGCTGATGCCGTGCTGGTCGAACTTGTGCAGCATGTTCTCGTACTGGTGGGTCGAGTCCAGCAGCGCCTTGGACGGGACGCAACCCACGCGCAGGCAGGTGCCGCCCAGGGCCGGCTTGCCGTCCTTGCCCAGCGCGGCGTCGATGCAGGCGGTCTTCAGGCCCAGCTGCGCGGCGCGGATCGCGGCGTGGTAGCCGGCGGGGCCGGCACCGATGACGACGACGTCGAACTGTTCGCTCATTTGATTCGCTCTGTGATTCGGGATTGGTGATTAGTGATTCGAAAAGCGGGAAGCGGCGCGCAGCGGCGCCGCCGGTCCCGAATCCCGAATCCCGACTCTCGGCTCTTACAGACCGAACAGGATGCGGTTCGGATTCTCGAGCTGGTTCTTGATGTCCACCAGGAACTGCACCGCGTCCTTGCCGTCGATGATGCGGTGGTCGTAGGACAGGGCGATGTACATCATCGGCGCGATCACGACCTGGCCGTTCTCGGCGATCGGGCGCTCCTTGATGGCGTGCATGCCCAGGATGGCGCTCTGCGGCGGGTTGACGATCGGGGTCGACATCAGCGAGCCGAAGGTGCCGCCGTTGGTGATGGTGAAGGTGCCGCCCTGGAGGTCCTCCAGGCCCAGCTTGCCGTCGCGCGCCTTCTTGGCGTACTCGGCGATGCCCTTCTCGATGTCGGCGAAGGACATGCGCTCGACGTTGCGCAGCACCGGGGTGACCAGGCCCTTGTCGGTGGACACGGCGATCGAGATGTCCGAGTAGCCGTGGTAGATGATGTCGTCGCCGTCGACCGAGGCGTTGATGATCGGGAAGCGCTGCAGGGCGTTGGCGGCGGCCTTCACGAAGAAGCTCATGAAGCCCAGCTTGATGCCGTGGGTCTTCTGGAAGTCCTCCTGCAGTTCCTTGCGCGCGGCCGAGACCTTGGCCAGGTTGACCTCGTTGAACGAGGTCAGCATGGCGATGGAGTCCTTGGACTGCATCAGGCGCTCGGCGATGCGCTTGCGGATGCGGGTCATCGGCACGCGCTCCTCGGGGCGCGCGCCGCCGGCCTTGCCGGCGCCGCCGGTGCGGGCGTAGTTGAGGATGTCCTCCTTGGTCACCGCGCCGCGGCGACCGGTGCCCTCGACCTGCGACGGGTCCACGCCCTCGCGGATGGCGGTGGCGCGGGCGCCCGGGGGCAGTTCGCCGCCGGCGGCCTTGGCGGCCGGGGCCGGGGCCGCCGCCTTGGCCGGGGCTTCGGCCTTCGGGGCCTCGGCCTTGGGCTCTTCCGCCTTCTTCTCTTCCGCCGGGGCCGCGGCGGCCACCGCGCCTTCCTCGATGATCGCCAGCACCTGCTGGCTGGTCACCGTGTCGCCCTCGGAGAACTTGATCTCCTTCAGCACGCCGTCGACCGGCGAGGGGACCTCGAGCACGACCTTGTCGGTCTCCAGGTCCACGAGGTTCTCGTCGCGCTTGACCGAGTCACCGGCCTTCTTGTGCCAGCTGGCGATGGTGGCGTCGGAGACGGATTCGGGGAGGACCGGAACTTTGACTTCGGTGGCCATGGGGCGTCCTTGGGGCGTATGTCGGTAGGGCGGAAAGGCGGTGTTTTGTGGTGCCGCCGATTATTCGGCGACGATCTGGCTGCCGGGCGGGTTGACCAGCGCGTCGGCGACCAGCTGCTGCTGCTCGGCCACGTGGTCGGCGAAATGGCCGACGGCGGGCGAGGGCGAGCGGCTGCGGCCGGCGTAGCTGAGCGCCTGGCCCTTGGCCAGGCAGGCCTGCAGGTGGTGCTTGATCTGGTACCAGGCGCCCTGGTTCTGCGGTTCTTCCTGGCACCAGATGACGTCGGCGGCCTTGCCGTACTTCTGCAGTTCGGCCGACAGCAGGGCGCGCGGGAACGGGTACAGCTGCTCGACGCGGATGATGGCCACGTCGTCCTGGCCGCGCTTCTGTGCGTCCTCCAGCAGGTCGTAGTAGACCTTGCCCGAGCACAGCACCACGCGCTTGACCTTCTTGGGGTCGGCGGAGGCGTCCGGGATCAGGTGCTGGAACTCGCCGTTGGCCAGCTCGTCCAGGGTGGACACGGCCAGCTTGTGGCGCAGCAGCGACTTCGGCGACATGACCACCAGCGGCTTGCGGGTGCTCATCTTCATCTGCCGGCGCAGCATGTGGAAGCACTGGGCCGGGGTGGTGGGCACGCAGACCAGCATGTTCTCCAGCGCGCACAGCTGCAGGAAGCGCTCCAGGCGCGCGGAGCTGTGCTCCGGGCCCTGGCCTTCGTAGCCGTGCGGCAGCAGCAGGGTCAGGCCGGAGATGCGGCCCCACTTGGCCTCGCCGGCGGCGATGAACTGGTCGATCACCACCTGGGCGCCGTTGGCGAAGTCGCCGAACTGGGCTTCCCAGATGTCCAGGGTGTTCGGGTCGGTGGTGGAGAAACCGTACTCGAACGCCATCACCGCCTCCTCGCTCAGCAGCGAGTCGATCACGGTGCAGCGCTCGGGGCTTTCGACCAGCTGCCGCAGCGGCATGTAGTACGCGTCGGTCTTCTGGTCGTGCAGGATCGCGTGGCGGTGGAAGAAGGTGCCGCGGCCGGCGTCCTGGCCGACCAGGCGCAGGCCATGGCCCTCGGCCAGCAGGGTGGCGTAAGCCAGGTTCTCGGCGAAGCCCCAGTCGCCCGGCAGCTCGCCGGCGCTCATTTTGAGGCGGTCGTCGTAGATCTTGGCCACGCGCGGGTGCAGCACCACGCCCTGCGGGATGGTGTTGATCAGCTTGGCCAGCTGCTGCAGCGTGCCCTTCTTGACCCGGGTATCGACCGGATCGGAAACCTTGCCCGACAGGTACTTGGACCAGTCGATGGTCAGCTCGTAGTCCTCGGGCTTGGAGGGCGCCAGCTCGGTGGTGACCTCGCCGGCGTCGAGCTTGTTGCGGTAGCCGTCGACCAGCACCTTGCCCTCGTCGGGGGCGATCACGCCTTCCTTCTCCAGCTTGCTGGCGTACAGCTCGCGGGTGGTCGGGTGCTTGCGGATGGTCTGGTACATCACCGGCTGGGTCGCCGCCGGCTCGTCGGCCTCGTTGTGGCCGTGGCGGCGGTAGCAGACCAGGTCGATGACCACGTCCTTCTTGAACTTCTGGCGGAACTCGTAGGCCAGCTTGGCCACGAACACCACCGCCTCCGGGTCGTCGCCGTTCACGTGGAACACCGGGGCGCCGACCATCTTGGCCACGTCGGTGCAGTACAGCGTGGAGCGGGCGTCTTCCTTGTTGCTGGTAGTGAAGCCGACCTGGTTGTTGACCACGATGTGCACGGTGCCGCCGACGGCGAAGCCGCGCGCCTGCGACATCTGGAACAGCTCCATCACCACGCCCTGGCCGGCGAACGCGGCGTCGCCGTGGATCAGGACCGGCAGGACCTTGCTGCGCTCGGTGTCGCCGCGGCGCTCCTGGCGCGAGCGGGCGGAGCCGGCGACCACCGGGTCGACGATCTCCAGGTGCGAGGGGTTGAAGGCCAGGGCCAGGTGGACCGGGTCGCCCGGGGTGGCGATGTCGGCCGAGAAGCCCATGTGGTACTTCACGTCGCCGGCGTGGGCCACGGCGTCGTGCTCGAACTTGCCCTCGAACTCGTCGAACAGCTTGCGCGGGTTCTTGCCGAGGGTGTTGACCAGGACGTTCAGGCGGCCGCGGTGGGCCATGCCGATGACGATGTCCTTGACCTTGTCGACGCCGGCCTGGCGGACCACGGTGTCCAGCAGCGGGATCAGCGATTCGCCGCCTTCCAGCGAGAAGCGCTTCTGGCCGACGTACTTGGTGTGCAGGTAGCGCTCCAGGCCCTCGGCGGCGGTCAGCCGCTCCAGCACGCGCTTGCGGGTCTCGGCGCTGAGGTTGTAGTCGCCGCCGGCCAGCTCCAGGCGCTGGTACAGCCACTGGCGCTGCTCGACCTCGGCCATGTGCATGAACTCGGCGCCGATCGAGCCGGTGTAGGTCGCCTTCAGGCGCGCCAGCAGGTCGCGCAGCTTCATCCGCGGCTGGCCGGCCAGGCCACCGGTGCTGAACTCGGCGTCCAGGTCGCGCTCGGACAGGTTGTGGAACTCCAGGCCCAGGTCCGGCGGGTTCATCGGCGGGGTCAGGCCCAGCGGATCGAGCCTGGCGCCGAGGTGGCCGCGGGAACGGTAGGCGGTGATCAGGCGGCCGACGTTGCGCTCGCGCTCGTCGCCGGCACCCTGCGCCACCGGCGCGGCATTGGCGGCGTTGCGGGCGGCCTCGGCCACGTGGGCGATGACCGCCGAGTGCGGCACGTCTCCGGCTTCGCGTCCCTTGAACCCGTCGAAGTAGGCCTTCCACTTCGGGTCCACGCTGTCGGGGGAGACCAGGTACTGCTCGTACAGGTCCTCGATGAAGGCGGCATTGCTGCCGAGCTGCGAAGACTGCGCAAACTGCTTGAGTAGGTTGTCCACGATATGTCGCGTCTGGAGGATGGGCGGGCGCGCCGCTGACCCCGGAACCTGGCCCCTTGGCCGGCCCGGAAAGCCGCAAAAGTATAACCCCCATTCATTCGCGGGGGGCCTTATCCAAAGGGTGGATGGCCTGTTCCAGCTGTGTATCGTCTGGTCCTGTTCACACTCGCCGGATGCGACGCCGGCCGGCTGCCTGCACCGCAACGTGACGCCGCGCACGGGCGCCGCGCTGGAACCGGTTACGTGCCGGTCAGCCCAGCGCGCGCAGTTCGGTGCACGGCCGCGAGCGCTCCCACACCGGTGCGAAGGCATGGGCCAGGCGGCGTGCGGCCGGGCCGTCATCGATCCCGCCTTCGCCCTCGAAGCGCTGCCCCAGCGGCCGGAACAGCGCGCCGCCGGCGTCGTTGAAGGCATAGGCCGAGGGATAGCGCGCGTCCACCGGGTCGGCGACCTCGCGCAGCTCGAACACGCTGGGCAGGCGCTGGGCCAAGGCCAGCAGCGGCGCGTCCTCGCGCTGCGGGGCGGCGGCATCCTGCAGCAGGATCCGCACCTGGCGGCGACCGGGGCGGGTGGCGAAGCGGCGCAGGGCGTCGACCACCTCGCGCCGGTCCAGCAGGCCGGGGTCGAGGGCGCGGCTGTAGATGCCCAGCCCGCGGCGGGCATGGGCGGCCAGGCCGAGCAGGACCGCGGCGGCGGCCTCGGCGTCTTCCACCGGACTGGCCCCGGGCAGGCGCCGGGCCATGCGCCGGTGCTCGATCCCGGCTTCGGTGAATACCGGCCCGCAGGGCACGAAGCCGGCGCGGGCGTAGAACGCCAGGGCGTGCAGCTGCGCGTGCAGGCCCACCTCGGCCCAGCCCTGGGCACGGGCATGGGCGACCAGGGCTGCCAGCATGGCCTCGCCGATGCCGCGGCCGCGGTGGCCGGGCAGCACCGCCATGCGGCCGATGCGGCGGTCCGGGGTCAGGCGCGCGGTGCCGACCGGGGTGCCGTCGGCGTCCCGGGCCAGGACGTGGATGCTGACCGGGTCCAGCGCGTCGCGCTCCAGTTCCACCAGCACGCCCTGGCCTTCCACGAACACCGTGGTGCGCACCGCGTGCACGGCGGCGTGCTCGCGGGCGTAGTCGGCCAGGGCGACGGCGGCCGGGCTCATTCGCCTTCGGCCTCGTCCCCGGCGTCGTCCCCGCCGGCACCGGTGTCCAGGCCGTAATGGCCGGCCTGGTACAGGGCGAAGGCGGCATCGCGGCCGGCGGCCGACAGGCGCTGCCAGGCGCCCAGGTCCAGCATGCCGGCGTCGGCCAGGTAGCGGGCGTCGGCCAGCGGCAGCTCCAGGGTCTGGCCGCTGCAGTACAGGCTGGCGTTGCCGCCGTCGTGGCGGCGGCGCCAGGCCAGGCGCGAAGCCGGGTGGCGGTGCAGGGTGCCGCCCTGGGCCAGCACTTCCTCCACGCCTTCGCGTGGCAGTTCGCGGCCGGAGGGCATGACCTCGCCGGCGGCACGGTAGGTGGTGATGAAGCGGCCGAACCAGTCGCCGAGCCGGTCCGGGTCGTTCATGCGGATGGCGTTGAGCGCCTCGACCACGCGGTTCATCGCAGCCACGTCGATCTCGTTGGGGTCGGCCGGCAGGGCCAGGTCCTCGTCGTGGTAGCGGATCGCCTCGTCGGCGCCCAGCAGCACCTCGTCCAGCCAGTCGCCCATCAGCTCGGCGGCCGAGGGGGCGCGCATGCCCACCGAGAAGGTCAGGCAGGGATCCTCGGCCACGCCGTGGTGCGGCACCAGCGGCGGCAGGTAGAGCATGTCGCCCGGGGCCAGCACCCAGTCGTGGGTCGGGTTGAACTGGCGCAGCAGCTTGATCGCCACGTCCTCGCGGAAGGACAGGTCCGGCGCCGGGCGGCCCATCGCCACCGAAGCGTCGATCATCCAGCGGCGGTGGCCGTGGGCCTGCAGCAGGAACACGTCGTAGTGGTCGACGTGGGCGCCGACCGAGCCGCCGGTGGCGGCGAAGCTGATCATGATGTCGTCGATGCGCCAGCGCGGCAGGAAGCGGAAGTGCTCCAGCAGGGCGGCCACGTCCGGGTCCCACTTGTCCACGTCCTGGACCAGCAGGGTCCAGTCGTGGTCGGGCATGCCCGGGAAGTCCTCCTCCTGGAAGGGGCCGTGGCGCACGTCCCAGGCGTCGTTGCCGCGGTCGTGGCTGATCAGCCGCGCCAGCACGCCTTCCTCGCAGGCCAGTCCGGCCAGGTCCTCGGGCATCACCGGGGTCTGGAAGCCGGGGAAGGCGTTGCGGACCAGCAGCGGACGCTTGTGCCAGTAGTCGCGCAGGAAGGCCTGCGGCGACATGCCCAGTGGCTGGTTGGCGGTGGCATCGACCTCGAACGGCAGGGTGCGGGCGCGCGGGGCGGCCTTGGCGGCCGGCTTGCGTGCGGGGCGGGCCGGAGTGGCGACCCTGGCCGCCCGGGCACTCCTGGCGGGCTTGATGGTCCGGGCAGCCTTGGCGGCTTTCGTGGTCTTGCTGGCCTTGGTGGTCTTGGGGGATTTCGCGGGGTGCTTGGAGGTCATGGGGTGTTCCGGTCGGGCACGCGGGGGCCGCGGCGCGCGTAGGCGCTTGCGCGGTGCGGTGCGGCGACGTCGATGTGGGTGGGCATGGAATCGGCTTGGCGCGCAGCCCGGGGCCGCGGCACGGGCGGGCGGTGGCCTCGGCCGGCAGGATAGCGCAGGGGGCGGAGCCGGCCTTGAGCAGGCTCAAGCGGATGTGGGGCGCCCCCGGAAAAGGCCCGGCCCGCTGTTGCGGGCCGGGAGGGTGGATCAGATCTCGCGCGCCAGGCGTTCGGCCAGGCCGGTGTAGCCGGCCGGGGTCAGCGCGGCCAGGCGGGCGCGGGCCTCCTCCGGCAGGTCCAGCGAGGCGATGAAGGCGCGCATGGCCTCCGCGTCGATGCCATGGCCGCGGGTCAGGGCCTTGAGCTGCTCGTACGGGTTGGGCAGGCCGTGGCGCCGCATCACCGTCTGCACGGCCTCGGCCAGCACTTCCCAGGCCGCGTCCAGGTCGGCCTGCAGGCGCTGCGGGTTCACTTCCAGCTTGCCCAGGCCCTTGGCCAGCGAGTCCAGGGCCACCTGGGTGTGGCCGAAGGCGGTGCCCAGGGCGCGCAGCACGGTGGAGTCGGTGAGGTCGCGCTGCCAGCGGCTGATCGGCAGCTTGGCCGAGAAGTGCTCGAACAGGGCGTTGGCGATGCCGAAGTTGCCCTCGGCGTTCTCGAAGTCGATCGGGTTGACCTTGTGCGGCATGGTCGAGGAGCCGATCTCGCCTTCCTTGAGCTTCTGCTTGAAGTAGCCCAGCGAGATGTAGCCCCAGATGTCGCGGGCCAGGTCGACCAGCACGGTGTTGGCGCGGCGCACCGCGTCGCCCAGCTCGGCGACGTTGTCGTGCGGCTCGATCTGGGTGGTGTAGGGGTTGAACGGCAGGCCCAGCGACTCGACGAAGCGGCGGGCGAAGGCCGGCCAGTCCACGTCCGGGTAGCTGATGGCGTGGGCGTTGTAGTTGCCGACCGCGCCGTTGATCTTGCCGCTCAGCTCGACCGCGGCGATCTGCCTGCGCTGGCGTTCCAGGCGCGCGACCACGTTGGCGATCTCCTTGCCCAGGGTGGTGGGCGAGGCGGTCTGGCCGTGGGTGCGCGACAGCATCGGCTGGCCGGCCTGCTCGTGGGCCAGCTTGCGCAGGGTGGCGGTGACGCCGTCCAGCGCCGGCAGCAGCACCTCGTCGCGCGCCTGGCGCAGCATCAGGGCGTAGGACAGGTTGTTGATGTCCTCGCTGGTGCAGGCGAAGTGCACGAACTCCAGTGCCGGGCCCAGCTCGGCGTCGTCGCGCAGCTGCTCCTTGATGAAGTACTCCACCGCCTTGACGTCGTGGTTGGTGGTGCGCTCGATTTCCTTGACCCGCGCGGCATGGGCCACCGAGAAGCCGTCGGCCAGTGCGCGCAGGCGCTGGCGCGCGCCTTCGGAGAACGCCGGCAGCTCGGCGATGCCCGGCTCGGCGGCCAGGGCCAGCAGCCACTCGATCTCCACCCGCACGCGGGCGCGGATCAGGCCGTACTCGGAAAAGATCGGGCGCAGGGCGTCGACCTTGCCGGCGTAGCGGCCGTCGAGCGGGGACAGGGCGAGCAGGGCGGAATCCGTCATTGGAAGGCGGCTGGCTGGGAAACAGGGCCGCATAGTTTAAGGCGTGCACGCGGGACGTGCCGGGCGGGGCACCTGGCGCGTCGCCACGCGCCGGCGATTCTGGCGCAGCACAGCGCATTGGGGCGAGAACCTGGCCTGGTTGGGGCCCCTCGGCCAGGTGGCCGGCTTCGGGCGGAGCCGCGGCGCTCCGTGGGTGCGGCGCATCGCGCGACTCCGCCATCCTGGCTCCAACGCGCGACCGCAGGCCATCCATGGCCTGCTTGCGCCGCACCCACGCACCACCGCGTCTTCGGGCACGTCCGGGTCGCGGCTCCGACCGGAGCCCGCCACGGCAAGCGGCCGGAGTCCTGGGGGCATGCACGCCACCACCCAGGCGATCGCGCCCGCTTTGGGCGCTTCGCTTGTCCGTGCCGCGGGGAGTACGCAGCACAGTTGCATGACCGGAACAGACCGGGGCCGCGGAGTGGCGACAGCCATGGACACCGGCGGGGGTATGCTCGCCGCGATCCCCAAACGCCGGAGACGGCCATGAGTCCATCCCCCGCACGTTCCCCCCGCGCCAGGAAGTCCCCGGCGCGGCCCGATACCACCGCGCCGGCCCGGCGCACCCGGGTCGAGCACGACAGCATGGGCGAGCTGCAGGTTCCCGCCGACGCCCTGTGGGGCGCGCAGACCCAGCGCGCGGTGCAGAACTTCCCGGTGTCCGGGCGGCCGATGCCACGCGGCTTCATCCGCGCCCTCGGCCTGGTCAAGGCCGCCGCGGCCGAGGTCAACGCCGGCCTGGGCCTGCTGCCCAAGAACGTGGCCGGCGCGATCCGCGCAGCGGCGCTGGAGGTGGCCGAAGGCCTGCACGACGCCCACTTCCCGGTGGACATCTACCAGACCGGCTCGGGCACCTCGTCCAACATGAATGCCAACGAGGTGATCGCCAGCCTGGCCAATGCCTCGGGCAAGGCCGGCAAGCGCGCCGTGCATCCCAACGACCACGTCAACCTGGGGCAGAGTTCCAACGACGTGGTGCCCACCGCGATCCGCGTGTCCGCCCAGCTGGCGGTGGTCGAGGACCTGCTGCCGGCGATCCGCCACCTGCGCCGCACCATCGAGAAACGCGCCCGCGAACTGCGCAAGGTGGTCAAGACCGGCCGCACCCACCTGATGGATGCGATGCCGCTCACCTTCGGCCAGGAATTCGGGGCCTGGGCCTCGCAGCTGGCCTCCGCCGAAGGCCGCCTGGAGGACGCGCTCAAGCGCTTGCGCCGGCTGCCGCTGGGCGGCACCGCGATCGGCAGCGGCATCAACGCCGACCCGCGCTTCGGCGAACGTGCCGCGCGCGCGCTGTCGCGCCTGGCCGGCACCCGCTTCGAGAGCGCGGCCGACAAGTTCGAGGGCCTGGCCTCCCAGGACGACGCGGTGGAACTGTCCGGCCAGCTCAACGCGCTGGCGGTGGCCCTGATCAAGATCGCCAACGACCTGCGCTGGATGAACTCCGGGCCGCTGGCCGGCCTGGGCGAGGTGGAGCTGCCGGCGCTGCAGCCGGGCAGCTCGATCATGCCGGGTAAGGTCAACCCGGTGATCCCGGAGGCCACGGTGATGGCCGCCGCGCAGGTGATCGGCCACCACACCGCCATTACCGTGGCCGGCCAGACCGGCAACTTCCAGCTCAACGTGACCCTGCCGCTGGTCGCGGCCAACCTGCTCGAATCCGTGCAGCTGCTGTCGAACGTGTCGCGGCTGCTGGCCGACCGTTGCATCGCCGGCCTCAGGGTGCGCACCGACGTGGTGAAGCAGGCGCTGGACCGCAACCCGATCCTGGTCACCGCGCTCAACCCGGTGATCGGCTACGAGAAGGGCGCGGCCATCGCCAAGCAGGCCTACAAGGAAGGCCGTCCGGTGCTGGAGGTGGCGATGAAGGTCACCGGGCTGCCGGAGAAGACCCTGGCCCCGCTGCTGGATCCGGCGCTGCTGGCGCGCGGCGGCATCCACGGCAAACCCGGCGGGGGCGGCGGCTAAAAAAAGAGGGCCGCGCGGGCGGCCCTGGAATCGCCGCGGCGCCGGCCGCGACGTGAGGATTACATCCGCAAGGAGGCGTCGCGTGCGGCGGCGTCCGCCTCGGCGGCGGCATCCAGCTCGAAGCCTGCCGGATCGTCGCCGCCGGCGCTCATCTCGGCGCCGACGCCGACCAGCCCGGCCTGCACCTGCAGCTTGCGCTTGCGCTGGCCGTCCTGGCCGCAGGTCTCCACGTCCTCCGGCTCCAGCCGCGCATAGGGCCGGAACTCGGGCAGCGCCGCGGCCAGCGCCTGCTGGGTGGCGAGCAGGCCCGGCAGGCGCCCGCACACCAGTGCGCTGGCTTCGGCCTCGATGCGCTTGCCCTCGGCCTCCATGCGCTTCTCCAGTTCCCCGGTCTTGCCGGTGAGGGCGGCCTTGACCGCGCCGGTCGCGGCGCGCACCCCCAATTCGGCGCCGCGCGAGCCCAGGGCCAGGCCGGCCTGGGCGACGGAGACCAGCTGCCGGCGGTGCGCCAGCAGCAGCTGGCGCTGGGTCTCGTCGATGGCCACCGCCTTGCCTTCGATCAGCAGGTCGCCGGCCGGGGTAATCTCGGCGCGCGGCAGGTCGCTGGTGTCCTTGCCGTACTGCACCCAGTTGCGGTGGCGGCCGCCGATGCTGATGTTCTCCTCCTCCAGCCGGCGCGCGGCGCGGTCCATCGCCGCGCGCACGCTGCGGGTGACGAACGACTCGCCCGGCGCGGCGCTGGCCGGATCGTCGTCCGCCGGCGCGGGTGCTTCCTTGTTGCAACCGGCCAGCGGCAGCAGCGCGGCCAGGGAGAGGGCGAGGATGGGGGCGTGGATGCGCATGCTGGGGCTCCTCAGAGTCGGGCGAATTCGCGCCGCACTTCCGCTTCGCAGTTGTGGACGTCTTCCGGCGTCATGCTGGCGTAGGGCCGGAACTCCGGCACCGCCGCGGCCAGCGCCTGCTGCGAGGCGTACAGCCCGGGCAGGTTGCGGCACAGCTGCAGGATGCCCGGTTCCAGGGTGGAGCGCAGGCTGGACTCCAGCTGGCGCTCCAGGCGGCCGGTCATGGCACTGGCCATCAGCCTCAGCAGGCCTCGGTCGACGACATCCAGCGCGGCGTTGGCCGCCTTCTCACCGACCTCGATCCCGGCCACGGCCACGTCGATCGCCTGCCTGCGGTAGGCCAGCAGCAGCGCGCGCTGGGCGTCGTCGATCGCCACCGCCTTGCCGTCGACCAGCAGGTCGCCGGCCGGGGTAATTTCGCCGCGCGGCAGGTCGTTGCGCGCGTCCTTGTGCTTGTTGGGGCCGACGTACGCACCGACGCCCAGCTCGAGGTTGCCGGACTGCAGCTCGGCGCGGGCCGCGGCCAGCTCGCGCTCGACCTCCGCGCGCGCGCCGGCCAGTTCGGAGGCCAGGTCGGCGTCGGGCCCGCCGCCGGCGGGGGCGGCCACCGCGGCCAGCGGCAGCAGCGCGGCCAGCAGCAGCGGACGGGTGCGGCGGGCAAGGGAAGCAGGTGCGTTCATGGTGTCCTCCTTCGTCAATCGCGGCGGGGCAGTTCGACGCGCCCCACGTCGCGGTGGCTGATGTCGCCGCTGCCGACGTGGCGCACCTCCAGGGCGGGGACGCCGCGCACGTCCAGGTCGCCGGAGCCGATCGAACCGACCCGCACCGGGCCGCCGACGCGCTGCAGGCGGGCGTTGCCGGAACCGATGCCGTCGATGCGCACGCCGCCGCGCACGTCGGCCAGGACCAGGTCGCCGGAACCGATGTCCCCGACCTCGACCTCGCCGCGCACGTCGCGCGCCACCACGTCGCCCGAGCCGAGCGACAGCAGCTTCAGCGGGCCGCTGCCGGCGACCTCCAGGTCGCCCGAGCCGACCTTGGCGGTGACCGCGCCGCGCACGCCGCGCAGGCTGGCATCGCCGGAGCCGACGTCGGCGCTGGCGCTGGCCACGCCCTCGACGAAGCCGTCGCCGGAGCCGACCACCAGCTGCACCAGGACGTCGTCGGGCACGGTGCCGGCCACGTCCAGCCGGGCGTAGGCGCCCATGCCCAGGCCGCCGCGCTGGTCCGGACCGCGGGTGGCCACCACCAGGGTGTCGCCCTGCTTCTCCTGCACCAGCTCCAGCTGCTGCAGCAGGGCGGCGCTGGATGCGCAGGCGCGCCCGGCGATGCGATGGCTGGCGCCGGCGGCGGCCTTGGCCCGCACCGTGTGCTGGCCGGTCACCAGGCGCACGGTGCGGACGCCGTCCAGGTCCAGTTGCACCGCGCGCTGGGCTTCGTGCGCACAGCGGCGCTCGTCGGCGCCGGCGGCGGCCGGCAGCGCGGCCAGGACCAGCAGGATCGGGAACAGGTTGCGCATGTCGCTCCTCCCGGCTCAGGCCGAGGCTTCGTCGCGCCAGCGGCGCAGGGGGATGGCGGCGGCGACCAGGGCGGCGCCCACGGCCGCGCCGATCCACAGGTCCCAGCTCGCGTACAGCTGCCAGTTGCTGGTCTGGTCAAGGATCGCGGCGACCAGCTGCGACGGATCGTGGATCTCGCCGGACTGCAGCCGGCTGCCCATGCCGTGCACGCTCCAAGAGCCGGGCATCACGCTCATCAGGCCGCGGTAGACCGCCACGTACCAGATCTTGCCGTAGGGCAGGTCCAGGCCGGGCACCGCGCCGAACACGCTGAGCATCACGCAGCCCAGCACCGGCACCAGCGCGGCCCACAGGAACGGCTTGCTGCGCACCAGGGCCGAGCAGAACATCAGCCAGCCGACGGTCGGCAGCGACCACAGCAGGCCCAGCGGGACGGTGGCCAGCAGGCGCCCGGCGACGCTGAAGGGATGGCTGTGGGTGAACAGCGCGCCCGGATGCGGCAGGCCGCCGATCAGCATGGCCACGGCCGCGACCAGCCACAGGGCGATGCCGACGGCCAGGCCCACCAGCACCGACAGCAGCGGCGCCAGCAGCAGGGCCCAGGCGGCCTTGGACAGCACGGTCTGCGCATCGGACACCGGCAGCGACTTCCAGAACAGCACGCTGCGGTCGCGGCGGTCGTCGTACAGGCTGCCCAGGGCGTAGAAGAACACCACGAAGGCGAGCACCGCGCTGAGCATGCTGCAGCCGGCCATCAGCAGGCCGTCGCCGGCGGCGCCGACGATCCTCAGGTAGGCGCCCAGGTCGTCGATGGATTCGGCTTCGCCGCCGCCGAGCTGGCGGCGGGCCTGCACGGCGCCGGCCAGGGCCAGCAGCGTGGCCATGGCCACGGCGATGCCGCCGGTGATCACCGGGGCCCAGAGGAAGCCGCCGCGGTTTTCCCAGAACTCGCGGCGCAGCAGCCAGGCGAAGGTCCGGGTCCAGCGGTTGCCGGCGGTGTTGGCGGCAAGGGCATTCATGCGTAGGTTCCTTTCATCAGGGCCACGAACAGGTCGGCCAGGCCGGGGGTACGGACCTCGCCGAGGGCGGCGGCGCGCTCCGGCGCCAGGCCGTCGTACAGGAAGACGCTCTTGCCGAAGGGCAGGGCGCGTTCGTCGACCGGGGCCAGGGCGCGAGCCTCGGCGACGCGGTTGGCGCCGACCAGCACCTCGCAGTAGCGTTCGGCCAGGTGCTCCATCTCCGCCGACAGCACGATCCGGCCGTCGCGGATGAACAGCACGTCGGTGAGGATGTGCTCGATCTCCTCGACCTGGTGGGTGGTGACCAGGATGGTCTTGTCCTCGTCGAAGTAGTCCTCCAGCAGGCGCTGGTAGAACTGCTTGCGGTAGAGGATGTCCAGGCCCAGGGTCGGCTCGTCCAGCACCAGCAGGCGCGCATCGATCGCCATCACCAGGGCCAGGTGCAGCTGCACGATCATGCCCTTGGACATCTCGCGCACCCGCAGCTTCGGGTTGAGCTGGGTGTTGGCCAGGAAGCGCTCGCACTTGGCGCGGTCGAAGCGCGGGTGCACCCCGGCCACGAAGTCGACCGCCTCGCGCACCCGCATCCAGCGCGGCAGCACCGCCACGTCGGCGATGAAGCACACCTGGTTCATCAGTTCGTCGCGCTGGGTGCGCGGGTCCAGGCCCAGCACCCGTAGCTGGCCGTCGAACGGGGTCAGGCCGAGGATGGCTTTCAGCGCGGTGGTCTTGCCGGCGCCGTTGGGGCCGATCAGGCCGACGATGCGTCCGGGGCCGATGTCGAAGTCGGCGCCGGCCACCGCGAGCTTGTGCTTGTAGGCCTTGCGCAGGCCGCGGGCGGTGACGACCGGGGTGGCGGCGGTTTCGGGGGCGAGGGCGGTCATGTCAGTTGTTCCCAAGGGCATGCAGCAGTTCCTCCAGCGACAGGCCGAGGCGCCGGATGCGCTCGACCACGGCGGGCCATTCCTCGTTGAGGAAGCGGTCGCGCTCGCTGCTGCGCAGCTTCCGCGAGGCCTCCTCGGTCACGAACATGCCCAGGCCGCGGCGTTTCTCGACCAGGCCTTCATCCGCCAGCTCCTGGTAGGCGCGGGAGACGGTGATCGGGTTCAGCTGGTACTCGGCCGCCACCTGGCGCACCGAGGGGAGGGCTTCGCCCGGCTTGAGGATTCCGTCGAGCATCATGGCGATCACGCGCTCCTTCAATTGACGGTAGATCGGAGCGCCGTCGCTCCACTGGATGTCGCTCATTCGGTCAGCTCCGGGTGCGCAGCGCGTGCGCAAAGGAGAAATAGGGCATGGACAGCGAGGCCCGCAGCCGGTGGGCCGGGCGTTCGGTCGCCGCCTCCAGGCCCGCCTCGGCCCGCTCCATCGCGGCCTCGGCGGCGCCATAATCCCCCGCGCGTCCTTCCTGGGCGGGCAACCAGGCCACGAAGCACAGGGCCATGCCAAGGCCCGACGCGATCAGCCAGAAGCGGCGGCCTGCGTAGGTAATCCGGTTCATGGGGCGTCCTGCTTTGGGTGACTGGTGTTGTATTCAACTATAACACCTGCACACGGCATGTCAAATCCCCGCCAACCCAACTGATGGCCTATCCCGGCCGGAATCCCGGAGAACATGATGAAAGCATCCAAGTGGTTGATGGCAATCGGTATTTCCCTGGGGCTCGCGGCGCCGGCCGCGGCTGTCGGCAGCGACCTGCTGGATCTGGAGTACCGCCCGCTGGCCTCGCGCACCCCGGTGAACCTGGCCGAACGCCATGCCGGCCAGGTCCTGCTGGTGGTCAACACCGCCAGCAAGTGCGGCTTCACCCCGCAATACGAGGGCCTGGAGGCGCTGCACCAGCGTTACGCCGGGCGCGGCTTCGCGGTGATCGGTTTCCCCTCGAACGATTTCCGCGGCCAGGAGCCGGGCGACGAGGCCCAGATCCAGGAGTTCTGCACCCTGACCTACGGAGTGAAGTTCCCCATGTACGAGAAGGTCCAGGTGATCGGCGAGGAAGCCACGCCGCTGTACCGGCGCCTGGCCGCCGCCACCGGGGTGCAGCCGGGCTGGAACTTCCACAAGTACCTGGTCTCCCGGGACGGGCGGGTGGTCGGCAACTGGCCAAGCAAGGTCGAGCCGCTGGACCCGGCCCTGGTGGCGGCGATCGAGCGCGAGCTGGCGCGCCCGGCGCCGCGCGCCGCCGGCACGCGCTGACCGCCGCCGCGGCGCATGCGACAATGCGCGCGGACCGGCCCCGGGCCGGCGATCGATCCACCTCATTGGAACCGTAACGAATGAACAACCGCATGCGCGGCGCCCTGGCGTCGCTGGTGATGGGAGCGAGCGTGATGACCGGCGCGGCGATGGCCCAGGACAAGGCCTCGTTGGCCACGGAGAAGGACAAGGTCAGCTACGCGATCGGCCTGGACGTGGCCAGCTCGTTCGAGCCGCTGGCCCCGCACGTGGACCTGGACGCGATGCAGCGTGCCGTCGCCAACGCCTTCGCCGGCGGCCAGCCGCTGCAGTCCGAGGAGCAGGCGCGCGCCACCGACGCCGCCCTGCGCGCCGCGCTGGCGGCCCGCCAGGGCCAGCGCGTCCCGGGCATGGCGCCCGGCGCCGAGCCGCCGGCCCCGCCGGCCGAGCAGGTCGGCCTGCTGATCGGCGACCGCATGATCGGCCCGTCGCTGGCCCCGCTCAAGGACGACATCGACCTGGCCGTGCTGATGCAGGCCGTGCGCACCGCGTTCGCCAAGGGCACACCGCTGCTGAACCAGCAGGAGGCCGGCGCCGCGCTGCAGTCCTACATGGCCCGCAAGCAGCAGGCCGTGGCCGAGAAGAACCGCGCAGAGGGTGCCGCCTTCCTGGCCGAGAACAAGAAGCAGAAGGGCGTGATCACCACCCCGTCGGGCCTGCAGTACATGGTCCTGCGCCAGGGCAGCGGCGCGCGTCCGACCCCCAGCGACACCGTGCGCGTCAACTACGAGGGCAAGCTGCTGGACGGCACCGTGTTCGACAGCTCCTACCAGCGCGGCCAGCCGGCCGAGTTCCCGCTGGGCAGCGTGATCGCCGGCTGGACCGAGGGCGTGTCGCTGATGCCGGTGGGCGCCAAGTACCGCTTCTGGATCCCGTCCGACCTGGCCTACGGTGCCAACGGCGCGCCGGGTGGCGTGATCGGTCCGGATGCGACCCTGACCTTCGACGTCGAGCTGCTCGACATCGCCCGCTGAGGCGGGCAGGGCACGGCGGCGCCGTCCGGGAAGCGGGCGGCCCGCCACGCCGCGTGCCGCCCCTGCGGCAAGGAACGAAACACCATGCAGTACGGTCAGGACGATCTGGAACAGCGGCTGGTCGAGCTGGAAACGCGCCTGGCGTTCCAGGAGCAGGCGCTGTCGGAGCTGAGCGAGGCGCTGGCCGAGGCGCGCCTGGAGCGCGCCCGCACCGACGCCATCCTGCAGGCGGTGCTGGCCGACCTGCGCGGGCTGCGCGGCGCGCTCTACGCCGATCCGGGCAGCGAACCGCCGCCGCCGCACTACTGACCGCCGGCGCTCCCGCGCCGCCACCGATCCCATGGGCCTGCGGCCCGTTGATGCCATGACCGACAGCCTCCGCGACCAGCTCCTCAACCTAGGGTTCAAGGCGCCCGCGCCCGAACGCCGCCAGCCACCGCGCAAGGACGGGGGCGGCAAGCCGCGTCCGCCGCAGGGCGGGGCGCCGCGCAAGGGTGCCCCGCAGCGCAAGGGCGAGGCCGCGCCGAAGCGCCGCCACGAGGGCGAGATCGACCTGGGCAAGGCCTGGGCGCTGCGCGCGCAGCAGGAAAAGCAGGAGCGGATCGAAGCCGAGCAGCGCCGCCAGGAAGAGGCGCGCCAGCGCCGCGAGGCGCGCGCGAAGCTTGAGGAGCTGCTCAAGGACAAGGTCCTCAACGACGAGGCGGCCGACATCGCCCGGCACTTCGAGTACGGCGGCAAGATCAAGCGCATCTACGTCACCGCCGCGCAGCTGCGCGAACTCAACGCCGGGCAGCTGGGCGTGGTCCAGCTCAATGGCCGCTACCTGCTGGTGGATGCCCAGGTGCTGGCCCAGGCCGAGCAGATCTTCCCGCAGGCGGTCGCGCTGAAGGTCGACCCCGACGCCACGGCGGAGGAGGATCCCTACGCCGACCCGCGTTACCAGGTCCCCGACGACCTGGTCTGGTGAGCCGCGCGGCACCCGCCGCGCCGCACCCTGCATTCCGCTTCCGCGCTTGCCGGCGGACCCGCCGCCCGGCTAGCCTGCGAGGCCTATGGACAAGCCCCTGCGGATCCTCATTCACGGCGCTTCCGGGCGCATGGGCCGGGCCCTGCTGCGGCTTGCCGCCGACGCCCCCGAACGCTGGCAGGTGGTCGCCGCGGTGGCCGGCCGCGCGCCGCTGCAGCGGGTGGTCGACGGCATCCCGCAGTTCGCCGCGGCCGAACTGTCCGGGGTCCCGGATTTCGACGTGGCCATCGACTTCAGCCTGCCGGAAGGCTTCGAGCCGGTGCTGGCGCAGTGCGTGAAGCGGCGCCGGCCGCTGGTCTCGGGCACCACCGGCATCTCCGCCGGGCAGCGCCAGGCGCTGGAGCAGGCCGCCGCCACGATCCCCGTGCTTTGGGCCTCCAACTTCAGTGTGGGCGTGGCGGTGCTGAACGAACTGGTCGAGCAGGCCGCGCGCGCGCTGGCCGGCTGGGACTGCGACATCGTCGAACAGCACCACGTGCACAAGAAGGATGCCCCCTCGGGCACCGCCCTGACCCTGGGCGAGGCGGCCGCCCGCGGCGGCGCCGAGCCGCGGTACGCCAGCCTGCGCGCCGGCGACATCGTCGGCGAGCACACGGTGCAGTTCGCCGGGCAGGGCGAGCGCGTCGAACTCGTGCACCGCGCCACCAGCCGCGACATCTTCGCCCGCGGCGCGCTGCAGGCGGCCACCGCGCTGGCGGGCCGCCCACCGGGCCTGTACACCTTGCGCGACCTGCTTTTCGGCCAGGGCTGAACGACGCGCGAAACCATTCGCCGCGTGAACGGCGGCGTTCCCTTTTGGGGGCGTCGCCGGTACAATTCCCGCTCGCCTGTTACCCCCATGCCCGGACCGGAGAGATGCCAGTCCGCGGTTTTTTGCAGCCCGCCTCTGGCTGGGCCGGCGACAGGGCTCCTCCACCTGAAGGCGAACGACGTGACCCATCCCGCAATCCTCGTCCTCGAAGACGGCACCGTGTTCGAGGGCGAATCCGTAGGCGCAAGTGGCCTCGCCGTCGGCGAAGTGGTGTTCAACACCGCCATGACCGGCTACCAGGAGATCGTGACCGACCCGTCCTATGCGCGGCAGCTGGTCACCCTGACCTATCCCCACATCGGCAACACCGGCTGCACCGGCCAGGACGACGAGGCCGGCAAGGTCTGGTCGGCCGGCCTGATCGTGCGCGACGTGCCGCGACGCCCCAGCAACTGGCGCAGCGAAGCCCCGCTGCAGGACTGGCTGGCCGTGCGCGGCGTGGTCGCCATCGCCGGCATCGACACCCGCAAGCTGACCCGCCTGCTGCGCGAGCGCGGCGCCCAGAACGGCGCGCTGATGGCGGGCGAGGGCATCGACGTGGACACCGCGCTGGAAGCGGCGCGCAAGTTCCCGGGCCTGAAGGGCATGGACCTGGCCCAGGTGGTCAGCACCACCGAGCGCTACGCCTGGACCGAGGGCCAGCTGGACCTGGACCGCAACGCCTTCGTCGGCGCGGAGAAGAAGTACCGCGTCGTCGCCTATGACTTCGGCGTGAAGACCAACATCCTGCGCATGCTCGCCGAGCGCGGCTGCGAGGTCACCGTGGTGCCGGCGAAGACCCCGGCCACCGAGGTGCTGGCGCTGAATCCCGACGGCGTGTTCCTGTCCAATGGCCCGGGCGACCCGGAGCCGTGCGGCTACGCCATCGCCGCGATCCGCGAGTTCCTGGCCAAGAAGGTGCCGCTGTTCGGCATCTGCCTGGGCCACCAGCTGCTGGCCCTGGCTGCCGGCGCGCGTACCATCAAGATGGCCAACGGCCACCACGGCGCCAACCACCCGGTGCAGGAGCTGGGCAGCGGCCGCGTGCTGATCACCTCGCAGAACCACGGCTTCGCGGTCGACGAGGCCAGCCTGCCGGCGAACGTGCGCGTCACACACCGCTCGCTGTTCGACGGCACCAACCAGGGCATCGAGCTGACCGACGCCCCGGCGTTCTCGTTCCAGGGCCATCCGGAAGCCTCGCCGGGCCCGCACGACGTGGCGCCCCTGTTCGACCGTTTCGTGGCCTCGATGGCGGCCTGACCGGCCGCCGCGGCACGCCCACCGGCCCGGGAGCCGCAGCCCAAGGCGCGCTCCCCGCAATCCAGAGAACGAAATGCCCAAGCGCAGCGACATCAAGACCATCCTCATCATCGGCGCCGGCCCGATCGTCATCGGCCAGGCCTGCGAGTTCGACTACTCGGGCGCGCAGGCGTGCAAGGCGCTGCGCGAGGAGGGCTACCGGGTGGTGCTGGTCAACAGCAACCCGGCCACGATCATGACCGACCCGGACACCGCCGACGCGGTGTACATCGAGCCGATCAACTGGCAGACGGTCGAGAAGATCATCGCCAAGGAGCGCCCGGACGCGCTGCTGCCGACCATGGGCGGCCAGACCGCGCTCAACTGCGCCCTGGACCTGGCCGACCACGGCGTGCTGGAGAAGTACGGCGTCGAGCTGATCGGCGCCTCGCGCGAGGCCATCCGCATGGCCGAGGACCGCGAGCTGTTCCGCGTGGCCATGCAGGAGATCGGCCTGGAGTGCCCGAAGGCCGAGGTGGCGAAGAGCTTCGAGCAGGCGGTGGGGATCCAGGCCAAGGTGGGCTACCCGACCATCATCCGCCCGTCCTTCACCCTGGGCGGCAGCGGCGGCGGCATCGCCTACAACCGCGAGGAGTTCGAGGAGATCGTCAAGCGCGGCCTGGAGCTGTCGCCGGTGCACGAGGTCCTGATCGAGGAGTCGGTGCTGGGCTGGAAGGAGTTCGAGATGGAGGTGGTCCGCGACAAGGCGGACAACTGCATCATCGTCTGCTCGATCGAGAACCTCGACCCGATGGGCGTGCACACCGGCGACTCGATCACCGTGGCCCCGGCGCAGACCCTGACCGACAAGGAATACCAGCGCCTGCGCGACGCCTCCATCGCGGTGCTGCGCAAGATCGGCGTGGACACCGGCGGCTCCAACGTGCAGTTCGGCGTCAACGCCCAGACCGGCCGCGTCGTGGTGATCGAGATGAATCCGCGCGTGTCGCGTTCCTCGGCGCTGGCCTCCAAGGCCACCGGCTTCCCGATCGCCAAGGTCGCGGCCAAGCTGGCGGTGGGCTACACCCTGGACGAGCTGAAGAACGAGATCACCGGCGGCAAGACCCCGGCCTCGTTCGAGCCGGCGATCGACTACGTGGTCACCAAGATCCCGCGCTTCGCCTTCGAGAAGTTCCCGCAGGCCGATTCGCGCCTGACCACCCAGATGAAGTCGGTGGGCGAGGTGATGGCCATGGGCCGCACCTTCCGCGAGTCGGTGCAGAAGGCCCTGCGCGGCCTGGAGACCGGCAAGGTGGGCTTCGACCCGACCGGCCTGGACCTGGCGGACGAGGAGGACCTGGCGACCCTGCGCCGCGAGCTCAAGGCTCCCGGCCCGGAGCGCCTGTTCTACGTGGCCGACGCCTTCCGCGCCGGCATGAGCGTGGAGGAGATCCACGCCCTGTCGTTCATCGACCCGTGGTTCCTGGACCAGATCGAGGAGATCATCGCCGAGGAGAAGCGGGTGGCCGCCGAGGGGCTGGATTCGCTGGACGGCAAGCGCCTGCGCAAGCTCAAGCGCGACGGCTTCTCCGACGCGCGCCTGGCGCAGCTGACCGGCACCAACGAGGCCGCGGTCCGCGCCCTGCGCCGCGCGCACAAGGTGCGCCCGGTTTACAAGCGCGTGGACTCCTGCGCCGCCGAGTTCGCCACCAGCACCGCCTACCTGTACTCGACCTACGAGGACGAGTGCGAGGCCAATCCGAGCAACCGCGACAAGATCATGATCCTGGGCGGCGGCCCCAACCGCATCGGCCAGGGCATCGAGTTCGACTACTGCTGCGTCCACGCCGCCCTTGCCCTGCGCGAGGATGGCTACGAGACCATCATGGTCAACTGCAACCCGGAGACGGTCTCCACCGACTACGACACCTCCGACCGCCTGTACTTCGAGCCGCTCACCCTCGAGGACGTGCTGGAGATCGTCGAGCTGGAGCAGCCCAAGGGCGTGATCGTGCAGTACGGCGGCCAGACCCCGCTGAAGCTGGCGCGCGCGCTGGAGGCCAACGGCGTGCCGGTGGTCGGCACCAGCCCCGACTCCATCGACCTGGCCGAGGACCGCGAGCGCTTCCAGCAGCTGGTCGAGAAGCTGGGCCTGAAGCAGCCGCCGAACCGCACCGCGCGCACCGCCGACGAGGCGCTGGCCCTGGCCCGCGAGATCGGCTACCCGCTGGTCGTGCGTCCCAGCTACGTGCTGGGCGGCCGCGCCATGGAGATCGTGTACGGCGAGGCCGACCTGGCCCGCTACGTGCGCGACGCGGTGAAGGTGTCCAACGACTCGCCGGTGCTGCTGGACCGCTTCCTGGACAACGCGGTCGAGGTCGACGTCGACCTGATCGCCGACGCCACCGGCGCCACCCTGATCGGCGGCGTGATGGAGCACATCGAGGAGGCCGGCGTGCATTCCGGCGACTCGTCCTGCTCGCTGCCGCCGTACTCGCTGTCGCAGGCCACCCAGGACGAGCTGCGCCGGCAGGTGCGCGAGCTGGCGAAGGCGCTGAAGGTGGTCGGCCTGATGAACACCCAGTTCGCCATCCAGTCCAACGAGGACGGCACCGACACCGTCTACCTGCTGGAGGTGAACCCGCGCGCCTCGCGCACGGTGCCGTTCGTGTCCAAGGCCACCGGCGTGCAGCTGGCCAAGATCGCCGCCCGCTGCATGACCGGCCGCACCCTGGCCGAGCAGGGCGCGACCCGCGAGGTCGTGCCCAGCTACTACTCGGTCAAGGAAGCGATCTTCCCGTTCGCCAAGTTCCAGGGCGTGGACCCGATCCTCGGCCCGGAGATGCGCTCCACCGGCGAGGTGATGGGCGTGGGCCGCAGCTTCGGCGCGGCCATGGCGCGCGCCCAGGAGGCCGGCGGCATCCGCGCGCCGCAGCCGGGCAAGGCGTTCGTGTCGGTGCGCGACCCGGACAAGAAGCGCGTGGTGCCGGTGGCCAAGGCCCTGGTCGAGCGCGGCTTCAGCATCGTCGCCACCCGCGGCACCGCGCAGTGGTTGCAGGACCACGGCGTGGAGTGCACCGTGGTCAACAAGGTCGCCGAGGGCCGCCCGCACATCGTCGACGCGATCAAGAACGGCGAGATCGCCTACATCGTCAACACCACCGAGGGCCGCGCCGCCATCGCCGACTCGTTCTCCATCCGGCGCGAGGCGCTGCAGCAGCGCGTGACCTACTCGACTACCGTCGCCGGCGCCAAGGCGCTGGTGCATTCGCTTGAATACCGCGGGACCGGCCCGGTCTGGTCCCTGCAGGAGCTGCACAAGGAGCTGCAATCGTGAGAGCCCCCCTGACCCTTAAAGGCGCCCAGCGCCTGCGCGAGGAGCTGGAGCACCTCAAGACGGTGAAGCGTCCGGAAGTGATCGCCGCCATCGCCGAAGCGCGCGGCCACGGCGACCTGAAGGAGAACGCCGAGTACCACGCCGCGCGCGAGCAGCAGGGCTTCATCGAAGGCCGGATCAAGCAGCTGGAGAGCGAGCTGTCGCACGCCGACCTTATCGACGTGACCAAGCTCAATGCCGGCAGCAAGGTGGTGTTCGGCGCCACCGTGACCCTGGCCGACGTGGAGACCGACGAGGAGGTCCGCTACCAGATCGTTGGCGACCTGGAGGCGGACATCAAGCAGGGCCTGATCGCGATCTCCTCGCCCGTGGCCCGCGCGCTGATCGGCAAGGAGGAGGGCGACACCATCGTGATCGAGGCCCCCGCCGGCAAGCGCGAATACGAGATCGTCAGCGTCGAGTACGTGGGCTGAGAGGCCGGCGATGACCGCCATCGCGCTGCTGCTGCCGGCCCGGGACAGATTGCCCGGGCCCCTGCCGCAGGCGGCCGCGCGCGCCTTCGGGCGCGCCGACCGCGAGCAGCTCGAGCCCGGCGGCCGCGCCCAGCTGCGCCGCCACTTCCGCCTGACCCCGGACCACTGGCCGGTGGCCGCGCTCACCCGCCGCGCCGATGCCGGCAGCGATGCCGGCGACGCACTGTGGCTGCGCGCCGATCCGGCGCACGTGGCGCCGGACCTCAACGGCGCGCGCCTGCTCGGCTGGGGCGAAGGCCTGGGCCTGGACACCCTGGACGCGCAGGCGCTGCTGCCGGTGCTCAAACCGCTGTTCGGCGACGCCGGCTACCAGCTGGATGCGCCGCATCCGGCACGCTGGTACCTGCGCCTGCCTGCCGGCACCCCGCTGCCGGAGTTCACCGCGCCCGAGGACGCGCTCGGCGACGACCTGTTCAACGCGCTGCCGCTGGGCGAGGACCCGGTGTCGCGGCGCTGGCGCGCGCTGATCACCGAGGTCCAGGTCGCGCTGCACCACCACCCCTGGAACCGCGCGCGCACCGACCATGGCCGGCCCGCGGTCAACTCGCTGTGGTTCTGGGGCGCCGGCGTGGCCCCGGACAGCGTGCAGTCGAGCTACATGAACGTGCGCAGCCCCGATCCGCTGGTGCAGGCCCTGGCCGGCGAGGCCGGCGCCGCCACCGCGACCCCGGCCACCGCCGCCGACACGCCGCCGGGCGCGGTGGGCGACAGCCTGGTCGACCTGCGCCACCTGCGTTCGCTGGAGGTGCTGGGCAACCAGGTGCTGCCGCCGCTGCTGGCTTCGATGGCACGCGACGAGTTCGACACCTTGCTGCTGGACTTCGAGGACGGCACCCGCCTGCACCTGCGCCGCGGCCAGCGCTGGCGCTTCTGGCGCAGCCCGCTGCGTTCGCTGGACGCATGAACTCTCCCGCGCCGCGCGCATGAGTCCCGCCGCTCCCCGGATCCGCCGCCGCGAGCCCGTGGTAGTGGGCGGCGCCTGGCCCGGCCACGTGCCGCCGCTGCTGCGCCGGGTGTACGCCGCGCGCGGCGCCGACCGCTTCGAACTGGCGCGGCCGCGCCTGTCCGACCTGCTGCCGCCGGACGCGCTGGGCGGCCTGCCGGCGGCGGTCGCACTGCTGGCCTCGGCCATCCGCGACGACCGCCACATCGTGGTGGTCGGCGACTTCGACTGCGACGGCGCGACCGCCTGCGCGGTGGGCGTGCGCGGCCTGCGCATGCTCGGCGCGCGCAGGGTCTCGCACGCGGTGCCCAACCGCATGGTCCACGGCTACGGCCTGTCGCCTGCGCTGGTGGAGGAACTGGCGGCGCTGCAGCCGGAACTGCTGGTCACCGTGGACCACGGCATCGCCTGCCATGCCGGCGTCGCCGCCGCGCGCGCGCGCGGCTGGCAGGTACTGGTCACCGACCACCACCTGCCGGGCCAGCAGCTGCCGCCGGCCGACGCCATCGTCAACCCGAACTGCGCCGGCGACGCCTTCCCGAGCAAGTGCCTGGCCGGCGTGGGCGTAATCTTCTACGTCCTGCTCGCGCTGCGCCGGCACCTGCGCCAGTCCGGCGCGTTCCCGGCCGGCGAACCGGACCTGTCCAGCCTGCTGGACCTGGTCGCGGTCGGCACCATCGCCGACCTGGTGCCGCTGGACGCCAACAACCGCGCCCTGGCCGCGGCCGGCCTGCGCCGCCTGCGCGCCGGCCAGGCCTGCGCCGGGCTGCGCGCCCTGGTCGAGGTCTGCGGCCGCGACCTGGCCTGCCTGACCGCGGCCGACATCGGCTTTGCCGTGGGCCCGCGGCTCAACGCCGCCGGGCGCCTGGAGGACATGGCCCTGGGCATCGAATGCCTGCTCACCGACGACCCGCAGCGCGCGCGCGAACTGGCCGGCATCCTCAACGAGATCAACGCCGAGCGCCGCGCCGTGCAGCAGGCGATGACCGACGACGCCGAGGCGGCCCTGGCGCGCGCGCAGGTCGACCACGGCGCGCCGCCGCTGGCGCCGTGCCTGTTCGACCCGGAGTGGCATCCGGGCGTGGTCGGGCTGGTGGCCTCGAAGATGAAGGAGCGCCTGTACCGGCCGGTGCTGGCCTTCGCTCCGGCCGAGCCCGGCGCGCAGGTGTTGCGCGGCTCGGCGCGCTCGATCGCCGGCTTCCACATCCGCGACGCCCTGGCCGCGGTGGACGCGCGCCATCCGGGACTGGTGCAGCGCTTCGGCGGCCATGCCATGGCCGCCGGCCTGACCCTGGAACTGGCCAAGCTGCCGGCGTTCGAGCAGGCCTGGCAGGAACACGCCCGCGCCACCCTGGACGATGCACTGCTGCAGGCCGAACTGCTCAGCGACGGCGAGCTGCTGCCGCAGGAGTTCGACCGCTTCCACGCCGAGGCGCTGCGCGACGGCGGGCCGTGGGGGCAGGGCTTCCCGGAGCCGCTGTTCGACGGTTGCTTCGAGGTCCTGGACTACCGCCCGGTCGGCGAGCGCCACCTGCGCCTGCGGCTGCGCCACCCGGACCGGCGTGAGCCGCTGGCGGCAATCCACTTCGGCGGCTGGCAGGGCAGTGCGCCGGCCCCGCACCTGCATCTGGCCTACCGCCTGCAGCCGGACGATTACCGTGGCGGCTCGGCGGTGCAGCTGGTGGTCGAGCACGCCGTCCCGGCCTGAGCGGCGGCCGGCGCGGACCGCTCGCGGTACTGCAGTCCGAACAGCGGCCGCAGCAGTGGCACCCGCCGGACCACCTCATAGGCGGCGAAGCAGGTGGCGAAGGTCAGCAGCACCAGCAGCGGCCCCTCCAGCGCCGGATGCAGGTCCAGCGGTTGCAGGTTGTGCGCGGCGACCACGGTGACGGTCTGGTGCAGGATGTAGACCGGGAAAACCGCCGGCACCAGGTAGCGCAGCAGCGGGCCGTCGCCCGGCGACAGCCGCCGGGCAAAGCCGAGCACGGCGATGATCGCGCACCACTGGTCCACGCCCCACACCGCGCGCATGGCCAGGCGCAGGGCCTGGGGCGGCTCGCTGCCGGCGTAGGAAACGGTGTAGCCGGCCAGCACGGCCCAGCTGCCCAGCCACAGCAGCAGGGCCGGCCAGCGCAGGCGCACGGCCGCGTCCCAGAACCCGTCGCGGCGCGCGGCCAGGAAGCCGAGCAGGAACACCCCGAAGTACTGGACGTGGTTGTACCAGTCGCCGACCAGGACGTGGGTCGAACCGTAGCGGCCGATCAGCAGCAGCCGCGCCAGGGCCAGGGCCAGCGCCGGCCACAGCAGCAGCCCCCAGCCGCACAGGGCGCGTTCCAGCGCGCCGCCGGCGCGGTCCAGGAGCGGCCGCGCCAGCCGCCACAGCAGCCACAGCGCCACCGTGTAGACCTACAGGTAGGCCACGAACCACAGGTGGTTCCAGGTCGGCAGGATCAGGCAGCCACCGGCATCGCAGAACGAACCGTCCGCGCGCAGGTAGCGCGCCCAGAAAGCCAGGAAGCCGTCGTGGTAGCCGCCGGGCAGCTGCTCGACCACCTCATAGTAGGACTGCGGCGGCACCACCACCGCCATGCCGAACAGCAGCGGCAGCAGCAGCCGCCAGGAGCGGTTGCCGAGGAAGCGTACCCGGCCGTCCCCGGCCGCGGCCTGGCGCTGGGCCTGCGCCAGCAGGAACGCGGTGGCCACACCGGATACCAGGAACAGCAGCGACAGCCGCCAGGGACCGGTGAGCAGCATCGCCGGCTCCAGCAGGGGGCCGGCGTGCGGGCTTTTCACGTGCCAGTCCCAGCTCACGTAATACATGCCCACGTGGTACAGGACCAGCAGGCCGAAGGCGCAGACCCGGACCCAGTCCAGGTCGTGGCGGCGGGTGGCGGTGGAGGCGGGCGGTAGGCTGGCGTCGCGCGGCATGGCGTATTCCGGACGTGTCGGTGGCCCGGGAAACTGGCACGGCACGCCGCGCCGGTGGGGCTCCGGATGACGACCGGCACGCCGGCGGGGACGAACCGCGGGCACGCGGGGACGGATGGGGCGGTGCGACGGTGGCGTTGGCTAGAATGCGTCGATGACTCCGCCGGAACCGTTTCCCTACCAGCGCTACGCCCCCTGGAAGACCTGGGTCGAAGCTGGCCTGTGGACCCTCCTGATCCTGGGCAACTTCGCAGGCAACAGCCTGACCGAGCTGATGGAGCTGTGGCGGCGGGGGGCCGGGATCCCGACCTGGGAACCGCTGGTGTGGGAAGGCAGCAGCGCGCTGGTCCTGCTGCTGCTGGTGCCGGTGCTGGCCTGGTTCACGGGCCGCTTCCCGCTGTACTGGCACCTGTGGCGCCGGCGCCTGGCCCTGTACGCGGCCGCCAGCGTGGTGCTGTGCGTGGTCCACGTGCTGGCCATGGTGGCCCTGCGCGAACTGCTCTACCGCGCCCTGGGCAGCGACTACCAGTTCGGCCCTTGGCTGCGCGGGCTGGTGTACGAGTACCTGAAGGACGTCCGTGCCTTCTTCCTGATCGTGGTGGTGATGGAGGGCTACCGCGCCCTGCTGCGCCGCTGGCAGGGCGAGGCCAGCCTGCCGGAAGCGGCGCCGCCGGCGCCGGACGCCGGGCCGGCGGACGCCGAGCCCGCGCGCCCGGAGCGCTTCCTGGTGCGCAAACTGGGGCGCGAGTTCCTGGTCCCGACCGGCGAGATCGAGTGGCTGCAGGCCTCCGGCAACTACGTGAACCTGCGCGTGGGCGGCCGCGACTATCCGCTGCGCAGCACCCTGGCGCGGGTGGAGGAGCAGCTGGACCCGCGCGCCTTCGCGCGGATCCACCGCAGCTACATGGTCGCCCTGGCCCAGGTCGCCTCGATCGAGCCGCTGGACAGCGGCGATGCCCGCGTGCACCTGAAGGACGGCAGCGTGCTGCCGTGCAGCCGGCGCTACCGCCAGGCCCTGCGCGAGCGCTTCGACGCCGGGGGCCTGAGCGGCGCTCAGGGCAGTTCCGGCTGCAGGCCCACGCCCAGCCGGTTCCAGGCGCTGATCAGGGCCACGGCCATGGTCAGGGTGGCGATGCCGGCATCGTCGAAGTGCGCCTTCAGCGCCTCGTAGGTGGCGTCGGCCGGGGCGCCGGAGGGCAGCCTGGCCAGGGCCTCGGCCCAGTCCAGGGCGGCGCGCTCGCGGGCATCGAAGAAGCGGCTGTCGCGCCAGCCGGGCAGGGTGTCGAGCTTGCGCGGGTCGACCCCGGCCTGGCGCAGGGCGGTGGCGTGCATGTCCATGCAGAACGCGCAACCGTTGATCTGCGACACCCGCAGGAACACCAGCTCGACCAGGGGGGGCTCCAGCACGCCGTCGTGCACGGCGTTGCTGGCGGTGTAGAGCGCCTTGAAGGCATCCGGGACGTGCCTGGGATATTCGACGCGACGGTAGTCCATGCGGGTCTGCTCCGGCGGGCCACCATGGCCGCCTTCACCACCAGGACGTCCCGGGCGACGCATCCGTGACAGCCAGCTTGTCCGGATTGGCGACGGTGTACAGCGCGGTGATGCGGCCGTCCGCGCTGGCGGCCACGGTGACCCCCACCAGCCGCCCGTCGCGGTAGCGCAGGATCGCCGGCTCGCCGTTGGCCAGGCCAAGCTGCCAGCGCACCGCCGGATCGCGCCGCCGCGCCACCGCCCAGAACAGGCGGGCGATGCGCTCGGCCCCGTGCAACGGGCGGATCGCCGCCAGTGCCTTGCCACCGCCGTCGGAAACCAGCTGTGCATCGGCGTGCAGCAGGGCTTGCACCGCCTCGCGGTCGCCCTCGCGCGCGGCGTGCATGAACTTCTCCAGCAGGATCCGGTGGTGGCGCGGATCGACCCCGAAGCGCGGCCGTGCCCCGGCGATGCGCGTGCGGGCGCGGTGCACCATCTGCCGGCAGGCCGCCTCGCTGCGTTCCAGCAGCCGGGCGATCGCGGCGTAGTCGTGGTCGAACACTTCCCGCAGCAGGAACGCCGCGCGCTCCTCGGGCCCGAGCCGTTCCAGCACCGCCAGGAACGCGAGCGAGACTTCCTCGGCCCGTTCCAGCGCCCGCGCCGGTCCGGGCGCCTCGTCGGCCGGCTCGGACGCGGCCGCGGTGGGGGCGTCGGGATCGACCCGGGCCGGTTCCGGCAGCCAGGGCCCCGGATAGGTTTCGCGCCGGCGCCGGGCGGCGCGCAGGCGGTCGATGCCCAGCCGGGTGGCGGTGGTCACCAGCCAGGCCTCCGGGTCGGCGATGGCGGCCCGGTCCGCCCGGTGCCAGCGCAGCCAGGTGTCCTGGACCACGTCCTCGGCGTCGGCGCGGCTGCCCAGCAGCCGGTAGGCCAGGGCCAGCAGGCGCGGCTGGTGTCGATGGAAATGATCAACAGGTTCCATGGATTCCAGGACGGAACAGCGCTTGCCGGTGTGACAGGGGCCCCGGCCGCGCCGCCACTTTGGCCTAAAATGGGCGGGTTTTCCGCCTGCCATGAGCCAGCCGTGACCGCTTCCGCTTCGTCCAGCCCGTCGAACATCCCGGTGTCCATCCGCCAGGAGGACCTGATCCAGTCCGTCGCCGACGCGCTGCAGTACATCAGCTACTACCACCCGGTCGACTACATCCGCACCCTCGCCGCCGCCTGGGAGCGCGAGGAATCGCCCGCGGCCAAGGACGCGATGGCGCAGATCCTGATCAACTCGCGCATGTGCGCCGAAGGCCACCGCCCGATCTGCCAGGACACCGGCATCGTCACCGTGTTCCTGCAGATCGGCATGAACGTGCGCTGGGACGACGCGACCATGGGCGTGGAGGACATGGTCAACGAGGGCGTGCGCCGCGCCTACAACCACCCGGACAACAAGCTGCGCGCCTCGGTCCTGGCCGACCCGGCCGGCAAGCGCCTGAACACCCGCGACAACACCCCGGCCGTGGTCAACGTCAAGGTCGTGCCGGGCAACAAGGTGGACGTGATCGTCGCGGCCAAGGGCGGCGGCTCGGAGGCCAAGAGCAAGTTCGTGATGCTCAATCCCTCCGACTCCATCGTCGACTGGGTGCTCAAGACCGTGCCGACCATGGGCGCCGGCTGGTGCCCGCCGGGCATGCTCGGCATCGGCATCGGCGGCACCGCCGAGAAGGCGATGCTGCTGGCCAAGGAAGCGCTGATGGAGCCGATCGACATCCAGGACCTGGTCGCCCGCGGCCCGTCCAACCGCATCGAGGAACTGCGCCTGGAGCTGTACGAGAAGGTCAACGCGCTGGGCATCGGCGCCCAGGGCCTGGGCGGCCTGACCACGGTGCTGGACATCAAGATCAAGGACTATCCGACCCACGCCGCCAACCTGCCGGTGGCGATGATCCCCAACTGCGCCGCCACCCGCCACGCGCACTTCACCCTGGACGGCAGCGGCCCGGTCGCCCTCGACCCGCCCTCGCTGGAGGACTGGCCGAAGCTGACCTACAGCCCGCACAACGCCCGCCGCGTGGACCTGGACACGGTCACCCGCGAGGAAGTGGCCAGCTGGAAGCCGGGCGAGGTGCTGCTGCTCAACGGCAAGCTGCTGACCGGCCGCGACGCCGCGCACAAGCGCATGGTCGACATGCTGGGCCGCGGCGAGAAGCTGCCGGTGGACTTCACCAACCGCTTCATCTACTACGTCGGTCCGGTCGATCCGGTGCGCGACGAGGTGGTCGGCCCGGCCGGTCCGACCACCGCCACCCGCATGGACAAGTTCACCCGGCAGATGCTGGAGCAGACCGGCCTGCTGGGCATGGTCGGCAAGGCCGAGCGCGGCGACGCGGCGATCGAGGCCATCCGCGACAACAAGGCCGTGTACCTGATGGCGGTCGGCGGTTCGGCCTACCTGGTGTCCAAGGCGATCAAGGCCAGCCGCGTGGTCGCCTTCGAGGACCTGGGCATGGAGGCGATCTACGAGTTCGAGGTCAAGGACATGCCGGTGACCGTCGCCGTGGACTCCACCGGCGAGTCGGTGCACAGGACCGGCCCGAAGCAGTGGCAGGCCCGGATCGGCAAGATCCCGGTGGTCGTAGCCTGAGCCAGGCGCCATCGCGGCACACGGGCGGGCCGGCAGCGATGCCGGCCCGTTCTTTTTGCCCCCGCGCCAGGGCGATAATCGCCACGTCCATTCCAGGGAGCCGCGCGATGTCCGTCGTCCTCTATGGTTCGCAAAGCACCGCGTCGCTGGTGGTGCACTGGCTGCTGATCGAGCTGGGCATCGGGCACGAGCTGCGCCAGCTGGACTTCGACCGGCGCGAGCAGAAGTCGCCGGAGTACCTGGCGCTCAATCCGGCCGGGCGCGTGCCCACCCTGGTGATCGACGGGCAGGTGCTGACCGAGTCGGCCGCCATCGCCATGCACCTGGCCGACCTGCATCCGCAGGCCGGGCTGGCGCCGGCGCCGGGCACGCCGGCGCGCGGCGACTACTACCGCTGGATGTGCTTCTGCGTGTACACGCTGATGCCGCAGTACCGCGCCTGGTTCTACCCGGACGAACCGGCCGGGCCGGAGCACGTGGAGGCGGTGAAGGAACGCGCCCGCGCCGCGCTGGAGGCGGCGTGGCAGCAGGTGGCCGACCACCTGCAGCGCAACGGCGGCCCGTACATGCTCGGCGGGCAGCGCACGGCGGTGGATTTCGTCCTGACCATGCTGATGCGCTGGTCGCGCAACATGCCCAGGCCCACCGACAGCTGGCCGGTGCTGCAGGACTACGCCAGGCGGATGAAGTCGCTGCCCAGCTTCGCCGAGGTCTACCGCCGCGAGGGCATCACCGACTGGACCTGAGGCGCCGCTCAGTCGAGCAGGGCGACCACTTCCTCCGGCGGCCGGCACAGGCGCGCGCCGCGGCGGGTGATCACCACCGGGCGGTTGATCAGCTGCGGGTTGGCGATCATCGCGTCCAGCAGGGCCTCGTCGTCGGCCGAATCCAGGCCCAGTTCGGCGTAGAGCGGTTCGCTGCTGCGGACCAGGACGCGCACGCCGCCGCAGGACTCGGCGACGCGGCGCAGGCTCTGGCGATCGGGTGGATGGGCCAGGTAGTTGAACATCACCGGCTCGATCCCGCGTTCGCGCAGGATCTCCAGCACCGCGCGGGACTTCGAGCAGCGCGGGTTGTGCCAGATCGTCGCGCGCTGCATCAGAACCACTCCAGCAGGGCAAAGCCGACGCCGATGTAGGTGGCCTTGTGGTTGTAGTCGATCATGCTCTCGCCGTAGCCGTCGAACACCTGGACGTGGCCGCGCAGCAGGTTGTTGATCGGGAAGCCCCAGTCCAGCTGCAGCGAGCCGTGCGCGCGGTCGCCGCCGCGCAGCGAGTGGCGCGCGGTCAGGCTCAGCTCGTGGCCGTTGCGGTTGTATACCAGCAGCGCGTCAGCGCGGCCGATGTAGTCCTCGATGTCCGGGTTGTTGTCGTCGCGCGCGCTTTCGCCGACCCGGTACCAGGGGCGCAGCACGAAGGCCCAGTTGTCGCGGTCCAGGCCGAGGTTGAGGATCACCCGGTTCCAGCTGCGCGAGAACGGATCGCTGCGGCCGTTGGACTGGTGGTTGAGGCTGATCCCGGTCATCCGCCCCTTCCAGCCGAACAGGCTGTAGTTGTTGCGGAACACCAGCATCACCTCCGGCTCGTAGTTGGTCTCGCGGAACGGGCGCGAGGTCTCCGAGGCGTAGGCCTGCCAGCGCGAGCTCTGGGTGTAGCCGACCCAGACGTCGCCGTTGTCGCCGAACAGGTCCTCGGCGACCTTGGTCTTGAAGCTCAGCTGGAACTTGGCCTCGATGCTGTCCAGCTGCTCGGGCGTGGTGACGGTGTTGTTGGGGTTGGGCGAGCTGGGGGCGGTGTTGGTCCGGCTGGTCCAGAAGCCAGGCAGCACGTACACCGGCTTGTAGGCGCGCAGCTGGAAGATGCCCAGCTTGGAGTCCTTGGCCAGTTCCCAGCGGTTGTCCAGCAGCGAGCCGCGGCCGGCGTTGGCGATCGCCGCGCGCGCGGCCGGTTGCAGGTCGCGCTGGAACAGCCCGGTGGCGGGCTGTTCGCCCGCGGCCTCCTCCGCGGCGCGCTCGGCGACGTCGGCGGCCAGGTCCGCTTCCTGCGGCGAGGGCGCGACATAGCCCAGGGCTGCGTCGTAGCAGGCCAGGCGCTGGGCGTTGGAGGCGATGGCCAGGCAGGCGTCGGCGCTGGCCGGGCGCGCGGTGATTTCCTGCGCCGCCAGCGCCGGGGCGGTGGCGGCGAGCGCGGCGCACAGCGCCAGGGGCAGGGGGGGCATCCGGTTCAAGTCGAGCTCCAGGGAGGCGGTGCGTATTCAGAAAAACCACGCCAGCACGAATAGGCCGAGCATGGCGAAGGCCAGGGCCAGCTTCAAGGCGGCGCCCAGCAGCAGGCCTACCCAGGTGGCCGCGCCCACCCGCGCGGCTTGTGGCGGGTGCCGGGTATGCCACAGCTCGCCCAGCATCGCGCCGATGAACGGGCCCAGCAACAGTCCGGGCAGGCCGAACAACAGGCCGACGATGGTGCCCAGGGTGGCACCGGCCACGGCCATCCGCCCGGCGCCGAAGCGGCGCGCACCGAAGGCGCCGGCCATGATGTCGATCGCGATGGAAAGCAGCGTGAGCAGGCCGAGGGCGGCCAGGGTCCAGCCACTGATCCGGATGAAACCATCCGCCCAGGCGGCCAGCGCCATGCCGGCGAACACCAGGGGCAGGCCAGGCAGGGCCGGGAGCACCACGCCGGCCAGGCCGACCAGCATCAGCAGGCCGGCGAGCAGGTACCACAGGGTGGTCGTATCCATCGGGGGCGGGGGGCTCCTGGGGGCGGCCCGGGCATGATTGCATTCGCCATGGGCCGGCGGTAAGTTTGGGCCGCTGCGCTTGGCAAGGTCACCGTGAACCGTGACCTGATGCGGTAGGTCCTTGGTGATGGTCTGCTACATCGTTACACCTCGCGTACTCCTTGCAACCAGCCGCCGTTGGCCACGGCGTAACCACCACCCAGCAAAGTTCCAGGAGTAAGCAGTAATGGCAGAGCGCGAGACCGGGACCGTCAAATGGTTCAACGATGCCAAGGGCTTTGGCTTCATCAGCCGTGAGAATGGCGAGGACGTGTTCGTCCACTTCCGCGCCATCCAGATGCAGGGCTTCAAGAGCCTGAAGGAAGGCCAGAAGGTCACCTTCACCGTCGTCCAGGGCCAGAAGGGCCTGCAGGCCGACGCGGTGCAGACCGCCTGATCCAGAGCCATCGGCTACAAACGGAAACGGCCCGCGATGCGGGCCGTTTCTTTTTGCCGGTCGTGGCGGCGATCAGCGGATCACGACCTTGCCGTTGACCACGCGCACGTAGGTGTTCTCGCGGATGCCGCCGAGGTCGCGCTGGTTGATCACCACGGTGCGGCCGTCGTCCATGCGCACGTGGATGTTGTAGGTATCGCCGGTGACGCGGCCCTGGATGGCGTTGCCGGCCATCGCGCCGGCGGCCGCGCCCGCCACGGCGGAGACGTTCTGGTTGCCCTTGCTGCCACCGGTCTTGTCGGAGATCTCATGGCCGGCGACCGCGCCGACGATGCCGCCCAGGATCGCGCCGGTCGCGGCGGGCGCGCTGCGGTTGGAGCCGATCACGTCGATACGGGTGACGATGCCGCAGTCCAGGCACGATTGCGGGGCCGGATAGCTGCCGCCGGACGGATAGGACGAGCCATAGCCGTAGTTGGGCGAGGTGGTGCTGCAGGCGGCCAGGGCCAGGGAGCCGAGGACGGCGGCGCAGAGCAGGCGGGACTTCATCGTGCATCTCCTGAAGTGTGGTCCGGCGGATGCGGCCGGGCCGCTTCCGTGGCTGCATCCTTGCGCCATGCTCGTGAACGGCGCGGCAACCCGGCGCCCGCCCGCGCATGACGCCGGCGGCTGGCATCAGCCGCGGTTCAGCGGAAATCCTGGTGGCAGGCGCGGCAATCGCCGCCGATCTTCTCCAGCGTGGCGGTGATCTGCGCGCAGTCCGACGGCGGCGCGGCCAGCGCCTGGTCGAGGTTGGCGCGCAGGCTGGAGGCCGCACCGGCGAAGCGCTGGTCGTCGCGCAGCCCCGGGAAGGCGGTTTCCAGGTCGTTGGCCATCGCCCGCAGCGACTGCAGGCGCGGCAATGCATCGTGCACGGCGCAGCGGTTGGCCGCGGCGGTGGCCTTCAGTTCCTGGGTCTGGCGCGCCATCACGTTCATCAGCGCGTCCGGGAACGGATCCTGCCGCTCCTTCAGCGCGCGCAGCGCCATCACCGCGGCGACCACGCCCGCCAGCAGGCCGATGGCAAACACGACGAGGTAGCGGGCGGCGGGCGAGGGGCGGTTCGGCTGGCTGGCCATGCGGCGGGCTCCGTTGGAAGGGCGCACATCATAAGGCGCCGGCGGCGACGCTTGCAGCCGCACCGGTAGAATGCGCGCCCATGGACGCATTCCTGCAGGAACGGTTTGCCGGCATCGACCGGCTGTACGGCGTGGGCGCGGCGCAATGGCTGGCCGGGCGCCGGGTGGCGGTGGTCGGGCTCGGCGGGGTGGGCTCGTGGCTGGTCGAAGCGCTGGCGCGCTCGGCGGTGGGCACCCTGGTGCTGGTCGACGCCGACGACCTGTGCGTGTCCAACACCAACCGCCAGCTGCCGGCGCTGGAGGGCCAGTACGGCCGCGGCAAGGCCCAGGTCCTGGCCGAGCGCTGCCGCGCGATCAATCCGCGGGTGGAGGCGCGCCCGGTGGCGCAGTTCCTCACCGCAGGCAACCTGGAAAGCCTGTTGGGCGAGGGCTTCGACCTGGTGGTCGACGCCTGTGACAGCTTCCGCACCAAGGTCGAGGCGATCGCCTGGTGCCGGCGGCGCAAGCAGCCGGTGCTGACGGTCGGTTCGGCCGGCGGCCGCACCGACCCGACCCTGGTGCGGGTGCGCGACCTGTCGCGCACCGAGCACGACGCCATGCTTGCCCTGGTGCGCAAGAAGCTGCGCGCCGAGTTCGGTTTCCCGCGCAATCCGCAGCGCTTCTTCGGCGTGCCGGCGGTGTACTCGCTGGAGAACGTGAAGTACCCGCAGTTCGACGGCAGCGTCAGCGGCGTACGCCCGAAGCTGGGCGCCGACGCAGCGCTGAAGCTGGACTGCGGCACCGGCCTGGGCGCGGCCACCCATGTCACCGGCGCGTTCGCCTTCGCCGCCGCCGGCAAGGCGCTGGAGATGTTGCTCAAGGGGCGGCCGGCGCCGTCGGCGGATGCGGCCGGCTTCGCCTGCGCCGTGGCCGGCTAGGCCGGCGGCAGGCCGAACAGGCGTTCGGCGTTGGCGGTGGTGGCCGCGGCGATCGCGGCCGGGTCCTCGTCGCGCAGCATGGCGATGGTGTCCAGCACCGTGCGCAGCCGCGCCGGTTCGTTGCGCTGGCCGCGGTGCGCGGCATCGGGCTGGTCCGGCGCATCGGTTTCCAGCAGCAGGAATTCCAGCGGCATCTCCGCCACCAGCCGGCGCAGGCGCTGCGCGCGCTCGTAGGTGACCGGGCCGCCGAGGCCGACCAGGAAGCCCAGGTCCCACAGCTGGCGCGCCTGCTCGGGGCTGCCGGCGAAGCTGTGCATCACGCCGCGCAGGCGCGAAGGCTGGCCCGACTTGGCGCCGCCGATGCGGCGGATCGCGGCGATCACCGCGTCCACCGCGCGCCGCGCGTGCACGATCACCGGCAGGCCGGCATCGCGCGCCAGGCGCAGCTGCGCCTCGAAGTAGCCGGCCTGGGCCTGGCGGTCCAGGTCCTCGACGAAGAAATCCAGCCCGCATTCGCCGACCGCCACCGGCTGCTCGCGCTCGACCCATTCGCGCAGGCGTTCCAGGTGCGCGGGCTGGTGTTCGGCCAGGAACAGCGGATGCAGGCCGTAGGCCGGGAACAGTCCCGGCGCGGCGCGGCAGGTGTCGCGCAGGCCGGGCCAGCCGGCGGCATGGATCGCAGGCACCACCTGGCGGCGCACGCCGGCATCGCGCGCGCGCGCGACCACCTGCGCGCGGTCGGGGTCGAACTCGGGTACGTCCAGGTGGCAGTGGCTGTCGACCAGGTCCATCAGCGTCCGGGTGGCAGCACCTGCGATCGCGCCGGCAGCGGATCCTTGCGGCGCTTCCAGTTGGCCAGCAGCAGGGTGCCCAGGCCCAGCGCGACCTCGTCGATGAACGGCACCGGATCGGGCAGCAGCACGCTGAGCACGAACACCGCGGCGGTCAGCTTGAACAGGGTCGGGAAGCGCAACCGGCGCGCCCATTCCAGCAGGGGCAGCAACAGGGGGTTGGCCATGGCGGCGGCTCCGTGGGGAAGATCCGGATACCAGCATGCCGCGTCCGCGCCGGCTCGTGGCGATGTTGGAAAATTGTTCGGGGTCCTGTTCAGCTTCGCCGTGATGGAATGCGCCCGTCAAACAGCGGGATGGGTCCCGCAGGAGCCAACGGCCATGAAACAAGCCACCACCGTTCTCATCGCAGCAGGTGCCCTGCTGGTCGGCGGCATCGCCACTGCCGCCTACATGAACAACCGTGACGGCGGCTCCGACGTCGCTGCCATCACCGCTCCGGCCCAGGACGGCGATGTCGCCGCCAGCGATGCGCTGCCGGAGACCCCGGCGCTGGAGTTTGCCGAGATCCTTTCCGTCACCCCGGTGACCGAGAAGGAACAGCGCTACGCCACCGTGATCGGCACCGAGCCGGTGCGCGAGTCCACCACCCAGTCGGTCCCGCATGAAGTGTGCGAGGACGTGGTGGTGCAGGAGCGCCTGCCCGAGCGCGACGGCAACGTCGGCGGCACCGTGGCCGGCGCGGTCATCGGTGGCCTGATCGGCAACCAGGTCGGCGGCGGCAAGGGCAAGAAGGTCGCCACCGCGGCCGGCGCCGTGGCCGGCGGCGTGATCGGCAACCAGGTCGACAAGCGCCACGTCGGCGGCAAGGTCGTCAGCCGCACCGAGCGCCAGTGCCGCACCGAGTACGCCACCTCCGAGTCCAGCCGGGTGATCGGCTACACCGTGACCTTCCGCAACCCGGACGGCACCACCGGCACCAAGCGCATGGACAAGAAGCCCGGCGAGCGCATCGCCCTGGGCACCGAGGACAAGGTGGTCGGCTACGACGTGACCTACCGCTACCAGGGCCAGGAAGGCACCCTGCGCCTGGACCAGGAGCCGCAGTCCGACCGCCTGCCGGTGGTCGACGGCAAGATCGTCACCGCCGGCGTGGACGTCGGCGCGCAGGGCGCCAACCGCCAGTAAGCGCGGGCCCGTTGCCAGCACCGAAGGCCGCTCCCCCGGGGGCGGCCTTCTTTTTTGCCGCGCTGCGCATTGCCCGCGCACCGGGGGCGGTGGATACAATCGCAACCATTTCCCCAACCGGTATCCGCCATGGCCCTTTCCGCCTACGACCTGTACGACGTGCGTTCCATGCTCAGCGAAGAGGAGCGTGCCGTGCAGGAGGCGGTAGCCCGGTTCACCGACGAGCGGGTGCTGCCGATCATCGGCGAGTGCTTCGACCAGGGCCGCTTCCCGAAGGAGCTGGTCCCGGAGATCGCCTCGCTGGGCCTGCTGGGTTCCTCGCTGCCTGAGGAGTACGGCTGCGCCGGCCTCAACGCGGTCAGCTACGGCCTGATCTGCCAGGAGCTGGAGCGCGGCGACAGCGGCCTGCGCAGCTTCGTCAGCGTGCAGTCCTCGCTGTGCATGTACCCGATCTACGCCTACGGCTCGGAGGAGCAGCGGCGGCAGTGGCTGCCGCGCATGGCCGCCGGCGAGGTGATCGGCTGCTTCGGCCTGACCGAGCCGCACGGTGGTTCCGACCCGGCCAACATGAAGACGCACGCCCGCAAGGACGGCGGCGACTGGGTGATCAACGGCTCCAAGATGTGGATCACCAACGGCAACCTGGCCGACATCGCCATCGTCTGGGCGCAGACCGACGAGGGCATCCAGGGCTTCATCGTGGAGAAGGGCACGCCCGGCTTCACCGCCCAGGAGATCAAGCACAAGATGAGCCTGCGCGCCTCGGTGACCAGCGCCCTGTACTTCGACAACGTGCGCGTGCCCGAGGCCAACCGCCTGCCCAACGTCAAGGGCCTCAAGGGTCCGCTGGGCTGCCTGACCCAGGCCCGCTACGGCATCACCTGGGGTCCGATCGGCGCCGCCATCGCCTGCCTGGACGAGGCGCTGAACTACAGCAAGGAACGCATCCTGTTCGGCCGCCCGGTCGCGGCGACCCAGAGCGCGCAGATCAAGCTGGCCGACATGGCCCGCCGCATCACCCTGGCGCAGCTGCTGGTGCTGCAGCTGGGGCGGCTGAAGGACGCCGGCCGGATGCAGCCGCAGCAGGTCTCGCTGGCCAAGTGGAACAACTGCCGCATGGCCATCGACATCGCCCGCGAGTGCCGCGACCTGCTGGGCGGCGCCGGCATCACCACCGAGCACGCCGCGATCCGCCACGCCCTGAACCTGGAATCGGTGATCACCTACGAGGGCACCGAGACCGTGCACCAGCTGGTGATCGGGCGCGAGCTGACCGGCATCAACGCGTTCTGACCGGCATGCCGCAGGGCCCCGTCATCGAGACCGAGCGGCTGGTCCTGCGTCCGCCGCAGGCGGCCGACTTCGAGCGCTACGCCGAGCTGCTGGCCGACGAACATGCCTGCCGCTTCATCGGCGGCAGCGCCAGCCGCGCCGCGGCCTGGCGCAAGTTCCTGCAGATGCCCGGCGCGTGGATGGTGCAGGGTTTCGCCATGTTCTCGGTGATCGACAGGGCCACCGGCCTGTGGCTGGGCCAGTCCGGCCCGTGGCGGCCGGAGGGCTGGCCGGGCAACGAGGTCGGCTGGAGCTTCCATCCCCAGGCCTGGGGCCGGGGCTACGCCACCGAGGCGGCCACCGCGGCGATCGACTGGGCGTTCGCGGAACTGGGCTGGGACCATGTCATCCATTGCATCGACCCGGAGAACCTCCCCTCGCAGCGGGTGGCCCAGCGCCTGGGTTCGCGCAACCAGGGACCCGGCCGGTTGCCCGAGCCCTTCGCCGGAGCGCGGATCGACATCTGGGGCCAGACCCGCGCGCAATGGCTGGCGCGGCGCGCAGCCGTCGCCTGAGCCCGGCCGCCGCGGACCGCCACCCGAACGATCGCACAGGAGCCTGGCTGATGGACCTGGAACGGCTGCAACTGGAAACCCCGCGCCTGCTGCTGCGGGTGCCGCGCAGGGAAGACTTCGAGGCCTGGGCGGCGTTCGTGGCCGACGAGGAAGCCACCCGCCATATCGGCGGCGTGCAGCCGCGCCCGGTGGCCCGGCGCGGGCTGGCGGCGATGCTCGGCTGCTGGCACCTGCAGGGCCATGCCATGTTCTCGGTGATCGAGAAGGCCAGCGGGCAGTGGATCGGCCGCGTCGGCCCGTGGCAGCCGGAGGGCTGGCCGGGCCCGGAGGTGGGCTGGAGCATCGTCCGCAGCCACTGGGGCCGTGGCTATGCGCCGGAAGCGGCGGCCGCGTGCATGGACTGGGTATTCGACGTGCTGGGCTGGGAGGAGGTGATCCACACCATCGAACCGGCCAACGAAAGGTCGAAGGTGGTGGCCACCAAGCTCGGCTCGCGCTACCTGCGCATGGGGCAGCTGCCGCCGCCGCTGGATGCCACCGCCGAGATCTGGGGCCAGACCCGCGACGAATGGCGCGCGTTCCGCGCCGCGCGCGGGTGAATCCCTTGCGCGCCTTGCCCGAACGCCGCCGCGATGCCGCCCCCGGCGCCCAGGCGGTCCACACTACCCAGGCCATCCGGCACCGGCGCGCGCATGCGCGGGCGCGGACTGGCCGCCGCTGGATCCCGACAACACCGGGGCGCACGCCGCCCCGCACAGGACACCGACCCGCCGACGCATGAACGCAGCCGCCATTCCCGCCTGGAAGAAGGGCATCAACCGCGCCGAGATCTGCGACCGCAACTTCACCGAGGCCGTGCGCGCCTGGGAGGGCAGCCCGCGGCCGCGCCCGCGCGACGACGAACCGGTGTTGCCGGGCAGCGCGCTGGACGCGCGCGGCTTCCGCGAACTGTTCGAGTCGCAGCTGGTCAGCCGCCACCTGGACCTGATGGCGCGCGTGCTGCGGGTGCAGAACAAGGTCTTCTACACCATCGGCTCCAGCGGCCACGAGGGCAACGCCATGGTCGCGCGGCTGGCCCGCCATACCGATCCGGCGTTCCTGCACTACCGCAGCGGCGGCTTCATGGCCGAGCGCTTCCGCAAGCTGCCGGGCATGGACCCGGTGATGGATTCGGCGCTGAGCTTCGCCGCCAGCGCCGAGGACCCGGCCTCCGGCGGCCGCCACAAGGTCTGGGGCAGCAAGCCACTGTGGGTGCTGCCGCAGACCTCGACCATCGCCTCGCACCTGCCCAAGGCGCTGGGCACGGCCATCGCCATCGAGCAGGCGCGGCGCATCGGCCACGCCCTGCCGGTGCCGGCCGACAGCATCGCCATCTGTTCCTTCGGCGACGCATCGGCCAACCACGCCACCGCGCAGACCGCATTCAACGCCGCGGCCTGGACCGCCTACCAGAAGCTGCCGGCGCCGGTGCTGTTCGTGTGCGAGGACAACGGCATCGGCATCTCGGTGAAGACCCCTGACGGCTGGATCGGCAACCGCTTCCGCAACATGCCGGGCCTGGACTACTTCCACGCCGACGGCCTCGACCTGGCCGCAGGCTACGCCCAGGTGCAGGCGGCGGTGGAGCACTGCCGCAGCACCCGCCGGCCGACCTTCCTGCACCTGCGCACCACCCGGATCATGGGCCACGCCGGCACCGACTTCGAGATCGAGTGGCGCAGCATCGAAGAGCTTTGCGCGGTGGAGGCCAGCGATCCGCTGCTGCGCAGCGCGGCCATCGCCCTGGAGTCGGGGCTTTACTCGAAGGACGAACTGCTGGAGCTGTACGAGTCCATCCGCCGCCGCTGCTTCGCCGCCGCGGAGGAAGCCGACCGCCGGCCCAAGCTCGCCAGCCTGGAGCAGGTGATGGCGCCGCTGGCGCCATACTCGCCCGACGCGGTGGCGGCCGAGGCCACGCGCCCGGCGCCGGAAGATGCGCGCATCGCCGCCTACGGCGGCGCCGACAGGCTGCCGGAGAAGCAGGCGCCGCGCCACCTGGCGGTCCAGATCAACCAGGCCCTGCACGAGCTGCTGGCCAAGTACCCGGAAAGCCTGCTGTTCGGCGAGGACGTGGCGCAGAAGGGCGGCGTGTACACGGTGACCAAGGGCCTGTACAAGGCCTTCCGCGGCAACCGCGTGTTCAACACCCTGCTGGACGAGACCATGATCCTCGGCCTGGCCCAGGGCTACGCCAACATGGGCATGCTGCCGATCCCGGAGATCCAGTACCTGGCGTATTTCCACAACGCCTGCGACCAGGTCCGCGGCGAGGCCTGCTCGCTGCAGTTCTTCAGCAACGGCCAGTACGCCAACCCGATGCTGGTGCGCATCGCCGGCCTGGGCTACCAGCGCGGCTTCGGCGGCCACTTCCACAACGACAACTCGATCACCGCCCTGCGCGACATCCCCGGCCTGGTGGTCGGCTGCCCCAGCCGCGGCGACGACGCGGTGGAGATGCTGCGCACCCTGGCCGCGCTGGCGAAGGTCGACGGCCGCGTGGCCGTGTTCCTGGAGCCGATCGCGCTGTACATGGCCAAGGACCTGCACGAGGCCGGCGACGGCCAGTGGCTGTTCCCGTACCCGGAGCAGGGCCGGGCCATGCCGCTGGGCGAGGGCAGGGTCTACGGCGAGGGCAACGACGACCTGGTGATCATCACCTACGGCAACGGCGTGCCCATGAGCCTGCGCGCCGCGCGCCGGATCGAGGAACGCCAGGGCTGGAAGGTGCGGGTGGTCGACCTGCGCTGGCTGGTGCCGCTGAACGAGGAGTTCATCCGCGAGCAGGCGGCCAGCGCCAGGCGCCTGCTGGTCGTGGACGAGGGCCGGCGCAGCGCCGGCGTGGGCGAAGGCGTGGTCACCGCGATCATCGAGGGCGGCTTCGGCGCGCGCCCGTTCCGCCGCGTGGTGGGCGCGGACACGTACACTCCGCTGGCAGGCGCCGCGTTCCTGGTCATCCCGGGCAAGGACGACATCGTCGCCGCGGCCGCGGAGCTGGACAGCTGAGATGTGTGGACTTGCAGGATTCCTGATGGCGCAGCCGCGGCTGCACGGCGACGTGCTGGCCGCGCGCGCCCGGGAGATGGGCGGCGCGCTGGTGCACCGCGGACCGGACGACGCCGGTACCTGGGTCGATGCCCAGGCCGGCATCGCCCTGGCGCACCAGCGCCTGAGCATCCTCGACCTGTCGCCGCTGGGCCACCAGCCGATGGAATCGGCCGACGGCCGCTACGTGCTGGCCTACAACGGCGAGGTCTACAACTTCGCCCCGCTGCGCGCCGCGCTGGCGGCGGTGGGGCACCGCTTCCGCGGTCACTCGGACACCGAGGTGCTGCTGGCGGCGGTGGCCGAGTGGGGCATCGAGGACGCCCTGCAGCGCTGCAACGGCATGTTCGCCATCGCCCTGTGGGACCGCCGCGAACGCTGCCTGTGGCTGGCCCGCGACCGGGTCGGCAAGAAGCCGCTGTACTACGGCTGGGCCGGCGACGCCCTGGTGTTCGGCTCCGAGCTGAAGGCGTTGTGGCGACACCCGGATTTCGACAACGGCGTGGACCGCGACGCGCTGGCCCTGCTGCTGCGCTTCAACTACATCCCGGCGCCGTACTGCATCCACGAGCGCGCGTTCAAGCTGATGCCCGGCAGCCTGCTGCGGCTGGACGCGGCGGCGGCGGCCGCCGGCGCCGCCGCGCACGACCCGCAGCGCGCGCAGCAGCGCTGGTGGGACCCGCGCGAACGCATGCGCAAGGCCATCGCTACCCCGTTCGTCGGCGGCGACGACGAAGCCGCCGCGGCGCTGGATGCGGTGCTGCGCGACGCGGTGGGCCTGCGCATGGTCGCCGACGTGCCGGTGGGCGTGTTCCTGTCCGGCGGCACCGATTCGTCCACCGTGGCCGCGCTGATGCAGGCGCAGAGCGCGGAGCCGGTGCGCAGCTTCACCATCGGCTTCCGCGGCTCGGACCACGACGAGGCGCCGCTGGCGCGCGAGGTGGCCGACTACCTGGGCACGGCGCACACCGAGTTCGAGGTCGACGGCGCCGACGCGCTGGCGGTGGTGCCGCAGCTGCCGGCGATGTTCGACGAGCCGTTCGCCGATGCCTCGCAGATCCCCACCGCGATGGTCAGCCGCCTGGCGCGCCAGGAGGTGACGGTGGTGCTTTCCGGCGACGGCGGCGACGAGCTGTTCTTCGGCTATGGCCGCTACCAGCGCGCGCTGCGCAACTGGCGCATGGCGCGGACCCTGCCACGCCTGCTGCGCCACGGCCTGGCCCGCCTCCCCGGGGCGCGCGGCGAATCGGCGCGCACCGGCGGCGTGGCGACCCTGCTGGCCGAGTCCGGCGTGCAGGGCATCGGCGACGTCTACCGCAACCGCGTCTCGCGCTGGCGCAACCCGGCCGCGGTGGTGACCGGCGCGCGCGAGCCGCAGACCATCTACCACGAGGCCGATCCGCTGGGCCTGCCCGGGCGCGAGGCCGAGGCGATGATGCTGGCCGACTTCATGGCCTACCTGCCTGACGACCTGCTGTGCAAGGTCGACCGCACGAGCATGGCGGTGGGCCTGGAGGCGCGCGCGCCGCTGCTGGACTGGCGGGTGGTGGAGCTGGCCTGGTCGCTGCCGCAGCACATGAAGCTGCGCGGGGACACCAGCAAGTACCTGCTCAAGCGGGTGCTGCGCGGCTACCTGCCGGATGCCATGGTCGACCGCCCCAAGCGCGGCTTCGGCGCGCCGGTCGGGCAATGGCTGCGCGGGGACCTGGCGCAATGGGCTGGCGACCTGCTGGATCCGGTGGCGATGCGTCGCGAAGGCCTGTTCGACGCGGCGCGGGTGGACGCGATCTGGCGCGGCTTCCGCCGCGGCCAGCGCAAGTGGCACACGCACCTGTGGAACGTGCTGATGTTCCAGGCCTGGCACGCCTGCTGGCGGGCCAGCCGCGGCGGCTGAGGCAGGCCGCGCCGGGCCTTCACCCCGGCCACGCATGGCGCTTCCTAGGATCGGACCTTCCCTTCCAGGAGCAGGCCCATGAACAGGCGCAAGGTGGCGGTCATCGTCGGCAGCCTCCGCAAGGATTCGATCAACCGCAAGCTGGCCCGGGCGCTGGAGCGGCTGGGCGGGGACCGGCTGCAGTTCGACCATGTGCAGATCGGCAACCTGCCGCTGTACAACCAGGACTTCGACGGCGACTACCCGGCCGAGGGCAACGCGCTCAAGCAGCAGATCCGCGGCGCCGACGCGGTGCTGTTCGTCACCCCCGAGTACAACCGCTCGGTGCCGGGGGTGCTCAAGAATGCGATCGACCTGGCCTCGCGTCCCTATGGCGACAGCGCCTTCGCCGGGTTGCCGGCGGCGGTGATAGGCGCCTCGCCGGGCGCGATCGGCACCGCGCTGGCGCAGCAGCACCTGCGCAACATCCTTTCCTACCTGGACATGGCGGTGCTGCCGCAGCCGGAGGCCTTCATCCAGTTCCAGGAGGGCCTGGTCGAGGAAGACGGCCGGGTGTCCAGCGCGGATACCCGTGAGTTCCTCGAGGACTTCGTCGACCGCTTCGTGGCCTGGATCGACCGCCAGCGCGAGGGCTGAGGCTCAGCCCGGCAGCAACTGCGCCAGGCCCGAGCGCAGGCGTTGCAGCGGGCTGGCGTCCACCGGGCCGGCGTCGGTGAGCGAGGCCGCGACCAGGCGCCGGAACGGCGCCAGCGCGGCGCCGGCGCGCAGGGTTGCGGTGCGCAGCACGCGCGCGGCCGGGCGGTCGTTGGTGTACAGCCCGACCACGGCGCGGGTGGCCTGGAACAGCGGCCAGCAGCCCTGGCGATGGCGGCGCTGGTACAACGCCAGCAGGGCCGGGTCGCCCGGGTCGCGGCCCTGGCGGACGGCGGTGCGCAGCACCCCGGCCAGGCGCTCGACCCCGGCCAGGCCCAGGTTGAAGCCGTGCGCGGTGACCGGGTGCATGCCCACAGCGGCGTCGCCGGCCAGGGCCAGGCGCGGGCCCACGAAGCGCCGTGCCCAGGTCGCCACCAGGGGATAGACGTGGCGGCTGCCGGCCAGTTCCATCCTGCCCAGGCGGCCGTCGTAAAGCCGCTCCACCGCAGCGTTGAAGCCGGCCTCGTCCATCGCCGCCAGGGCCCGGGCCTGCTCGCCGGGCAGGGTCAGCACGGCAGAGGCCAGGTGCTCGTCCAGCGGCAGCAGGGCGCGGGTGGCGCCGGTGCCGAACCATTCCCAGGCAGCGTGGTGGTGCGGGTGCTCGTGCCGCATCCGGCACACCAGCATGCTCTTGCCGAAGTCGTGCAGGTCGGCGTCGATGCCCAGCGCGCGACGGGTCTCGGAGAAGCGGCTGTCGGCCGCCACCAGCAGGCGTGCATGCAGGCGCGGGCCGTCCTGCAGCTGCACCCAGGCCGCGTCGGGGCCGGCGTGCAGGGCGGCGATCCGGGCCTGGTCGTGCAGCGCGATGCCCGGCGTGGCCTGGACCGCGTCCCAGGCCGCGCGCCGGATCAGGTGGTTGGCCACCAGGTTGCCGAGGCGGTCGTGGCCGGGATCGGGGTCGACCACCATGGCTTCGGCCAGGTCGCGGTCCATGATCCGGGCCTGGCGCAGCGGGTGGACGTGCCCGGCCGGGATCCGCTCCCAGATGCCGAGCTCGCCCAGCAGGCGCATGGAGGCGTGGGTCAGGGCGATCTCGCGGCCGTCGAAGGCCGGCTCGGCCAGCGCCGCCCGCGGCTGGCGCTCGACCAGGGCCACGCCCAGGCCCAGCGGTGCCAACGCCCGCGCCAGGCTCAGCCCGACCGGGCCGGCACCCACGATCACCACGTCGTACTGCATGCGCTTCTCCTGCCAGGGACCGTGCGCGAGTCTAGGTGGGCCCGGCGGCCCCGGCCCTGATCCTGGTCAAACCGGGCGCAGGGCCTGCAGGGATCCCGGCCGCGGCGGCTATACTGCCCCGTCCGGCGCCGGTTTCCCGGCGTTTCCGCCATTGTGGATCAGCCATTTGGGGGAAGTTCCGGATAAACCACATCAATCGGTGGGGCCAGGGCGGCGCCCGGTTCCACCACGGGAAGCGACTGCCGCATGCGCCTGTCCACCATCAAGCTGTCCGGATTCAAGTCGTTCGTCGATCCGACCACGCTGCACCTGCCCACCAACATGACCGGCATCGTCGGTCCCAACGGGTGCGGCAAGTCCAACATCATCGACGCGGTGCGCTGGGTGATGGGCGAGAGCTCGGCCAGCCGCCTGCGCGGCGACTCGCTGACCGACGTGATCTTCTCCGGCTCGGCCGCGCGCAAGCCGGTGTCGCAGGCCACGGTCGAGCTGATCTTCGACAACTCCGACCACACCATCTCCGGCGAGTACGCCGCCTACAACGAGATCTCGGTCAAGCGCACGGTCAGCCGCGACGGCCAGAGCAGCTACTACCTCAACGGCACCAAGTGCCGCCGCCGCGACATCACCGACCTGTTCCTCGGCACCGGCCTGGGCCCGCGCAGCTATTCGATCATCGAGCAGGGCATGATCAGCCAGATCATCGAGGCCCGGCCCGAGGACCTGCGCGTCTACCTGGAGGAGGCCGCCGGCATCTCCAAGTACAAGGAACGGCGCAAGGAGACCGAGACCCGCATCCGCCACACCCGCGAGAACCTGGACCGCCTCAACGACCTGCGCGAGGAGGTCGACAAGCAGCTCGAACACCTGCGCCGCCAGGCGCGCCAGGCCGAGCAGTACCAGGCCCTGGCCGCGGAGCGGAAGGTCAAGGACGCGCAGTGGAAGGCGCTGCAGTACCGGCTGCTGGACCAGCAGCTGCAGGCCCTGCGCGAGAAGCTGGCGCAGGAAGAGACCAGGCTGGAGCGGATCATCGCCGGCCAGCGCGAGGCCGAGCGCGAGATCGAGACCGGCCGCGTGCGTCGCGAGGAGGCTGCCGAGGCGCTCAACGCCGCCCAGGCCGAGGTCTACAAGGTCGGCGGCGTGCTGGCCCGGATCGAGCAGCAGATCCAGCACCAGCGCGAGCTGGCCAACCGCCTGAACCAGGCCCGCGACGAGACCGCCACCGCGCTGGAGGAGCTGGACCGCCACATCGGCGGCGACCGCGAGAAGCTGGAGGCGCTGCAGGCCTCGGTCGAGGAGGCCGAGCCGCGCCTGGAGCAGCTGCGCGAGGACGACGTGTTCCGCCAGGAGGCCCTGCGCGAGGCCGAGGCGGCGCTGGCCGACTGGCAGCAGCGCTGGGAAGTGCATGGCCGCCAGGCCGCCGAGGCGTCGCGCGCAGGCGAGGTCGAGCGCACCCGCGTCGACTACCTGGACCGCCAGGCACTGGAAGCCGAGCGCCGCCGCGAGGCCCTGCAGGCCGAACGCGCCGGGCTGGACGTCGAATCGCTGGCCGAAGCCTTCGAGCAGGCGCAGATCGAGCACGAGACCCGCAAGACCGAGCTGGACGGGCTCAACGAGCTGCTGGAGGCGCGCAAGCAGGACGTGGCGACGGTGCAGGACCAGCAGCGCGCCGCCCAGGCCGAGCTGGCCGAGGTGCGCAAGCAGGCCCAGGCCGCGCGCGGCCGCCTGTCCTCGCTGGAGACCCTGCAGCAGGCCGCGCTGGGCCAGGAGCAGGGCGCCGCGGTGGCCTGGCTCAAGGCCCGCGGCCTGGATTCGGCGGCCCGCGTCGGCGAGCGCCTGGTGGTGGAGGAAGGCTGGGAGAACGCGGTCGAGAGCGCCCTGGGCCAGCTGATCGAAGGCGTGCTGGTCGACGCCCCGGAGCAGCTGGTCGAGGCCCTGGCCGATCTCGGCGAGGGCCGCATCGCCCTGGTCGCCGACGGCGAGGGCGAGGCCGGCTTCGCGCCGACCTCGCTGGCGGCGAAGGTACGCGGCCCGCTGGCGATCCGGCGCCTGCTGGCGCGCCTGCACGCAGCCGAGGACCTGGCCGCCGCGCGCGCCCTGCTGCCGCAGCTGGCGGAAGGCGACTCGGTCATCACCCGCGCCGGCGAGCGCCTGGGCGAGGGCTGGGTGCGGGTCTCGCGCCAGGGCGCCGCCCGGCAGGGTGCGCTGCTGCGCGAGCGCGAGATCCAGGCCCTGCGCGCCACCATCGAGGAACTGCAGGCGCGCGAGGCCGACCTGGAGGCCCACCTGGCCGACCTGCGCGGGCGCCTGCTGGCCGCCGAGCAGGCGCGCGAGGACGCCCAGCGCCAGCTGTACCTGGCGCACCGCGCCGTGTCCGAGCTGGCCGGCCAGCTGCAGAGCCAGCAGGGCCGGATGGACAGCGCGCGCCAGCGCATCGAACGCATCGAGGCCGAGCTGGCGCAGTTGGCCCAGACCCTGGAGGCCAGCCGCGAGCAGGCGCGCGAGGCGCGCGCGCGGCTGGAGGAAGCGGTGGTGGCCATGGGCGACCTCGAAGCCGAGCGCCAGGCCCTGGAAGCCGAGCGCCGCCAGCGCACCGAGGCCCGCGACCTGGCGCGCGAGGCCGCGCGCGCCAGCCGCGACGCCACCCACGCCCTGGCCCTGGGCCTGGAGTCGCAGCGCACCCAGATCGCCTCGCTGACCCAGTCGCTGCAGCGCATGTCGGCGCAGCGCGCGCAGCTGGAGTCGCGCCTGGGCGAGATCAGCTCCCAGCTGGAGAGCGGCGATTCGCCGGTGCAGGCGCTGGAGGCCGAGCACCAGGCGGCGCTGGCTGAACGCGTGCGGGTCGAGCGCGCGCTGGGCGAGGCCCGCGCCGTGCTGGAGGCGATCGACCACGAGCTGCGCAGCCACGAGCAGTCGCGCCAGGAGCGCGACCAGCAGTCGCTGGCCCAGCGCGAGCGCATTTCCCAGCTGCGCCTGGAGCAGCAGGCGCTGCAGCTGAAGGCCGAGCAGCTGGTGCAGGCGATCGGCGAGGACGGCCAGGCCGTCGATGACGTGCTCAACACCCTGCCCGAGGTCGCCGACCCGCGCGAGTGGGAGCAGGCGGTGGTGCAGATCGACGCGCGCATGCGCCGCCTGGAGCCGGTCAACCTCGCCGCGATCCAGGAATGCGGCGAGGCCGAGCAGCGCAAGCAGTACCTGGATTCGCAAAACGCCGACCTGACCGCGGCGCTGGAGACCCTGGAGGAGGCGATCCGCAAGATCGACCGCGAGACCCGCGGCCGCTTCAAGGACACCTTCGACCGGGTCAACGCCGGCGTGCAGGCGCTGTACCCGCGCCTGTTCGGCGGCGGCCACGCCTACCTGGAGCTGACCGGCGACGACCTGCTGGATACCGGCGTGGCGATCATGGCGCGCCCGCCGGGCAAGCGCGTGTCCAACATCTCGCTGCTGTCCGGCGGCGAGAAGGCGATGACCGCGGTGGCCCTGGTGTTCGCCATCTTCCAGCTCAATCCGGCGCCGTTCTGCCTGCTGGACGAGGTGGACGCGCCGCTGGACGAGGCCAACGTCGGCCGCCTGGCGGCGATGGTCAAGGAAATGAGCGAGAAGGTGCAGTTCCTGTTCGTCACCCACAACAAGGCGACGATGGAGGCCGCGCACCAGCTGTCCGGCGTGACCATGCGCGAGCCGGGCGTGTCGCGCCTGGTGAGCGTGGACCTGGAGGAGGCCGCGCGCCTGGCCGGCGCCGCCTGAGCAGGCCTGGCGCCGGGGTTTTTCCGGCGCTGGCGGCATGACATGCTTGCACCCTGACTGGCATACGGCGGAGAACTGAATCCATGGACGACAGAGACCTGCTGCGCATCGGCATCCTCGTTGCCGGCGCGTTGCTGATGCTGGCGATCTGGTACTTCGGCTCCCGCCCGCGCAAGGAGCAGCAGGGCCGGCGCCGCGAATCGCCCGCGCCGGCCGCCGCCGCGCGCCGCGAGCCGCAGCTGGACGACGATGGGGAAGGCGAGGGCGCCGAAGCCGCGGGTGGCGAGGTCAGCCAGCCCGAGCTGGGCCTGGAGGAGCCGGCGGCGGCGGCGTCGACCAGCACCCTGGGCAAGCGCGAGATCCAGGACTTCGACAAGATCGTGTCGCTGTACGTGGCCGCCCGTGCCGGCAGCGTGCTGCGTGGCGAGGACATCGTGGTGGCCGCGGAGAAGACCGGCATGGTCTTCGGCCACATGAACGTGTTCCACCGCCTGCTGGAGGGCCATCCGGACCGCGGTCCGGTGTTCAGCATGGCCAGCATCATCAAGCCCGGCAGCTTCGACATGGCCAACATCCGCGAGCTGGAGACCCCGGCGATCGCGTTCTTCCTGACCCTGCCCGCGCCGGTCCCGGCGCTGGACGCCTGGGAGAAGATGCTGCCGACCGTGCAGCGCATGGCCGAACTGCTGGACGGCGTGGTCCTGGACGAGAACCGCAACGCCCTGGGCCGCCAGCGCATCGCCCATATCCGCGACGAGCTGCGCGCCTACGACCGCCAGCACGAAGCGCCGCCGCTGACCAAGGCGCCGCGCTGGTAGGCGGCGCCGGCGTGCCGCCATGGCCATCCCGGCCCGGGCCACGCCACCCTTCGTCGTCCCCTGCCTGGAGCACACCTGGCGCCTGTCCCGCGAGGGCGTGGGCGGTTTGTGGACCGGGTCGTTGCGCCTGGGCCCCGTCCGGAGCCCGCGCACCCGATGCTTTTGCCCCGGAACGCTGGCCGTCGCGTGGCCGTGACTGGTGAAGCGGACCCGCGCATGCCCGCACCGCGTCCGCAGCCGTGCATGCGCATGGATTCCGACGCCTGCCGGAACGACGGGCCTCGCGCCCCGGCAGCCTGCAGCCTGCCCGGCGCCTACGCCGCCGCCGCCCGCGCCGGCGCGAGCAGGGCGAACACCTCGCGGAAGCGCGCCATCTCCTCCCCGGTACCCACCGTGACCCGGACCCGGCTGGGCCACACCGGCCAGCTGCGGCCGATCAGCACCCCGTGTCCGGCCATCGCCGCGGCGAACTCCCTGCCGTCGGTGCCGACATCGACCATGAAGCAGTTGGCCTGCGAGGGCAGGCAGGGATAGCCGCGCGCCTGCAGCCAGGCGATGGTCTGGTCGCGCACCAGTGCATTGGCCCGGCGCCGTTCCGGCACCAGGCCCGGATCGCGCAGGCTGGCCAGGCCGGCGGCCAGGGCGGTGGCCGGCAGCGGATTGCTGCCGAACGCCGCCAGCTTCGCCAGCAGGTCGGGGCGGCCCAGGGCCAGGCCCAGGCGCAGGCCAGCCATGCCGTAGATCTTGGAGAAGGTACGCAGCACGACCACGTCGGCGCCGGCGCGCACGTGGTCCAGCATCGAGCGCTCCTGGCTGTACTCGATGTAGGCCTCGTCCACCAGCAGCACGCTGCCGGCGGGCTTGTTCGCCAGCAGCCAGTCCAGCTCGGCACGCGCGGTCACCGAGCCGGTCGGGTTGTTCGGGTTGCACACGTAGACCAGGCCCGCCTGCGGCGCGGCCGCGGCCATGGCGCGCACGTCGTGGCTGCCGTCGGCGCGCAGCCGCACCCGGTGCACGGCCGCGCCCTGCGCGGCGGCGGTGTCGGCCACTGCCTCGAAGGTCGGGTCGGCCAGCACCAGCGGCCGCTGCGGGCCGGTGAAGGCCAGCGCGGCGCGGTCCAGCGGGTCGCTGGAGCCGGCGTAGACGGCCACGTGGTCGACCGGCAACCCGTGCTGGCGCGCGAACTCGGCGGCCAGCTCCCCGCGCAGGCCGAACAGGTAGCGGCCGCTGGCGGGCAGGATCGCGCGCACCGCCTCCTGCGCGGCGGGCGAGGGACCCAACGGGCATTCGTTGAAGTTGAGCAGCACCGGCCCGGCACCGGCGGTGGCCGCCGCCGGCGCGGCCGCCTGCAGCGCGGCCGGGAGCGCCCCGGCGGCCAGGCCCGCGGCGGCCAGGCTGCTGCCGCGGAGGAAGGATCGACGGGACAGTGGGCTCATCGACGGAAGATTCAGTGGCGGTCCCCGCACGCTAGCGCCGCCGCCGGCGCGGCGGCAAGCGTCTGTCGGCGCTCACCGCGCGGCGGGTAAGATCGTGCCCCCGAACCACGTCGCGTGCAGATGACTTCCAGCCCGGCCCCCGCCGAACGTGCCGCCGACCTGCGGCGCAGGATCGAAGACGCCAACCGCCGCTACCACGAGCTGGATGCGCCCAGCATCACCGACGCCGAATACGACGCCCTGGTGCGCGAGCTGGAAGCGCTGGAGGCCGCGCATCCGGAACTGGCCGCGCCCGATTCGCCGACCCGCCGGGTCGGTGCCGCGCCCTCGGCGCGCTTTGCCCCGGTGGTGCACGCGGTGCCGATGCTGTCGCTGGGCAATGCCTTCAGCGACGAGGAGGTGGCGGATTTCGTGCGCCGCATCGCCGAGCAGCTGGACCGCCCCGAGCTGGTGTTCTCGGCCGAGCCCAAGCTGGACGGCCTGGCGATCAGCCTGCGCTACGAGGGCGGCGTGTTCGTGCGCGGCGCCACCCGCGGCGACGGCGCCACCGGCGAGGACGTGACCGCCAACCTGCGCACCATCGCCGACATCCCGCAGCGCCTGGCCGGCCGCGGCTGGCCGAAGGTGCTGGAGGTGCGCGGCGAGGTGTACATGGCCCGCGCCGCGTTCGAGCGCTGGAACGAGCAGGCGCGCCTGCACGGCGGCAAGGTGCTGGCCAACCCGCGCAACGGCGCCGCCGGCTCGCTGCGCCAGCTCGATCCCCTGGTCACCGCCAGCCGCCCGCTGAGCTTCTACGCCTATGGCGTGGGCCAGGTCGAGGGTGGCAGCCTGCCGGACACGCATTCGGGCACCCTGGCGAAGCTGCGCGAGTGGGGCTTCCCGGTCAGCGACCTGGTGCAGGTGGTGCGCGGCACCGACGGCCTGCTGGGCTATTACCGCGGGATTGGCGAGGCCCGCGACGGCCTGCCGTTCGACATCGACGGGGTGGTCTACAAGCTGGACGACTACGCCGGCCAGCGCGAGATGGGCTTCGTCGCGCGCGCGCCGCGCTGGGCCATCGCCCACAAGTTCCCGGCGCAGGAACAGTCCACCACGGTCGAGGCGATCGAGATCCAGATCGGCCGCACCGGCGCCGCCACCCCGGTGGCGCGGCTGAAGCCGGTGCACGTGGCCGGCGTGGTGGTGACCAATGCCACCCTGCACAACGCCGACCACGTGGCGCGGCTGGACGTGCGCGTGGGCGACACCGTGATCGTGCGCCGCGCCGGCGACGTGATCCCCGAGGTGGTGCAGGTGGTGCCCGAGCACCGCCCGGACGGCACGCAGCCCTGGACCATGCCAAGCCACTGCCCGGTATGCGGTTCGGAACTGGTGCGCGAGGAAGGCGCGGCCGTATGGCGCTGCAGCGGCGAAGCCGCCTGCCCGGCGCAGCTGAAGGAAACCATCAACCACTTCGCCTCGCGCCGGGCGATGGACATCGACGGCCTGGGCGACAAGTACGTCGAGACCCTGGTCGATGCCGGCATCATCCGCGGCATCGCCGACCTCTACGGCCTGGGCCGCGACCAGCTGCTGTACCTGAAGCTGGTGCTGGACGCAGAGTCGCCCGAGGCCCTGGCCGGCGCGGTGCAGCCGCACCTGCAGCCGGGCGAGGGCAGCGGCGCCGCGCTGGCGGCGCTGCTGGCCCTGGACGGCGGCGACGAGGGCTGGCGCACGCGCGCCCTGGGCCTGCCGATTGCCTTTGCCTGGAACCGGAAGAAGATCGCCACCCGCTGGGCCGAGAACCTGGTCGCGGCCATCGAACACAGCCGCGACACCACTTTGGCGCGGTTCCTCTACGCGCTGGGCATCCAGCACGTGGGCGAGAGCACGGCCAAGGCGCTGGCGCAGTGGTTCGGCGACCTGCAGCTGGTGCGCCGCCTGCCGTGGCCCCTGTTCAAGCGGGTGCCGGACATCGGCGGCGAGGTGGCGCGCGCGATCGGCCACTTCCTCGACCAGCCGGCCAACCAGGAGGTGATCGACCGCCTGCTGGAACGTGGCGTGCGCATCGGCGACGCGCACCCGCCCTCGCCGAAGCTGCGCGAGGGCCTGGACCTGGCCACGCTGCTGGTGGACCTGGAGATCCCGAAGGTCACCGCGGTGCGTGCCGCGCAGCTGGCGGCCGCCTTCGCCGACGCCCAGGCGCTGCTGGATGCCCCGGTGCACGCCCTGGTCACTGCCGGCCTGCCGGCGGAGAGCGCCAACGCCCTGGTGGCATGGCTGGAGCAGGAGGCCAATGCCGCACTGTTGCTGCGCAGCGCGCAGGCCCAGGCCGAACTGCTGGCCCTGGTGCCGCACCAGGCCGGGCAGGGCGCGGGCCCGCTGGAGGGCAAGACCGTGGTGCTGACCGGGACCCTGGCGGCGATGAGCCGCGACGAGGCCAAGGAGAAGCTGGAGGCGCTGGGCGCCAAGGTCGCCGGCAGCGTGTCGAGGAAGACCAGCTTCGTGGTCGCCGGCGAGGCCGCCGGCTCCAAGCTGGCCAAGGCCGGGGAACTGGGCATCGAGGTATGGGACGAGGCGCGCCTGCAGGCCTTCCTGGCGGAGCACGCATGAGCGCGGACGACTGGCGCCCCAGCGCGCAGATCGAGGCGCTGCGCCTGCGCGCGCGGCTGTACGCGCTGGTGCGCGCGTTCTTCGCCGAGCGCGGCGTGCTCGAGGTGGAGACCCCGATCCTGTCCGAGGCCGGCAACACCGAACCGAACATCGAGAGCTTCACCACCCGCTTCAGCGGCCACCGTTCGGCCGGTGCCGACCTGCGCTGGCTGCGTACCTCGCCCGAGTACCCGCTCAAGCGCCTGCTCGCGGCCGGGATCGGCGACTGCTACGAGCTGGGCCGGGTATTCCGCAACGGCGAGGCCGGCGGCCGCCACAATCCCGAGTTCTCGATGCTGGAGTGGTACCGGGTGGGCTGGGACCACCTGCGCCTGGCCGAGGAGACCGTGGAGCTGGTGCGCGCGGCCCTGGCCCTGGCCGGGCGCGATGCCCAAGTGCGCAGCACCACCTACCGCCAGCTGTACCTGGACCTGGCCGGGGTGGACCCATTCCTGGCCAGCGAGGCCGAACTGCGCGCCTGCCTGGATGGAATCGCCATCGATCCGGATGGGCTTGGCCGCGACGACTGGCTGGACCTGGTGATGACCCACCGCATCCAGCCGTCGTTCGCCGCCGACCGCATCACCGTGGTCCACGACTGGCCGGCCAGCCAGTGCGCGCTGGCGAGGATCCGCCCCGGCGACCCGCCGGTGGCCGAGCGCTTCGAGCTGTACCTGGGCCCGCTGGAGCTGGCCAACGGCTACCACGAGTTGACCGACGCGGCCGAACAACGCGCCCGTTTCCAGCGCGACGGCCGGGTGCGCGCCGGCCGCGGCGCCACGCAGCCGCCGCTGGACGAGCGCCTGCTGGCCGCGCTGCAGGCGGGCATGCCCGATTGCGCGGGCGTGGCCCTGGGCATCGAGCGCTTGCTGATGGCATTGGCCGGCACCGGCCGCATCGCCGACGTGCTCGCCTTCGACTTCGCGCGAGCCTGAACGTCCGCGCATGCCGTTCACCGCGCATTTCGCCTGCAAGGCCACAATCCCGGGGCAATGCCTGGACGGGAATCGGAACACGATGGTTGAGGGGAACCGTGCCGTTGCCGCCTGGATCCTCGCCCTGCTCGCGGGCGCGGCCTGGCTGGCGCCGCTGCCCGCGCCGGCGTCCACGCTGCCGGAGCAGGTGCGCTGCGCGTCGCACGACGCGCGGCGCGTGCATTGCCCGATGGACACCTCCCGCGGCGTGGTGCTGGTGCGCCAGTTGTCGCAGAACGCCTGCATCCGCGAGTCGGACTGGGGCGTGGATGCGCACGGCGTGTGGGTGGCGCGCGGCTGCCGCGCCGAGTTCCGCGCGCCTCCGGCGGCCGATGTCGCCACCCGCCGGGTGGTCCGCTGCGAATCGCGCCGCGGCCGAGTCGAGAGCTGCCCGGTGATCCTGCGCGGCGCCCCGGTGCGGCTGCTGCGCGAACTGGCGCTGGCGCCGTGCCGGTACGGCGAGAGCTGGGAGCTGGGCCGCAACGAGATCCGGGTTTCGCGCGGCTGCAAGGGCGAATTCGAGATCGGCGACCCGGAAACCGGCTTCCCGCCGGGGCCGCGGCTGCTGGAATGCGCCTCGCGCGACCATCGCCGCCGCAGCTGCGGCACCACGGTCGAGCGCGGGGTCGAGCTGGTGCGCCAGCTGTCCTCCGCCGCCTGCGTGGAGGGCGTCAGCTGGGGCTGGGACGCCGGCCGGGTCTGGGTGGACGAGGGCTGCCGCGCCGAGTTCGCGGTGGAGTAGCCGCGCGCGCCGGTAGAATGGCGCGATGGATACCGCCTTCGATTTCGACCGTTACGACCATATCCGCCCGATCCTGTGGACCGGCGAGGCGCTGGAGCTGCTGGACCAGCGCAAGCTGCCGTTCGCGGTGGAACACGTCACCTGCCGCGACAGCGACGAGGTCGCCCAGGCGATCCGCGACCTGGCGGTGCGCGGCGCGCCGGCGATCGGCATCGCCGCGGCCTGGGGCGTGGTGCTGGCGGCGCGCATGGTCGAGGCCGATGACGGCGCGCAGGCGCTGCAGAAGCTCGAGCCCGCGCTGCAGCGGCTCAACGCGGCGCGCCCGACCGCGGTCAACCTGGCCTGGGCGCTGGCGCGCATGCGCCGCGTGCTGGCCACGGCCGGCGCGGACTGGCGCCAGGTGGCCGCGCGCGAAGCGCAGGCCATCGCCGACGAGGACCTGGCCGCCAACCGCCGCATGGGTGCGCTGGGTGCGGCCATGATCGCGCCGGGCAGCGGCGTGCTGACCCATTGCAACACCGGCTCGCTGGCCACCGCCGGGTTCGGCACCGCGCTGGGCGTGATCCGCGCCGGCATGGCCGAAGGCCGCATCGCCAAGGTGTTCGCCGGCGAGACCCGGCCGTGGCTGCAGGGCGCGCGCCTGACCGTGTGGGAACTGCAGCAGGACGGCATCGACGCCACCCTGATCGCCGACTCGGCCGCCGCCCACCTGATGAAGACCGGCGCGGTGCAGTGGGTGGTCGTCGGCGCCGACCGCATCTGCGCCAACGGCGACACCGCCAACAAGATCGGTACCTACCAGCTGGCCATCGCCGCCCGCCACCACGGGGTGAAGTTCATGGTCGTGGCGCCGTCCTCGACCGTGGACCTGGACACCGGCAGCGGCGAGGCGATCGAGATCGAGCAGCGCGACCCGGGCGAACTGCACGGCGTCGGCGGCGTGCGCACCGTGGCCGAGGGGATCGCCGCCTGGAACCCGGTGTTCGACGTGACCCCGGCGGAACTGATCGATGCCATCGTGACCGAGCGCGGCGTGGTCGAGCGCCCGGCCGAGGCGGGGATGCGCGCGCTGTTCGCGGGCTGACCTTTTGCGGGTGGGGCGTCCCCGTCGCTGGCGAGGCGCGCCCATCCCCGGCAAGCGGGCGGGCCGCAGCGCCGGCGGAATGACACGGGGCATGCAGAAGGGCAGGGCGCCATTGCGTCGACCCTCGCCGCCAGGCCTGCCGCGGCGACCGCGCCCGCATCCGCCGCGTCCCTACGGGCCACGCTGCAGCAACCTGCCGCACCCAACGCCGGCCAATCACCCGGCCGCTTGCGTCCGGACCGGCCCGAAGCGCGGGAAAAGCGCCGCCTGCATGGTGCAAGTCCTTGTTTTTTCGTTGGATAAGCTGGCCGGGCAAGGCCTTTCCGTGATACCATCCGCAGGTTGATTCCGGCGGAGCCAACTGGCTCCGCCGCCATGTTTACGGGCCGCTGCTCGCAGCCACGGGGAAGCCCGGCACCACAGGACGCAAAGCACCCGATGACCGATCTCGCCAAAGAAATCATTCCGGTCAACCTAGAAGACGAAATGCGCCGCAGCTACCTCGATTACGCCATGAGCGTGATCGTCGGCCGCGCGCTGCCGGATGTGCGCGATGGCCTGAAGCCGGTGCATCGCCGCGTGCTGTACGCGATGAACGAACTGGGCGCGCACAGCAACAAGCCGTACTACAAGTCCGCGCGCATCGTCGGCGACGTCATCGGTAAGTACCACCCGCACGGCGACCAGTCGGTGTACGACACCCTGGTGCGCATGGCCCAGCCGTTCTCGCTGCGCTACCTGCTGGTGGACGGCCAGGGCAACTTCGGTTCGGTCGACGGCGACTCCGCCGCGGCCATGCGCTACACCGAGGCGCGCATGGCCCGCATCACCCACGAGCTGCTGGCCGACATCGACAAGGAAACCGTCGACTTCCAGCCCAACTACGACGAGAAGGAGCTGGAGCCGTCGGTCATGCCGACCCGGTTCCCGAACCTGCTGGTCAACGGTTCGGCCGGCATCGCCGTGGGCATGGCCACCAACATCCCGCCGCACAACCTCACCGAGGTGGTGAACGGCCTGCTGGCGCTGATCGACGACCCGGAGCTGGACGTCGACGCGCTGATGCAGCACATCCCCGGCCCGGACTTCCCCACCGCCGGCATCATCAACGGCGTCGGCGGCATCCAGCTGGCCTACCGCACCGGCCGCGGCCGCGTGCGCATCCGCGCCCGCGCCGAGATCGAGGTGGCCGACAACGGCCGCGAGTCGATCATCGTCACCGAGATCCCGTACCAGGTGAACAAGGCGCGGCTGATCGAGAAGATCGCCGAGCTGGTCAAGGAAAAGAAGATCGAGGGCATCTCGGAGCTGCGCGACGAGTCCGACAAGGACGGCATGCGCATCTACATCGAGGTCAAGCGCGGCGAGTCCGCCGAGGTGGTGCTCAACAACCTCTACCAGCAGACCCAGCTGGAATCGGTGTTCGGCATCAACATGGTGGCGCTGGTCGACGGCCGCCCGCAGCTGGTCAACCTCAAGCAGATCCTCGAGGCCTTCCTGCGCCACCGCCGCGAGGTGGTGACCCGCCGCACCATCTTCGAGCTGCGCAAGGCGCGCGCCCGCGCCCACGTGCTGGAAGGCCTGACCGTCGCGCTGGCCAACATCGACGAGATGATCGAGCTGATCAAGACCTCGGAGAACCCGCAGGTGGCCAAGGAGCGCATGCTCGGCCGCACCTGGGAGCCGGGCCTGGTCGGCGCGCTGCTGGCCGCCGCCGGCGCCGAGGCCTCGCGCCCGGACGACCTGCCGGCCGGCGTGGGCCTGGTCGAGGGCATGTACCGCCTGACCGAGGTCCAGGCCCAGCAGATCCTGGAGATGCGCCTGCACCGCCTGACCGGCCTGGAGCAGGAGAAGCTGACCGAGGAATACCGCCAGCTGCTGGAGACCATCCGCGGCCTGATCGAGATCCTCGAGGATCCGGAAGTGCTGCGCCAGGTGATCCGCACCGAGCTCAACGAGCTGAAGGCCGAGTACGGCGACGACCGCCGCAGCGAGATCCGCGCCAGCGAGGAGGACCTGGACATCCTCGACCTGATCGCGCCGGAGGACGTGGTGGTGACCCTGTCGCACGCCGGCTACGCCAAGCGCCAGCCGGTGTCGGCCTACCGCGCGCAGAAGCGCGGCGGCCGCGGCCGCGCCGCCGCCGCGACCAAGGACGAGGATTTCATCGACCGGCTGTGGCTGGTCAACACCCACGACACCCTGCTGACCTTTACCAGCAGCGGCAAGGTGTTCTGGCTGCCGGTGCACCAGCTGCCGGAGGCAGGCTCCAACGCCCGCGGCCGCCCGATCATCAACTGGATCCCGCTGGAGGAAGGCGAGCGCGTGCAGGCGGTGCTGCCGGTGCGCGAGTACGCCGAAGGCCAGTACGTGTTCTTCGCCACCCGCAACGGCACGGTGAAGAAGACCCCGCTGACCGAGTTCGCCTTCCGCCTGGCGCGCGGCAAGATCGCGATCAACCTGGACCAGGACGATGCCCTGGTCGGCGTCGCGCTCACCGACGGCGGCCGCGACGTCATGCTGTTCGCCTCCAACGGCAAGGCCGTGCGCTTCGACGAGTCGGAGGTGCGCGCCATGGGCCGCACCGCCACCGGCGTGCGCGGCATCCGCCTGGCCGAGGGCGAGCACGTGGTCAGCCTGGTGGTGCCGGACGGCGAGGGCGACATCCTCACCGCGTCCGAGCGCGGCTACGGCAAGCGCACCCCGCTGTCGGAGTACCCGAAGAAGGGGCGCGGCACCCAGGGCGTGATCGCGATCCAGACCAGCGAGCGCAACGGCAGGCTGGTCGGCGCGATCCAGCTGTCCGAACAGCACGAGGTGCTGCTGATCTCCGACGCCGGCACCCTGGTGCGCACCCGCGCCGCGGAGATCTCCCAGGTCGGCCGCAATACCCAGGGCGTGACCCTGATCCGCCTGGCCGAGGGCGAGTCGCTGCAGGCGGTCGAGCGCGTGGACGCCTCGCTGGACGATGCCGAGGAGGGCGTGCAGCCCGCCGCGGCGGAGCCGGCCGGCGCCGAGGTCCCGCCGGCCGGCTGAGCCCGGCCGCGGGCAACGCCCCAGGCACAAGCGACGAGGGCGGCCAGTGGCCGCCCTCGTCGTATCCGCTGCCGGCGTGGCGCCTTACTGCACGCGGCACTGGCGCCAGCGCACCCGTTCCTCGCGGCCCGGCCGCGGATTGAGCTGCACGCGCACGGTGCGCAGCGCCGGGTAGCGCTCCAGCTCGGCGCAGACCAGCGGCCAGATCGCCTCGATGGTGCCGGTGCGGTCCACCACCAGGGTGTTGTGGGTCAGCCAGAACACGCGGCCGATGCCCGGCTGCAGCGACACCCCGCGCACCACCTCGTTGCGGTAATGCTGCAGGGTGGCTTCGTCGGGGAAGTCCTCGATGCCCGCGTCCTCCGGCAGCCGTTCCGGCTCGCGCGGGGCGACGGCGGGGCTGGCGGCCGGCGCCGCCGCGGCGGCCAGCGCCTGGGGCTCGACGTTGCCGCGCGGGGCGCGCAGCGTGGCCAGGCCGTCCACGAGGGCATCCCCCGACACCACCCCCAGCGCGCCCAGGGCCAGTGCCAGGCCGGCCACGCAGAAGGCCTCGGTCCGCGAGCGGGCCTCGGCCGCCGCTTCCACCTGGGTGCGGGTTTCCGGGCCCACGTAGGGGCGCAGCAGGGTCCACAGCCGGCGGCCGTCGATCACCTCGATGTCGTGGCGTGCGGCCGCCGCCAGCGCGCCGGCGCGCGCGCGGCCCTCGGTCAGCAGGATGCCGTGGCGGGCCTCGGCCAGCTCCATCTCGGCGGCCAGCTCGGTCACGTGGTGGGAGCCGAGGCGGTAGGCGCTGCCGTGCTTGCACGCCAGCAGCCAGCGCTGGCTGCCGTCGGTCATCAGCAGGCGGCTGCCGTCGCCGGGAGGGGCGGCTTCGCCGTGGCCGCGGCCGGCGTGGCGCAGGCCGCGCTGCTGCATGGCCTGGCCGACCAGGGTCGACAGCTCGCGCCAGCGCAGGGCCGCGATCGCGCGCAGGCCGGCGGTCGCGCGGTGCGTGCCGCGACGTACGAACCAGACATAAGGCAGGCCCACGGCAGCCGTGAGCAGGGCCAGGCTCCCCCCCAGGATCCAGGCAGACATCAACTTCCTCGTGGCTCCCCAAACAGCATCGGACCGATGGTACACGGCCCGGGACGCCACCGGTCGCGGGCACGAAAAGGCCCGCCAGTCCAGAAGCCGAGAGGGGAGGGGAGCAAACGGCGAGGGGACTGGCGGGCCGGTTTCGATTCTGCCGAAGCGATTTGTGCTTTGCAACAATGCAGTGGTACCACCGATGGAATGCTGCGTTAGCTGATTCCGGCATCCGGGCGCGGACCGGGGCCGCCGGCGGCCGGCGCCGGGCCCGGGGTCGGCGGCACGGACGGTTCCGGCGCCACGGTGGTGCGCAGCTGCAGTTCCCGGGTCAGGGCGTCGATCCTCGCTCCCAGCGCGTCCAGGTCTTCGCGGGTGGGCACGTCCATCTGCCGCAGGGCCTGCTGGACGCGGTGCTCGAAGGCGCGGCCGACGCTGTCCCAGGCCTCGTTGGCCTTGGCCGTGGCCCGGCCCAGGGCGCCGTCCACGGCCTGGCGCAGCCCTTCCAGGCGCGCGGCGGCGCTGTTCTCGCCGGCCGGGCCCTGGCCCTCGCCGACTGCGCGTCCTTCCTCGGCCAGCTGCTCGAAGAAACGGCTGCCCTCGGCCTGGGCCCGCGCCAGCGCGCCGATGCCCGCCAGCCACACTTGCTGCGCCGATTCACCCAGCTCGCGGGCGAAGCGCCCGGCCTGGGCCTGGATGTCGGCGGCGCTGGGGGTCTCGCGATAGCGGTTTTCAACGGTCATGGCCGGGTCCTCGCGTCGTGGGAAACACACGCGAGTTTCACGGCCGGCCCGCAAAGGCGGCGTGATCCTCAGCCGAGCTTTTCCGCCAGCACCCGGCGGATCTCCGATTCCACCAGCCCCTGCAGGGCCGAGAACAGGAAGCCCAGTTCGGCCTGCACCCGCACCTTGCCGGGCAGCAGCTCGATGCGCCCGTCGATGCCGGGGCCGCCCAGGGCCAGGCTGTCGCCTTCCCAGCGGCTGCTCAGGCCATGCCGCTCCTGCAGCCGGGCGGCGATGCCCTCCACCGCCTGGCGGACCTGCTCGGGCGTGCGCGAATGGGCGTGTTCGATATCGATGCGGGACAAGCGTCGGACTCCGTTGGCTGCGGGAAGGGCGCGCGTGCGCACGCGGAACTGGCGGCTGGTGCAAGCGCGCTGATAGTCTGCCACGCATGCAAGAACACGCACTGCACCTGCACTTCAGCAACCGCCAGCAACCCGACCATCCGCTGGCCGCGGGGGTGTTGCGCCTGGTCCGCCAGGCCAACGGCACCCTTGGCCTGGGCGAGGCGGCCGGCGCGCTGCTGGCGCAGTTCTGCCTGGACCGGCGCGGGCTGTGGCTGCAGGTGGCCAACGGCGCGCGCGGCATCCACGTCAACGGCCGCCCGGTGCGGCGCATGGCCCTGCTGCGCGCCGGCGACGCGGTCTATGCCGACGGCGTCGAACTGCTGGTACGGGCCGGGCCGCGTGCGCCGGAGGCCGCGCAGGAACCCGCGGAGGCGGCGGCGCACGAGGCCTGCGTGGTGTTGCGCGGGGTTGGCGGCGCCCACCACGGGCGCTGCTTCACCCTGGCCCAGCCGCGCCTGGTGGGTTCGGTGCACGAGGCCGACATCCGCATCGACGACCCGGCATTCGCGCCGCGCCACGCCATGCTCGAGCGCCAGGGTGGGCAGGTCCTGCTGCGCGACCTGGGCTCGGCCGAGGGCAGCGTGGTCAACGGCATGCCGGTGCGCGACGCGGTGCTGGCGGCCGGGGACCAGGTCGTGTTCGAGGGCCAGCATCGTTTCGTGGTCGAAGCCCCGGCGCTGCCCGACCTGGCCCCCCGCGGCGCGGGCGACACGGCCGAGCCGGCGGCGGCGCCGGCAGCGCCGCCGCGCAGCGGCGTGCGCGTGCCCTGGCTGCTGCTGGCGGCGATCCTGCTGGCCGGAGCGCTCAGTGCGCTGCTGTGGTTCGGTTCGCCCTGAGCCGCAGCACCAGGCGCCAGCCGAGCAGCAGTGCGAGGATGCCGGCGTACAGCGCCGGCTCGCGGATGTCGGACTTCACCAGCCACCAGAAGTGCAGCACCGCCAGCACGCCGATGGCGTAGACGGCGCGGTGCAGCTGGCCCCAGCGCCGGCCCAGGCGGCGCATCCAGCCGCGGGTGGAGGTGACCGCCAGCGGCACCAGCAGCAGCCAGGCGAGGAAGCCCACGGTGATGTACGGGCGCTTGGCGATTTCCCCGAACAGTTGCGTCCAGTAGCCGCCCAGGTCCAGCACCAGGTACGCGCACAGGTGCAGGCAGGCGTAGAAGAACGCGTAAAGCCCCAGCATGCGCCGGAACTGCAGCAGCACCGGCTGGCCGCTGAGCCGGCGCAACGGGGTGATGGCCAGGGCCAGCAGCAGCAGGCGCAGCGCCCACAGGCCGGTGCGGTGCTCGATCTCGGCCACCGGGTCTGCCCCCAGCATGTCGCCACCGGTGCGCCAGACCTGCGCCATTTGCCAGCCCAGCCACGCGGCCGGCGCCAGGGCCAGCGCATGCGCCGCGGCCTTGGCCGCGACCAGGCCCGCTCCGCTGCTCCGGCGCGGCCGGGCAGGAGCGGCAGGCGCGCCGCTCAGTACCACTTGCGCAGGTCCATGCCGGCGTACAGCGCGGCGACCTGTTCGGCGTAGCCGTTGAACGGCTGCGTCGGGATGCGGGCGGCGAACAGCCTGCTCTTGGTCCCGGCGATGCGGCGCTCGGTCTTCTGGCTCCAGCGCGGATGGTCCACCGCCGGATTGACGTTGGCGAAGAAGCCGTACTCGGACGGCTGCAGTTCGTTCCAGGCGGTCTTCGGCATGCGCTCGGTGAAGCGGATGGCCACGATCGACTTGATCGACTTGAAGCCGTACTTCCACGGCACCACCAGGCGCAGCGGCGCGCCGTTCTGCTGCGGCAGCGGCTTGCCGTACAGGCCGGTGGCCAGCAGGGCCAGCGGGTGCATGGCCTCGTCGATGCGCAGGCCCTCGCGGTACGGCCAGTCGATCGAGCGGTAGCGGATCCCGGGCATCTGCCGCGGGTCGGCCAGGGTGGTGAAGGCCACGTACTTGGCCTTCGAGGTCGGCTCGAAGCGGCGCAGCACGTCCGCCAGCGGCACGCCGTTCCACGGGATCACCATCGACCAGCCTTCCACGCAGCGCAGGCGGTAGATGCGTTCCTCCACCGCGATCCCGCGCAGCAGGTCCTCCAGGCCGATGGTGCCGGGCCTGGCGCACTCGCCGTCGACCAACACCGACCAGGGCGAGGTGCGCAGGGTGCGGGGCGCGCACGAGGGATCGTCCTTGTTGGTGCCGAACTCGTAGAAGTTGTTGTAGGTGGTGGCGTCCTCGTAGCGGGTCGGCTCCTCGTCGGTGCTGAAACCGGCGCGCGCCTGGGCGGTGCTGGTCCGGGCGCGCGGCGGGGGCGGCGGCTCGGCTTCGGCGCAGCCGGCCAGGCCCAGCACCGGGCTGGCGGCAAGCATGCCCAGCAGTCGGCGGCGGTCGCGGTAGACCGCCTCGTCGGTGATTTCGCTGGCGGGGATCCGGGGCAGGGAAGGCGGGCGCATGGCAGGTTCCGGAGGTCGGACGGAAGTGGGACAGCGTCCATGCCGGCGCGGTTCCCCGCGGCGGCGCGGGGCCGGTCTTGGTTGCGCCCGCAACTGGTGCGCTGCGGCATACTACGAGCCCTTTCGTTATGGGTGCTTCATGACGCGCGCGTACAACTTCAGTGCCGGCCCTGCGACGTTGCCGGAAGCGGTCCTGCGCCAGGCGCAGGCGGAAATGCTGGACTGGAACGGGGTGGGCGCGTCGATCGTCGAGCTGAGCCACCGTGGCGCCGAGTTCATGGCCGTGGCCGCGCAGGCCGAGGCCGACCTGCGCGCCCTGATGTCGATCCCGGACGACTACGCCGTGCTGTTCATGCAGGGTGGTGCCACCACCCAGCAGGCGCTGCTGGCGCTGAACTTCGCCGCCCCGGGCCAGCGCGCCGACTACGTGGTCACCGGCCACTGGAGCAAGACCGCGATCAAGCAGGCGCGGCCGTACGTGGACGTGCACGTGGTCGCCGACGGCGAGGCCGGCGGCTTCCGCGACATCCCGCCGCGCGCGCAGTGGGCGCTGAGCCCCGGCGCGGCCTACGTGCACATCACCGCCAACGAGACCATCCACGGCGTGGAGTACCGCGGGGCGCCGGACGTGGGCGGGGCGCCGCTGTTCGCCGACTTCAGTTCCTCGATCGCCTCCGAGCCGATCGACGTATCGAAGTACGGCCTGATCTACGCCGGTGCGCAGAAGAACCTGGGCCCGGTCGGCATCTCGGTGGTGATCGTGCGCCGCGAACTGCTGGAGCGCGCCGGCCAGCCGCGCGCGGACATCTTCACCTACGCCTCGCACGCGGCGCGCGATTCGATGCTCAACACGCCGCCGACCTGGAACTGGTACCTGCTGGGCCTGACCGTGCGCTGGATGCTGGAACAGGGCGGCGTGGAGGAGTTCGCACGGCGCAACGCGGCCAAGGCCGCGCTGGTGTACCAGGCGATCGACGCCTCCGGCGGCTTCTACCGCAACGAAGTCGCGCCGGCGGTGCGCTCGCGCATGAACATCCCGTTCTTCCTGCCCGACGAGGCGCTGACCGCGCGCTTCGTGGCCGAATCGCGCGAGGCCGGCCTGCTGGCGCTGAAGGGCCACAAGGCCGTCGGCGGCCTGCGCGCCTCGCTGTACAACGCCATGCCGCTGGAAGGGGCGCAGGCCCTGGTCGACTTCATGGCCGACTTCCAGCGCCGCCACGGCTGACCCACCGGTTGCGCGGCGGCCGCGGCCGCCGCCAGTGACGACGGAACCCTTCGATGGCATCGAGCAAGAAAACCAGCGCAAGCAAGGCCGTGCCCGCCGCCCGCAAGGCCGCGACCCGCAAGACCCCGGCGCGCCGCGCGGCGGCGAAGACCGCGCCGCCGGTGCTGGAGGACGTGCGCGCGCAGATCGACAGCATCGACCGGCAGATCCAGGAGCTGATCGCGCAGCGCGCGCGCTTCGCCCTGCAGGTCGGCAAGGCCAAGGGCAAGCTCGCCGCGGCGGTGGACTACTACCGCCCCGAGCGCGAGGCCCAGGTGCTGCGCATGGTGGTGGACCGCAACCAGGGGCCGCTGCCGGACGAGGTCCTGGTGCACGTGTTCCGCGAGATCATGTCCGCCTGCCTGGCGCAGCAGGAGCCGCTGAAGATCGGCTACCTGGGGCCGGAAGGAACCTTCAGCCAGCAGGCCGTGCTCAAGCACTTCGGCCGCTCGGCGCACGGCCTGCCGCTGGCGAGCATCGAGGAGGTGTTCCAGGAGGTCGACGCCGGCAACGCCGACTTCGGCGTGGTGCCGGTGGAGAACTCCGGCCAGGGCACGATCCAGGTCACCCTCGACATGTTCCTGACCTCGCCACTGAAGATCTGCGGCGAGGTGGAGCTGAAGGTGCACCAGTACCTGCTCTCGCGCACCGGCCGGATCGAGGACATCGAGCGCATCTACGCCCATCCGCAGGCCTTCGCCCAGACCGCCGGCTGGCTGCGCGCCAACCTGCCGAAGGTGGAGAAGGTGCCGGTGTCCAGCAACGCCGAGGGCGCGCGCCGCGCGCGCGGCGCCGACGACGCGGCCGCCATCGCCGGCGAGAGTGCGGCGCACGTCTACGGCCTGAAGAAGGTCATCATGCAGCCGATCCAGGACGACCGCGACAACACCACGCGCTTCCTGGTCATCGGCCGGCGCCTGTTCCCGCCGTCCGGCCACGACCGCACCTCGATCCTGGTGTTCATCCACGACAAGCCCGGCGCGCTGTTCGACGTGCTCAGCCCGTTCGCGCGCCACGGCATCAGCATGAACCGGATCGAGTCGCGGCCCTCGCACCAGGCCAAGTGGGAGTACGCGTTCTTCATCGACCTGGCCGGCCACGTCGAGGACGAGGCGATGAAGAAGGCGCTGGCCGAGCTGGAGAAGCACGTGGCCAAGGTGAAGGTGCTGGGGTCGTATCCGGTGGCGGTGCCTTGAGGGCGGTGATTGGTGATTGGTGATTCGTTCGCGGCGCTGGAAGGCGCCGGGCGTGCAGACGATGGAGAGCTGATGTCGCAGTCTTCGCAACACTGGATCGCAAGCGCGGGGCAGCCGCTGCGCGGGACGCTGGAGATCCCCGGCGACAAGTCCGTTTCGCACCGTGCGGTGATGTTCGCCGCGCTGGCCGATGGCGTTTCCACCATCGATGGCTTCCTCGAAGGCGAGGACACCCGTGCCACCGCGGCGATCTTCGAGCGGCTGGGCGTGCGCATCGAGACGCCGACGGCGTCGCGGCGCATCGTCCACGGCGTGGGCGTGGACGGGCTCAGGCCCGCCGACGGCCCGCTGGACTGCGGCAACGCCGGCACCGGCATGCGCCTGCTGGCCGGGCTGCTGGCCGGGCAGGCGTTCGACAGCGTGCTGGTCGGCGACGCCTCGCTGTCGAAGCGGCCCATGCGCCGGGTCACGGTGCCGCTGGCACAGATGGGCGCCCGGATCGACACCGGGGCCGACGGTACCCCGCCGCTGCGCATCCACGGCGGGCAGAAGCTGCGTGGCATCGACTACACGCTGCCGGTGGCCAGCGCCCAGGTGAAGTCGGCGCTGCTGCTGGCCGGGCTGTACGCCGAGGGCGGGACCTCGGTGGCCGAGCCGCACCCGACCCGCGACTACACCGAGCGCATGCTGGCCGCGTTCGGCGTGGACATCGAGTTCTCGCCGGGCTACGCCCGCCTGCGCGGCGGCCAGCGCCTGCGCGCCACCGACATCGCGGTGCCGGCGGACTTCTCCTCTGCCGCGTTCTTCCTGGTCGCGGCCAGCATCGTGCCCGGCTCGGAACTGCGCCTGCGCCAGGTCGGCCTCAATCCGCGCCGCACCGGACTGCTGCATGCGCTGCGCCTGATGGGCGCGGACATCACCGAGGAGAATCCCTCCACCCATGGCGGCGAGCCGGTGGCCGACCTGGTGGTGCGGCATGCGCCGCTGCGCGGCATCGAGGTGCCGGAGGCACTGGTGCCGGACATGATCGACGAATTCCCGGCGCTGTTCGTGGCCGCGGCCTGCGCCGAAGGCCCGACCGTGGTCCGCGGCGCGGCCGAGCTGCGGGTGAAGGAATCCGACCGCCTGGCGGCGATGGCCAGCGGCCTGCGCACGCTGGGCCTGCAGGTCGACGAGACCCCGGACGGCGCCACCATCCATCCCGGGCAGCTGCACGGCGGCACGATCGAGAGCCAGCACGACCACCGCATCGCCATGTCCTTCGCCGTCGCCGGGCAGCGCTCGGATGCGCAGGTACGGATCAACGACACCGCCACCGTGGCGACGTCGTTCCCGGGGTTCGACCTGCTGGCGCGTGGCTGCGGTTTCGGCCTGGCGGCCGGCTGAGGACGCGCGCCCTCACTCGCGGCGGAACTCGACCGGCAGGTGCACGGTGGAAGGCACGGCCTGGCCGTCGCGCATGGCCGGCTCGAAGCGCCACTGCCGCGCCGCCGCCATGGCGGCGCGGTCGAATGCCGGGTCCTCGCTGCCACCGCGCGCGACCACCTGCACGTCCACCGGACGCCCGTCGCTGCCGACGATGATCGCAACGACCACGTCGCCCTCGCTGCCGTTGCGCAGCGCGCTGCGCGGATAGCTGGGCACCGGGTTGCCGGCCAGCGGGCGTGGCGGGCGGTCCGTTTCCAGCGCTGTGGAAGGGCTGGCGGGCAGGCCGTCGTAATACTGCGGCTGGTCGCCGGCAGCCACCGGGTTTGCCTCGCGCAGGGCCAGCCACGCCAGGGCCGCGGCGAGCAATGCCAGGCCCAGCATCGCCGCGCGCAGCGCCAGGGCGTGCCTGGACAGCGCGGCCCGGAGCCCGGCGCGGCCGGTGTCGAAGTAGGTGGCCATGGCGGTTCCTCGTTGCAGGTGCACGGGGAGTCTGGCCACGCCGGTGTGTCGGCCGGATGATCGGGCGATGAAGCCCGTGCCAACGGCGCGCCACGGTTCAGCGCCGTGAGCGCCGCTTCACTCGGTCTGGAACTCCACCGGCACGATGGCTTCGCCCGGGAGCGGCCGGCCTTCGCCGTCGCGTGCGGGCTGGAAGCGCCAGCGCAGTGCCGCCTCGGCCGCGGCGCGGTCCAGCTCGCGCGAACCGCTGCGCTCGACGATCTCCACGTCGCCGGCGCGGCCTTCGGCATCCACCTGGACCCGCAGCACCACGGTGCCACTCTCGCCGCGGCGCAGGGCGGAAGCGGGATAGCGTGGCGCGGGCTGGCCCGGCAGCAGTTCGGGTGCCTGGGCGATGCTGGACGCCACCGGCGCGACCGGCGCCGGTTCCACCGGCGCGGGCTCGACGGTTTCCGGCTCCGGCTGCACCGGCTCCGGCGCGGGCGCTTCCTCCACCAGGCGCGGTTCCTCGCCGTCGGCGGTGCGCGGCAGCGGCGCGCTGGTTCCAGCCGGCATGGGCGCGGGCAGCGGCTCGCTGGGCAGCGCGGCCAGCGCCGCCGCCGGGGCGGCCTCGCCCGGGGCTGGCTCGCCGGACTGCCGGGTCACCACCAGCAGGAACAGCACCCAGCCCAGCACGAAGGCACCGGCGACCACGGCCCAGCGGCTGCGGGCCAGGCGGCGCAGGAGGTCCGCGGGGTGTTCTTCGGTTCGGCTCATGCGGCGTGTCGGGGGCGGAGCGGCCGATTCTGGCACAGCCCGGCCGGGCCCGCGGGCGCGGGGGGCGCCGGTTGGGGGATAATGCACGTCTCTTCCGCGTCCTCTCGGTTCCTGCAATGCTCGACCCCTCGCTGCTCCGTTCCCAGACCGCCGCCATCGCCGAGCGCCTCGCCACGCGCGGCTACGCCCTCGACACCCAGGCGCTGGAATCGCTGGAGGCCGAGCGCAAGGCCATCCAGGTGCGCACCCAGGAGCTGCAGAACCTGCGCAACACCCGCTCCAAGGCGATCGGCCAGGCCAAGGCCAGGGGCGAGGACGTGTCCGCGCTGCTGGCCGAGGTCGCCGGCTTCGGCGACGAGCTGAAGGCTTCCGAGGCGCGCCTGGAGGAGATCCGTGGCAAGCTCGAAGCGCTTACCCAGGGCATCCCCAACCTGCCGGCCGAGGACGTGCCGGTGGGTCCGGACGAGTCGGCCAACGCCGAGCAGCACCGCTGGGGCACGCCGCGCAGCTTCGACTTCGAGCCCAAGGACCATGTCGACCTGGGCGCGCGCAACGGCTGGCTGGACGCGGAGACCGCGGCCAAGCTGAGCGGCGCGCGCTTCACCGTGCTGCGCGGCCAGCTGGCGCGCCTGCACCGCGCCCTGGCCCAGTTCATGCTGGACCTGCACACCGGCGAGCACGGCTACGAGGAAACCAACGTGCCGGTGGTCGTCAACGGCGACGCGCTGTACGGCACCGGCCAGCTGCCCAAGTTCGAGGAGGACCTGTTCTCCACCCAGCTGGGCGAGAACCGGCGCTACCTGATCCCGACCTCCGAGGTGCCGCTGACCAACATCGCCCGCGGCGAGATCCTGGCGCCGGAGCAGCTGCCGCTGCGCATGACCGCGCACTCGATGTGCTTCCGTTCCGAGGCCGGCAGCGGCGGCCGCGACGTGCGCGGCATGATCCGCCAGCACCAGTTCGAGAAGGTGGAGCTGGTCTCGATCACCCGCCCGGAGGACAGCGACGCCGAGCACGAGCGCATGACCCGCTGCGCCGAGACCGTGCTGGAGAAGCTGGGCCTGCCGTACCGCCGCGTGCTGCTGTGCACCGGTGACATGGGCTTCTCCGCGCGCAAGACCTACGACCTGGAGGTCTGGCTGCCCTCGCAGCAGACCTACCGCGAGATCTCCTCCTGCTCCAACTGCGGCGACTTCCAGGCGCGCCGCATGCAGGCGCGCTGGCGCAACCCGGCCACCGGCAAGCCGGAACTGGTGCACACGCTCAATGGCTCGGGCGTGGCCGTGGGCCGCGCACTCATCGCGGTGATGGAGAACTACCAGAACGCCGACGGCTCGATCGACGTGCCCGAGGTGCTGCGGCCGTACATGGGCGGCGCGGCCCGCATCGCCTGATCCCTCCCGGCGGCCGGCAGCGCCGGCCGCCCTCCTGCCTCAGGCCGCCTCGGCCAGCGGCTGCACCAGTTCGTCGATCCGCGCCCGGGCCCCGGCCAGGGCCTGCTCGCGGTGTTCGGGCGAGATCGCCACGCCTTCGGCGCGGACCAGTTCCACATCGTGGATGCCGATGAAGGCGAACAGCTGGCGCAGGTACGGCTCCTGGAAGTCGGTCGGCGCACCGGCGTGCAGGCCGCCGCGGGCGCTGGCGATGATCACCTTGCGCCCGCCAGCCAGGCCCTGCGGGCCCTCGGCGGTGTAGCGGAAGGTGCGCCCGGCGACCACGATGCGGTCGATCCAGGCCTTCAGGGTCGAGGGAATCGACAGGTTGTACATCGGCACGCCGATCACCACGACGTCCGCCGACAGGAACTGCTCCAGCACGCGCTCGGCCTCGGCCGCCTGCGCCGGATCGCTCTTGGCCAGCGCGGCGCCGGTCAGGTGGGGCAGGGGCTCGGCGTCCAGGTCGCGGTACTCGACCTGCAGGCCGGGATGGTGCGCTTTCCACTCGGCGACAATGGCGGCGCTCAGTCCGCGGCTCACGGAATTGGCGCCCAGGGCGCTGGAATCGATATGCAGTAGTTTCATGGCTGTGCTCTCGCTGCTCTAGGGTGGTAAGGGCGGTAGGGCCGCCGGCAGGGCACAGGGTCCATCGTTGCAACGATGGGATAAAGGTGGTTAGATAACACCGTCTGTTGCGTCTGTGGAGACAGCGCCATGCAGGACCTGAACGACCTCTACTATTTCGCCATGGTCGTCGAGCACGGCGGCTTTGCCGCGGCGGAGCGGGCCCTTGGAATTCCCAAGTCGCGCCTGAGTCGCCGTATCAGCCAGCTGGAAACCGACCTCGGCGTGCGCCTGTTGCAACGTTCCACCCGCCGCTTCGCGGTCACTGACGTGGGCATGAGCGTGTACCGCCACGCCCAGACCATGCTTGCCGAGGCCCAGGCCGCGCGCGAGGTGGTGGACCGCCTGAGCGCCGAGCCGCGCGGGCTGGTACGGGTGAGCGTGCCGGTGGCTATCGCCCAGCAGCAGCTGCCGAAGCTGCTGCCGAAGTTCCTGCAGCAGTACCCGAAGGTGCGCCTGCAACTGCACGTCAACAACCGCCGCGTCGACCTGATCAACGAAGGCTTCGACGTGGCCCTGCGCGTGCGCACCCGGCTGGACGACGACGGCAGCCTGGTGATGCGCAGCTTCGGCCAGATCCAGGAACTGATGGTGGCCAGCCCCAAGTACCTGGACCGGGCCGGTCGGCCCAAGGATCCGTCCGAGCTGGCTTCGCACCTGACCCTGAGCATGCACGAGGATGAAGCGCACCAGCGCTGGGAACTGCACGGTCCCAACGGCGAGGTGCGCCGCGTGGACGACCTGCAGCCGCGGGTGGCCGGGTTCGACTTCCCGCTGCTGCTGGCGATGGTCAAGGACGGTTTCGGCATCACCATGCTGCCGGAGACCGTGTGCGCCGAGGCCGTGCGCAACGGCGAGCTGGAGGTGGTGCTGCCCGAGTGGTCGCTGCCGCAGGGCATCTGCCACGCGGTGTTCGCCTCGCGCCGCGGCCTGCTGCCGGCGGTGCGGGTGTTCATCGACTTCCTGGCCGAGCACCTGCCGAAGCAGATCGAGGCCTCGCGCCTGGACTGCGGCAACTGCGGGCGCAAGGATGGCGGCGCGGTGGCCGCGGCCGGCAGCGAAATCGCCCTGGCCGGCTGATTCGGCGCCCGCCGCATGCGACAATCGGCGGCCGGCCAGCGGCCTGCCGCCGCATTGCCGTCCGCGCTGCACGGTGTGCAGCCTTGCCTGGCGCTTCGGCGTCAGCATGGCTGCCGCCGGACCCGGCATGGGCGTCGGTGGGGTGCGGTGGGGCGAGGCGGCACGCATGTCGCGCCCGGCCATGTCCGTAGCAGCGCCAGTGCATTGGCTTGCGCGCGGACCGGGCACTGCGGTGCGTGGTCCTGGTCCGCACGGCGGCGCCGCGCAAGCGGCGCGATGCAACGTAAAACGGAGAGATGGCCGAGCGGTTCAAGGCACCGGTCTTGACCCGCAGGCCGAAGGCCGGAGGGCGCATCGACGCAGTCGATGCAAAACCGGCGACGCCGCGCAAGCGGCGCGATGCAACGTAAGTCGGAGAGATGGCCGAGCGGTTTAAGGCACCGGTCTTGAAAACCGGCGTAGTGGCGACACTACCGTGGGTTCGAATCCCACTCTCTCCGCCACCTTCAGGACAGGGGTTCCCGGGCACGGCCTGGTTGCACCCGAGGGTTATGCAAACATTCCTTGCGCCGCTTGTCGCGCCCTGGAGGGAGCGATAGGCTGCGGCGCGGGGCATACCGAGGGAACGGCATGGCCATCCGTGTATTTCTGATCGACGACCATGCGCTGGTCAGGACCGGCCTGCGCATGATCCTGGGCGCCGAAGCGGACATCCAGGTCGCCGGCGAAGCGGAGAGCGGCGAGGACGCGCTGCGCCAGCTACGCGCACTTTCGCCCCCGGTGGACGTGGTCCTGTGCGACCTGCACCTGCCGGGCATCAGCGGGCTGGAAGTGACCGAGCGCATCGTGCGCGAAGGCGTGCACGGGCACGTGCTGATCGTGTCCGTGCTCGAGGACGGGCCGCTGCCCAAGCGCCTGCTCGACGTGGGCGCCTACGGCTACATCGGCAAGGGCAACGATGCGCGCGAACTGCTGCGCGCGGTGCGCGACGTCGCCGCAGGCAAGCGCTACCTTGGCAGCAGCGTGGCGCAGAACATGGCGCTGGCTGGCGTGGAACGGGTGGAGTCGCCGTTCGACACGCTCTCGCCGCGCGAACTGGAAGTGGCCATGCTGCTGGTCCAGGGGCTGCGCCAGGAAATGATCGCGCGCCGGCTCAAGCTCAGCGCCAAGACCGTCAACACGCACAAGTCGCGCCTGTTCGAGAAGGTCGGCGTGCAGGACAGCATCGCGCTGGCGCGACTGGCGGCCCGCTACGGGCTGATGGATCCCGGCCGCTCGCTGTAAGCCGCGCCGCCGGTCGCAGCCATGCACCGCGGATGGGGCTGGCGTTGCGCCGCCACCGTGCGGCGCACGGGTCTCGTTGCTGCAGTGGACAGCGGAGGAGCAGGGGACGGGCCGTGCGACGCGGGCTCGGGCCGCGCCGTGAACCTGGCGCCAGAGCACCTCGGCCGTCCGCGGGCCACTGCAGGCAGACAGTCGATGTCTGGCGCGAACCCGGGCGGGGAGCCAACAAACTTCCCTGAAACGACGAAGGCCCGCCATCCGGCGGGCCTTCGTCGCTGCCGGCCGGCGGACTCAGTCCTGCTGGCGCGGCGTATCGGCCTGTTCCTCGCCGCTCGCCTCTTCCCCGGCGGCGGCATCGGCCGCACCGGTTTCCGGGGCCCGGGTGGCTTCCTCGCCACCGGCCTCGCCAGGCTCGGCCTGGGCGGCATCAGCCTGGCTCGCATCGGCCTGCGGCGCAGGCACCTGCCCGCTTTCCGGCAGCTGGTCAAACAGGCCGGCGGTGGTGAACGGGTCCGGGTTGGCAGGCTGCTCCGCCTCGGCGGCTGCCGGCTCTTCCGCGGCCGGCGCTTCTGCCACGGTCGGAGCCGGAACTTCCCCGGCCGCCGGCGTCTCCGCCTTGGCCTCGGAGGCCGGGGCGTCCGGCGCCGCTTCGGCCACGCTGACCGGGGCGACGGCAGCGGCATCGGCCGGGGTCGCCTCGGCCGGCTGCGGCGCGGCTTCCGGCGCGGCGGCCGTGGCGGCGGCCTCGGCAGGCGTCACCGGCGCGGAGGCCTGTTCCGCGGCCACGGCTTCGACCGGCGCGGCAGGTTTGACCGCCGGCACCGGATCCGGCGTGGCGGTGGGCGCCTGCTCCACCGGCGCGGGCTCGGCAGGGGTCTCGGCGACAGCCTCGGTCGCGGGCACGGCCTGCTGGGCAGCCGCGGTTTCGGCGGCACCCGGCTCAGCGGCGACCGGCCCGGCCGTCGGGGCGGCAACCGGAGCCGCAGGGCCATGGGATTCCACGTCTGCGGCCGGGGCCGCGCTCACCGGGGCCGGCAGGTCGTCGAAGTCGAACTCCGGCTGGCTGGCCGGGGCGACCTGTGCCGCGGCCTCGCCCTCGGCGTCGTCATCGCCCTCGAGGCCTTCGCCCAGTTCCTGCGCGCCCTCGGCGCTGGCACCCTCGGCCGCGGCACCACCGCGACGGCGGCGACGGCCACCGCGACGGCCGCGCCGACGGCGGCTGCCGCCCTCCGCGGTCGCGCCTTCCTCGCCAGGCGCCGCGGCCTCGGCGACGGCGGTCGCCTCGCCGGTGGCCTCGGCCGGAGCGGGCGAGGGGACATTGCTGGTGTCGTCGAGCGGGGCGGCGACCGCGGCAGCTGCCGCGGCAGCCACGGCCGCGGTGCCGGGCTGCACGGGCTCGGCGGCTGCCGCCTGGGCCGGCTCTTCGGTGCGCGGGCGCTGCGGCTGCGCCGGACGGGCAGCGGTTTCGGCGGCGGGGGCGCTGGTGGCCTCGGCCGGCTTCGGCTGGCGCTGCTTCTGCGGCTGCTGCTTGTTGCCGCCGGCCTGCTGGCCATTGCGGCCCTGCTGCTGCGCCTTGTCCTGCTTGTCCTGCTTGTCCTGGCGTTCCTGCTTCGGCTGGGCCTGGCCATTGCCGCCCTTGCCCTGGCCGCGCTTGCGTCCCTGGCCCTGCGCCTGGCCGCTGCCGGCCGCCTCGCCGCGTTCGCGGCGCGGGCGCTCGTTGCGGTTGCCGCGGCCTTCGCCCTGGCCGGCGGCCGCGGTGCGCTCGGGCTTGGCCGAGGCCGGGGCCGGATCCAGCGCCGCGCCAAACAGGCGCTTGAGGAAGCCGACCACGCCGCCGCCAGTGGACGGGGCAGGCGCCGGGGCAGGTGCGGGCGCCGCCGGCTGCACCGGCGCTTCCTCGCGCTCCTCGCGCACCGGTGCCGGGCGCGGCGGGGCCACGCGGGTCACCGCCGGGGCCGGCGGGATGTTCAGCTGGGCCTTGGTCAGGGCGTGCACCGGCAGCTTGCGCGGGGTGCCGCGCTGGTAGGAAGGCTTGCTGCTTTCCTCGCCCAGCTCGTTCTCGCGCAGGCGGGTGACCTCGTAGTGCGGGGTCTGCAGCTGCTCGTCGGCGACGATGATGATCGGCGCGTCGTGGCGGGTCTCGATCTCGCGCAGCGCGCTGCGCTTCTCGTTGAGCAGGAAGTTGGCGATCTCCACCGGGGCCTGGACCAGCACCTGCCCGGTGTTCTCCTTCATCGCGTGCTCCTCGGCGACGCGGATGATGGACAGCGACAGCGACTCGATGCTGCGCATGCGGCCGTGGCCCTCGCAGCGCGGGCAGACGATCTGGCTGGCCTCGCCCAGGCTGGTGCGCAGGCGCTGGCGGCTCATCTCCAGCAGGCCGAAGCGGCTGATGCGGCCGATCTGGACGCGGGCGCGGTCGTACTTGAGCGCCGCCTGCAGCCGCTCCTCGACCGCGCGCTGGTGCTTGGACGAGGACATGTCGATGAAGTCGATCACCACCAGGCCGCCCAGGTCGCGCAGGCGCAGCTGGCGGGCCACCTCGTCGGCGGCCTCCAGGTTGGTCTGGAACGCGGTCTCCTCGATGTCGCCGCCCTTGGTGGCGCGGGCCGAGTTGACGTCGATCGCGGTCAGCGCCTCGGTCTGGTCGATCACCAGGGCGCCGCCGGAGGGCAGGCGCACGGTGCGCTCGTAGGCGTTCTCGATCTGCGACTCGATCTGGAAGCGGTTGAACAGCGGGATGTCGTCGGTGTAGTGCTTGAGCTTGCGCAGGTTGTGCGGCATCACCTGCTCGATGAACTGCCGCGCGTCGTTGTACATCTCCTCGGTGTCGACCAGGATCTCGCCGATGTCGTTGCGCAGGTAGTCGCGCAGGGCACGGATGATCAGCCGCGACTCCTGGTAGATCAGGAACGGCGCCGGCTTGCTCAGGGCCGCCTCGGCGATCGCGCGCCAGACCGCCAGCAGGTAGTCCAGGTCCCACTGCAGTTCTTCCGCGTCGCGGCCCACGCCTGCGGTGCGGATGATCACGCCCATGTCGTCCGGGATGTTCAGGGCGTCCATGGCGCGCTTGAGCTCGGCCCGGTCCTCGCCCTCGATCCGGCGCGAGACGCCGCCGGCGGTCGGGGAGTTGGGCATCAGCACCATGTAGCGACCGGCCAGCGAGATGAACGTGGTCAGGGCGGCGCCCTTGTTGCCGCGCTCGTCCTTGTCCACTTGGACGACGACTTCCTGGCCCTCGCGCAGCAGCTCGCGGATGCCGGCCTTGTTCGGGTCCACGCCGGCCTGGAAGTAGTCGCGGGAGATTTCCTTCAGCGGCAGGAAGCCGTGGCGCTCGGCGCCGTAGTCGACGAAGGCCGCTTCCAGCGAGGGCTCCAGCCGGGTGATGCGGCCCTTGTAGATGTTGGACTTCTTCTGTTCCTTGGACGGCTGTTCGATGTCGATGTCGTAGAGGGTCTGGCCGTCCACGATGGCCACGCGCAGTTCCTCTGCCTGCGTGGCGTTGATGAGCATTCGCTTCATGGTGCGTTCCTTATCGCGCTCTGACGCGCGGAACGCCGGGCGTTCGCCGTACTGGAATCCCGCCCCGCCGTGTTCCGGCGGGGCGGGCTTCGCCGCCCTCGCGCAACAGCGCGTCCGGGCGGATCCTGGTTTCCAGCGCTGCAACACCACGGCGGTCCGCGGGAGCGCTCTGCTTGTCTGGTTTTAGGTACAGCGGGCCGGTGGCGCGGACGCCACGCGGGACATGTTCAGCTACCGGTGCTCTGACCCACCGGGCCATGGCCGGGTCTGCCTGCAAGCCGCTAACATGGCCGCCCCGGGGGCGGTGGTCGCGTACTGTGCCGGGGTCGCGGGAAGTCCGGGCTTTCGGCCCCGTGACTTCTTCCAGCGGAATCAAACCCTTACATCGCCACCCGAGTCTAACAGAATTAGCCGCCAATGACCGACCCATCCCCCCGGACAGGAGCCCGCACCGTTACGGTGCCAGAAGACCGTGACGGGCAGCGCCTGGACAACTTCCTGCTGGGCCAGCTCAAGGGCGCCCCGCGCAGCCTGGTGTACAAGCTGGTGCGCAGCGGCCAGGTGCGGGTGAACGGCGGCCGCGCCAAGGCCGAGCGCAAGCTGGCCGGCGGCGACGAGGTGCGCATCCCGCCGGTGCGGATCGAGCCGGAGGGCGAGCGCGGGACCCCGGCGCCGGGCCTGCTGCAGCGCATGGAAGCGGCGATCGTCTTCGAAGATGCGCGCATCCTCGTGGTGGACAAGCCTTCCGGCGTGGCCAGCCACGGCGGCAGCGGGATCAGCTTCGGCGCCATCGAGACCCTGCGCGCCCTGCGCCCGGGCCAGACCCTGGAACTGGCCCACCGCCTGGACCGGGACACCTCCGGCATCCTGGTGGTGGCCAAGAAGCGCTCGGCCCTGGCCGAGCTGCAGGCACTGATGCGCGAGGGCGGCGCCGGCGGCGGCATCCGCAAGCGCTACCTGGCCCTGCTGGCCGGGCGCATGCCCGACGGCACCATGAGCGTGGACGCCCCGCTGCATGTGGGCCTGCGCCAGGGCGGCGAGCGCCACGTGCAGGTGGCCCCGGCGGGCAAGCCCTCGCTGAGCCACTTCCGGGTGCTGGAGCGGCGCGGCGGGCATTCCTACTGCGAGGTGCGGATCGAGACCGGCCGCACCCACCAGATCCGGGTCCATGCCCGCCACCTCGGCCACCCGGTGGCCGGCGACGACAAGTACGGGGACCCGGAGGTCAACCGCCGCCTGCGCGACAAGGCCGGGTTGCGCCGGCTGTTCCTGCACGCGGCTTCGCTGGAGTTCGCCCTGGACGCCGGCCGCACCCCGTACACCCTCAATGCGCCGCTGCCGCCGGAGCTGCGCGAGGTGCTGGACCGGCTCGACTAGGCCGCCGCCGCGGCGTTCACAGCTTGAACAGGACCAGGCTCACGGCCAGCACCGCCATGCCGCTGACCAGGCCGTACACGGTCTCGTGGCCCTTGCCGTAGCGCTTGGCCGCCGGCAGCAGCTCGTCGATCGCCAGGAACACCATGACCCCGGCGATGATCCCGAACACCGCGCCGAACACCGCGTCGGTCATCACCTGCGACAGCAGGGCGTAGCCCACGCCGGCGCCGATCGGCTCGGCCAGGCCGGACAGCAGGCTGGCGATGAAGGCGTAACGCTTGTTGCCGGTGGCGTAGTACACCGGCACCGCGATGGCGATGCCCTCGGGGATGTTGTGGATGGCGATGGCGAAGGCCAGCGGCAGGCCCAGGGCCGGGCTCTCCAGGGTCGCGAAGAAGGTCGCCAGGCCTTCGGGGAAGTTGTGCGCGGTGATCGCCACCGCGGTCATCAGGCCCACCCGGCGGATGTACTCGCGGTTGTGCTCGCGCAGCGCCGGGTCGTCGCTGGTGAGGCTGTCGTGCGGATTGGGGATCAGCCGGTCGATCAGCATGATCGCCACCAGCCCGGCCAGGAAGGCGCAGGTCGCCCCGGCGAAGCCGGCCTTGTCGCCATAGGCCAGGCTGAAGGAGGCGATCGACTTGTTGAGGATCTCCGACAGTGAGACATAGACCATCGCGCCGCCGGCGAAGGCCAGGCCGAAGGCCAGCAGGCGCGGATTCGGGTTGCGGGCGAAGATCACCAGCAGGCTGCCCAGGCCGGTGGCCAGGCCGGCGGCCAGGGTCACGCCAAGTGCGACCAGCACCTGGGAGAGGGCGATCTCGGGCATTCAGGCAGGCCTTGGGAGGTGGGGCGGGGGACTCAGGGGCGGCGGCCGGCGTCCAGGGCGAAGCATTCGTCCGGGCGCACCTGCGGCGGGGTGAAGTTCACCGGCACCTGGATGGTCCGCGCGATCGGCTGGCCGCCGCGGGTGGCCGGGCGGAACTTCCAGCCCTGCACAGCCTCCTGTGCCAGGCGGTCCAGCTCGTCGTTGCCGCTGCTGCGCAGCAGGGTGATGCGGGTAGGCGTGCCCTCGGTGCCCACTTCCACCTGCAGCACGCTCTGCCCGCCGATCCCGGCGCAGCCCAGCTCGGCCGGGTACTGCGGCGGCGGGGTGTCGATCGCCGCGATCTCGGTCGGCGGCGGCACCGGCGCGGCCGGGGTGGCGTCGTCGCGGCCGCAAGCGGCCAGCAGCAGCGTGCCGAGCAGGGCGGCGGAAACGGGCAGGGCGCGGGTCATGTTCAGTCCTCGAGCAGGGCGGAGGCCTTGGCGGCGCAGATGAAGTCGTTCTCGCTCAGGCCGCCGACGTCGTGGGTCGAGAAGCGCACCACGCAGCGGTCGTAGTGCACGCCCAGGTCCGGGTGGTGGTCCTCCCGGTGCGCGATCCAGGCCAGCGCGTTCACGAAGGCCATGGTGTGGTGGTAGTCGCGGAAGCGGAAGGTGCGCACCAGGGCGCGGCCTTCCTCGGCCAGCTCCCAGCCGGGCACCTCCGGCAGCAGCTCGGCCAGGCGCGCCTGGGTAAGGCGGTGCTCGATGCCCTTGCGGGGGATGCAGTGCGCCTGCGACAGCGGAATCAGGTCTGGCATGCCGGGTCTCCATCTGCCGGCCGATGATCCCCGTGGCGGCGTGCACGCAGCGTTGCAGCCTGGCGTGGCACACCGGCTGCGGGAGGGGGCCGGGACCCGGCTAGAATACCCGCATGATCAACATCTCAGACACCGCGCAGGCGCATTTCCGCAAGCTGGTCGAACGCGAGGGCATCCCCGGGCTGGGGGTGCGCCTGAGCGCGGTCGACCCGGGCACGCCGCGCGCCGACGCGCGGCTGGAGTTCGCCGAGCCGTCCGAGCTGGCCGGCGACGAGTGGGCGGTGGACTGCGAGGGCTTCACCCTGTACGTGGCCGCCGACAGCGTGCCGTGGCTGGACGGCGCCGAGATCGACTACGTCTACCAGGGCACCGGCGCGCAACTGACCATCCGCGCGCCCAAGATCAAGGGCGAGGCGCCCGGCGAGGCCGCCTCCCTGGTCGAACGCGTGCGCTGGGTGATGGACAACGAGATCAACCCGCAGCTGGCCTCCCACGGCGGCCGCGCCGCGGTGGAGCAGGTCTCCGCCGACGGCGTGGTGTGGCTGCGCTTCGGCGGCGGCTGCCACGGTTGCGGCATGGCCGACGTCACCCTCAAGCAGGGCATCGAGAAGACCCTGATGGCGCGGGTGCCGGGGGTGACCGCGGTGCGCGACGCCACCGACCACGACTCCGGCTCGGCGCCGTACATGCCGCGCGGCCGCGCAGGCTGACCCGGCGGCCTTGCGGTGACGCGGGGGGCCGAAATCATCCAGCTGCTCAACGCGCGCGAGCGCGTGCGCGTGCCTTTGGAGCGCAGCACCGGCCTGCCCTACGGCTGGGCGCTGTGGATGAAGGCCGCCCCGGCTGCCGCCGCTCCGGCGCTGCGTGCGGACGAACTCGTGGCACTGCTGGCCGCGCGCCCGCCCGGGCCCTGGCCGCGCGGCGAGGAGCTGACCCGCTGGCAGGCCCTGCTGGCGCTGTTCCGCCAGGGCTGGCAGCCGGCGCCGCGCGACGAACGCCCGCTACGCGCCCTGTCCTGGGCCGGCAGCGCCGCGTTGCACCTGGTATTCGTGCTGCTGCTGTCCTGGATCGCCTACCTGCAGTCGCTGCTGCCGCCCCCGCCGCGCGCGGCCGGCGGCGGGGAACGCGTGGGCATTGGCTTCGTTGGCCGCGAGGGTGCCGCGGGCACGCCTGGCGATTCGGCGCAGGGCGAGGCCTCCGTGACGCCGGCCGCGGCGCGCCAGCCCGGCCAGGCACGGCAGCGGCCGACCCCGCCGACGCCCGCGCCGCAGGTGGCCGATGCGGCGGCCGCGGCGGGACAGTCCGCCGCAGCAACCGAACCCGTCGCGAGCGCGCAGGCCGATCCGGCCGAAGCCGCGCTCGAGGTCCCGCCGGTTCCGCTGATCGAGCCCCAGGCGCCAGCCCCGCGGTTGCCGGAGGTGGCGCTGCGCGAGGTGGAACTCCCGGAACCGGTCGAGGTGGCCAGCGTGCCTGTCCCACAGGTGCCGCTGCTGGTCCGCGAGGTCGCGGTGCGCGAGCCGCAACCGCAGCTGCGCGAGCGCGAGGTGGTGGTGGTCACGGCTCCGGCCATCCAGGCGCCGCGTCCGCGCGAGGTGGACCTGTCCGCGCTGCGGGCGCGCGAGCCGGAACTGCGCCCGCGCGAGGTCGTCGTGGTCGATGTGCCGGCGCTGCCGGCGCCGGCGGTGCGTCCGCTGGAGGTGCCCGCGCCGCCGGTGCGCCTGCCCGAGGTGCGCCAGCGCGAGGTGCCCGCGCCAGTCGCCGCCACCGCACTGCCCACTCCGCCGGTGCGCCTGCCGCAGGTGCAGCCGCGCCCGTCGGCTGCCCCGGCGCTGCGCCCGCGCGAGGTCCCGATGCCGGCCGCGCCGAGCGCCGCTGCACCGGCGCCGGCCGTGGCCCAGCCAGCCCCGGCAGCCGCCGCGCCTGCGCCCCAGCCTGGGGAGTCGGCCGCGGCGCCGTCGCCGGCTACGGCGGCAGCCCCTGCGCCGGCTGCGGCCGCGGAACCGGCGGCACCCGGCGCGGCGTCGTCCGCGCCGCGCCAGGAGCGTGGCGCGGCGCCGGGCAGCGATCCCTGGGCCAATGTGCTGGCGGATGACCGCTGGGGCGGACAGGCCCAATCCGCGGGGCCCGGCCCGGGCCTGTTCGACGCCCAGGGGCGCGCGCGCCTGCCTGGCGCGGGCGAGGCGCCGGGGCAGGGCCCAGGGGGCGGAGCGGGCGAGGGCCTGGCCGAGCGCGGTGCTCCCGGGGGCGACAGCGATGCCTGGACCCGCGAGCGCATCGAGCAATCCGGTACCTGGCTCAAGCGCCCGCCGTACGACTACGAGCCGACCAGTTTCGACCGCTACTGGGTGCCGAACGCGTCGCTGCTGGCCGAATGGGTGCGCAAGGGCATCAAGTCGGTGGCGATCCCGATCCCGGGCACCAACGGCAAGCGGATCACCTGCGTGGTCTCGCTGCTGCAGCTGGGTGGCGGCTGCGGGATCAGCGACCCCAACCTCAACGAGCAGGCGGCCGAGGCGCGGCCACCGCCGGACGTTCCGTTCAAGCCGGAGCTGCAGGAGGACAACGGCAGCGTGCGCCCGTGAGCCGCCTGCTGGGCCGCGCCCGGCATCCTGCTAGAATCGGCGACCGCTTTTCACCTGCCAGTCGACGCCATGATCGAGCTCAATCCCGTCCGCCAGCGCATCGCCGACCTTACCGGTCGCGTGGTCTCGCTACGGGGGTATCTTTGACTACGACGCCAAGAAAGAGCGTCTGGAAGAAGTAAACCGCGAACTGGAGCTGCCCAACGTCTGGGACGACCCGGAGCGTGCGCAGGCCCTGGGCCGCGAGCGCGCGATGCTGGACAAGACCGTCGGCGGCATCGCCGCGGTGCTGGAGGGCCTGGAGGGCTCCACCGAACTGCTCGAGCTGGCCGAGAGCGAGCAGGACGAGGAGACCGCCCTGGCGGTGGTGGCCGACGTCGACCGCTATGAGAAGGAGATCGAGAAGCTGGAGTTCCAGCGCATGTTCTCCGGGCAGATGGACGGCGCCAACGCCTTCGTCGACATCCAGGCCGGCGCCGGCGGCACCGAGGCCCAGGACTGGGCCGAGATGCTGCTGCGCATGTACCTGCGCTGGTGCGAGTCGCGCGGCTGGAAGACCGAGCTGCTGGAGGTCTCCGGCGGCGACGTGGCCGGCATCAAGTCCGCCACCTTCCGCGTGGAAGGCGAGTTCGCCTACGGCTGGCTGAAGACCGAGACCGGCGTGCACCGCCTGGTGCGCAAGAGCCCGTTCGACTCGGACAACCGCCGCCACACCAGCTTCACCTCGGTGTTCGTCAGCCCCGAGGTCGACGACAAGATCGACATCGAGATCAACCCGGCCGACCTGAAGACCGACGTCTACCGTTCCTCCGGCGCCGGCGGCCAGCACGTCAACAAGACCGAGTCGGCGGTGCGCATCACCCACGTGCCCAGCGGCATCGTGGTGGCCTGCCAGACCGAGCGCAGCCAGCACGCCAACCGCGACCGCGCGATGAAGATGCTGGCGGCCAAGCTGTACGAGCTGGAGCTGCAGAAGCGCAACGCCGAGAAGGACGCGGTGGAGGCCACCAAGTCCGACATCGGCTGGGGCAGCCAGATCCGCAACTACGTGCTCGACCAGAGCCGGATCAAGGACCTGCGCACCGGCATCGAGCGCAGCGATACCCAGAAGGTGCTGGACGGCGACCTGGACGAGTTCGTCGAGGCCAGCCTCAAGGCCGGCCTGCAGGTCGGCGCCAAACGGACCGACGCGGCCTGAGGCCGCGGCCGCCGCGCCGCGCGCCGATCCGCGTCCGCATCCTCCCCCGACGACCGGCCCGGCCGCCACGCGCGCCGGGCCGCCCAGAACCCAGGCGCGCCCCGCGCCACGTCCGGTCCAGAGCATGAGCCAGTCCAACGAAACCACCGCCGTCGCCCCCGCCGACGAGAACCACCTGATCGCCGAGCGCCGCGCCAAGCTCGCCGCCCTGCGCGAGCGCGGCATCGCCTATCCCAACGACTTCAAGCGCGCCGACTACGCCGGCGACCTGCAGGCCGAATTCGCCGACGCGGAGAAGTGGGCCGCCGAGGCCCTGGAGGCGCTGCCGCGCAAGGTGGCCCTGGCCGGCCGGCTGATGGCCAAGCGGGTGATGGGCAAGGCCAGCTTCGCCCAGGTCATGGACGAGTCCGGCCGCATCCAGCTGTTCCTGCAGGCCAACGCCCTGGGCGAGGCCTACGAGGCGTTCAAGTCGTTCGACGTGGGCGACATCGTCGCGGTCGAGGGCGGGCTGACCCGCACCCGCACCGGCGAACTGTCGGTCAAGGCCACCTCGCTGCGGCTGCTGGTCAAGTCGCTGCGCCCGCTGCCGGACAAGTGGCACGGCCTGGCCGACGTGGAGCAGCGCTACCGCCAGCGCTACGTCGACCTGATCGTGACCCCCGAGGCGCGCGACGTGTTCGTCAAGCGCAGCAAGATCATCCGCGCGATCCGCTCCTGGCTGGACGAGCGCCGCTTCCTGGAAGTGGAGACGCCGATGATGCACTACATCCCCGGCGGCGCCACCGCCAAGCCGTTCATCACCCACCACAACGCCCTGGACCTGCAGCTGTACCTGCGCGTGGCGCCGGAGCTGTACCTCAAGCGACTTGTGGTCGGCGGCCTGGAGCGGGTGTACGAGATCAACCGCAACTTCCGCAACGAGGGTGTGTCGACCCGGCACAACCCCGAGTTCACCATGCTCGAGCTGTACGAGGCCTACGCCACGTACCACGAGATCATGGACCTGACCGAGAACGTCATCCGCGACACCGCACAGGCGGTGCTGGGCACCACCGAGGTGGAGTGGGAAGGGCAGAAGATCGACCTGGGCCCGCGCTTCCGCCGTTGGCGCATGGACGAGGCCGTGCGCCACCACAACCCGGAGATCAGCGCCGCCGACTGCACCGACCGCGAAGCCCTGCTGCGCCACTGCGAGCGCCTGGGGATCAAGGTCAAGCCGGCCTGGGGCTGGGGCAAGCTGCTGCTGGAGATCTTCGAGGCCACGGTCGAGCACCACCTCGTCCAGCCGACCTTCATCACCGACCACCCGGTGGAGGTCAGCCCGCTGGCCCGTGCCTCGGACACCGAGCCGGGCTACACCGACCGCTTCGAGCTGTTCATCAACGGCAAGGAGCTGGCCAACGGCTTCTCCGAGCTCAACGACCCCGAGGACCAGGCGCGGCGCTTCCAGGCCCAGGTCGCGGCCAAGGAGGGCGGCGACGACGAGGCCATGCACTACGACGCCGACTACATCCGGGCCCTGGAATACGGCATGGCCCCGACCGGCGGCCTGGGCATCGGCATTGACCGCCTGGTGATGCTGCTGACCGGCAGCACCTCGATCCGCGACGTGCTGCTGTTCCCGTACATGCGCCCGGGCCAGCCCGGCTGAGCCCCCGCGCGCCGCCGGGCGCGCGCCAATTCCGCTTGCGCCGGCGTGGATGTCGCACCCGCCGGCGCCGCGTTATGCTGCAAGCCGGATCAAGGGCGGGACGCGCAGGCCTTGGACATCGCCATCGTCGACGACCAGGCATCGGCACGCACGATGCTGCGTCACATCATCGAGGACATCGCCCCGGAGCTGAAGGTCCACGACTTCGGCGACGCGCGCCAGGCGCTGGCCTGGTGCGAGGACCACCCGGTCGACCTGCTGTTGCTGGACTACCGCATGCCGGGCATCGACGGGCTGGAGTTCGCGCGCCGCTTCCGGCGCCTGCCGCGGCACCGCGACATCCCCATCATCCTGATCACCGTGGTCGGCGACGAGCCGATCCGCCAGGCCGCGCTCGAGGCCGGGGTGATCGACTTCCTGGTCAAGCCGGTGCGCCCGCGCGAGCTGCGCGCGCGCTGCCACAACCTGCTGCAGCTGCGGCAGCAGGCCGAGACCGTCAAGCAGCGCGCGCTGTCGCTGGAGCAGCGGCTGCTGGCGAGCATGCACGAGGTCGAGGAACGCGAGCGCGAGACCCTGTCGCGGCTGGCGCGCGCGATCGAGTTCCGCGACGCCGGCACCAGCTCGCACCTGGAGCGCATGGCGCGGGTGGCCTCGCTGATCGCCGAGGCGCTGGGCCTGCCCGAGGACGAGGTGAAGACGATCGAGGCGGCCGCGCCGCTGCACGACATGGGCAAGATCGCGATCCCGGACTCGGTGCTGATGAAGGCCGGGCAGCTGACCGAGGAGGAGCAGGCGATCATGCGCCGCCACCCGCGGATCGGCTACGAGCTGCTGGCCGACAGCCCCAACCGCTTCATCCAGGCCGGCGCGCTGATCGCGCTGCGCCACCACGAGCGCTGGGACGGCAGCGGCTACCCCGACGGGCTGGCCGGCGAGGCGATCCCGCTGGAGGCGCGGATCGTGGCGGTGGCCGACGTGTTCGACGCGCTGATCTCGCGCCGTCCGTACAAGGAGGCCTGGAGCATCGATGCCGCGCTGGCCTACCTGTACGCCCAGCGCGGCCGCCTGTTCGACCCGGCCTGCGTGGACGCGCTGCTGCGCGTGCGCGAGCGCCTGCTGGACATCTGCGAGCAGTACTCCGCCGCCTCGGCGCGGCCGCTCGGGGAGGTTTCCGGTGCGTAACCCGCTGGAATGGACCAGGCAGCGCCTGTCGGGCCGCCCGGACAGCGAGCACGGCCAGGCCCTGGTGCGCGTCGCCCTGATCCTGCTGATCCTGTGCTACGTGCTGCTGCCGTCCTCGCGCAGCGGCCTGGATGCGGAGCAGTACCGCGACGTGCTGGCGATCGTGCTTGGCGGCCTGGCCCTGAGCCTGGCGATCTTCGGCGCGCTGCTGGCGCGACCCGGCCGCTCGGACCTGCGCCGCGCGGTGGGCATGCTCGCCGACTACGGCTTGATGGCCGCCGGCATGATCCGCATGGGCGAGCCGCTGGCCTGGGTCTACATCGTGGTGATGTGGGTGACCGTCGGCAACGGCCTGCGCTACGGCCACCGCTACCTGCTGGCGGCGGTGGCCATGGCGGTGGCCAGCTTCGGCTCGGTGCTGTGGTTCACCGAGTTCTGGCACCAGGTGCGCGCGCTGGGCCTGGGCCTGCTGGCCGGCCTGGTGGCCGTGCCGATGTACCTGTCCAGCCTGCTGCGCCAGCTGACCCGCGCCACCGAGGAGGCGCAGCGCGCCAGCGAGGCCAAGAGCCGGTTCCTGGCCAACATGAGCCACGAGTTCCGCACCCCGCTCAACGGGCTGGCGGGCATGACCGAGCTGCTGTCGACCACCCAGCTGGACGGCGAGCAGCGCGAGTGCGTGCGCACCATCCAGGCCTCCACCCGCAGCCTGATGGGCCTGGTGGAGGACGTGCTGGACATCTCCGCGATCGAGGCGGGCAAGGTCAAGCTCAACCCGGAGAATTTCTCCCCGCGCGAGGCGCTGGATTCGGTCGGCCTGATCCTGCGCCCGCAGGCGCGGCAGAAGCAGCTGGAGTACCTGGTGGTGGTCGACGACGCGGTGCCGCAGCAGGTACGCGGCGACGCCGTGCACCTGCGCCAGGTGCTGCTCAACCTGGTCGGCAACGCGGTCAAGTTCACCGATGCCGGGCGGGTGCGGGTGGACGTGACCGTGGCCGGGGTGCAGGAGGGCGGCGGCGTGCGCCTGCGCTTCGTGGTCAGCGACACCGGCATCGGCATCCCCGAATCCATGCGCGGCCGCGTGTTCGAGGCCTTCGAGCAGGCCGACGCCAGCCTGGCGCGCCGCTACGGCGGCACCGGCCTGGGCACGACCATCGCCCGCGGCCTGGTCGAGGCCATGGGGGGCAGGATCGGCTACGAGAACCTGGAGCCGCGCGGCAGCCGCTTCTGGTTCGAGGTGCCGTTCCAGCCGGCCACCGCCGCCCCGCTGCGCCCCGCGGTGCTGGAGGAGGGCGGCCAGGACGTGGCTGCCGGCGACGGCAAGGTGATCGCCTTCGCCGACCCGTTCCTGCGCCACCGCGCGCGGGTGCGCAGCATGCAGGTGCTGGTGGCCGACGACTACGAAGCCAACCGCATGGTGCTGCAGCGCCTGCTGCAGAAGGCCGGCCACCGCGTGACCTGCGTCGCCGGCGGCGAGGAAGTGCTCGAGGCCATGGCCGAGCGCGACTACGACGTGGCCATCGTCGACCTGCACATGCCCGGCCTCAGCGGCCTGGACCTGCTGCGCCAGCTGCGGGTGATGCAGGCCGGCGGGGTCACCCAGACCCCGGTGGTGGTGCTCAGCGCCGACGTCACCCCCGAGTCGATCCAGCGCTGCGAGAAAGCCGGTGCCTACGCCTTCCTGGCCAAGCCGGTGGCCGCGGCGCGGCTGCTGGACGTGCTGGCAGACGTGGCGCTCCGGCGCGGTCGCCGCGCCGGAGCGGGCGGTACCGGCGCGCGCGAGGAGCGTCAGCCGGCGGCGGCCGGCGCCCCCGGTGCCGTGCTCGATCCCTCGGTGCTGGACGAACTGGCGGCGATGGGCATGGGCCTGGCCTTCGAGCAGGAGTTCATCCGCCACTGCCTGAGCGACGCCGAGGGCTGCCTGGCCTCGATGCAGCAGGCCGGCGAGGACGCGGACTGGTCGCGGCTGCGCGACCACGCGCACGCGATCAAGGGCGTGGCCGCGAACATGGGCCTGGTGCGGGTCGCGGAACTGGGCGGGGTGTTGATGCGCCTGCCGGAATGGCAGATGCGCAACGAATGGCGCGAGCACCTGGCGCGACTGGTCGAGGCTCTGGCCCAGGGCCGGCAGGCGCTGGATGCCCGGGTCGCGGCCCGCGATGGCGGCGCCCGCGACCGCGGGGACAGCTGAGGGGCAGGGCAGCGGCGGCTGGCGTGGCCCGGCATTGCCGGGCCGGCCGCCACCCGGCTGGCTCAGCCCCCGGCCAGGCCGGCCCGCCGGGTCTGGGCGCGGACGATCCGCTCCATGGTCCGCAGCGACTTGTCGCCCAGCTGCAGCGCGGTGTCCACCCAGACCTCGGTGATCCGCAGCAATTCCTCGTAGCCGACCGGCTGGCCGATGCCGCGCACCGCGTTCATCGCCAGGTGCGCGTGCGGCGCGCGCTGGTGCTGGCGGATCAGGTCGCGCACCGCGGCCTCGCCTTCGCCCTTGGGCACCAGCACGTCGACCACGCCCAGCCGGTACATCTCCTCGCTGCTGTAGACCTCGCCGCTGAGGATCATGCGCTCGGCCTGGCGCGGGCTGACCCGCTTGCACAGGAAGGAGTAGGCGCCCATGCCCGGGAACAGCCCGAACAGCACCTCGGGCAGGCCCATGCCCACGCCTTCCTCGGCGACGATGGTGTGGCAGGCCAGGGCCATCTCCAGGCCGCCGCCCAGGGCATCGCCCTGGACCAGGGCCACGGTGTGCACGTCGCCGCCGAACCCGGTGTGCACGTGGTGCACGCCCTCCACGCAGCGCTTGGCATAGGCCAGCAGTTGCGCGCGGTCGCCGGCGCGGATCAGGCGCATGAACAGGTCCAGGTCGCCGCCGAGGTTGTAGGCGGAGGCGGCCGAGGCCAGCACGAAATGGCGCAGGCGGCCCGGGACCTGCTGCTCCGGCGGCAGGGTCATGGCGCTCATGTAGCGCCACATGTCCTCCAGCATCTCGAAGCGGCAGCAGGGACGCACGCCGGTGTGCGCGTCGGCATGCATGTAAAGCCAGTGGGCACTGCCGTCCGCCGGGCCCTCGACGCGAATGGTGGGGTATTCGGCGACGCGCAGCTTCTCGATGGTGGTCATGGCCAGTTCTCCGGGTAGGGGTGGTGGACGACGGGCGACGCCGCCCGTACGCGCCGATCCTACCGGCACCGCCGCCCCGGCGGCCGCGGCCGGGCAAAAGAAAAGGCGCGCCCCCCGGGGGCGCGCCTGGTGCGGTCCGGGACGGGCGGGGCCCGCCGGGCTTGCCAGCCTCAGTGCGTGGCTGCGGCTTCCGGCTTGCCGGCCGGGGCCTGGTCGCGCAGTTCCTTGCGCAGGATCTTGCCGACGTTGCTCTTCGGCAGCTCGTCGCGGAACTCGATGTGGCGCGGCTGCTTGTACCCGGTCAGGGCCTGGCGGCAGTAGGCCTTGATGTCCTCGGCCGTCAGCGCCGGGTCCTTCTTGACCACGAACAGCTTGACCGCTTCGCCGGAACGCTCGTCCGGCACGCCCACGGCGGCCACCTCGAGCACGCCGGGCATGGCCGCGACCACGTCCTCGATCTCGTTCGGGTACACGTTGAAGCCGGAGACCAGGATCATGTCCTTCTTGCGGTCGACGATGTAGACGAAGCCCTTCTCGTCGATCCGGGCCATGTCACCGGTGCGCAGCCAGCCGTCGGCGTCGATGGCCTTGGCGGTCTCCTCCGGGCGCTGCCAGTAGCCCTTCATCACCTGCGGGCCCTTGATGCACAGCTCGCCGATCTCGCCCAGCGCCACTTCCTTGCCGTCCTCGTCCTTGATGCAAACGTCGGTCGAGGGGATGGGCAGGCCGATGGAGCCGTTGAACTCCTTCAGGTCCAGCGGGTTGATGCAGGCCGCCGGCGAGGTCTCGGTCAGGCCGTACGCCTCCACCAGGGTCACGCCGGTGACCTTCTTCCAGCGCTCGGCCACGGCGCGCTGCACCGCCATGCCGCCGCCCAGGGTGATCTTGAGCTTCGAGAAATCCACCTCGTCGAAGCCGGGCGTGTTGAGCAGGCCGTTGAACAGGGTGTTGACGCCGGTGATCGCGGTGAAGCCGGAAGTCTTCAGCTCCTTGACGAAGTTCGGCATGTCGCGCGGGTTGGTGATCAGGTGGTTGAGGCCACCGAGCTCCATGAACACCAGGCAGTTCGCCGTCAGCGCGAAGATGTGGTACAGCGGCAGGGCGGTGATGATCACCTCCTCGCCGGGGCGCAGGTCGTTCGGCCGCAGCCAGGCCGAGGCCTGGCACATGTTCGCCACCAGGTTGCGGTGGGTGAGCATGGCGCCCTTGGCCACGCCGGTGGTGCCGCCGGTGTACTGCAGGAAGGCGATGTCCGACGGATTGATGTCCACCTGCGGCAGCGCGTGGCGCTTGCCGGCGGCCAGCGCGTCGCGGAAGCGCACCGCGCCGGGGATGTCGTACTCGGGCACCATCTTCTTCACGTACTTGAGCACGAAGTTGACGATGGCGCCCTTGGGGAAGCCCAGCATGTCGCCCAGGCCGGTGGTGATCACCTGCTTCAGCGGGGTCTCGGCCAGCACTTCCTGCACGGTGTGGCCGAAGTTGTCGACCACCACGATCGCCGCGGCACCGGCGTCCACCAGCTGGTGCTTGAGCTCGCGCGCGGTGTACAGCGGGTTGACGTTCACCACGGTCAGGCCGGCGCGCAGGATGCCGAAGGTCGCGATCGGGTACTGCAGGCAGTTGGGCATCATCAGGGCGACGCGGTCGCCCTTCTTCAGGCCCAGCTCGCCCAGCAGGTAGGCCGCGAACTGGGTCGCCAGCCGGTCGACCTCGGCGTAGGTCAGGGTCTTGCCGAAGTTGCGGTAGGCGGGGCGGTCGGCGTAGCGGGCGACGGTCGCGTCGAAGACCGCGGCTACAGACCGGTACTGGTCCGGATCGATTTCAGCGGGCACGCCTTGCGGATAGCTCTGCAGCCAGGGGCGATCCGGATTCATTGAGCTCCCTCCCGAGGAGTAGTCTTGCGTCTGCATCAGTTCTGCCACGCCGTGGGTCATGCCGGCGTCCGCTGCGGAGCATACCGTTACGGATGGAAAAGTCGAAGCAGATAGTGCCTATCAATCGATCCGCAAGCCCCGCGTGGCGGGCCCTGGCGCTGCTCCTGCTGCTGTTTCCGGCCGCCGGCTGCAGCCGGGATCCACCGGAAGAACGCTTGCGGGACACGCTTGTGCGGATGCAGCAGGCACTCGAGGAACGGGCCCCGGCGCGGTTCATGGAGCACGTGGCCGCGGACTTCGTCGGCAATGACGGGGTCGATCGTGATGCACTGCAGCAGGCCGTGCGCGCGCAGGTCCTGGCCAACCAGCGTATCGGCCTGGTGCTCGGGCCGGCCGAGGTGGAGATGCGCCAGGGCAGCGCAACCGTACGGTTTTCCGCGCTGGCGACCGGAAGCGGCGGACGCTGGCTGCCCGAGCGCGGCGGCAGCTGGGACGTCACCACCGGCTGGCGCGAGGAGGGCGGCGACTGGCGCCTGCACTACGCCCGCTGGGAGCGGCGCTGAGCCCCGCGGGCCGCCCGGGAAGGGAAAAGCCCCGCATGCGCGGGGCTTTTTCGTGGCGGCGGCTCAGGCCGCCTTGCGGGTGGCCAGCTGGCGCAGCACGTACTGCAGCAGGCCGCCGTGCCGGAAGTACTCCACTTCCTTCGGGGTCAGCAGCAGCACGTGGACCTCGAACTCCACCACGCGGCCGTCGGCCTTGCGCGCGGTGACCTTCGCGCTCTTGCTGGCGCCATCCTGCAGGCCGGAGACGTCGAACACCTCGGTGCCGTCCAGGCCCAGCGACTGCGCGTTCTGGCCGTCCTTGAACTGCAGCGGCAGCACGCCCATGCCCACCAGGTTCGAACGGTGGATGCGCTCGAAGCTCTCGGCGATCACCGCCTTGACCCCCAGCAGGTTGGTGCCCTTGGCCGCCCAGTCGCGCGAGGAACCGGTGCCGTACTCCTTGCCGGCGATCACCAGCAGCGGCGTGCCCTCGGCCTTGTAGCGCATGGCCGCGTCGTAGATCGACATCTTCTCCGGCGGGTTGGAGCCGAAGTAGAGGGTGTTGCCGCCTTCCTCGCCGCCGAAGAACAGGTTCTTGATGCGGATGTTGGCGAAGGTGCCGCGGACCATGACGTCGTCGTTGCCGCGGCGGCTGCCGTAGCTGTTGAAGTCCGCCGGCTGCACCCCGCGCGACTGCAGGAAGCGGCCCGCCGGCGAGTCCTTCTTGATGTTGCCGGCCGGGGAGATGTGGTCGGTGGTGATCGAATCGCCGAACAGGCCCAGCACCCGCGCGCCGTGGATGTCGCCGATCGAGCCGACCTCCATGGTCATGCCCTCGAAGTACGGCGGGTTCTTGATGTAGGTGGAGGACTCGTCCCAGGCGTACAGCTCGCCGTCGGGCGATTCGATGGCGTTCCAGCGGTTGTCGCCCTTGAACACGTCGGCGTAGTTCTGCTTGAACATCTCCGGGCCGATGGTCGAGGCGATGACGTCGCCGATCTCCTTGCTGCTGGGCCAGATGTCGCGCAGGTACACCGGCTGGCCGTCGCTGCCGGTGCCGATCGGCTCGGAGGTCAGGTCGATGTCGGTGGTGCCGGCCAGGGCGTAGGCCACCACCAGCGGCGGACTGGCCAGGTAGTTCATCTTGACCTCGGGGTGGACGCGGCCCTCGAAGTTGCGGTTGCCCGACAGCACCGAGGTGACGACCAGGTCGCCGGCGGCGATGCCGGCGCTGACTTCCGGCGGCAGCGGGCCGGAGTTGCCGATGCAGGTGGTGCAGCCGTAGCCGACGATGTAGAAGCCGACCTTCTCCAGTTCCTCCAGCAGGCCGGCCTTCTGCAGGTAATCGGTGACCACGCGCGAGCCCGGACCCAGCGAGGTCTTGACCCAGGGCTGGCGATTGAGGCCGCGCGCGGCGGCATTGCGCGCCAGCAGGCCGGCGGCGACCATCACCGCCGGGTTGGAGGTGTTGGTGCAGGAGGTGATCGCGGCGATCACCACCGCGCCGTCCTTGAGCTTGACCTGCTGGCCGTCGATCTCGATGTGGGCCACGCCCTTGTGCAATGCCTCGTTGCCGACCGCGGCGGTGCCGCCCTCGGCGATGAAGTCGGCCACCTCCGGGGCGCGGCGGTCGCGGTTGGCAGTCAGCAGGGTCACGTTCTCGCGGTAGTTCTGCTTCATGTCGCCGAGCAGGACGCGGTCCTGCGGGCGCTTGGGGCCGGCCAGCGAGGGGCGCACCTCGCCCATGTCCAGCTCCAGCACCGAGCTGTAGCTGGCGTGCGGGCTGTCCGGGGTGTGCCACAGGCCCTGGGCCTTGGCGTAGGCCTCCACCAGCGCGATCTGCTCCTCGCTGCGACCGGACAGGCGCAGGTAGGTCAGCGACTCGGCGTCGATCGGGAAGATGCCGCAGGTGGCGCCGTACTCCGGGGCCATGTTGCCGATGGTGGCGCGGTCGGCCAGCGGCAGGTGCTGCAGGCCATCGCCAAAGAACTCGACGAACTTGCCCACCACCCCGTGCTTGCGCAGCATCTGGGTGACGGTCAGCACCAGGTCGGTGGCGGTGGAGCCTTCGGGCAGCCTGCCGGTGAGCTTGAAGCCCACCACCTGCGGGATCAGCATCGAGGAGGGCTGGCCGAGCATGGCCGCCTCGGCCTCGATGCCGCCCACGCCCCAGCCCAGCACGCCGATGCCGTTGATCATGGTGGTGTGCGAGTCGGTGCCGAACACGGTGTCCGGATAGGCCCAGGCCTCGCCGTCCTTCTCGCCGGTCATCACCACCCGGGCCAGGTTCTCCAGGTTCACCTGGTGGACGATGCCGGTGTTCGGCGGCACCACGCGGAAGCCCTTGAACGCCTTCTGGCCCCAGCGCAGGAAGGCGTAGCGCTCGCGGTTGCGCTCGAACTCGATGCGGCCGTTGATGTCCAGCGCGTCGGGCTTGCCGAACACGTCGACCTGGATCGAGTGGTCGATCACCAGCTCCGACGGGATCAGCGGGTTGATCTGGCTGGCGTCGCCGCCGAGCCTGACCACCGCGTCGCGCATCGCGGCCAGGTCGACCACGCAGGGCACGCCGGTGAAGTCCTGCAGGACCACGCGCGCGGGCATGAACGCGATCTCGGTGTCCGGCTCGGCCTTGGGATCCCAGGTCGCCACGGCCTCGATGTGCTCCGGCAGCACCGTCACCCCGTCCTCGTGGCGGAGCAGGTTCTCCAGCAGGATCTTCATCGAGTAGGGCAGGCGGGCCAGGTCGAAGCGCTCGCCCAGCCGGGGCAGGCTGGCATAGGTGTACGACTTGCCGCCTACGTCCAGGCGGCTGCGGGTGGCGAAGGAATCGCGCATTGCGGGCTCCTCTGGCTGGTGCCGCCGGGGGAGGCGGCTGAAGGTTTCAGCCGGTCATTATTGGCCGGCTGGCATGACAGGACTGTCTTCGCGGGGCCATTGTCGGACAATGCCGGTACGACGGATTGAGTATGCATGAAATGGTATGTATCATGTCCGCATACCGTCAGGCGGAGATTCCACCCATGGAAGCGACCGTGGCCGAACGCGGCCAGATCACGCTACCCAAGCCCGTCCGGGACGCCCTCGGGCTGACCAAGGGCACCCTGCTGAAGGTGGAGCTGGACGGCAGCCGCATCATCCTGCGCAAGAGCGTGGATGACGCCATTTCCCGCGCCCGCGGCAAGTTCGCGCTGGACGGCTTCGAATCGTCCACCGAGGCGGTGGAGCGCCTGCGCGACGAAGGCGGGGCATGATCGCCGTCGACTCCCCGGTCCTGGCCGAGCTGCTCAGCGACGGCCCCCGCGCCGACGCGGTCGAGGCCTGCCTGCGCCAGGCGCTGGTGGGCGGCCGCGTGGTCGTGTGCGGCACCACCCTGGCCGAGCTGTGCGCCGCCCTCCGGGGCGGCGCCGAGGTCCAGGAGGCGCTGGAGGAGATGGGCATCCACTTCAGCGCGCTGGAGGCCAAGTCCGCGCTGCGCGCCGGCGAGATGCACCGTCGCCACCGCCAGCGCGGCGGCCGCCACCGCGGCATCGGCGCCTTCCTGGTCGGCGCCCACGCGCTGCTGCAGTGCGACGGCCTGGTCACCTGGAACGACGCCTTCTACCGCGATTACTTCAAGGGGCTGCGGCTGATCGTGCCGCAGGCCTGATTCACCACCGCTTTCCGTTACCACTCCGGAGTTGTCCATGTTGGAAGCCTATCGCCACCACGTCGCCGAGCGCGCCGCCCTCGGCATCCCGCCGCTGCCGCTGAGCGCGCAGCAGACGGCCGAGGTCATCGAGCTGCTGAAGAACCCGCCGGCGGGCGAGGAGCAGTTCCTGGTCGACCTGCTCACCCACCGCGTGCCGGCCGGCGTCGACGACGCGGCCAAGGTCAAGGCCTCCTACCTGGCGGCGCTGGCCTTCGGCAGCGAGAAGAACCCGCTGATCTCGCGCGAGCGCGCCACCGAGCTGCTGGGCACCATGCTCGGCGGCTACAACGTCTCGCCGCTGATCGAGCTGCTGGACGACACCGTCGTCGGCACCATTGCCGCCGAGGGCCTGAAGAAGACCCTGCTGGTGTTCGACCAGTTCCACGACGTGGAGGAGAAGGCCAAGGCCGGCAATGCCAACGCCAAGGCCGTGCTGCAGAGCTGGGCGGACGCGGAGTGGTTCACCAGCCGCCCGGAAGTGCCGGAGAGCCTGACCATCACCGTGTTCAAGGTGCCGGGCGAGACCAACACCGACGACCTGTCGCCGGCCCCGGACGCCACCACCCGCCCGGACATCCCGATGCACGCCCTGGCGATGCTGAAGAACAAGCGTCCGGACGCGCCGTTCCAGCCGGAAGAGGACGGCAAGCGCGGCCCGATCGGCGAGATCCTCAAGCTCAAGGAGAAGGGCCACCTGGTCGCCTACGTCGGCGACGTGGTCGGCACCGGTTCCTCGCGCAAGTCGGCCACCAACTCGGTGCTGTGGTGGACCGGCGACGACATCCCGTACATCCCGAACAAGCGCGCCGGCGGCGTGTGCCTGGGCGGCAAGATCGCCCCGATCTTCTACAACACCATGGAAGACGCCGGCGCCCTGCCGATCGAGCTGGACGTGTCGAAGATGGACCACGGCGACGTGGTCGAGCTGCGCCCGTACGAGGGCAAGGCGCTGAAGAACGGCGAGGTGATCGCCGAGTTCAAGGTCAAGAGCGAGGTGCTGTTCGACGAGGTGCGTGCCGGCGGCCGCATCCCGCTGATCATCGGCCGCGGCCTGACCGCCAAGGCCCGCGAGTCGCTGGGCCTGGCCCCGTCGACCCTGTTCCGCCTGCCGCAGCAGCCGGCCGACAGCGGCAAGGGCTACACCTTGGCGCAGAAGATGGTCGGCCGCGCCTGTGGCCTGCCGGAAGGCAAGGGCGTGCGCCCGGGCACCTACTGCGAGCCGAAGATGACCTCGGTCGGCTCCCAGGACACCACCGGCCCGATGACCCGCGACGAGCTGAAGGACCTGGCCTGCCTGGGCTTCTCGGCCGACCTGGTGATGCAGTCGTTCTGCCACACCGCGGCCTACCCGAAGCCGGTGGACGTCAAGACCCACCACACCCTGCCGGAGTTCATCTCCACCCGCGGCGGCGTGTCCCTGCGCCCGGGCGACGGCGTGATCCACAGCTGGCTCAACCGCATGCTGCTGCCGGACACCGTCGGCACCGGCGGCGACTCCCACACCCGCTTCCCGGTGGGCATCTCGTTCCCGGCCGGTTCGGGCCTGGTCGCCTTCGCCGCGGCCACCGGCGTGATGCCGCTGGACATGCCGGAGTCGGTGCTGGTCCGCTTCAAGGGCCAGATGCAACCGGGCGTCACCCTGCGTGACCTGGTCAACGCCATCCCGCTGTACGCGATCAAGCAGGGCCTGCTGACCGTGGCCAAGGCCGGCAAGAAGAACATCTTCTCCGGCCGCATCCTCGAGATCGAAGGCCTGCCGCAGCTGAAGGTGGAGCAGGCGTTCGAGCTGTCCGACGCCTCGGCCGAGCGCTCGGCCGCCGCCTGCACCGTGCGCCTGGACAAGGAGCCGATCATCGAATACCTCAACAGCAACATCGTGCTGCTGAAGAACATGATCGCCGAGGGCTACCAGGACGCCCGCACCCTGGCCCGCCGCATCCGCAAGATGGAGGAGTGGCTGGCCAACCCGCAGCTGCTGGAGCCGGATGCCGACGCCGAGTACGCGGCGGTGATCGAGATCGACCTCAACGAGATCGTCGAGCCGATCGTGGCCTGCCCGAACGACCCGGACGACGTGAAGACCCTGTCCGAGGTCGCCGGCACCAAGATCGACGAGGTGTTCATCGGCTCGTGCATGACCAACATCGGCCACTTCCGCGCCGCGGCCAAGCTGCTGGAAGGCAAGCGCGACATCCCGACCCGCCTGTGGGTCGCGCCGCCGACCAAGATGGACGCCTCCGAGCTGACCAAGGAAGGCCACTACGGCACCTTCGGCGTGGCCGGCGCGCGCATGGAAATGCCGGGCTGCTCGCTGTGCATGGGCAACCAGGCGCAGGTGCGCGAGGGCGCCACGGTGTTCTCCACCTCGACCCGCAACTTCCCCAACCGCCTGGGCCGCAACACCAACGTGTTCCTGGGCTCGGCGGAGCTGGCGGCGATCTGCTCGCGCCTGGGCCGCATCCCGACCCGCGAGGAGTACCTGGCCGACATCGGCGTGATCAACGAGAAGGGCGCCGAGATCTACCGCTACATGAACTTCGACCAGATCGAGGAGTACCGGAAGACGGCCGAGACCGTGGCCGCCTGATCCATCCGGCAGCCGCAACCGCGAACGCCCGGCCCCGTGCCGGGCGTTCGCTTTTTGCGGGTCCGCGCGAGCCGGCCCGCGGATCCGCGGCGGCGAGCCCGATCCGCACCGGAAGGGGCGGGACGCGTCAGTCCGGCGGCGTGGCCGGATCCCCCGGCAGGCGGATGTCCACCAGGCGCCAGCGCAGGCCCTGGCGCTGCAGCTCCCAGACGCTGGTGGTGCCAGGCGCGTCGCGCACGGTGACCGTTGCCCGCGAAAGTGACTCGTAGCGCAGGCGTGCGTCGTGCAGCGGCCGCGCCGGCTCCACCGACCAGGCTTCGCCGGGACCGCGGTCGCGGCCGCCCAGCCGCTGCCACAACACATGGCCCTGCAGCAGCGCGGCCACGCCTTCGGGCGTGGCGGCCAGCTCGATGCCTGCACCAGCCAGGCTGCCGGCGGCGGCCACGGCCAGCGCGCCCAGCGGATGCGAAGCCAGCCCGGCGCCAGCCGCGCGCGCCAGCCGGTCCTGGACCTGGGCGCGCAGGTTGGCCTGCAGTTGCGGGAAGTCGACGTGGCGGGCGAGGGCGACGGTGTCGCGCCGTTCCAGCGCATCGGCGATGCCGCGCACGGCCAGCCAGGGCCCGGCGGCGATCCACGCCGCCAGCAGGAGCAGGGCGGCCACGGCCATTGCCGGCAGCAGGGCCCGGCGACGCCGGCGGTGGCTGGAGGCGGGCATGCGTCAGAACTCCAGGTCCAGCGCCGCGCAGAGGTAGTCCATGAACGGACCCAGCGCGGCCAGGTCCTTCTCCAGGGTCGCGCGCAGGCGCGGGCCGGTCATGGTGGCGTCCTCCAGCGGGCGCCACAACACCCAGTTGCGGTGGCGCAGGTCGTCGATGAACTCGAACTCCGCGGGGAAGCCGCGCGGCGTGCGCACCAGCATCTCCGAGTGGTCGAGGTCGAAGCGGCGGCGGAAGGCAGGATCGTGCGCGGCGCGGCGCCAGGCGCCGGGGTTGTCGAAGATGAACTGGCGGACCCTGCGCTGGGTATCCGGCTCGGGGTGCCAAAGGCCGGCGCCGACGAAACTCTCGCCGGGCTGCAGGTGGATGTAGAACGACGGCGCCGCCACTTCGCGCCGGCGCTCGTGGAACAGGCGCGCGCCCTGCCAGGTCTTGTATGGCGACTTGTCGCTGGAAAAGCGCGCGTCGCGGTGGATGCGGAACAGCGAGCCGCCCACCGGGCGCGGGTCGGCGCGGAAGTGCGGGCTGATCGCGGCCAGTGCCGGCTGCAGGTCGGCGACCAGGCGCAGGAACGGCTGGCGCACGTGCTCCTCGTAGTCGGCGCGGTGCGCCTGGAACCAGGCTTTCTCGTTGTGTCGCGCCAGGCCGCGCAGGAAGCGCAGGCTGGCCTCGCTGAAGTAGCTGCTCATAATCCGTCCTGCAGTGCGCGGCCCCAGGCTTCCAGCTGGTCCAGCAGCACCAGGCGCTGGCCGTCGCCGGCATGGGCCGCGCGCAGCGTGGCGATCTCGGCGTAGAACGTGTCGAAGGTGTACTCGGACAGGCCGCTGTCGGCCTGCAGGCGCAGGCGCCGGTAATCGTCCCAGCGGCTGCGCTCGTCCGCGCCGAGGGTTTCCGGCCAGTTGCGGGCGCGGTAGCGGAACAGCAGCTCCGGCAGGCGCGGATCGCGGAAATCGAAGGCGCGGCGGCCCAGCTCGGCCGGGGCGGTGGCGCGCACCTGGGTGCACAGGCGGCGGTCGCCGTCGCCGCAGAAGCCCGAGTACAGCGAGCCGTCCACGTCCTCCTGGCCGGCCTCGCGGGTGCCGGCATAGACCTGGCGGGCCTTCTCGGCTAGCTCCGGGCCGTGCGCGCGCAGGCGCGCGGCGCGGGCCAATACCTGGTCCGGGTCGATGCCCAGGCGCTGGAAGTCCGGCGCGCGCAGGTGCGCCCACGGCACCAGCATCGGCGAGCGGTTAAGGTGGACTTCCTTCAGCGGCACCCGCGCCACGCCCGGCGGCAGGTCGGCCACCGGCGTGTACAGGCGGTCGGCGATCTCCTCCGGGCCTTGCTCCAGCAGCGCGTCCACGTCGCCGTCCAGGTCGAACACGATCACCCGGTTGTTGATGTGCGGGTGCACGGCCAGCGGCAGCACCACCGCCGCGCACAGGCGCGCGGCCGGGTAGCGCTGGGACACGTGCAGCACCGGCTGCATGGCGAAGGTATCCAGCAGGCTGGCGGCATGGCGCTTGTCGCGCAGGCGCAGGGCGTAGTCCCACAGGCGCGGCTGCGCGCGGCGCAGCAGCCGGGCCATGCCGATGGTGGCGAACACGTCCGACAGCGCCTCGTGGGCATCGCCCTCGCGCACGTCGTTGGCCTCCGCCAGGTGTTCGAGCCGGAACGAGGTGGCGCCGTCCTCGCGCTTCGGCCAGGCGATGCCGTCCGGGCGCAGGGCGTGGGCCAGGCGCAGCACGTCCAGCAGGTCCCAGCGCGAATTGCCGCCGCGCCACTCGCGCTCGTACGGGTCGAAGAAGTTGCGGAACAGGGTGTGGCGCACGAACTCGTCGTCGAAGCGCAGCGAGTTGTAGCCCAGGGTGCAGGTGCCCGGGCGCGCCATCTCCTCGACGATGCGCGCGGCCGCCTCGGCCTCGCTGATGCCTTCGCGCGCGGCCTGTTGCGGGGTGATGCCGGTGATCAGGGTGGCCGTCGGCGAGGGCAGCAGGTCGTCGGCCGGCCTGACGAACAGGCTGATCGGCTCTTCCACGACCTGCAGCTCGCGGTCGGTGCGCACGGCGGCGAACTGGGCGATGCGGCTGCGGCGCGGGTCGGCGCCGAAGGTCTCCAGGTCGTAGAACAGGAAGCTGTCGGTCATGGTGCCGGTATTGGACGCGGCGCGGCGCCATGCCGCAAGCCCGCGACGCCGTCGCGGCGCGTGCGGCGCCGGCTCAACGCGCGCCTTCCAGCTCGGGCAGCTCGGCGTGGATGCGCCGCGCCAGCGCGTCCCAGTCGATGCCGGACAGGTCGCTGCGCCCGGCGGTGGCTTCCACCAGGATGCGCCGCTGCAGCTGGCTGCGCGCGTGCGCCAGCGCGTACGGGACGCGCATGAAGGTGACCATGGTGTAGTGCGGGACGAAGCGGGTGGGATGGCGCGCCTGCAGGGCCTGCTCCAGCTCGCGCTGCAGCAGGAAGTCCGGGTCGTCCACCCGGTCGCGCATCTCGATGTAGTTCTCCAGGGCCATGGCCTGGATCGCCGCGGCGTTGGGCTTGCGCTCGGCCTCGAACGCGGCGAACGCGTCCTCCAGGGTGGCGTGCCGGTCCATCGCCTCGGCCAGGGCCACGCAGTCCTCGAACGCGCAATTCATGCCCTGGCCGTGGAACGGCACCATGGCGTGCGCGGCGTCGCCCAGCACCACCGCGCGCCCGCCCATGTGCCAGGTGTCCAGGTACAGGGTGCCGAGCAGGCCCGGCGGGTGGTTCTCCCAGTCGCGCTCCAGGTCCGGGATCAGCGGCAGGGCATCGGGGAAGTCGCGCTGGAACAGGGCGCGTACCTCGGCGCCGCTGCGCACGCTGGCGAAGCACGGGTCGCCGCTGCCGGGCGCGGCGTGGTTGGGCAGGAACAGGGTGACGGTGAAGGTGCGCTCGTCGTTGGGCAGGGCGATGCACATGTAGCGGCCGCGCGGCCAGATGTGCAGGGCGTGCGGCTCGATCATGAAGCCGCCATCCGGCGCCGGCGGGATGGTCAGCTCCTTGTAGGAGTGGTCCAGGAACTCGGTGCGCTCGCCGATCCCGGCGCGGCGGACCATCTCCGCGCGCAGCGCCGAGCCAGCGCCGTCGGCACCGATCAGTACCTGGAAGCGGATGTCGTGCGGCTGGTCGTCGCGGTCGTCGATCAGGCGCGCGTAGCCGGCGTCGAAATCCACCGTGTGCAGGCGGCGGTGGAAGTGGATGCTGGCCCCGGCGCGCTCGGCCGCCTGCAGCAGGGTCATGTTGAGGTCGGCGCGGTGCACCGACCAGATCACCTCCGAGTCGTCGCGGCCGTAGCGCTGCAGCATGGTGCTGCCGTCCAGCGCGTGCACCATGCGCCCGCGCATCATCACCGCCTGGCGCATCACCGCTTCCTCGACCCCGGCCACGCGCAGGGCGTGGCGGCCGCGCTCGGCCAGGGCCAGGTTGATCGAGCGGCCGGATTCGTAGCCCTTGATCCGCGGGTCGCCGCGGCGCTCGTAGATGGTGACCTTCCAGCCGCGCTGCGAGAGCAGGATCGCCAGCAGGCAGCCGGCCAGGCCGGCGCCGATCAGGGTCAGGGAGCGGGGATCGTTGCTGTCCAAGCGGGGGGATTCCTGTGCATCCGCGCGCGGCGTGGGCGGCGCCGACGCGGCGCGCGGGGTGGGGGGGCGGGGCCGCGCGGTCAGGCAGAACGCCAGCGTTCCACTTCCTCGACCAGCGCCAGCACTTCGGCGTAGCGGTTGTACAGCGGTACCGGGGCGATGCGGATCACGTCCGGCTCGCGCCAGTCGCCGAGGAAGCCGCGCTCGCGCAGGTGCTCGAACAATGCCCGGCCGCGCTCGCGGCCGCCGGCCACGCGCAGCGACAGCTGGCAGCCGCGGCGCTGCGGATCGGCGGGGGTGACCACCTGCAGGGTATCGGCCAGGCGTTCGTGGATCAGCCGCTCGAGCAGGCCGGTGAGGCGCTCGGACTTGGCGCGCAGCGCGGCCATGCCGCCGGCGCGCTCGAACTGCTCCAGCGAGGCGCGCAGCGGCGCCATCGCCAGCACCGGCGGGTTGGAAAGTTGCCAGCCCTCCGCGCCCGCGGCCGGCACGAACTCCGGCGCCATGCGGAAGCGGGTGGAGGCCTCGTGGCCCCACCAGCCGGCCATGCGCGGCAGCCCGGCGTTGCCGTGGCGCTGGTGGACGAAGCAGCCAGCCACCGCGCCGGGGCCGGCATTGACGTACTTGTAGTGGCACCACACCGCGAAGTCGGCGCCGGCGTCGTGCAGCGCCAGCGGCAGGTTGCCGACGGCGTGGGCGAGGTCGAAGCCGGCCCGGGCGCCCTGGGCGTGCGCCAGCGCCGCGATCCGCGCCAGGTCGAAGGCCTGGCCGGTGCGGTACTGGATGCCGGGCCACAGCACCAGGGCCAGGCGCGGGCCATGCGCGGCGATGGCCCGGGCGATGGCTTCGTCCGACAGCGTGCCGTCGGGTTGGTCGGCCTCGACCTCGACCAGGCACTGCGCCGGGTCCAGCCCGTGCAGCCGGATCTGCGATTCCACCGCGTGGCGGTCGGAGGGGAAGGCGCCGGCTTCCATCAGCACGACGCTGCGCCGGGCGTCGGGGCAGTAGAAACTGGCCAGCATCAGGTGCAGGTTCACCGTCAGCGTGTTCATCGCCACCACTTCCTCCGGCAGCGCGCCGACCAGGCGCGCCAGCGGATCGCGGACCAGGCGGTGGTAGTCCATCCACGCGGTGTCGCCGCTGAAGTGGCCTTCCACCGCCTCGGCGGCCCATTTGTCCAGCACCTCCAGCACGTGCGCGCGCGCCGCGCGCGGCTGCAGGCCCAGCGAGTTGCCGACGAAGTAGTGCTGCTCGCCGCCGCCGTGGGGCGGGATCAGGAACTCGTCGCGGAAGCCGCGCAGCGGGTCGGCGGCGTCCAGTTCGCGCACCTGCGCGGCGATGTCGCTCATCGGGCCTCCTCCACGGCCGGGCGCGGCGCGGCGGCGCGCGGCGGATGCACGTGGCCGCACTGGCCGCAGGTGCGCCTGTCGAGCGAGCCGTAGAAACGCTCGAACACCGGGGGGAAGTCGCGCTCGATGTCCTGCAGCTGGAAGAACTCCTCGTACAGCTTGTGGTTGCAGCGCTCGCAGTACCACAGTAGGCCGTCGCGCTCGTGCGCCAGGCGCTTGCGCTCCACCACCAGGCCGACACCGCCGGCCCTGCGCTGCGGCGAATGCGGCACCCGCGGCGGCAGCATGAACACCTCGCCGGCGCGGATCGGGATCTCGCGCAGCGAGCCGGGGCCACCCTCGCGGTTTTCCTGCACCCGCAGCACCATCTCGCCTTCCAGCTGGAAGAACCACTCCGGGCCCTCGTCCCAGTGGAAGTCGGTGCGTGCGTTCGGGCCGCCGACCACCATCACGATGAAGTCGCCGTCGTGGATGCACTTGTTGCCCACGGGGGGCTTGAGCAGGTGGCGGTGTTCCTCGATCCAGGCCTGCAGGTTGATCGGGGCGGAGAACATGGCGGCTCTTGCTGGGGAAGGGGTCAGCGCAGTTCGTGGTCCTGGCGGATCCGGGCCAGGGCGGCCTCGTACTTCGGCTCCAGGTCCTCGATCCGGTCCACGTCCATGCCCAGGTGGTGGACGCGGCCGTCGCGCAGGCTGTAGACCCAGCCGTGCACGGTCAGTTCCTGGCCACGGTCCCAGGCGTCGCGGATCACGTGGGTCTTGCACACGTTGACCACCTGCTCGAGCACGTTGAGCTCGCACAGGCGCGCGTGCTGCAGCTCGGTGTCGCCGGCCTGGTGCAGGCAGTCGGCGTGGTGCTCGGCCACGTCGGTCACGTGGCGGATCCAGTTGTCGACCAGGCCCAGGCGCTGGCGGGTCAGCGCGGCGTACACGCCGCCGCAACCGTAGTGGCCGACGACGAGGATGTGCTTGACCTTCAGCACGTCCACCGAGAACTGGATCACCGACAGGCAGTTGAGGTCGGTGTGCACGACCACGTTGGCGACGTTGCGGTGGACGAAGACCTCGCCCGGGGCCATGTCGATGATCTGGTTGGCCGGCACGCGCGAGTCCGAGCAGCCGATCCACAGGTATTCGGGGGCCTGCTGCTTGGACAGGCGGGTGAAGAACTCCGGGTCCTCGGCGCGGACGCGCTCGGACCAGGCGTGGTTGCGGAGGATCAGGTCGTGGAGGTCTTCGCTCATCGCCGCATTATCTACGAGCCGGGCGCGCGCGACACGTTCACCCCCGGCGCCGCGCCAGGCGTTCAGCCATCAGCGCGGCAACCCGTGCCGCATCCTCGCCGGGCAGGGCGCGCAGGCCGTCGATCGCGCCCTGCACATTCGCTGGCGGATGGTTCTGGTTGAGCTTGAACTTCAGCTCGATCCGCTGCGCGCGGAAGCGGAAGCCGACGATGCCGCGCAGCTGCGATCGCTGGCGCGGATCGGCGTGGTCGTAGGCCCAGTCGCCGCCAACCTCGCGCTCGAAGCGTTCGCCCAGCCGCGCGACCAGGCCGGCGAGCGCGGCTTCGTCGGTGAACGGCTCCAGCGTGCCGTACAGGTGCGCGGCGGCGTAGTTCCAGGTCGGCACCCGCGCCGCTTCCGCCTTGTCCGGATACCAGCCGGGGGAGATGTAGTGGTGCGGGCCGTGCACGATGGCGAGCGCCTGGCCGCCATGTCCCGCCTGGGGATTGGGGCCCGCCCAGTGGCCCTCCAGTTCCACGGCCTCGCCTTCGCGGCGGTAAAGCACCGGCAGGTGCGAGGCGAACGGCAACCCGTCGCCGCCGGTGGTGACCAGGGTGACGAACGGATCGCGCGCCAGCAGGCCGTCGAGCCCCGCCAGGTCGGTTTCGGCGAAGGCGCGCGGCGCGTACATGGCTCAGGCCCGCTTGCCCAGGCTCAGCGTCATCAGGGGGATCAGGGCGGCGTCGTCCTCGGCCCGCGGCGGGGCGACCTCGTCCAGCGAGAAGCCGCGCTCCAGCGCGTCCTCCTCGTCCAGGCCGCCGAACTCGACGAAGCCGGCGTCCAGCAGCATCGAGCGGGCGGTGTCCTCGCTGTCGTAGGCGTGCACGGTGCCGGCGTGGTCCAGGACCTCGGCGGTGCCGGCCTCGCGCTCGCGCAGGCGGGCCCAGTGCAGGGTGCGGCCGAGGGTGGCCAGCCACCAGGTGTCGTGTGTCATGGGCTTGCCTCCGAGACCAGCCAGAGCAGGGCGGCCATGGCCAGCCCCGCGAAAACGGTGATGAGCGCGACCCGGGCCGGGGTGGCCAGGCCGCTGAGGGAACGGTCGCCGACGGCGCGGTAACGCCCGCTGAGCAGCCAGGCCAGCGCCGCCGGCGCCAGGAACGCGCCGGCGCCGAAGTCGGCCGCGGTGCCGGCGTGGCGATCGCGGATGTGGACCAGGGTCAGCGGCCAGAAGATCACGAAGGCCGTTGCCCCGGCGATGGCCACGCCCACGAAGCAGAGGGCAAGGAATAGGAGCATGGGGCGTGATTGGTGGTTCGTGACTGGTGGATGGCGGCCCGCTGGCCCCGGGGGAGCGCGCGGGCCACGCGGATCAGAACTCGGCGTTGCCGGGCGCGCGGGGGTAGGCGATGGCGTCGCGGATGTTGGACAGGCCGCAGGTGTAGACCACCAGGCGCTCGAAGCCCAGGCCGAAGCCGGCGTGCGGCACGCCGCCGTAGCGGCGCAGGTCGCGGTACCACTGGTAGTGCTCGGCCTCCAGGCCGAACTGGGCCATGCGCGCGTCCAGCACGTCCAGGCGCTCCTCGCGCTGGGAGCCGCCGATGATCTCGCCGATGCCCGGGGCCAGCACGTCCATCGCGGCGACGGTCTTGCCGTCGTCGTTCAGGCGCATGTAGAAGGCCTTGATGTGCTCGGGGTAGTTCATCACCACCACCGGGCGGCCGACGTGCTCCTCGGTCAGCCAGCGCTCGTGCTCGGTCTGCAGGTCCAGGCCCCATTCGACCGGGAAGTCGAACTTCCTGCCGGAAGCCTGCAGCAGCTTGATCGCTTCGCTGTAGTCGATGCGCTCGAACGGCGAGTTGACGAACGACTCCAGGCGGGTGATCGCGTCCTTCTGCACCCGCTCGGCGATGAAGGCCATGTCGTCGGCGCGTTCGGACAGCACGGTGCGGAACAGGTACTTGAGGAAGTCCTCGGCCAGGTCGGCGTCGTCGTTGAGGTCGGCGAAGGCCACCTCCGGCTCGATCATCCAGAACTCGGCCAGGTGGCGGGTGGTGTTGGAGTTCTCGGCGCGGAAGGTCGGGCCGAAGGTGTAGACCTTGCTCAGCGCCAGGGCGTAGGCCTCGACGTTGAGCTGGCCGGACACGGTCAGGAAGGTTTCCTTGCCGAAGAAGTCGCGCGAGAAGTCGACCTCGCCGTCCTTGGTGCGCGGCAGGTTGGCCAGGTCCAGGGTCGAGACCCGGAACATCTGGCCGGCGCCCTCGGCGTCGGAGGTGGTGATGATCGGCGTGCTGATCCAGTAGAAGCCGCGCTCGTGGAAGAAGCGGTGCACGGCCTGGGCCAGGCAGTGGCGGATGCGGGTGACCGCCCCGAACAGGTTGGTGCGCGGGCGCAGGTGGGCGTACTCGCGCAGGTATTCCAGCGAGTGCTGCTTGGGCTGCATCGGGTAGGTCAGCGGGTCCTCGACCCAGCCGACGACCTCGATCCTGGAAGCCTGGATCTCGAAGCTCTGGCCCTGGCCCTGCGACGGCACCAGGGTGCCGGTGGCCACCACCGAGCAACCGGTGGTCAGGTGCTTCACCTCGGATTCGTAGTTGGGCAGCGTGGCCGGGGCCACGACCTGGATCGGGGCGAAGCAGGAGCCGTCGCTGACGTTGACGAAGCTCAGTCCCGCCTTGGAATCGCGCCGGGTACGCACCCAGCCGCGTACCGTGACCTCGCCGCCGGCGGCCACCTTGCCCGCGAGTGCATGTTCGACGCTGACCACCGTCATGGCTTGAATCCTTGTGTCGTGGAGCCCAACTGGAAGGGCGGAAGTGTAGCGGTTGCAAGCGGTGGCAGGCGAGGCGCCGTGCCGTCCGGCCCGCTGCGTTCCAGTCCCCCGGGCCGCGGCCCGGGCCGCAGGCGCCTATAATGGGCATGCAGTTTTCCGGAGGTTCCGCATGGCCGTCACCCTTACTCCCGCCGCCCTGGAGCGCGTCCGCCGCTTCCTGGAGCGCGACCCGCAGGCGCTGGGGCTGCGCTTCGGCGTGGAGCGCACCGGCTGCTCCGGCTGGGGCCACGTGGCCGACCTGGCCCGCGACCAGCGCGACGGCGATACCGTGTTCGAGCAGGACGGGGTGCGCATCTTCGTGGACGCCACCAGCCTGCCGCTGGTGGACGGCACCGAGATCGACTTCGCCCGCCAGGGCCTGGGCGAGGCCTTCCTGTTCCGCAATCCCAACGCCAAGGCCGAGTGCGGCTGCGGCGAGAGCTTCACCACCGAGCACGCCTGAGCACGGACCGCCGGCCGCCGCGGCCGGCCCATTGCGTCCAAGTCCCTGAGCCGGCATAATTTCCGGCTTCCCCGCGCCTGTGCGCAGGCGCCGGGGTCCCTTGCCCCACCGCTTCCGCCAGGTCGACGGGGGGCTGCCAGGCCCGCAAGGGCAGCATCCACAAGGAAAACACAATGCGTCATTACGAAGTCGTGTTCCTGGTCCACCCGGACCAGAGCGAGCAGGTGCCGGCGATGATCGAGCGCTACAAGGGCCTGATCGAGAACGCCGGTGGCACCATCCACCGCCTCGAGGACTGGGGCCGCCGCCAGCTGGCCTACCCGATCCAGAACCTGGTCAAGGCCCACTACGTGCTGTTCAACGCCGAGGTCGGCCAGGCCGCCATCGACGAGCTGGTCGAGACCTTCCGCTTCAACGACGCGATCCTGCGCCACCTGGTCATCCGCCGCGACGGCCCGGAGACCGAGCAGTCGCTGATCATGAAGAGCAAGGACGAGAAGGGCGACAAGCCCGAGCGTGGCGAGCGCCGCCGCCGTGACGAGGAAGGCGAGGGCAACGCCGCCTCCGCCGAAACCGACGGCGACAACGCCGAAGCCGCCGCCTAAGGAGCACATCCCATGTCCAAGTTCTTCCGCCGCCGCAAGTTCTGCAAGTTCACCGCCGAGGGCGTCAAGGAGATCGATTACAAGGATCTCAACACCCTGCGCCAGTACCTGACCGAGAACGGCAAGATCGTCCCGAGCCGCGTGACCGGCACCAAGTCGCGCTACCAGCGCCAGCTGGCCACCGCGATCAAGCGCGCCCGTTTCCTGGCCCTGATCCCGTACACCGACAACCACGACATCTGATGCGTGGCCCCGCCGGAGCCGCACCCGCGTGCGGCTCCCGGCGCGTCCGCGCCAGCTGCCTGGCTGCACCCCATACCGTCCGATCCGGACAGCACGCGTTGCCGCGCCCCATGCCGCGGCTAACGGATAGAGGAGCAACACCATGGAACTGATCCTTCTGCAGAAGGTCGTCAACCTCGGCAACCTGGGTGACAAGGTCACCGTGAAGCCGGGCTACGGCCGCAACTACCTGGTCCCGCAGGGCAAGGCCGTGCCGGCCACCGCCGCCAACCTGGCCGAGTTCGAGGCCAAGCGCGCCGAGTACGAGGCCAAGGCCAAGGCGCTGCTGGACGAGGCCCAGGCCCGCCTGGCCAAGCTGGAAGGCGCCAGCGTCACGGTCAAGGCCAACGCCTCGACCGAGGGCAAGCTGTACGGTTCGGTCGGCCCGCGCGACATCGCCGAGGCCTTCACCGCCGCCGGCCTGCCGCTGGAGAAGAGCGAGGTCATCATGGGCGAGGGCCCGATCCGCCACGTCGGCGAGTTCGAGGTGCAGGTCGCCCTGCACGCCGACGTCGAGACCACGGTCAAGGTCGTGGTCGAGCCGGAAGCCTGATCGGCCCCGGCCGCAGGACCCCACGGAGGGCGCCGCAAGGCGCCCTTCGCTTTTGTGGCCGTCTCGCCCGGCGAGATGTCCACGCGTTATGCACAGGGTTATCCATGGCGGAGGCCCGGGCCCCCGCATAGGATGGCTAGCCGTTTCACCTGATCCACCCGGCCGGGCGCCGCCCGCGCCGGCCACCCGAGGAACCGACCGAATGTCCGCACGCCCCGGCTTCCGCAAAGACCGCGAACGCGACCGCGATGGCGGCGACGGCCGCATCGAGCAGCTGCGCGTCCCGCCGCATTCGGTGGAGGCCGAGCAGGCGGTGCTCGGCGGCCTCATGCTGGCGCCGGAGTCCTACGACACCGTCGGCGACGTGCTGGTCGAGAAGGACTTCTACCGCCGCGACCACCAGCTGATCTACCGCGCCATCCGCGAACTGGCCGAGAAGAACCAGCCGTTCGACGCGGTGACCCTGGGCGAGTGGTTCGATTCGCAGGGGTATTCGGAGCAGATCGGCGGCGGCGCCTACCTGGTCGAGCTGGCCACCACCACGCCGTCGGCGGCCAACATCCGCGCCTACGCCGAGATCGTGCGCGACAAGGCGGTGCTGCGGCAGCTGATCGAGGTCGGCACCGGGATCGTCAACGACGCCTTCCAGCCGGAAGGCCGCGACAGCGCCGAGCTGTTGGCCAGGGCCGAGCAGGAGGTGTTCGCGATCGCCGAGGCCGGCGCGCGCGGGCGCAGCGACTTCACCGGACTGAACACCGCGCTGCGCGACGCCTTCGAGGTGCTGCAGAAGCGCTTCGAGAGCGGCGGCAACATCACCGGCCTGCCGACCGGCTACACCGAGTTCGACAACATCACCGCCGGCCTGCAGCCGACCGACCTGATCATCCTGGCCGCGCGCCCGGCCATGGGCAAGACCACCTTCGCGCTGAACATCGCCGAGTACGCGGCGATCAAGTCGAAGAAGGCGGTGGCCGTGTTCTCGATGGAAATGTCCGCGGCGCAGCTGGCGCTGCGCCTGATCTCCTCCAACGGCCGGGTCAACGCCCAGCGCCTGCGCACCGGCCAGCTGGAGGACGAGGACTGGAGCCGGGTGACCGCGGCCATCCGCATGCTCAAGGAGACCAAGATCTTCATCGACGACACGCCGGCGCTGTCGCCGGACGTGCTGCGCTCCAAGTGCCGCCGCCTCAAGCGCGAGCACGGCCTGGGCCTGGTGGTGATCGACTACCTGCAGCTGATGCAGGTGCCCGGCAACAGCGAGAACCGCGCCACCGAGATCTCGGAGATCAGCCGTTCGCTCAAGGCCCTGGCCAAGGAGCTGAACGTGCCGGTGATCGCGCTGTCGCAGCTCAACCGCTCGCTGGAAACGCGCACCGACAAGCGCCCGGTGATGGCCGACCTGCGCGAATCCGGCGCCATCGAGCAGGACGCGGACATCATCCTGTTCATCTACCGCGACGAGTACTACAACAAGGAAAACTCGCCGGACAAGGGCCTGGCCGAGGTCATCATCGGCAAGCACCGAAGCGGTCCGACCGGCTCGGTGAAGCTGAAGTTCTTCGGCGAGTACACCCGCTTCGACAACCTGGCCAACGACGCGGTCGGTTCGTTCGAGTAGCCGTCCGTCGGAAGCGGCCCGGCGGACATTGTCCGTTCACGGGGCCCGGCATACGATGCCGCACGCAGCGGCCCTGGCCGCCCCATACGCATCAAGGAACCGTCATGAACATCCGCAAGCAGACCCTGACCCTGCTCGGCACCGCCGCTCTGGTCGCGGCCGTGGCCGCCGGCTGCCAGACCACCAACCCGTACACCGGCGAGCAGCAGATGAACCGCACCAGCAAGGGCGCGCTGATCGGCGCGGGCATCGGCGTCGCCGCCGGCCTGCTGACCGGCAACAGCGCGGTCGAGCGCCGCCAGCATGCGCTGATCGGCGCCGGCGTCGGCGGCCTGGCCGGCGGCGCGGTCGGCGCCTACCAGGACCGCCAGCAGGCCGCGCTGCGCGCCAAGCTGCAGGGCACCGGCGTGAGCGTCACCCGCAACGGCGACAACATCACCCTGAACATGCCGGGCAACGTGACCTTCGCGTTCAACAGCTCCAACCTCGACCCGCAGTTCTACTCGGTGCTGAGCAGCGTGGCCGACGTGCTCAAGGAGTACGACAAGACCGTGGTCGAGGTCGCCGGCCACACCGACAGCATCGGCAGCGACGAGGTCAACCAGCGCCTGTCCGAGCAGCGCGCCAGCGCGGTCACCCAGTTCCTGGTCGCGCAGGGCATCAACTCGCAGCGCTTCATCACCATCGGCGCCGGCAAGCGCTATCCGATCGCCAGCAACGACACCGAGGCCGGCCGCGCGGCCAACCGCCGGGTCGAGATCACCCTGGTGCCGGTGCGTTCCTGATCCGGGACCGGATGCCGCACCCGAAGGGGCCGCGCAAGCGGCCCCTTTCCTTTTGCGCGGCGGTGCCGGGGTTGCCGCGCACCGCCGCGTCCGCGCCGGGCGCCGGGCTCAGCCCACCACTTCCTCGAGGATGCGCTTGCCCTCGCGCACGCTGGCTTCTTCCTTCCCGGCCTCCCTGGCCGCCTCGGCGGCGCAGCGCGAGGGGCAATGGACCAGCATGTAGTCGGCGTTGGAGCTCAGGCGCTCGACCAGGAAATCGACGAACGCGCGCACCTTCGGCGACATCACCCGGCCGCGCGGGAACACCGCGCTGAAGTCCACCTCGGGTCCGGTCCAGCCCGCCAGCACGCGGCGCAGCGCGCCGCTTTCCACGTACGGCTTGGCGGCCACGTCGGTGGCCAGGGTCAGGCCCTCGCCGCACAGCACCGCGCCGATCAGCGCGGAGGGATCGTTGGCGACCATCAGCGGGTTGATCGGGTAGTCGGTCACGCCGTTGCCGTCGCTCAGCGGCCAGGTGATGCGCGTCGGGTGCGAGTGGTAGTGCTTGCGCACGGCCAGGATGCGATGGTGCTGCAGCTCGTCCGGATGCAGCGGTTCGCCGTGGCGCTCGATGTAGGACGGGCTGGCGAACACCTGGGTGCGGAAGCCGGCCAGCCGCCGCGCGATCAGGGTCGAGTCGGGCAGCGGACCGATGCGCAGGGCCACGTCGATCTCGCTGCCGATCAGGTCCACCGGGTCGTTGCTCATGTGCATGTCGAGCCGGATCTCCGGGTACTGCGCGTGGAACTGCCCCAGCAGCGGCGAGATCCAGGCGATGCCGATGGAGTAGGGCACGGTGAAGCGCAGCCAGCCGCGCGGGCCGCCCTGCAGCTGGCCGACCGCGCCTTCGGCTTCCTCCAGTTCCTGGGCGATGCGCTGGCAATGCTCGAAGTACACGTTGCCGGCCTCGGTGAGGCCGAGCCGGCGCGTGGTCCGGTGCAGGAGTTGCGCGCCCAGGCGCGCTTCCAGGTCCTGCACCTTGCGGCTGACGGTGGTCTTGGGCAGGCCCAGGGCCCGGGCTGCGGCGATGAAGCTGCCTTGCTCGACCACCTTGACGAAGACGAGGGTGTCGTTGAGGTCGTACGCCATGGGGGATTCCGAGGGGGAGGGGGCGCGCAGGATTGGACCTGCTGCGGGACGATTATTCCCCCAAATCGGGACTAATCAAGTCCTGATTCGAAGCGTAGCTTTGCATCCCGTGCCCACCGAAGGAGGGATGCCATGCTGATCCGGCGCCTCAAGATCCTGTTTGCTCCGCCCAGTGCCCCGAACGGCGACAAGGACTTGCACCTGCCGAAGCTCGGGGAAAGCAGGCCCCGCGGGCATTTCCGCGAGTTCACCGTGTCCCGCCGGCTGCAGCAGGGCGGGCTGTCGCTGCCGGCCACGCACAAGCACCGGCATGGTCGCTCCGGCGGGATTATCCCGGCGATGGGAGAAAAAATCCCATGAGCGGGATGCTCGCTCCCGAGGTGCTGGTGCTTGGCGCCAGCGGCCGGGTCGGTTCGGGCGTGGTCGCCGCGCTGCTGGAGGCGGGCAGTCCGGTGCTGGCGGTGGCGCGCGACGCGGCCCGCCTGCAGCGCCTGGCGGCGATGCACGCCGACGAGCCCGGGCTGGAGGTGATGGTGGCCTCGGTAGCCGACGACGGCGCCGCCCAGGACCTGGCCCGCCGCATCGCGCGGCGGCCCCGGCCCCTGCGCGCGGTGGTGGATGCCACCGCCGGCGTGCGCCGCGCCTCGCGCCTGCTGGACCAGGCGGTGCCGGTGCTTTCGGCCAGCCTGGAACAGGAAGTGTTGCCCCACCTGGCCGCTGCCCGCCACTTGCTGCCGCTGCTGCAGCAGCGGGGCGGCGACCGCTACCTGGTGGCCGGTGGTCCGCATGCGCGCTGCGGTTGGGCCGGCTATGGCCATGCCTCGGTCGCGATCGCGGCCACCCGCATGCTGGTGCAGGTGCTGCACGAGGAAGCCCAGCCGCTGGGCGTGCGCGTGCAGATGCTGTCGATCGACGCGCCGGTGTGGACCGCCGAGAACACCGCCAGGGCCTGTCCCGGCTGGCACAGCGCCCTGGGCGTGGGCCGCGCGATGGTCTCGCTGCTGGCGCGCAGCAGCCCGGACGCACGCTGCATCGTCACCTACGCCGACAACGCCGGCGCCATGCCGCCGGGCCTGCTCGGCCGCGAGTTCGCCAGCGTGCTCGCCGCGGCTTCCGGCGCCCCAGGCGCCTCCGACGCGGGACGTGCCGCATGAGCGCGCCCGCCAGCCAACCGTTCCTCCCCCTTTCCCCCACGGATTACAAGGACACCCCCATGACCAGGACGATCCGACCCCGTATCAGGACCCGACGCCTGCTGGCGCTCGGCGCCACCGGCGCGATCGCGCTGACCCTGCTGGCCGGCTGCGACGGCGGCCACGCGGCCGAGCAGATGCCGCCGCCGGAAGTGGGCGTGGCCGAGGTGCCGGTGCGCCCGGTGCAGCAGTGGGACGAATTCAGCGGCCGCATCGAGGCGGTCGAGAGCGTCGAGCTGCGTCCGCGCGTTTCCGGCTACATCGAATCGGTGAACTTCCGCGAAGGCCAGGAAGTGAAGAAGGGCGACGTGCTGTTCACCATCGACGACCGCAGCTACCGCGCCGAGCTGGCGCGTGCCGAGGCCGCGCTGGCGCGGGCGCGGGCGCAGGCCGGAGTGGCGCGCAGCGAGGCCGAGCGCGCCCGTCGCCTGGCCGACGAACAGGCCATCTCGGTGGAAACCTGGGAGCAGCGGCGCGCCGCCGCGCAGCAGGCCCAGGCCGACCTCGCCGCGGCGCAGGCCGCGGTGGACGCGGCGCGGCTCAACCTGGAATGGACCCGGGTGCGCGCGCCGATCGACGGACGCGCCGGCAGGGCGCTGGTGACCGCGGGCAACCTGGTCGGCGCCGGCGGCGCCGCCAGCGTGCTGACCACCGTGGTGTCGCTGGACAAGGTGCACGTGCACTTCGACGCCGACGAGCGCAGCTTCCTGCGCTACGCCGAGCTGGCCCGCAGCGGCAAGCGCGCCAGCGAGCGCGAGGGCACGCTGCCGGTGCAGGTCGCGCTGGCCAACGAGGACGGCTTCCCCCACCGCGGCACGATCGACTTCCTCGACAACCAGGTCGACCGCAGCACCGGCACCATCCGCGCCCGCGCCGTGCTCGACAACGCCGACCGCCGCTTCACCCCCGGCCTGTACGCGCGGGTGCGCCTGCCGGGCAGCGGCCGCTTCGAGGCCGCGCTGGTGGACGACAAGGCCGTGCTCACCGACCAGGACCGCAAGTACGTGTACGTGGTCGACGAGGAGGGCAAGGCGCAGCGGCGCGACGTCGTCGTCGGCCGCCTGGTCGAGGGCCTGCGCATCGTCGAACAGGGCCTGCAGGCCGGCGACAAGGTGATCGTCAAGGGCGTGCAGAAGGTGTTCTTCCCCGGCATGCCGGTGCAGGCCCAGGCCGTTGCCATGGGCGAGCCGGCGTCCGCTTCGTCCTCCCTGGCGGCGCGATGAACTGACCGGCCTGCGCCCAAGGCGCGGCTTCCCCCAAGGCGCCCGTCCTCCCCGAATCCCCCTCCCCCAGGGGAGGGCGGGCCCTTTCTTTCCCGGAATCCAGGAACCACCCCCATGGACTTCTCGCGCTTCTTCATCGACAGGCCGATCTTCGCGGCGGTGCTGTCGATCGTGATCTTCGCCGCTGGCCTGATCTCGATCCCGCTGCTGCCGATCGGCGAATACCCGGACGTGGTGCCACCCTCGGTGGTGGTCCGCACCGTCTACCCGGGCGCCAACCCCAAGGTCATCGCCGAGACGGTGGCCACGCCCCTGGAGGAGGCGATCAACGGCGTCGAGGACATGATGTACCTCAAGTCGGTGGCCGGTTCCGACGGCGTGCTGCAGCTGACGGTGACCTTCCGCCCCGGGACCGACCCGGACGAGGCCGCGGTGCGCGTGCAGAACCGCGTCGCCCAGGCGCAGGCGCGCCTGCCCGAGGACGTGCGCCGCCAGGGCGTGACCACCCAGAAGCAGTCGCCGGTGTTCCTGATGGTCGTGCACCTGACTTCCAGCGACGGCCGCTACGACTCGCTGTACCTGCGCAACTACATGCGCCTGCACGTCAAGGACGAACTGGCGCGCATCCCCGGCGTGGGCGAGGCCCAGCTGTTCGGCGGCGGCGACTACGCCATGCGCATCTGGCTGGACCCGGACAAGGTGGCCGCGCGGCAGATGACCGCCGGCGACGTGCTGCGCGCGATCCGCGAGCAGAACGTGCAGGTCTCCGCCGGCCAGATCGGCGCCGAGCCGATGCCCGGCGGCAGCGACTTCCTGCTGCCGATCAACGCCAAGGGCCGCCTGGAGAGCGTGGAGGAGTTCGGCGCCATCGTGCTCAAGAACGGCGAAGACGGCCAGGTCGTGCGCCTGTCCGACGTGGCCCGCATCGAGCTGGCCGCCGGCGACTACACCCTGCGCGCGCGCCTGGACGGCAAGAACGCGGCGGCCATCGGCATCTTCCAGGCGCCGGGCGCCAACGCCCTGGAGATCCGCGACGCGGTGGTGCGCAAGATGGACGAGATCCGGCCGCGGCTGCCGCCCGGCGTGGAGATCCAGTCGATCTACGACACCACGATCTTCGTCCGCGACTCGATCAAGTCGGTGATCAGCACCCTGATGGAAGCGGTGTTCCTGGTGGTGCTGGTGGTGATCCTGTTCCTGCAGACCTGGCGCGCCTCGATCATCCCGCTGCTGGCGGTGCCGGTGTCGGTGGTGGGCACGTTCGCGGTGCTGTACGTGCTGGGCTACTCGATCAACACCCTGACCTTGTTCGGCCTGGTGCTGGCGATCGGCATCGTGGTCGACGACGCGATCGTGGTGGTGGAGAACGTCGAGCGCCACATCGAGGAGGGCGCCAGTCCGCTGCAGGCGGCGCACCTGGCCATGCGCGAGGTGTCCGGGCCGATCGTCGCCATCGCCCTGGTGCTGTGCGCGGTGTTCGTGCCGATGGCCTTCCTCACCGGCGTCACCGGCCAGTTCTACAAGCAGTTCGCGGTGACCATCGCCATCTCCACGGTGATCTCGGCGATCAACTCGCTGACCCTGTCGCCGGCGCTGGCGGCCAAGCTGCTGCGGCCGCACGACGCGGAGAAGGACCGGCCCACGCGCATCATCGAGCGCCTGTTTGGCTGGGTGTTCCGCCCGTTCAACCGCTTCTTCAACACCAGTTCCGAGCGCTACCAGGGCGCGGTATCGCGCGCCCTGGGCCGCCGCGGCGCGGTGTTCGCGGTGTACGCGTTGCTGCTGGTCGGCGCGGGGGTGGTGTTCAACGCGGTGCCGGCCGGCTTCATCCCGGTGCAGGACAAGCTGTACGTCATCGCCGGCGTGAAGATGCCGGAGGGTGCCTCGATCGAGCGCACCGACGCGGTGCTCAAGCGCATGGCGGCGATGGCGGCCGAGGTCGAGGGCGTGCAGAACGAGGTGGCGTTCCCTGGCCTGAACCCGCTGCAGTTCACCAACACCCCGAACAATGGCGTGGTGTTCTTCACCCTCAAGCCGTTCGGCGAGCGCAAGGCCAGCGCCGAGGAGATCACCGCCGAGCTCAACCGCCGCTTCTCCACGATCCAGGACGGCTTCACCTTCGCCTTCATGCCCCCGGCCATCCAGGGCCTGGGCAACGGTTCGGGCTGGTCGCTGTTCGTCGAGGACCGCACACGCCTGGGCTACGGCGAGCTGCAGAACGCGGTGCAGGCCTTCCAGGGCGCGGTCTCGCAGGTGCCCGGCATGGGCTTCCCGATCTCCAGCTACCAGGCCAACGTGCCGCAGCTGGAGGCCGAGGTCGACCGCGTCCAGGCCAAGGCGCAGGGCGTGCCGCTGACCGAGCTGTTCGAGACCCTGCAGGTGTACCTGGGGTCGGCCTACGTCAACGACTTCAACATGTTCGGCCGCACCTGGCAGGTGATCGCCCAGGCCGACGCGCCGTTCCGCGACGACGTCAGCGACATCGCCAACCTGCGCACCCGCAACGCCGCCGGCGAGATGGTGCCGGTGGGCTCGATGGTCGACATCCGCCAGGCCTACGGCCCGGACCCGGTGATCCGCTTCAACGGCTACCCGGCCGCCGACCTAATGGGCGACGCCGACCCGCGGGTGCTGTCCTCGGGCGAGGCCATGGCCACGGTGGCCGGGCTGGCGCGGGAAGTCCTGCCGCCGGGCATGGCGATCGACTGGAGCGACCTGAGCTACCAGCAGGCCACCCAGGGCAAGGCCTCGCTGGTGGTGTTTCCGCTGGCCGTGCTGCTGGTGTTCCTGGTGCTGGCCGCGCTGTACGAGAGCTGGACCCTGCCGTTGGCGGTGATCCTGATCGTGCCGATGACCATGCTTTCGGCCCTGGCCGGGGTGTGGCTGACCGGCGGCGACAACAACGTGTTCGTGCAGGTGGGCCTGGTGGTGCTGATGGGCCTGGCGTGCAAGAACGCGATCCTGATCGTCGAGTTCGCCCGCGAACTGGAGCTGCAGGGCAAGGGCATCCTGGAGGCCGCGCTGGAGGCCTGCCGCCTGCGCCTGCGTCCGATCGTGATGACCTCGGTGGCGTTCATCGCCGGCACCGTGCCGCTGGTGCTGTCCAGCGGGGCGGGCGCGGAGGTGCGCTCGGTCACCGGCGTGACCGTGTTCGCCGGCATGCTCGGCGTGACCCTGTTCGGCCTGTTCCTGACCCCGGTGTTCTACGTGGCCCTGCGCAAGCTCGCCAACCGGCCGCTGGTCTCGCACGCGCCGCATGCCGATGTGGCCGAAGGCGCCGAGGTGCGCGCATGAGCCGGGGACAGCGATGTCCGGATCCGGCGTGGCCCGGCCGCCCGCGGCCGCCACGCCGGTTCCGCCAGCCACGCAACGCCATCCACACCATCCGCAACGAGGAATCCGCAACATGAACGCTTCCAACCGCATCGCGCTGGTGACCGGCGCCACCCGCGGCATCGGCCTGGAGACCGTGCGCCAGCTGGCCCAGGCCGGGGTGCACACCCTGCTGGCCGGGCGCGACCGCACGCGCGCGGTCGAGGCCAGCCTCGGGCTGCAGGCGCAGGGGCTGCCGGTCGAGGCGATCGCGCTCGACGTCACCGACGGCGGGAGCATCCGCCAGGCCGTCGCAGAGGTGCAGCGCCGCCACGGCCGCCTGGACATCCTGGTCAACAACGCCGGCGTGCTGCTGGACCGGCTCGGCATCAAGCCGTCCGAACAGTCCGCGGAAACCTGGCGCACCACCTTCGAGACCAACCTGTTCGGGGTGGTCGAGGTGACCCGGGCGTTCCTGCCGCTGCTGCACGCCGCGCCTGCCGGGCGCATCGTCAACGTTTCCAGCATCCTGGGTTCGCTGGCGCTGCACGGCGACCCGGCCTCGCCGATCTACGACTTCAAGCTTCCCGCCTACAACGTGTCCAAGAGCGCGCTCAACGCCTGGACCGTGCAGCTGGCCTGGGAACTGCGCGACAGCAAGGTGCGCGTCAACGCCGTCCATCCCGGCTACGTGCGCACCGACATGAACAAGGGCGAGGGCGAGCTGGACATCCCGGACGGCGCCCGCACCAGCGTGCGGCTGGCGCTGGCCGGCGAAGACGCGCCCAACGGCCGCTTCTTCCACTTCGAGGAGGAACTGCCGTGGTGATCCGGACCCTCTGCCTGGCCGTGGCCACCGCCGTGCTGGCGGCCTGCGCCGCCGGCCCCGACTACCGCGCGCCGGTACCGCCGGAGGTGACCTTGCGCAATGCCGCGGAGGAAGCCTTCGCCCCCGGCGTCGCGGTTGCGCAATGGTGGGCGCAATTCGACGACCCGGTGCTGGAGAAGCTGGTCGGCGACGCATTGCTGGCCAATCCCGACATGCGCCTGGCCGCGACCCGGGTACGGGCCGCGCGCGCGGTATTCAGCGAACGCCGCCTCGACCCGTGGCCGCACGTGGGCGTGGCGGCCACCGGCGAACGCACGCGCCAGCCGGACGCCGCCGGCGGCGGCATCGACGAGGTCTACAGCCTGGGCTTCGACGCAGCCTGGGAGCTGGACCTGTTCGGCCGCCTGCGGCGCGGCGCCGAGGCGGCGCGTGCCGACCTGCAGGCCGAGCAGGCGGGGCTGGAGGACGTGCAGGTCAGCATCGCCGCCGAGGTGGCGCGCAACTACTTCCTGCTGCGCGGCACCCAGAAGCGGATCGAGGTGGCCGAACAGACCCTGCGCAACCTCGACCAGACCCAGCGCCTGACCGAGACCCGCGAGGCGCTGGGCGCCGGCAGCGCCCTGGACGTGCACAGCAGCCGCGCGCAGCTGAAGGCGATCGAAGCCGACATCCCGCTGCTGCGCTCGATCGAGGCCACCGCGCGCTACCGCCTGGCCGTGCTGCAGGGCCTGCAGCCGGGCGCGCTGGACGAACTGCTGGCGCCGAAGCCGGTGCCGGCCTTCGCCCGCGCCCTGCCGCTGGGCGACGTGCGCGACCTGCTGCGCAGCCGCCCGGACGTGCGCGCCGCCGAACGGCGCCTGGCCTCGGCCACCGCACGCGTGGGCGTGGCCACCGCGGACCTGTTCCCGGGGATCAGCATCCGCGGCTTTGCCGGCTTCCTCTCCGGCGATTTCTCCTCGCTGGTCGCCGGCCGCAACGAGGCCTGGTCGGTGAGCCCGGCGATCAGCTGGGCCGCGCTCGACCTTGGCAGCGTGCGCGCGCGCCTGCGCGCGGCCGAGGCCGGCGCCGACGCGGCCGCGGTGCAGTACGAGATGGCGGTGCTCGCCGCGCTGGAGGATGCGGAGAACGCATTGCAGGACTACGCGCGCCGGCAGGAGCGCCTGCGCATCGTGGTCCAGCAGGCCGAGGCGGCGCGCGAGGCCGAGCGCCTGGCGGCGGTCGGCTACCGCGAGGGCGGCATCGACTTCCTGACCCTGCTGGACGCCCAGCGCACCCAGCTGGCGGCCGACGACGCCCTGGCCGAGGCCGAGGCCGCGGTCAACATCGCCGCGGTGGCCGTGTACAAGGCCCTCGGCGGCACCCATGCCCGCGCCGGCGACCCGCCGGCGGGGCAGGGCGTGGCCGCCGCGCAATGGGTGCCGCCGCTGGGCAACTGAGCCGGTCTTCACGATGCATGGCGGGAGGCGTGGGCACGCTGCGTCCATGGACTGGATCGAGCAGCTGCGGGTATTGCCGGCCGTGGTCTACGCGATGGCGCTGGGAGGCGCCATCGGCTTCGAGCGCGAACTGAAGAACCGCCCGGCCGGGTTCCGCACCCACATGCTGGTCGCCGGCACCTCGGCCTTGCTGCTGGGTCTGGGCCGGATGGTGCTGGAAGACGACCACTACGCCGGCACCGGCCTGCGCATCGACCCGCTGCGCCTGGTCGAAGCGGTGGTTGCCGGCGTTTCGTTCATAGGCGCCGGCACCATCTTCGCCAGCCGCAAGGGCGACGGCGTGCAGGGCATCACCACCGCCGCCTCGCTGCTGACGGTGGCGGCGATCGGCATCACCGTCGGCTTCGGCTACCTGGCCCTGGGCCTGGCGATCGCCTTGCTGACGCTGGCGGTGCTGACCGTGTTGCGCTGGTTCGAGCGGCGCCGGCTGCTGCCGCCGGAGGACGGGCCGGAGGAATAGGCGCCGCTCAGGCGCGGTCCTCGATGCCTTCGACCCCGGCGTGCGAGGCGCAGTGCGCGCAGCAGAAGAAGCGCCCGCCGCTCTCGGCGCCGTGGCCGATGATCCGGCATCCGCAGTGCTCGCAGGTCGGCGCGACCGCGTGGATGGCGCACTCGAAGGAATCGTAGGTACCGCTGCTGCCGTCGGCCAGGGTGATCCGGAAAGCCTTGTCGTAGTCGTTGCCGCATACGTCGCACCGGGCCATGGGGCACCTCCGCAGGTTGGAAGCGGGCATTGCAGCGCCGGCGCCGTGAACGCGGGGCGAGGGCTGCGGAAAGCGCTGCAATCCAGGCGATCCCATCAGCCCGCGGGCGGCTGCCGCAGGCGGCGGAGGTCCTCCAGCAGCTGCGCGTACGCGCGCTCGCGCTCCGGGCCGCGCATGCGCAGGATGGCGGAGGATGCCAGGTCGCCAGCGCGTGGGTGTGCGGGCCGATGCGTTGCCACTGCCCGCGCTGGCGGGTCAGCCGGAACGCCGTCCCGAACACCGCGTTTGCGGCCATCGCGCCCAGCGCGGCGACCACGTCCGGATCCACCCGCTCCAGCTCGGCAGCCAGCCATGGCCGCAGGCGGCCTGCTCGGCGGCATTGGCGCGCTGGTGCAGCCGGCGCTTGCCGCGCGGCTGGAACTTGAAGTGCTTGACCGTGTTGGTCAGGTACAGGGACGCTGGCTCGAGCCCGGCCTCGGCCAGCGCCCGGCGCAGCAGCTGCCCCGCCGGGCCGACGAAGGGTTTGCCCTCCAGGTCCTCGCGGTCGCCGGGCTGCTCGCCCACCAGCAGGGTGCGTGCGCCCGCCGGCCCGGCGCCAAACACGGTCCTGTTGGCCGGACGCCACAGCGGGCAGCGCCGGCATCCGGCGGCCTGGCGGCGCAGCGCGGACAGGCTGCCTTCCGGTACGTCGTCCACCGGGCGCGCCAGCCGCGGCGCGCCGCGCACGGGATCGTCTGGTCGCGGCATGGCCGCAGGCTAGGGCAGGCATCGCGCGCGCCGGGTGAACGCCGGCGCATGAACCGCGGCCGCGCCTGCGGCCACGCACGCCTTGTCTGGCGCCGCCGGCGTCCCTACACTGGCTACCGTCTGGCGATGAAGCTCGCCCGAAGTTCCCGGGGGTGTCCTGGTTTCGACGGGGGTTGCGAAGTCGACTGGCGCATGCCGAGGGGGCAGCTTTCCTCGTTAATCCAGCGGCAAAACTCATAGTTGCCAACGACGACAACTACGCTCTGGCCGCCTAAGGCCTAGCCCCGAACCCACTTGTGCCCGTGCTCGTGGATGTAGGGTCATCATCACGGGATCGCCATCGGCGGCTGCCTGTCAGCTGATGGTCAAAACAAAACAGGCTGGTCCCGGGGCGCGCTTCGCACGCCGTGCTGCAACGGGACGAGATCCAACGGCGGGCTAAGCATGTAGTGCCGGAGATGGAGTGCCTTCGGACGGCGGTTCAACTCCGCCCACCTCCACCAATGACGAAACCCCAGCCCCCGCGGGCTGGGGTTCTTTCTTGCCCGCGCGGTGGCCGGCGCGATCAGGCCGGGGTTTCCCAGCGGGTCGAGGGGAAGCGGTTGAGCGCGTAGTGCAGCAGCGAGATGAACACCAGCATCGCCGAGACCGAGATCACCACCGAGACGCCGCGATAGAGGGAGTTGCCGATCAGGTCGTCGGTGGGGCTGAGCAGGCCGAACAGGATCGCCAGCGCCGTGACCGCCGAGAAACCCGTCATCGAACCGGACTTGTCGCGGGTGTGGCTGGCGCTGAACCACAGCAGCCCGGCCAGCAGGGCGCTCGCGGTGAGGGGCCAGAAGCTGGAGTAGTGGGTGATCAGCAGCTGCGTCACCGAGGCGTGGATCGAGCCTATGACCGAGCCCACGATGCGGGTGCGCCCGAAGCTCCAGATGCCCTCGTGGGTCAGGCCCAGCAGGATCAGCACCGTGGCCATCTGCGCGCTCAGCGAATCGCTCATCTCGACCAGCTGGAAGAACGCGAACGAGCCGGTCGCGCCCAGCGCGCACAGCAGGACGAGGTGGCGGCGCTGGGTTGGGGTGCGCTTCGGCGGGATGCGCGGGGCGCGCGGCTCCACGTCCGGGAACAGGGCGAACGAGAGCACGTACAGGACCACGCTGCAGGCCAGCGAACCGGCGATGGCCCAGAACAGCTGCTGCCATGCCATCTCCGGGTAGCTGCCGTAGTGGACCAGGCCGCTGCACACCGCCAGGCACATGGCGCCGTACATGAACAGCTTGCGCGGGCTGGTCATGACCGCGAAGCAGAACAGGGCGTAGCCCAGGTAGATCGCGGTCATCACCACCGGGTGGGTGGAGAACACGCCGATCATGAGGCTGGCGGCGATCATCCCGGTCGGTGCGCTGGCGATGAACTGCAGCGCCACGTGCCGGTCGTAGACCGGGGACAGGCCGAGCAGTACCAGCGGGTAGACCGCGTAATAGGCCGCGTAGGGCAGGGACAGCAGGGTCGCCAGCGCCCAGCCGACGAAGCCGCCGAAGGCCATGCGGCAGGCCTGGCGCCAGTCGTTGGCGGTCAGCACCTGGGCAGGGTTAGTAGACATAGCGCAGCGCGGCCAGCAGGCGGATCTGGGCTTCCGCGAAGACGCGGGCGATGGTCGAGCTGTGCGGCACCAGCTGCACCGTGGCGCGCGAGCCGCTGACCAGCTGCGGTGGATCCTCCAGCTGCACGTTCACCCGCACGCGCTGCGCGCGCCGGATCCAGCGGTCGGTCTCCACGGTCTCCACCAGCGAGCCATCCGGGTTGAGCTGTCCCTGGGCGATGCCCGCGTCCACCGAGACCACCCGGCCGACGAACACGCGCCCGGGCAGCGCATCGAGGCTGACGATGGCCGGGTCGCCCGGGTTGACCCGGTTCAGCGCCTTCTCGCGGAAATCGGCGGTGATGGTGGGCTTGAGCCCCACCAGCGCCAGCACCGGCGTGCCGGCCGGCACGTAGTTGCCGGGGCGCAACCGCATGTTGGTGACGATGCCGTCCTCCAGCGCCACGACGCGGGTGTGCTCGAGGTCGCGCTGGGCGATGGCCAGGTTGTTCTTCGCTTCCCGCAGGTACAGGTTGTCCGGGCCCTGCTCGCCGCGCTGTACCAGCACCGCCTGCAGCCGCGCCTCGGCCGCCCGCAGCGCGGCCAGGCTTTCGTCGCGCCTGGCGACGGCCGCCTCGGCGGCGCTGGCCGGCACCACGCGCTGCTCGGCCAGGGCGACCTGCCGCCTGGCCTGGCGCACCGCGTCGTCCGCCACCGCCCTGGCGCTGGCCACGGCCGCGCGCGCCGCGGCGATGTCGGCGTCGCGCTGGCGGATGGTCCGCTCGGTTTCCTCCAGGGCCAGCTTGGCGGACCGCACCGCCAGCTCGTAGCGGGTGGAATCGATCTCGAACAGCACCTGCCCGGCCTTCACCGCCTGGCCGTTGGCGACGTTCACCCGGACCACCGTGCCGGGCACTTCCGGCGCGATCCGGGTGGTGTCGTAGAGCACCCGCGACTCCGGGGTCAGGGGCATGAACTGGTCGGCGACGACCACGTAAAGCAGCAGCAGGACGCCAATCGCCGTGGCGATGTAGACGCTCCGGCGGAAGCGTTGCTCGGGGGTCGGCTCGGGGGGGCGTGAAGTCTGGTCGGCCATGGTTGAAACGCTCGGTATTCCGTTGGATCCGGCGCAATTGTGGTGGCCGCCCCTGGCGCCTTGTAGGGGAAAAAAAAGGAAGATAGCCTTGCGGAAAATGGAAGGCTGGCGCGCGACCGATGCTTTTGGCGACCTCAGGCTGTTCGTGCGCATCGCCGCGGCGGGCAGCCTTTCGGAGGCCGCGCGGCGCCTGCAGAGCTCGCTGCCGGTCGTAAGCCGCCGCCTGGCGGCGCTGGAACAGCGGCTGGGCGTGCGCCTGATCGAGCGCGGTCCGCGCCGCTTCACCCTGACCGAGGAAGGCAGTTTCCTGCTCGAGCGCGCCGAGGCGATCCTGCGCGAGCTCGACGCCGCCGAGGCCCAGCTCACCGAGCGCGCCAGGGACCCGCGCGGGCACATGCGCATCTGCGCGCCGCTGGAAATCGGCAGGAACCGCATCGCGCCGCTGGTGGCGGAGTTCACCGCGCGCTATCCCCGGATCAGCATCGACCTTTTCCTCAACGACGCCCACGTCGACATCGTCGAGGAAGAGATCGACATCGGCCTGCTGCTGGACCTGCCCAACGACGGCAACCTGGTCACCCGCACGCTGCTGCGCAGCCAGCGGGTGACGGTGGTCTCGCCGCAATACCTGGAGCGGCACGCGCCGATCCGCAGGCCCGAGGACCTGCTGCAGCACGACTGCGCGCGCCTGGTGCGCGGCCGCCGGGTGTTCGACCGCTGGCTGTACCGGGAGGGAGGCCAGCTGCGGGAAATCCGCGTCGGTGGAACATTGCTTTCGAACAACGCCGAGGTCGTCCACCAGTGGGCGCTGGCGGGACGCGCCGTTGCGTACAAGGCCCTGTGGGACGTGGAAGGCGACCTCCGCGCGGGGCGCCTGGTGCGCCCGCTGCAGGCCTTCGAATGCGACCAGATCAACCTGTACGCGGTCTACGCCTCGCGCGCCCACCTGCCGCAGCGGATGCGGCTGTTCCTCGACTTCATCGCCGAGAAGCTGCAGGCCGGCACCTGAGCCGGGCCGGCGCCGCCGGCGGCCGGCCCGCGCGGCGGCTCAGGCGTCCTTGTTGTGGCGGCGCAGGGCGCGCTGCTTCTCGCGCTGCCAGTCGCGGTCGCGCGCGGTATCGCGCTTGTCGTGCTCCTTCTTGCCCTTGGCCAGGGCGATCTCGAGCTTGACCTTGTTGCCGCTCCAGTACATGGCGGTGGGCACGATGGTGTAGCCGTCGCGCTCGACCCGCCCGATCAGCTTGTCGATCTCGTGCCGGTGCAGCAGCAGCTTGCGCGTGCGGCGGTCGTTGGCCACCACGTGGGTGGAGGCCTGGATCAGCGGCGTGATCTGCGCGCCGATCAGGTAGATCTCGCCGTCCTGCACGTAGGCGTAGCCGTCGGTGAGGTTGGCGCGGCCGGCGCGGATCGCCTTGACCTCCCAGCCCTGCAGCGCCAGGCCGGCCTCGAACCGTTCCACCAGGTGGTATTCGAAGCGGGCGCGCTTGTTGAGGGCGATGGTGCGGTTGGCCGGCTCGGCCTTGGACTTGGCCTTTGCCTTATCATTGGGCGCTTTCTTGCTCATCCATCCATTGTCGCCCAAATCGGGCGGCCGCAGACGCCCCCGGTCCAAATGCCAAGCATCACCCGCAGCGCCCTGGTCGGCCATACGGCGGCCCGCATGTTCGACCTGGTCAACGACGTGGCCGCCTATCCGCGGCGCTTCGCGTGGTGCGAGCAGGCGCAGGTCCTGGAGCAGGGCGAGGACCGCATGGTCGCCCGCCTGGACCTGGGCCTGGGCTCGCTGCGCACCTGGTTCACCACCGAGAACCGGCTGGAGCGGCCGCACCGGATCGACATGCAGCTGCGCGACGGCCCATTCCGCAAGCTCCACGGCGTGTGGACCTTCCAGGCCCTGGACGAAGCGGCTTGCAAGGTCAGCCTGACCCTGGAGTTCGAGCCGGCCTCGCGCCTGCTGGGGCCGGTGTTCGCGCTGGGCTTCCAGGGCCTGGCCGACCGCATGGTCGACGACTTCGTGCGCGTGGCCGACCGCGAGGCCTGAGGATGCGGGTGCAGGTCGTCATCGCCTGGCCGCACCGCTTCGAGCAGCGCGAGCTGGAACTGCGGGAGGGCGCGAGCGTGGCCGACGCGGTGCGCGCGGCGGCGCTGGGCCACGAAGGCGAGGTGGCCGGCTACGCGGTGTTCGGGGCGGCGGCGCGGCCGGAGACGCCGCTGCGCGACGGCGACCGGGTGGAACTGCTCAGGCCGTTGCTGCTGGACCCGAAGGAAGCGCGCCGGCGCCGGGCGGGCGCGCAGCGCGGCGGACGCTAGCCTCAGCGGCGGCGCTTGTCCTTGTCCTTGGGGATGTTCGGGCCGAACTGGCGCAGCGACTTGCGCGCCAGCTCCAGGTCCTGCTCGGGGAAGTACTCGCCTTCCCAGCGCACCAGGGTGTCGTTCTCGAAGTGCAGCGTCAGGGTCTTGATCTCCACGTTGCCCTGGCGGTCGGTGCGCTCGCTGGCGGCGTAGTCCCAGCGCTGGTGGTGGAAGGGATCGGCCAGCGAGGGGGTGCCGAGCAGGCCGGCGACCTGCTGCTTGCTCAGGCCCGGGCGCAGCTGGTCCACCGCCTCCTTTTCCATCAGGTTGCCCTGGTAGATCGGCTGCTTGTACAGGATGCCGCAACCGGCGAGGGCCAGGCAGGCGGGAGCGATCAGCAGCAGGCGGGACAGGCTTGGCATTGCGTCTACGCGGGGATGGAGAATGGGCCGATGATACACTCCCGGCGCGCCGAACGGCCCGTCGCCGGCCCGCCGGCGGTAAACCGGTAGTGAATGGAGCTAGGGCCAATGGAATCCAACGACCTTCGCCGCGTGGGCCTCAAGGTGACCCATCCGCGGATGCGCATCCTCGAGCTGTTGGAGGAAAAGCAGCCCCAGCACCACCTGACCGCCGAGGACATCTACCGCCGCCTGCTGGAGCAGGGCGACGAGATCGGACTGGCCACCGTGTACCGGGTGCTGACCCAGTTCGAGGCCGCCGGCCTGGTGATCAAGCACAACTTCGAGGGCGGGCAGGCGATCTACGAACTGGACCGCGGCGGCCACCACGACCACATGGTCGACCTGGATACCGGCAAGATCATCGAGTTCGAGAGCGCGGAGATCGAGGAGCTGCAGCGCCAGATCGCGGCCAGGCACGGCTACGAGCTGGAGGACCACTCGCTGGTCCTGTACGTGCGCAAGCCGCGCCGCTGATCCTCCCGGTGCCCGATGCGGAAACGGCGCCTTGCGGCGCCGTTTCCATGCATGGCCTCAGCCGGCGGCGGTGGCGCGCTGGCGCGTCCGCTTCGGCGCGGTTGCAGTGGCGTCCGCGGCCACCGCCTCCTCCAGCAGGCGCCGCGCCGCGGCATACGCTTCCGGGCCGACCTCGACGCCGCCCAGCATGCGCGCCACCTCGGCCAGCCGGCCTTCGCCGTCCAGGCGCTCGACCGAGCTGCGGGTGATGCCTTCCACCGGCGCCTTGCTGACCCGGTAGTGGGCATGGCCCTGGGCCGCGACCTGCGGCTGGTGGGTCACGCACAGTACCTGGCGTGAGCGGCCCAGGGCGCGCAGCTTGCGGCCGACGATCTCGGCCACCGCGCCGCCGATGCCCGAGTCGACTTCGTCGAACACCATGGTCGGGACCGCGTCCGAACCCAGCGCGGCGACCTCGATCGCCAGCGAGATGCGCGACAGCTCGCCACCGGAGGCGACCTTGCGCAGCGGACGCGGCGGCTGCCCGGCATTGGCCGCGACCAGGAACTCGACCCGCTCGGCGCCGTTCGGGTCCGGGCGCGAACCGGCGTCGGCCACCGGTTCCAGTTCGACCAGGAAACGGCCGCCGCCCATGCCCAGCTCGTCGATCAGCGCCGTGGTGGCCGCGGCCAGGGCCTCGCCGGCGGCACGACGGGTGGCGCCCAGCGCCGCCGCGGCTTCCTGCCAGCGGGCGCTGGCCTTGGCGATCTCCGCATCCAGCTGCAGCAGGCGGTCGCCGGCGCCGCGCAGCAGTTCCAGCTCGGCCGCGATCGCGTCGCGGTGCGCGGCCAGCTCGGCCACTGGCAGGCGGTGCTTGCGCGCCAGGTCGTGGACCCGGGTGAGGCGGCGTTCCAGTTCCTCGAAGCGGTCCGGGTCAAGGTCCAGGTCGTCGCGGATCCGGCCGAGCAGGGCCAGCGCTTCTTCCAGCTGCACCGCCGCGCCTTCCAGCAGGCTGTCGACCTCGCCCAGGCGGGGCTCGTCGCCAGCGGCGCGGGCCAGGCCGCTGCGCGCCTGCTGCAGCAGGCCGGTGAGCGAGGGGCCTTCGTCGCCGTCGATCCGGGCCAGCGCCTCTTCGCAGGCGGCGATCAGCCCGGCGGCATTGGCCTGGCGGCGGTGGGCCTGGTCCAGCGCCTCGAGCGCGGCCGGGTCCAGGTCCTCGCGTTCCAGCTCGGCCAGCTGGTGCTCCAGCCAGCCGATGCGGTCGCCGACGTCGCCGCGCGACTGCAGGTCCGCGCGCTCGTCCAGCAGCGCCTGCCAGGCCACGGCCGCCGCGCGCACGGCGGCGCGCTCGGCCTCGTTGCGGGCATGGGCGTCCAGCAATGCCAGCTGGCTGGCGCGCGAGAGCAGGGACTGGTGCTCGTGCTGGCCGTGGATCTCCACCAGCAGCCCGGCCAGTTCGGCCAGCTGGGCCAGGGTCACCGGGCGGCCGTTGATCCAGGCCCGCGAGCCGCCGTCGGCGCGGATCACCCGGCGCAGCTGGCACTGCTCGTCGTCCTCGTCCAGCTCCTGTTCGCGCAGCCACTGCCGCGCGGCGGGGTTGCCGGACAGGTCGAAGCCGGCCGCCAGCTCGGCGCGCTCGCTGCCGTGGCGGACCACGCCGCTGTCGGCGCGCAGTCCGGACAGGAACCCCAGGGCGTCCACCAGCAGCGACTTGCCGGCGCCGGTTTCGCCGGAGATCACGGTCATGCCGGGTCCGAACTCCAGTTCCGTGGCGCGGACGACGGCGAAATCCTTCAGGGCGAGATGGGTCAGCATGGTCACATTGTAGGGGTGGCCGATACCGGCGCGATGCTCGCCGCAGGCCGTCGCGCCGGCTGAGACGCAGGGCCCGGCCGGCCTTGCCACCCCTGGTGGCTGGCGCTATCTATTGCCCATGGCAACCCCGTCGTCCGCCCAGGTCCAGCTCGATCCGCGTGCCCGCCAGCTGCTGCGCACCCTGATCGGCCGCTACATCCGCGATGGCGAGCCGGTCGGCTCGCAGACCCTGGCCAAGCACTCGGGCCTGGACGTCAGCCCGGCGACGATCCGCAACATCCTGGCCGAGCTGGAGGAGATCGGCCTGCTCAGCTCGCCGCACACCTCGGCCGGGCGGGTGCCGACCGCCCAGGGCTACCGGGTGTTCGTGGACAGCCTGCTGCAGGTGCGCTCGCTGGGCGAGCACGAGCTGGCCCGGCTGCGCGCGGAGCTGACCGCCGTGGCCGGGACCCAGGCCCTGCTCGGCAACGCCTCGGAGTTGCTGTCGGCCATGACCCACTTTGTCGGGGTGGTCAGCGCGCCGCGCCGCAGCCAGTTCGCCTTCCGCCAGATCGACTTCGTGCCGCTGGGCGGGCGCCGGATCCTGGCCATCGTGGTGTTCGCCGACGGCGAGGTGCAGAACCGGGTGGTCGAGCCGCAGCGGGCCTTCGGCCAGGACGAGCTGGAGCGGGTCGCCAACTACCTCAACACCCATTTCGCCGGGCGTCCGCTGGCGCACATCCGCGCCACCCTGGTGCATGAGCTGCGCCAGGCCCGGGACGAGATGGAGCAGCTGCTGGCGCAGTCGGTGGAGCTGGCCGAACAGGCCCTGGAGCCGCCGGGGGACGACATGGTCGTGGCCGGCCAGACGCGGTTGCTGGGCCTGCAGGACCTGTCGGACCTGGAGCGCCTGCGCGAGCTGTTCGAGGCCTTCGCCCGCAAGCGCGAGATCCTGCAGCTGCTGGAGCGCACCCAGCGTGCCCCCGGGGTACGCATATTCATAGGCGAGGAGACCGGGCTGGCCCCGCTGGACGGGGTGTCCCTGGTCACCGCCCCCTACAGCAGCGGCGGGCAGGTGCTGGGCGTGCTGGGGGTGATCGGCCCGACGCGGATGGCCTACGACCGGGTGATCCCGGTGGTCCAGGCGGCCGCCGACGTGCTCGGGGCGGCCCTGGAAGGCTCGGCCGGACCGTCCCAGCCTTGAATCGCTCCGTTCCGGCCCCCATTGGGGCGGGGATGGGCGGCCGGGAGCGCCGCCACGGAGCCGATTTGCAATGACCGAAAACGACATCCAGTCCCCCCAGCCGCAGGAAGCCGAGGCCAGCATCGAGGCCCAGCTGCGCGAGGAGATCGAGGCCCTGCGGGGCGAGATCGAGCAGCTGCGCATGGATTCCCTGCGCGAGCGAGCCGACCTGGAGAACCAGCGCAAGCGCGTGGCGCGCGACATTGAGCAGGCCCGCCGCTTCGCCAACGAGAAGCTGCTGGGCGAGCTGCTGCCGGTGCTGGACAGCCTGGATGCCGGCCTGGCCGCCGCCGGCGAGCAGGAAAGCCCGCTGCGCGAGGGCCTGGAGCTGACCAAGCGCCAGCTGCTGAAGGTCGCCGCCGACAACGGCCTGGTCGTGGTCGATCCTGCCGGCCAGCCGTTCAACCCCGAACACCACCAGGCCATCAGCCAGGCCGATCCGGGCGACGCCGCCCCGGGCACCGTGCTGCAGGTCTTGCAGAAGGGCTACCTGCTCAACGAGCGCCTGCTGCGGCCGGCGCTGGTGGTGGTGGCCCGCCACGACTGAACATCCGGCTGAATGCGCCTACTTGAACGGCGCCGGCCCACCCTTATCTAGCGATCAAAGGCCAAGGCAGCACCGGCCCAACACATTCCAGGGAGCACCCAATCAATGAGCAAGATCATCGGCATCGACCTGGGCACGACCAACTCGTGCGTCGCGATCATGGAGGGCGGCAAGGCCCGCGTGATCGAGAACGCCGAGGGTGATCGCACCACCCCGTCGGTCGTCGCCTACACCAAGGACGGCGAGGTGCTGGTCGGCGCGCCGGCCAAGCGCCAGGCCGTCACCAACCCGAAGAACACCTTCTACGCCGTCAAGCGCCTGATCGGCCGCAAGTTCACCGACGCCGAAGTCCAGAAGGACCTGGGCCTGGTCCCGTACGCGATCCGCCAGCACGACAACGGCGACGCCTGGGTCGAGACCAGCGAGGGCCGCAAGATGGCCCCGCAGGAGATCTCGGCCAAGGTGCTGGAGAAGATGAAGAAGACCGCCGAGGCCTTCCTGGGCGAGACGGTCACCGAGGCGGTGATCACCGTCCCGGCATACTTCAACGACAGCCAGCGCCAGGCGACCAAGGACGCCGGCCGCATCGCCGGCCTGGACGTCAAGCGCATCATCAACGAGCCGACCGCGGCGGCCCTGGCCTACGGCCTGGACAAGGCCGGCGGCGACCGCAAGATCGTGGTCTACGACCTGGGCGGCGGCACCTTCGACGTGTCGATCATCGAGATCGCCGAGATCGACGGCGAGAAGCAGTTCGAGGTGCTGGCCACCAACGGCGACACCTTCCTCGGCGGCGAGGACTTCGACTCGCGCGTCATCGACTACCTGGTCGAGGAGTTCCAGAAGGACCAGGGCATCGACCTGCGCAAGGACCCGCTGGCCCTGCAGCGCCTGAAGGACGCGGCCGAGCGCGCCAAGATCGAGCTGTCCAGCGCGCAGCAGACCGAGGTCAACCTGCCGTACATCACCGCCGACGCGACCGGCCCGAAGCACCTGGCGATCAAGCTGACCCGGGCCAAGCTCGAGGCGCTGGTCGACGACCTGGTCAAGCGCTCGATCGAGCCGTGCCGGGTGGCGCTCAAGGACGCCGGCCTGCGCGCCTCCGACATCGGCGAGGTGATCCTGGTCGGTGGCCAGACCCGCATGCCCAAGGTGCAGCAGGCCGTGGCCGAGTTCTTCGGCAAGGAGCCGCGCAAGGACGTCAACCCGGACGAGGCCGTGGCGCTGGGCGCCGCGATCCAGGGCGGCGTGCTGGCCGGCGACGTCAAGGACGTGCTGCTGCTGGACGTGACCCCGCTGAGCCTGGGCATCGAGACCCTGGGCGGGGTGATGACCAAGATCATCGAGAAGAACACCACGATCCCGACCAAGGCCTCGCAGGTGTTCTCCACCGCCGAGGACAACCAGTCGGCCGTGACCGTGCACGTGCTGCAGGGCGAACGCGAGCAGGCCCGCTACAACAAGTCGCTGGCCAAGTTCGACCTGACCGGCATCGAGCCCGCTCCGCGCGGCATGCCGCAGATCGAGGTGTCCTTCGACATTGACGCCAACGGCATCCTGCACGTGTCGGCCAAGGACAAGAAGACCGGCAAGGAGCAGAAGGTCGAGATCAAGGCCGGCTCGGGCCTGTCCGAGGAGGAGATCCAGCGGATGGTCGCCGACGCCGAGGCGCACCGCGAGGAAGACAAGAAGTTCCAGGAGCTGGTCCAGGCCCGGAACCAGGCCGACGGCCTGATCCACGCCACCCGCAGCGCCATCACCGAACACGGCAGCAAGGTGCCGGGCGACGTGATCGGCCGCGTAGAGTCGGCGATCGCCGACCTGGAGACCGCGCTCAAGGGCGACGACAAGGCCCAGATCGAGGCCAAGGCCAAGGCGCTGGAGGAGGCCGGGCAGTCGCTGTACGCGGCGGCCGCGGCCGCCGGCCAGGGCGATGCCGGCGCGGCCGGCGGTGCGGCCCCGGGTGGCACGGCCCAGGACGACGTGGTCGACGCCGAGTTCACCGAGGTCAAGGACGACAAGAAGCCGTGATTGGTGACGGGTGATTCGTGGCTGGAAAGAGCGGGGCCCCCGGCCCCGCTCTTTCCCGGCGGATCGCCGTGGACGTGTACCCTCGAATCACCAATAACGAATCACGAATCACTGCATCCCGATGAAACGCGACTACTACGAAGTCCTCGGCGTGTCCCGCACCGCCAGCGACGAGGAGCTGAAGAAGGCCTATCGCCGCTGCGCGATGAAGTACCACCCGGACCGCAACCCGGGGGACGCCGCCGCGGAAGCCGCGTTCAAGGAATGCAAGGAGGCCTACGAGGTCCTGTCCGACCCGGGCAAGCGCCGTGCCTATGACGCCCATGGCCATGCCGCGTTCGAGCATGGCATGGGTGGCGGGGGTGGCCCCGCGCCGGACATGAACGACATCTTCGGCGACATCTTCGGGACCATCTTCGGCGGCGGTGGTGGGCGCGGCGCACGGCGCGGCGCGGACATCGGCTACGTCATGGAGCTGGACCTGGAGGAGGCGGTCGCCGGCGTCGAGAAGCGCATCGAGATCCCGACCCTGTCCGAGTGCGAGGCCTGCAAGGGCAGCGGCTCGGAGGACGGCAAGGTCGAGACCTGCGGCACCTGCCACGGCCACGGCCAGGTCCGTTTCCAGCGCGGCATCTTCGCCATGCAGCAGACCTGCCCCGATTGCGGTGGGCGGGGCCAGGTGGTGCGCAACCCGTGCCGCAAGTGCCATGGCGCCGGGCGCGTGGAGGACGAGAAGGTCCTCTCGGTCAAGATCCCCGCCGGCGTGGACAGCGGCGACCGCATCCGCCTGACCGGCGAGGGCGAGGCCGGCCCGCCCGGCACTCCGCCGGGCGACCTCTACGTCGAAGTGCGCGTGCGCGAGCATGCGATCTTCACCCGCGACGGCGACGACCTGCACTGCGAGGTGCCGATCCGCATCTCCCAGGCCGCGCTGGGCGACGTGGTCTCGGTGCCCACCTTGGGCGGCGAGGTCGAGATCCGGATCCCGGCCGAGACCCAGACCGGCAAGACCTTCCGCCTGCGCGGCAAGGGCGTGCGTTCGGTGCGCAGCCGCGCCCCGGGCGACCTCTACTGCCGCGTGGTGGTGGAGACCCCGGTCAACCTCACCGCCGAGCAGCGCGAACTGCTGGAGAAGTTCGAGGCCACCTTCACTGGCGAGGAGGGCCGCCGGCACTCGCCGCGTTCGGCCACCTTCCTCGACGGCGTCAAGGCGTTCTGGGGGCGCATGACCTCGTCCTGAGGCATGCCGCGGCGAGGCGTCGCGGTTTGCGCATCGATCTTTCCGGCGGGCCCGCGTTGCGGGCCCGCTTTCTGTCGCGTCCGGCGGGAAACCTGCCGGAATCGGCATATTTCCGTTGCTCCTGAAACGCTGCGCGCGGCGCCCGGAAGCACGCGCTAGCATGCGCTGCCTCCTTCCGAAGCCCTCCGCATGAGCCAACTGGAAAGCCACCTGGTCCACGAGCGCCGCAACCGCCCGCAGGGGCCTTCGCCGGTGGACCTGGTGTCCGTCCAGTCGCAGTTGGCCTACGGCTACGCCGGCAACAGCGCGGCCACGCCGGTGTTGCGCATGCTGGGCGTGCGCGTGGCCGAGGTGCCGACCACGCTGTTCAGCAACACCCCCTTTTACCCGACCCTGCGCGGCAGGGTGCTGCCGGCCGACTGGCTGGCCGAGCTGCTGCTGGGCCTGGACGAGCGCGGCGTCACCGCGCGCGCGCCGCTGCTGGCCTCCGGCTACTTCGGCAGCGTCGCCAACGGCGAGGCCTTCGCCACCTGGCTGGAGCGCAACCATGCCGCCGGCACGGCGCCGCGCTACCTGCTGGACCCGGTGATTGGCGATACCCATACCGGTGCCTACGTCGAACCCGGGCTGGAGCAGGTGTTCGTGCAGCGCCTGTTGCCGCTGGCGTGGATGGTCACGCCCAACGCCTTCGAGCTGGAGCGCCTGGCCGGCCGGCCGGCGCTGCGCGAATCCGACGCGCTGCAGGCCGCGCGCGAGCTGCTGCAGCGCGGCCCGCAGTGGGTGCTGGCGCACAGCGTGGTGGGCGAGGGCGAGGACGATGGCGACCAGCTGCTGACCCTGCTGGTCGGGCGCGAACAGGCCTGGCGCCTGCGCTCGCCACGCCTGGCGGTGGACGTGGCCGGCACCGGCGACGTGCTCACCGCGCTGGTGGCGACCTTCCTGCTGCGCGGCGAAGCGCCGCAACGCGCCGCCGAGCGCGCCCTGGCCGGCGTGCACGCCACCCTGGAGTCGACCCTGGCCAACGGCTGGGAGGAGCTGGACGTGCAGGCGGCGGCGGCCGCGGCGCTGGCTTCCGGCCCGGCGCGCTTCCCGGCGGTGGCGCTTTGAGCGGCAGCGTGGGGGTGCCGGCCCATCCGGTGGTGGGCGTGGTGGGCAGTGCCGGGGCCTATGGCCGCTGGCTGCGCCGCTTCTTCGAGGACCGCATGGGACTGCGGGTGCTGGGCCACGACCCGGCCGACCCGGGCAGCGATCCGTCCGAGCGCCTGCTGGCCGAGGCCGACGTACTGGTGTTCAGCGTGCCGATCCGCGACGCCGCCACGCTGATTGGCGACTACGTGCAGCGCTCGGCCGGGCGCGAGGCCGGCCGCCTGTGGCTGGACATCACCTCGATCAAGCAGGCGCCGGTGGCGGCCATGCTGGCTTCGCGCGCCGAGGTTGTGGGCCTGCATCCGATGACCGCGCCGCTGAAGACCCCGACCTTGCGCGGGCGGGTGGTTGTGGTGTGCGAGGAACGCCTCGAGCACTGGCGCGGCTGGGTCGACCAGCTGCTGCACGCGCTGCAGGGCGAATACGTGCGCGCCACCCCGGCGCACCACGACCGGGTCATGGCCCTGGTGCAGGCGATGGTGCATGCCGTGCACCTCGGCCAGGCCGGGGTGCTGCGCAGCTTCGCCGGCGAACTGGGCGGCCCGGCCGAGCTGATGCCGTACCGCTCGATCGGCTTCGAGATGGACGCGGCCGTGGCCGCGCGCATCCTTTCGCTCAACCCGCAGGTGTACGAGGACATCCAGTTCGGCAATCCGCACACCGTGGAGGTGCTGTCGCGGCTGGCGGCGGAGATCGCGCGGCTGCAGGTGCTGGTGGCCCGTGGCGACGACCAGGCGCGGGCCGAGTTCCGCGAGCACTACCTGGCCGCCAATCGCGCCGCCTGGGGCGAGGCCGCGCTGGAAGAGGGCAGCTACACCTTCGAACGGGTGGGCTACCTGCTGGCCGACCTCACCGAGAGCCGGCGCCTGAGCGTGCACCTGCCGGAGGACCGCCCTGGCTCGCTGCGCGCGCTGCTGCACGTGTTCGAGGAGCACGGCATCAACCTGACCTCGATCCACTCCTCGCGCACCCCGGCCGGCGAGGTGCACTTCCGCATCGGCTTCGACGCCGACGCCGACGTCGAGCGCCTGCGCGCCGCGGCCGGGGCGATCGACCGCAGCGGCCTGGGCCGGGTGCTGGAACGGCCCTGAGCCCTCAGTCGGCGGTCAGCACCAGGCTGCCGTCCTCGTTGCTGAACTGCTTGTCCTTGCGCACCAGGCGCTGGCCGTCGGGCAGTTCGTAGCGCAGGGACGGGCGGCCGTCGGGGCCGTTCTCGTCGTGGAACTCGATGATGACGTAGGCGTTGCCGTCGTTGCCGGTGGCGGGGAACTGGCGGAAAGACATGCCTGCCTCCTGGGGTGCATCGGGCGCCGCGCCCGTCGGCCTGCAAGGATGCGGCGGGCCGGCGTGAAGAACCGGTCTGCGGGTGCCCCGGGCGCTGCGCCGCAGCAATGGGCCCGCGGCGGGCATAACCGTTAGACTAGGCCCATGAGCACCCAATTCACGCTGTCCGGGCGCGCCCGGGCCCTCACCAGCTCTGCGATCCGCGAGATCCTCAAGGTCACCGAGCGTCCCGAAGTCATTTCCTTCGCCGGCGGCCTGCCGTCTCCGGCGACCTTCCCGGTCGAGCGCATGCGCGAGGCCACCGAGAAGGTGCTGCGCGAGGCCCCGCACGCGGCCCTGCAGTACGGCCCGACCGAAGGCTACACCCCGCTGCGCGAATGGGTGGCCGAGCGCCTGGGCCGCAATGGCGCGAAGATCCCGGCCTCGCGCGTGCTGATCACCACCGGCTCGCAGCAGGGCCTGGACCTGCTTGGCAAGGTGCTGATCGACGAGGGCAGCAAGGTCCTGGTCGAAACCCCGAGCTACCTCGGCGCGCTGCAGGCGTTCTCGCTGTTCGCGCCGAAGTTCGCCTCCCTGCCCAGCGACGCCCAGGGCATCGTCACCGACCAGATCACCCCGGCCGACCTGGAAGGCGCGCGCTTCCTGTACTGCCTGCCGAACTTCCAGAACCCGACCGGCCGGCGCATGCCGCTGGAGCGCCGCAAGGCCCTGGTCGAGCTGGCCGCCAGGGCCGGCGTGCCGCTGGTCGAGGACGACCCGTACGGCGAGCTGTCCTACGGCGGCGAGGCGCTGCCCAGCCTGCTGTCGATGAACCCCGACGGCGTGATCTACATGGGCTCGTTCTCCAAGGTGCTGGCCCCGGGCCTGCGCCTGGGCTACGTGGTGGCGCCGGAGGAGATCCTCGGCAAGATGGTCCAGGCCAAGCAGGCCGCCGACCTGCACACCCCGTCGTTCTCGCAGCGCATCGTCCACGAGGCGGCGCAGGACGGCTTCATCGACCGCCACATCCCCTCGATCCGCAGCCTGTACGGCGCCCAGTGCCAGCACATGCTGGCGGCGCTGGAGCGCGAGTTCCCCAAGGAAGCGCGCTGGAACCGCCCGGAAGGCGGCATGTTCATCTGGGTCGAGCTGCCGGAAGGCATCGATACCGGCGCGCTGCTGGCCAAGGCAATCGAGCGCAACGTGGCCTTCGTGCCGGGCGCGCCGTTCTACGCCGCCGAACCGCGCCGCAACACCCTGCGCCTGTCCTTCGTGACCGTGCCGGCGGAGAAGATCGACCAGGGCATCAAGGTCCTGGGCGAGCTGCTGAAGGCCGAGATCGCGGCACTGCCCGCGGCGGCCTGATGCCGGCGGCACGTGCCCATCGCCGTCCTGTCGGCGCGGTGGTGGGCGCGTGAGCGCGCGCGTCCTGGCCCGGGTCGAGTCCGTGCTCACCGGCACGGCCGTGCCGTATACCCGGCCCGGCAGCCGCAGCGCGATCGCCAAGCAACCACGCCAGGGGCCGGTCGCGATCGGCCCCGAGGGCCTGCAGGGCGACGAACAGGGCGACCGCCGCGTGCATGGCGGTCCCGACAAGGCCATCCACCACTACGCCCGCGACCACTACGCGGCGTGGGCCGCGGAAATCGGCGCGCATCCGCTGCTGCAGGCCGCCGGCGCGTTCGGCGAGAACATCAGCACCAACGGCGTCACCGAGTCCGGTATCTGCCTCGGCGACCGCCTGCGCCTGGGCACGGCCGTGGTCGAGGTGGCGCAGGGGCGGCAACCGTGCTGGAAGCTGTCCGACCGCTTCGGCGTGCCGGACATGGCGCGCCGGGTGCAGGACAGCGGCCGCAGTGGCTGGTACTACCGCGTGCTCGAACCCGGCCAGGTTCAGGCCGGCGATGACCTGCTCCTGCTGGAACGCCCGTATCCGGAATGGCCGCTGCCACGCCTGGCCGCGCTGCTGTACCGGCGCACCCTGGACCAGGACGAACTGCGCGCGGCGCTGCGGCTACCGCTGGTGCCTTCCTGGCAGCGCACCTTCGAGCGCCGCCTCGAACAGGGCCAGACCGAAAGCTGGGATTCGCGCCTGCAAGGCCCGCAGGGTTGACGGCGTTCCCTCTGCCTCCAGAGAGGATGATTCCCGGCAGGGCCAGGGAAGCCGTCCATCCGCCGCATCACGTGGCCGGATAAGCGAAGCGCATCCGGGGTGAGGGCCGGTGTGCCAGTCGCCGCGCCGATCGCAGCATCGCGCGCGCCCTGCAACGTTCCGCCGCGAAGGGGGAGGCCGGCCAGACGAAGCGCGTCCGGCTTCGCTCACTCCCGCGCCAGCGCCTGCCCAACCTTGCTGCCGGTCGTGCGGCCCAGCACACCAGCCAGCCAACGCCCCGTCTCCGCCAGCGCCTCCAGGTCGACCCCGGTCTCCAGGCCCATGCCGTGCAGCATGTACACCAGGTCCTCGGTCGCGAGGTTGCCGCTGGCGCCGCGCGCGTAGGGGCAGCCGCCGGTGCCGGCGACCGCGGCGTCGGCCACGCGCACGCCGGCTTCCACGCAGGCGGCGACATTGGCCAGGGCCTGGCCCCAGGTGTCATGGAAATGCACTGCCAGCGCCTGCATCGGCACCTCGGCGGCGACCGCCAGCAGCATTTCCCGCGCCTTGCGCGGAGTGCCCACGCCGATGGTGTCGCCCAGCGAGACCTCGTAGCAGCCCAGCGCGTGCAGCCGCCGCGCCACCCGGACCACGTCGGCCAGCGGCACCTGTCCCTGGTAGGGGCAGCCCAGCACGGTGGAGACATAGCCACGCACGCGCACGCCGTCGGCGCGGGCGCGCTCGAGCACCGGCATGAAGCGCTCGATCGACTCGTCGATCGAGGCATTGGTGTTCTTCCGGTTGAAGGCTTCCGACGCGGCGGTGAACACCGCCACTTCCTCCGCGCCCGCGGCGCGCGCGCGCTCGTAGCCCTGCAGGTTGGGCACCAGTACCGGATAGGCGACCCCCGGCCGACGCCGGATCCCGGCCATCACCTCGGCCGCGTCGGCCAGCTGCGGCACCCATTTCGGGCTGACGAAGCTGGTGGCCTCGATGCTGCGCAGGCCGGTGGCCGAGAGCCGGTCCACCAGCGCGATCTTGTCCGCGGTGGCAACCATCGCGACCTCGTTCTGCAGGCCGTCGCGCGGGGCCACCTCGACGATGCGCACGAACTCGCTCATGCCGCCTCCGCGTCGCCGACCACGGCCAGCACCGCCTCGGCCTCGACGAAGTCGCCGGCCGCAGCGCGCAGCGCGGAAACGATGCCGGCGCGCGGCGCCTTGACCGACAGCTCCATCTTCATCGCCTCCATCACCAGCAGCTCGGCACCGGCCTCGACCTGCTGCCCGGGCCCGACCCGCACGACCACCACGCGGCCGGGCATGGGCGCACGCACCTGGCCGTCGCCGCCGCCTTCCTCGCCGCCGGCGCGTTCGCCGGACAGGCGCGCGACCTGCAGGCGGCGCCGGCCGTCATGCAGTTCCAGCACCTCGCCGTCGAAGCGCATGCGCGCGCGGCGGCCGGCACCGTCCAGCAGCAGTTCCACCCAGCCATCATGCGTGCGCGCGCCGTCGACGGCGTGTTCCCGGCCATCCACCGACAGCTGCCACTGGCCGCCATGGCCGCGCGCCAGCACCTCGTGCGTGGCTTCACCGCAGCGCAGGCGCAGGTGGCGCGCGGCGCGCCCATGCAGGCGCCAGCCATCGGCCAGCGCCCAGGGCGAATGCGGCTCCGCGCCGGCCGCGGCCCGTGCGGCCTCGGCCTGCTGTGCACGCAGCAGGAACGCCACCGCCGCGATCGCCAGTTCGGCGCTGCCTGCCGCATCGCCGCCGTGCAGGAACTCGTCCAGATGGCGGTCCAGGTAGCCGGTGTCGATCCGGCCCTCGACCACCGCCGGATGCCGCGCCAGCGCCTCGAGGAAACCGATGTTGGTCTTCAGCCCGGCGACATGGCATTGCGCCAGCGCCGCGCGCAGGCCGGCCAGCGCCGCGGGGCGGTCCACGTCGTGCACGATCAGCTTGGCGATCATCGGATCGTAGAACACGCTCACCGCATCACCCTGTTCGACGCCCGCATCCACGCGCACGTGTGCGGAGGGCGAGGGCAGGGCCAGCGTGCGCAGCGTGCCCGAGGCCGGCAGGAAGCCCGAATCCGGATCCTCCGCGTACAGCCGCACCTCGATCGCGTGGCCGCGTTGCGGCACCTGGTCCTGGCGCAGCGGCAGCGGCTCGCCGGCGGCCACGCGCAGCTGCCATTCCACCAGGTCCAGGCCGGTGACCATCTCGGTCACCGGATGCTCGACCTGCAGCCGGGTATTGATCTCCATGAAGTAGAAGTTGCCTTCCGGGTCGACGATGAACTCGACCGTGCCGGCGTTGACGTAGCCGATCGCGCGCGCCGCGGCGACCGCCGCCTCGCCCATGGCCGCGCGCAGCCGCGGGGTCAGGAACGGCGAGGGCGACTCCTCCAGCACCTTCTGGTAGCGGCGCTGGGCCGAGCATTCGCGCTCGTTGAGGTGGATCACCTGGCCGTGGCTGTCGGCGAACACCTGGATCTCGATATGCCGCGGCGAGCGCACGTAGCGCTCCAGCAACACGCGGTCGCGGCCGAAGGCGTTGCGTGCCTCGCGCTGGCAGCTTTCCAGCGCGGCGGCGAAGTCCTCCGGCGCGTGCACCACGCGCATGCCCTTGCCACCGCCGCCGTGCGCCGCCTTGACCATCAGCGGGAAGCCGGTGCGTTGCGCCTCGGCCGCCAGTGTTTCCGCGGACTGGTCCTCGCCGTTGTAGCCGGGGACGACCGGGACGCCGGCGGCGGCCATCAGCTGCTTGGCGCCGGCCTTGCTGCCCATGCGCTGCATGGCCGATGCCGGCGGACCGACGAACACCAGGCCCGCCGCGGCCACCGCCTCGGCGAAGCCGGCGTTCTCGGACAGGAAGCCGTAGCCGGGATGGATGGCCTCGGCGCCGCTGCGCAGCGCGGCGTCGATCACCGCCTCGCCGCGCAGGTAGCTCTCGGCCGGTGCCGCGCCGCCGATGCACACGGCATGGTCGGCCATGCGCACGTGCAGGGCGCCGGCGTCGGCCTCCGAGTACACCGCCACGGTCTCGATCCCCAGGCGCCGGCAGGTGCGGATGACGCGGCAGGCGATCTCGCCGCGGTTGGCGATCAGGAGGCGCTTGAACAACGGGCTTGCAGGCATGGCGGGTCCAGGTGGGAACCGCGGCGCAGGGCACGCGGTTGGAACACGATCAGTCCGCGGTGCCGGCCCCGGTGACGGCCGGGCCGGCGCGCGGTGCTCATTCCTTGCTTCCGATCCAGGCAGGCGGGCGCTTGCCGAGGAACGCGGCCAGGCCTTCCTGGCCCTCGGGCGAGACCCGCAGCGCGGCGATCAGCGCGGCGTTGTCCGCATCCAGCGCCTCGGCCGGGCCGCCGGCCACGACCCGCCGCACCAGCGCCTTGGCCGAGGCCGCGGCGACCGGGCCGGCCTGCAGCAGCAGGTCCAGTTCGGCCTGGACGGCGGCATCCAGCGCGTCCTCGGCCACCACGGCATGCAGCAGGCCCATGCGCTGCGCCGCCTCGGCGTCGAAATGCCCGGCGGTGGCGAACCAGCGCCGCGCCTGGCGCGGTCCGATGGCGGCCACGACATAGGGCGAGACCACCGCCGGCAGCAGGCCCAGCCGGGCTTCGGTCAGGCCAAAGCGGGCCTTCGGCGTGCCGATGGCGATGTCGCAGCACGCCACCAGGCCCACGCCGCCGCCGAAGGCCGGGCCGTGCACCCGCGCCAGGGTGGGGCGCGGCAGCTCGTCCAGGGTGCGCATCAGCCGGGCCAGGGCGAGGGCGTCCTCGCGGTTCTCCCGCTCGCTGGCGGCGGCCATGCCGCGCATCCAGTTGAGGTCGGCGCCGGCGGAGAACGAGGGCCCTTCGCCTTCCAGCAGCACCGCGCGCACCGCCGGGTCGGCGCCGGCCTGTTCCAGCGCGGCGGTCAGGGCGGCGATCAGGGCCGGGTCGAAGGCATTGTGCAGGTGCGGCCGGTTCAGGCGCAGGCGCAGCACGGGGCCGGCCGGTTGGATCAGCAGCGGTTCGGCCATGTCGGCTCCGGGGGAAAACCGTTTCGGATGATAACGGTGCCCCGGTTGGCGGCCATGACGCAGCGCGGCGAGGACCGGTCCAGCGGAAACCTTCACCTGGCCGCGATGCTAGAATTGAGAACAATTCTTGATTGTCCGGAGCCATCGTGCTGCTGTCAGACCTGCCGCCGCGCACGCCCGTCGCGGTCACCTCCGTCGAGGATCGCCACCCCAACGACGTCGTCGCCCGCCGCCTGCGCGAGCTGGGCTTCGTGGCCGGCGAGCCGGTGCAGGTGGTGGCGAAGGGGCCGTTCGGCGGGGAGCCGCTGCTGGTGCAGGTCGGCTACACCCGCTTCGCCCTGCGCCGCGCCGAAGCGGCCCGGGTGCGGGTGCAGCCCGCGGGCACGGAGGCGGCATGAGCGCCCAGGAAGCGAGCCTGCGCCTGGCGCTGCTGGGCAACCCCAACTGTGGCAAGACCGCGCTGTTCAACCAGCTGACCGGCAGCCGGCAGAAGGTGGCCAACTACGCCGGCGTCACCGTCGAGCGCAAGGAAGGCCGGCTGGTCACCCCGTCCGGCCGCAGCTACGCCGTGCTGGACCTGCCCGGCGCCTACAGCCTCAACCCGGCCAGCCTGGACGAGGCCATCACCCGCGACCTGTGCCGCGGCTTCTACCCGGGCGAGCCGGCGCCGGACATGCTGGTGTGCGTGGTCGACGCCACCAACCTGCGCCTGCACCTGCGCTTCGTGCTGGAGGTGCGGCAGATGGGGCGGCCGATGGTGGTCGCGCTGAACATGAGCGACGCCGCGCGCCGCCGTGGCATCGCCATCGACCGCGCCGCGCTGGAGCGCGAACTGGGCGTGCCGGTGGTGGAGACCGTGGCCGTGCGCCGCAACGGTGCGCGCGAACTGGTCGAGCTGATCGACCGCTTCGCCGCCGCCCCGCAGCCGCCGGCGGTGCAGCTGCCCGCGGACGCCGACCTGCACGCCGAGACCCGCCGCCTGCTGGCGGCGACCGTGTCCATGCCGGCGCGCACCGCGCAGGTCGACGACGCCCTGGACCGCTGGCTGCTGCATCCGTTCTTCGGCCTGCTGACCCTGGCCGTGGTGATGTTCCTGATCTTCCAGGCGGTGTACGCCTGGGCCACGCCGGTGATGGACCTGATCGACGCCGGCACCGGCGCGCTGGGCGAGTGGGTCTCGGCGACCCTGCCGGAAGGGCCGCTGGCCAGCCTGCTGGCCGATGGCATCATCGCCGGCCTCGGCGGGGTGGTGGTGTTCCTGCCGCAGATCCTGGTGCTGTTCGCCTTCATCCTGGCGCTGGAGGAATCCGGCTACCTGCCGCGCGCGGCGTTCCTGCTGGACCGGATGATGGCCGGCGCAGGCCTGTCCGGGCGTTCCTTCATCCCGCTGCTGTCGTCCTTCGCCTGCGCCATCCCCGGGATCATGGCCACGCGCAGCATCCAGGACCCACGCGACCGCCTGGCCACCATCCTGGTGGCGCCGCTGATGACCTGCTCGGCGCGGCTGCCGGTGTACGCGCTGCTGATCGGCGCCTTCATCCCCTCGCGCGAGGTCTGGGGCGGGTTCAACCTGCAGGGTCTGGTGCTGTTCGGCCTGTACATGGCCGGCATCCTCAGCGCGCTGGCGGTGTCGTTCGTGATGAAGAAGTGGCGCCGCGACAAGGGCGAGCATCCGCTGCTGCTGGAGCTGCCGTCCTACCGCCTGCCCAACCCGCGCGACCTGGCCATCGGCCTGTGGGAGCGTGCGCTGATCTTCCTCAAGCGCGTGGGCGGCATCATCTTCGCCCTGACCGTGCTGCTGTGGGTGCTGCTGAACTTCCCCGCGGCCCCGGCCGACGCGACCCTGCCGGCGATCGACTACAGCCTGGCCGGCCGCATCGGCCATGCGCTGGCGGTGGTGTTCGCGCCGCTGGGCTTCAACTGGCAGATCTGCATCGCCCTGATCCCGGGCCTGGCCGCGCGCGAGGTGGCGGTGTCCTCGCTGGCCACGGTGTACGCACTGTCGGCGGCCGATGACGAGGCCGCGGCGCAGGCGCTGACCCCGCTGATCGCCGATGGCTGGTCGCTGGCCACCGGCCTGGCCCTGCTGGTGTGGTTCATCTATGCCCCGCAGTGCATCGCCACCTGGGCGGCGATCAAGCGCGAGACCGGCTCGTGGAAGACCATGGCCATCGCGGCCGGCTACCTGTTCGCCCTGGCCTACCTGGCCTCGATGCTGACCTACCAGGTCGCCATCCGCCTGGGCGCGGGCTGAGGAGGACGCACGATGCCGCTGTGGCTGCAGTACGTGATCGTCGCACTGGTGGTGCTGCTGGCGCTGTGGATGTTCCTGCGCCGCCAGTTCCCCGGCACCGTGCGTCGCGTGCGCATCGCCATCGCCGCGCCGCTGGTGCGTGATGGCAGGCCGGCGTGGATGCGCCGGGTGGCACGCATGGTCGCGCCGCCGGCCAGCGGGAACGGGGGTGCCTGCGGCGGCTGCGACAACTGCGGCCCGGAGCCGCCGCGCCGCTGAGCGCGGCCAGCAACGCTGCAAAAGAAAACGGGCGCCTGGGCGCCCGTTCCTGTTTTCCGGTGGTCAGTTCGCCGTGTCTTCCGGCAGCCAGGCCTTGTAGCGGCCACTGCAGTGGAGCAGGGCCATCATGTAGAGCATGCCGTCGTAGTAGCGGTGGTGGCCTTCCGGCACCGGGCGTTCCCACAGCGCGCGCACGAAGTCCAGCCGCCGCGGGTGGTCGGCGGCGAGGCTGGCGGTGGCGTTCATCGCCACCAGTCCGGTGGTCTGGCCGCCGCCCAGCGGCTTGCCGGCCAGCGTGTACAGGCTGGCGTAGCGGTCCAGGCCCTGGCGGTGGAAGAACGCCTGCAGGCGGTTGCTCAGCTCCACCTGGCGCGGGTCGGCCCGCCACCAGGACCAGTCCATCGACCAGTTCATCGCGGTGCGCCAGGCGTCGTAGCGGAAGTCCGCCGACTCGCGGCGCCACGGCGCCGCCCACGGCGTGCCGTCGAAGTTGCCGTAGTCCGGGGTCAGGGCGGTCTTCGGGTGCGCGGCGCGCACGAAGTAGTCGCGGCTGACCTGCGCCGCCTCGCGCCAGAACGCGCGGTCGGCTTCCGGCCCGACCCGCGCCCAGACCTCGTAGAAGGCGGGCAGGTGGTAGGAGGCGTCGGTATGCGCGGCGTTGGGCAGGTCCGGGGTGAAGCGGACCATCTTCGCGTCCTTGTCGAACAGGTTCACCGCGGTGGCCCGCTTCGAGGTCGAAGTGGCGCCGGTGATGGCGCCGCGGTGCAGGACGTCGGTGAGGATGCGGTCAGCCCAGCTGCGGTAGGCGTAGATGCCTTCGCCATCGCCCCAGCGCGCCGAGGCGAAGTACAGGGCGGTGATGAAGTACTCCTCGCCGTCGGGCGCCGGCATCTCGTCGTTGGCCACCCCGTCGGTGCGCACCGACCAGGCGAAGTAGCCGTGCGCCGGATGCTTCGGGTCGGCGTGGTACATGTGGGTCACGGCCCAGTTCCAGATCGCGTCGAACTCGGCCTTACGGTCCAGCTGCACCGCGATCATCATCCCGTAGGACATGCCTTCCGAGCGCACGTCGTTGCTGTTGACGTCGTGGATGTAGGCCATCGGCCCGTGCTCGTTGGCGCCGGACGGGTAGTACACGGCCTGGTTGCGCGGGTCGCCGTGGAACAGCTGCCGGAACGCGGCCTGGATCTTCGCCTCCACCGCGGCGGCGTCGTAGCCGGCCTCGGCGAACAGGTCAGGATACTGCCCGGATGCGACCGCGCCCGGGCCGGCGGCCGCGGGCGGCGGCGTGGGCGTGGCCTGTGCCGTGGCTTCGCCCGACGCGCCGCAGGCGCACAGCGCAAGGCCCAGGAGCAGGGGCAGGGCGGCGACCAGGCGCCGGATCGGAAGACGTCGGTGCATGCAGCGGATCCCCTCCAGGAAAGCGCCGCCGACCATAGCAGAACCGCGCGCGGCTTCCAGCCGGAACGGCAGCGGCGGCCGACGGGCGGCGGCCGGCTGCGCGCGGCTACATCCGGAACACGCCGAAGCGGGCCGGCTCGATCGGCGCGTTGAGCGAGGCCGACAGGCCCAGGCCCAGCACCCGGCGGGTGTCGGCCGGGTCGATGATGCCGTCGTCCCACAGCCGCGCGGTGGCGTACCAGGGGCTGCCCTGGCGCTCGTACTGCTCGCGCACCGGCGCCTTGAACGCCTCCTCTTCCTCCGCGCTCCACTGGCCACCGCCGGCCTCGATCGCGTCGCGGCGCACGGTGGCGAGCACGCTGGCGGCCTGTTCGCCGCCCATCACGCTGATGCGCGCGTTCGGCCACATCCACAGGAAGCGCGCGCCGTAGGCGCGGCCGCACATGGCGTAGTTGCCCGCGCCGAAACTGCCGCCGATGACCACGGTGAACTTGGGCACGGACGAACATGCCACGGCGGTGACCATCTTCGCCCCGTCCTTGGCGATGCCGGCGTTCTCGTACTTGCGGCCGACCATGAAGCCGGTGATGTTCTGCAGGAACACCAGCGGGATGCCGCGCTGGTTGCACAGCTGGATGAAGTGCGCGCCCTTGAGCGCGCTCTCGCCGAACAGGATGCCGTTGTTGGCGACGATGCCCACCGGGCAACCGTGCACGTGGGCGAAGCCGGTGACCAGGGTCTTGCCGTAGCGGGCCTTGAACTCGTCCAGCTCGCTGCCGTCGACGATGCGCGCGATCACCTCGCGGATGTCGAACGGGCGGCGCGTGTCCTTCGGCACCAGGCCGTACAGCTCCTCGGCCGGGTACAGCGGCTCGCGCGGTTCGCGCAGCGCCACGGCGGGCTGCTTGCGGCGGTTGAGGTGGCCGACGATGCCGCGCGCGATCTCCAGCGCATGGCGGTCGTCCTCGGCGAAGTGGTCGGCCACGCCGGAGACCGAAGTGTGCACGTCGGCGCCGCCCAGCGCCTCGGCATCGACCACCTCGCCGGTGGCGGCCTTCACCAGCGGCGGGCCGCCGAGGAAGATCGTGCCCTGGCCGCGGACGATGATGCTCTCGTCGCACATCGCCGGCACGTAGGCGCCGCCGGCGGTGCAGCTGCCCATCACCACCGCGATCTGCGGGATGTCCTCCGCGCTCATCCGCGCCTGGTTGTAGAAGATGCGGCCGAAGTGCTCCTTGTCCGGGAACACCTCGTCCTGCAGCGGCAGGAAGGCGCCGCCGGAGTCGACCAGGTAGATGCACGGCAACCGGTTCTCGCGCGCGATCTCCTGCGCGCGCAGGTGCTTCTTCACCGTCATCGGGAAATAGGTGCCGCCCTTGACCGTGGCGTCGTTGGCCACGACCACCACTTCCTGGCCCATCACCCGTCCGATGCCGCAGACCATGCCGGCCGCGGGCGCGGCGCCGTCGTACATGTCCTCGGCCGCCAGCGGGGCGATCTCCAGGAACGGGGAGCCGGGATCGAGCAGGGCGTCGATGCGTTCGCGGACCGGCAGCTTGCCGCGTTCGACGTGGCGCTGGCGGGCTTTCTCGCCACCGCCCTCGGCGGCCCGTTGCAGGCGCTGGTGCAGTTCCTCGGCCAGTTGCCGGTGGTGGCTTTCGTTTTCGCGGAATTCGGGGGAGCGGGTATCGATCTGGCTGCGGAGGACGGGCATGGGAATCGTCGGTTAGGCGTGCCCGGAGGATAAGCCAGCGCGTCCCTGGCGCCTTCTGGCGCCGCAACACGGGCCGGCCGCGGCGCGGCCGGCCCGGATGGATCAGTCGTTGTCGGTGCGGGCGTCGGCTGCGGCCTCGCGCGCCTTGTCGGCGGTCGCGTCGGCGGCGTTGGCGGTGGCTTCGGCCGCGTCGGCGGCGGCTTCGCGGGTGGCGGCCTCGGCGCGCTGGCCGGCCTCGCGGGCGTGCACTTCGGCGTCGGCCGCGGCCTCGCGGGTGGCATCGGCGGCCGAACTGGCGGCCTCACGGGTAGCGGCGGCCGCGTGCTCGCCGGCCGCGGCGGCATGGTCGCCGGCGGCCGCGGCCTCGGCGCGGGCCTCCTCGCGCGAGGAGTTGTCGCAGGCGCCCAAGGCCAGGGCGAGGGCAGCGGCGGCGGGGATCAGCAGGATGCGGTTGCGGGTCATGGTCGACTCCTGTTCCGGGGAATGGGGCGCCAGGCTGGCGCGGCGGCAGCATTCCCCGGCCGCGGTGGGCGTGCCGTGAACCGGCTGAACAGTCCAGTCAGCAATAGGCTGGGACTATTGAACTGCCGTTCATCTGCGTATTCAGGTTTGGGGTCCGGAGGCCATTCCGCGGAAGCAGCTAAACGTTTTCATGCGCAGCTGGCAGGCCACCGTATGGAGCGGCGCAGGGGTGGCGCGGAAGGCCCGCAGGCGCAGCCATGCGCCCCTACCGTTGGGGCCAGTGGAGCGGGGCAATACGCGCGGTGAGGCGTAGCGGGTAGGAGGCAGGAGTGCGGCATGTGCGGCCGAACGCCGCCTGGCTCGCGCGAGCCTGCCCGTTGCATGGATATCCGGCCAGCGTTGCGCCGGCCCATTCCGGTGGAAAACCGCAAGCGTGGAATATCGCGCGCATCCGCAAAGCGGGATCCGGATAAAGCGAAAGGCCGCCGGTTTCCCGGCGGCCTTCCGTGCAGCGTGCTGTAAAGCCTTATTACTTCTTGGCTTCTTCGGCAGCGTCCTTGGCCTGCTCGGCAACGTCGGCAGCAGCCTCGGCGGTGTCGGCGGCAGCGTCGGCGGCGCCGTCGGTGGCAGCGCCCTCGGCCGAAGCGGCGGCGTCAGCGGCGGTGTCGGCAGCAGCAGCGGCCGAATCGGCGGCGACCTGGGCGGCGTCGGCAGCCTCGGAGCCCTCGGCGGCAGCGGCGTCGGCAGCAGCCTGAGCCTCGGCAGCGGCGGTGTCAGCGGCAGCAGCCGCGTCCTGCGCCTGCTCGGAGTTCGAGCACGCGGCCAGGGCCAGACCCAGGGCCAGGGCGATCAGCAGCTTGTTGATGCTCATGTTGGATATTCCTCGTCGTTTAGTTGGGCAACGCGCTATTGCGCGCCGCCAACATGATGACAAGGCCGTTTCTGCTGTCAAGCAGCAACAGGTGAGGTTCCGTAAAGGCGTCGTGAAAACGATTACACCATTTCCAGAGCGATAGCGGTAGCCTCTCCTCCGCCGATGCAAAGCGCGGCGATACCCCGCTTCAGCCCACGCTTGCGCAGTGCGTTGACCAGGGTGACGACCAGACGCGCGCCGGTGGCGCCGATCGGATGGCCCAGGGCACACGCGCCGCCATTGACGTTGAGCTTCTGGTGCGGGATGCCCAGGTCGCGGATCGGGGCCATGGCCACCACCGCGAACGCCTCGTTGATCTCGAACAGGTCCACGTCGTCGACCTTCCAGCCCACCTTGTCCAGCAGGCTGGAGATGGCGCCCACCGGGGCGGTGGTGAACCACTCCGGCTGCTGCGAGAAGGTGGCATGGCCGACGATCCGCGCCAGCGGCTGCAGGCCGCGGCGGGCGGCGTCATCGGCCGACATCAGCACGGTGGCGGCGGCGCCGTCGGAAATGGAGGAGGAGCTGGCCGCGGTGACCGTGCCGTCCTTCTTGAATGCCGGCTTGAGGGTCGGGATCTTGTTGATGTCGGACTTGCCCGGCTGTTCGTCGCTGGCGATCTCCACCTCGCCCTTGCGGGTGGCGACCTTGACCGGGACGATCTCGCCCTCGAACGCGCCGCTGGCCTGCGCCGCCTGCGCGCGCCTGACCGACTCGATCGCGTAGGCGTCCTGCTCCTCGCGGGTGAAGCCGTACTTCTCCACGGTCTTCTCCGCGAACACGCCCATCGACTGGCCGTCGTACGGGTTGGTCAGGCCGTCCCAGGCCATGTGGTCCACCGCCTGGAAACCGCCGTAGCGGTTGCCGGTGCGGGAGTTGGGGATCATGTGCGGCGCGTTGCTCATCGACTCCATGCCGCCGGCGACCACGACCGAGGCCGAGCCGGCCTTGATCAGGTCGTGGCCGAGCATGATCGCCTTCATGCCCGAGCCGCACACCTTGTTGATGGTGGTGCAGCCGGCGGAGGTCGGCAGGCCGGCGGCCAGCGCCGCCTGGCGGGCCGGCGCCTGGCCGAGGTTGGCCGGCAGCACGCAGCCCATGATCACTTCCGACACATCGGCCGCGGGCACGCCCGACTGCTCCAGCGCCGCGCCGATCGCGGCCGCGCCCAGGGTGGGCGTGGGCACGCCGTTGAACTGGCCGAGGAAGGAACCGATGGCGGTGCGTTTGGCGGCGACGATCACGATGTCGGACATGGGGGTGCCTCGCAAAGGGTGAGCCGCGATTATCCGCACACCCGGCAGGGGCGCGCCACACCCACGGTGGCAGGCGACAAGCCGCGCACGCTTGCGGTATAGAACGGCCATGGCGGCGTCCGCGCCACGCCTTCGGGGAGAACACGATGCAGGGAAGTGCCCGACATCCTTCCGGCGCCGCACGCGTGCTGCTGGCGACCGCCGTGGCCATCGCCCTGTCCGCCTGCGGTGGCGGGGGAGGCGGCGGCAATGTCCGCCCGGGCAATCCGTCGACGCCCCCGCCGCCTTCCAGCGACGTCCCGCAGCCGGCCGCGGACGCGCACCTGGCCATCACCAACGCCAGCGCCCGGCAACGTGGCGGCCTTACCGGTGCCGGCTATGCCATCGGCCTGATCGACACCGGCGTGAACCGCAACCACCCGGGCCTGGCCGGGCGGGTGGCGGCCAACCTCAACTACGTGGATCCGCAGGCGAACAACCTCGCGGTCGACGACGTGGTCGGCCATGGCACGACGGTGGCCCTGCTCGCCGCCGGCGTGCCGGTGGGGCCCTGGCCGGGTGGGGTGGCACCGGGGGCGACCATCCTCTCGGCGCGGGTCATCAACGACAGGCGCCCGGACGACGACGGCTCCGGCCGCGGCAACGAGGTCAGCGGCCCGCTGGGCCTGCGCCCGGTCCACGAGGACCTGGCCGCGCGCGGCATGCGCATCATGAACAACTCCTGGGGCGGGCTGTACTGGACCCGGGACAGCGTCACCGCGCAGATCGCCGAGGAGTACCGCTTCTTCATCCGCGACCACGACGGCCTGGTGGTGTTCGCCACCGGCAACGAGGGCCGCGCCAATCCCACCGATACCGCCTCGCTGCCCAGCCAGGCCGGGCCCAACGGCACCCGCCCGGCGGCCGACCTGGAACGTGGTTGGCTGGCGGTCACCGCGGTGGACACCAGCCGTCCCGACCGCCTGGCCTCCTACGCCAATGCCTGCGGCCTGGGCCGCGACTACTGCCTGGCCGCGCCCGGCACCTCGGTCTACCCCGGGCACGACGCCACCGCGGGCAACACCACTTATTACTATGGCTCCGGCACCTCGTACGCGGCGCCGCTGGTGTCCGGCGCCGCAGCCCTGGTGTGGGAGAAGTTCCCGTACTTCGACAACGACCTGGTCCGCCAGACCTTGCTGGGCACGGCCACCGACATCGGCGCGCCCGGCCCGGATGCGGTGTTCGGCTACGGCCTGCTGAACGTGGCGCGCGCCCTTGGCGGGCCGGCGAAGTTCGACTGGGGCGACGTCGAGGCGAGCTTCGAGGGCGAATCGGCCTGGAGCAACCCGATCAGCGGCGCCGGCGGCCTGGTCAAGCGCGGCAGCGGCACCCTGGTGCTGGAGAAGCCGTCCACCTACACCGGCGCTACCCGGATCGAACAGGGCGTGCTGCGCGCGCCCGGCGGCCTGTCCGCCTCCGACGTCCACGTGGCCAGCGGCGCGCGGCTGGAGCGCGTCACCGAACTGGGCGCGGACCTGGTCAACGCCGGCACCGTCGTGGTCGACGGCGGCGGCAGCGCGCAGGGCGCGCCGTTGGTGGTGATGGGCGACTACACCCAGCAGGCCGGCGGCCGCCTGGCCCTGGTGCTGGGCAATGGCGGCATGCAGGTGCGAGGCCGCGCCACCATCGAAGGCGGCGACGTGCAGGTCATCGGCCAGCGCCAGGGCTACGTGATGCAGGTGCGCGAGGACGTACTGTCCGCCGAGGGCGGCCTGGCCGGCCGCTTCGACGGGCTGGGCGCGGGCCCGGGCGTGTTCCTGGACGCCTCGCTGGTGTATGGCGGCAGCAGGGTGTGGATGGAACTGCGCCGGGTGGACGTGGCCGCCACCGCCGCCGCGCTGGGCATCGGCGATCCGGCCGCGCTGGGCGCGGCCCGGCGCCTGGAATCGGCGTTCTCGAGCCTGGACCAGAACGGCGTGCCGGCGGCGGCCGGCGCGGATTTCGAGCGCATTGCCGGTGCCATCCAGCGCACCGAGGACGCACAGTCGGCGGCCGCCACCCTGCGCAGCCTCTCCGGCGAATTGCATGCCGCGGCCATGGCCGCCACCTTCGACAGCCTGGACCTGGGCCGGCGCACGTTGTCCTCGCGCCTGGACCAGCTGGCCGGCGGCGCCCAGAGCAGCAGCAGCTGGATCGAATCCCTGGGGGCACCGGCGCTGGCCGGCGGCGCGCACGGCGATGCCCGGGTCAGCGGCTGGATGGCAGGCCACGATCTGCGCCTGGACGGGCGCAGGTTTGCCGGCCTGGCCGTGGCCGAAACCCATGGCGACAGCCGCCTGCGCGCGCTCGGCGACCGCAGCCGCGAGCGCCAGGCGCAGGTGCAGGCCTATGCCGGCGTGCACGGCGAGCGCGCCTACCTGGCCGGGCAGTTCGGCAGCGGCCAGTGGCAGCGCCGCACCGACCGCCAGCTGCTGGCCGGTGCCAGCCGCCACGCCGTGCATGCCGGTTACGACGGCCGCTTTGCCGTGGCCGCGCTGGAAACCGGCTGGCGCTTCGGCACCGGCGCCAGCGGCCTGGTGCCGTATCTGGGCCTGGAATACGCGCAGGTCCAGAGCGACGGCTTCCGCGAGCAGGGTGCCGCCGGCTTCGGCCTGCGCAGCGCCGCGCTCGATGCCCGCCGCAGCCAGGGCCTGGCCGGCCTGCGCGCGTTCGGCCATTTCGGCGCGTGGCAGCTGCAGGGGCATGCGGAGTGGCAGCACACCCTGTCCAGCGCCGGGCTGGCGCCGCTGGCCAGCTTCGTCGGCGTCGATGCCTGGTCGCCGCTGGCCGCGGCTGATCCGACCCGCGGCGGTGGCCTGTTCGGCTTGAGCGCGCGCACCCGGCTCGGCCGTCACGCGCAGCTGGGCTTCAGCCTCGACCAGCGCTTCGGACCGCGCGGTGACGCACGCCAGGCCAGTCTCCAGTACGCCGTGGACTTCTGAAACGCCGCGCGTGGCCGGCGGCGTTTCCGCCGCACTTCAATGGCGCAGCCGCTTGGCCCGGGCAGGCGGCGCGCACCGCGCCGCCGCAGTACCCGGGCGCCGGCGAGGTCTGGCGCGTCGCCACGCGCTGTGGCTTGCCGCAGGACTGGTCCGGGGGCGACTCCCGTGCGCAAGTCGCCGGATGCGGCCTTCGGCCCTGTCCGGGCCATGCGGGCCAGGCTCAGCCGCGGCCCTCGAACAGTTCCCGGCCAATCAGCATGCGCCGGATCTCGTTGGTGCCGGCGCCGATCGCATAGAGCTTGGCATCACGCAGGATGCGGCCGGCCGGGTACTCGTTGATGTAGCCGTTGCCGCCCAGCGCCTGGATGCCTTCCAGCGCCACCTGCACCGCGGCCTCGGAGGCATGCAGCAGGCAGGCCGCCGCGGCGGCGCGCGAACGCCGGCCTTCGTCGAAGTCGCGCGCCACCTGGTAGGCGAAGGCGCGGCTGGACTGCAACGCGGTGTACATGTCGGCGAGCTTGCCCTGCATCAGGCCGAAGGTGCCGATCGCCGCGTCGAACTGCTTGCGCTCGCGCACGTAGGGCAGGGCGATGTCGAGCGCCGCCTGCATCAGCCCGATCGGGCCGCCGGTCAACACCAGGCGCTCGGTGTCCAGGCCGCTCATCAGCACGCGCACACCCTGGTTGACCTCGCCCAGCACGTTTTCCTGCGGGATCTCGCAGTTGTCGAACACCAGCTCGCAGGTGTTGGAGCCGCGCATGCCCAGCTTGTCCAGCTTCTGCGCGGTGGAGAAGCCGCGCATGCCACGCTCGACGATGAAGGCGGTCATGCAGCGGCTGCCGGCCTCCTTGCCCGCGGTGCGCATGTACACCAGCAGCACGTCGGCTTCCGGGCCGTTGGTGATCCACATCTTGCTGCCATTGGCGATCCACACCCCGTCGCGCAGCTCGGCGCTGCAGCGCATGGAGCCGACCACGTCCGAGCCGGCGCCCGGCTCGCTCATCGCCAGCGCGCCCTTCCATTCGCCGCTGCAGAGCTTCGGCAGGTACTTGCGGCGCTGGGCCTCGTTGCCGTTGAGGAACAGGTTGGACACGCACAGGTTGGAATGGGCGCCGTAGCTGAGCCCCACCGACCCGGAGGCGCGCGAGATTTCCTCCATCGCCACCAGGTGGGCGAGGTAGCCCATGCCGCTGCCGCCGTATTCCGGGGCGACGGTCATGCCCAGCAGGCCCAGCTCGCCCAGCTTGGGCCACAGGTCCTGCGGGAACGCGTTGTCGTGGTCGATCTGCGCCGCGCGCGGCGCGATCTCGCTTTCGGCGAAACGCTGGACGGCCTCACGCAGCGCGTCGATTTCCTCCCCAAGCTGGAACGCTCGCATCGGCCGCCTCACTCCCTGATTGTTTCATTTGAACCTAGTGTAGTGCGGGACGCGAAAGCGTCATGTGCGGACGCAACAAACGCCGCCGGGATGGGGGTTCTCCGCTGCCCGGCAGCCATGTACACAGCCCGGACAAGGCCCACGGCCACACCCGGAAAGGCAGCAGGTCACCCGTAGCAGGCGCATCGACCCTATGCGTACGCAGGCACATATGCCCGCAAGGCCACAGGCCGCACCGGGACCCCGAATCCCGAATCCCGAAAAAAAGGCCCGGAACCCGGGCCTTTTTTTCCTCAGTGCTGCTCGCCGCGCAGATGCCCCATGCGCGGGGCCGAGCGGCCCATCGGCAGCTTGAGCTTGCCGATCGCCGACAGGCGCGCCTCGGCGATGCGGTCGGCGGCGTACTGCGGGCTGATGTTCTCGCGCTCGGACAGGTCGAAGATCTTCGCCACGTTGTGGTAGATGCTGCGGATCAGGCGCATCGCCCGCTCGCGGTTGTAGCCGTCGATCTCCAGCGACACGTTCATCACGCCGCCGGCGTTGACCGCGTAGTCCGGCGCGAACAGGATGCCGCGCCGGTGCAGCTCGTCGCCCACCGCATGGCTGGCCAGCTGGTTGTTGGCCGAGCCGCACACGATCTTCGCCTTGAGCCGCTCGATGGTCTCCATCGTCAGCGCGCCTTCCATCGCGCACGGCGCGAACACGTCGGCGGCCACGTCGTAGATCTCGTCCACGCCGACCGCCTCCACCCCGTACTCGGACACCGCGTACTCCACGCGTGCCGGGTCCAGGTCGGTGACGAACAGCTTGGCCCCGCGCTCGCGCAGCAGCTTCACCAGCTCCATGCCGATATGGCCCAGGCCCTGCACCGCGATGCTGGTCTTGCCGATTTCCTCGTGGCCCAGCTTGCGCTGCAGGCTGGCCATCAGCGCCTGCAGGGTTCCGTAGGCGGTGAACGGGGCCGGGTCGCCGGAGCCACCGTGGACCTGGTGCACGCCGGTGACGTACTCGGTCTCCAGGTACACCAGCTCCATGTCGTTGACGTCCGTGCCCACGTCCTCGGCGGTGATGTAGCGCCCGCCCAGCGCATCGACCGCGCGGCCGAAGGCGCGGAACAGGGCCTCGGTCTTGTCGGTCTTCGGGTCGCCCAGGATCACCGCCTTGCCGCCGCCGATGTTCAGGCCGGCCAGCGCGTTCTTGTAGGTCATGGTGCGGCTCAGGCGCAGCACGTCGCGCACCGCGTCGGCCTCGTCGGCGTAGTGGCGCATGCGCACACCGCCCAGGGCCGGGCCCAGCACGGTGCTGTGGATCGCGATGATCGCCTTCAGGCCCACGTCGGGGTTGTTGCAGAAGACCACCTGTTCGTGGCCGGAGGTGGCGAGGGTTTCAAACAGCATGGCGGGCTCCGCGTCGTCGGGTCGCGCGTGGCGGCGGGCCGGCCGGCACCGCCGGGCGCCGGGTCCGGAAACAAAAAAGCGACGTGGCCGGGTGGGGGAGGGCATGCGTCGCGGGTCGCATTCTAAACCGGTTCCAACTCCGCTCCCGCGAAGGCTTGTCCGAACGAACGATCGTGCTATTTTGCGTTCCATGAACCTGCCCGCGCCTGCCACCGCCAAGGGAGCCCATACCCGCGACATGCTCCTGGGCCGCGCCTGCGAGCTTGCGGCCCGGGTCGGGCTGGAGGGGGTGAGCATCGGCGAGCTGGCCAATGCCGCGGGCATGTCCAAGAGCGGCGTTTTCGCCCACTTCGGCTCGCGCGAGGACCTGGTGCGGCAGACCCTGGAATGGGCCGCTGCCGGCTTCACCGACCAGGTGCTGGTGCCGGCCCTGCGCCGGCCGCGTGGCCTGCCGCGGCTGCAGGCGGTCATCGAAGGCTGGATGGACTGGATCCTGGCCCATCCCGACGGCTGCGTGTTCCTCGGCGCGATCTCCGAGTACGACGGCCGCCCCGGCCCGATGCGCGAATTCGTCACCGAACTGATGGAGCGCTGGCGCGGCGTGGTCGAAACCGCGGTGCGCAAGGCCGTCGAGGAGGGCCACCTGCGCCCTGGCACCGACCCGAAGCTGCTGGCCTTCGAATTGCACGGTCTGATGTACGGCCTGCACCACGTACGCCTGCACGACCCGCAGGCCCCGGACCTGGCGCGCCGCGCCCTGCACGACCTGTTCGACCGCTACCGGGCCGATGCCGGCCCGGCCACTCCCCCCCGCTGATACGGAGCTGTGCCATGGATGCCGCAAAGCCTTCTTCTTTGCCTCAAAAAAGCACGACCGTTCGCAAATCCGGCGTCCCGCGCCCCCTGCGCTGGGCCTTCCGCGCCGGCAGCTGGCTGGCACCGCGCACCACCGTGCGCCATGCCTCGCGGCTGTTCGCCACGCCGCTGCCCAGCTCGCGCAGCCGCGCCCTGGCCGCCCCCTGCGACGACGCCCGCATCGGCCAGGTGGAAAGCGGCGGCCACGTGCTGACTACCTACACCTGGGGCGATCCGGCGTTGCAGCCCTATGTGCTGTTCGCGCATGGCTGGTCCAGCTTCGGCCTGCGCTGCCGGCCGTGGGTGGAGCCGCTGCGCGCGACCGGCTACGCCGTGGTCGCCTTCGACCTGCCCGGGCACGGGCGCAACCCGCCATGCCAGACCAACCTGCCGGCCTGCGCCGCGGCGCTGGCCGACGTGGCCCGCCAGCACGGCCCGGCCGCTGCCCTTGTCGCGCACTCGATGGGCGGCGCGGCGGCGGTGCTGGCGCTGCGCGAAGGCGTGCGCGCCGGCCGGGTGGTGCTGCTGGCGCCGGCGGCGGACATGCGTGAGGCCGGCCACCGCTTCGGACGCACGATCGGCCTGAGTCCGCCGCTGGTGGCGCGCATGTTCGAGCGCTTCGAACGCCAGATCGGCATTGCCGTGGACCAGCTGGCCGCGCACCTGCACCTGCCCGCGCTGGGCGTGCCGGCGCTGGTCGTGCACGACGTGGAGGACGAGGACGTGCCGTGGGAGGAGGGCGAACGCTACGCCCGCCTGTGGCCGGGCGCGCGCCTGCTGAGCACCCGCGGCCTGGGCCACCACCGCATCGCCTCCGAACCGCAGGTGGTGGAGGCGGCGCTGCGCTTCCTGCGCGGCGAGGCGGTGGGCGAGCGGGTGGTGTCCTCGCCCAACCTGCCGTTCGGGCTCGCCTGAAACCATGTTTGACTTTATGTGAACCGCATCGCAGATTGCGCGCCGCACGGGGGGGGGCCGTCGGCGCGCCTGCGCGCCCAGCAACTGCCCGACCACACGCCGGCGCCGCCGGCGTGGTGGTCGCGCGCGGCTTTCCCCGGCCCGCCAGGGAATTGGCGGCCTGGTCCCCCTTCCGCACGGATGCGGGGATCGTCCACACCACAGGGGGGAAGCCCATGAACCGTCATGCAGTCGTCCTCGCCGCGCTGTTGCTGGCCGGCGCCACCCAGCCCGCGCACGCCCAGGCCGTGTCCCAGGCGTGGAAGCAGTACCGCGAAGGCCGCACCACCCAGGCGCCGCCGCCGCCGTCCGAGCCGGAGCTTCCGGCGGCGATGAGCTACCAGCAGGCCCAGTACTACCGCCCGGTGCAGCGCGACGGCAGCGGCTTCTTCGTTGGCGCCCAGCTCGGCAAGGGCTGGATCTACGAGGAGATCGACCAGGACGCGGTTTCGTTCAACGCCGGCTACCGCTGGCAGGCGGGTCCGGTCGCGCTGCTGGGCATCGAGGTGGGCGCCGGCCGCCTGGCCGACACCCGCTGGCAGGGGATCCATTTCGATGAGGTGAAGTTCCGCAGCATCGGCTTCAATGGCCGCTTCAACTTCGGCCGCCACAACCCGTGGTACGGCATCGTCCGTGCCGGCTACTGGGCCGCCGACGTGGGCGAGGGCGAGTGGGCCGGGGAAGTGGATGGCGGCTACGCCGGCATCGGCGTCGGCGTGGACCTGGGCCGCAACGCCAACCTCAACCTGCTCTACACCAGCTACGTCTACGCCAGCTCCTACTACTGGGCCGACTACGAGTTCAACCGCGCCGACACCGTGACCGTCGGCATCGAAGCGCGGTTCTGATCGCGATCACCGGCGGCATATAGCCCGGGCAGGCGGAACGCACCGCGCCGCTACAGTGCCGGGGCGATGGCGGGGCCCGACGCGTCGCCAACGCGCTGCGGCGGAGTCCCGGATGCGGCCTTCCTTATCCGGGCTAGGCGTAGGCGTCGCATTTCAATGGCCGGGGCCGCGAGGGCGGCCCCGATGCCATCGCACATCGATGGCGCAGGGCGCGGCCCGCCGCTGCTGCCGGGGAACCGCCGCCGGACGGCGTTGGCGGACGACTTCGCGTGCATGGCGGGATCCCCGGGTGCCACCCGGCCTTCCGGGCGCCGCCGCGATGCAGGGCGTCGCCATCGCACCTGCGCGAAAGTCACGCTGCACCGCGCCAATCCGTTTCGGATGCAAGCACTAGAATCGGGTCGAATCCCGACTTTCCGGTGACGCATACGCATGAGCACGCCCGCCAGCCATCTCCAGGGCGCACGCCCCGAAGCCCACGCCGACACCACGCCGCTGCGCTTCGTGACCGCGGCCAGCCTGTTCGACGGCCACGACGCGGCGATCAACATCATGCGCCGGCTGATCCAGGCCCAGGGCGCTGAAGTGATCCACCTCGGCCACAACCGCAGCGTCGAGGACGTGGTCCGCGCCGCGCTGCAGGAAGACGCCGACGCCATCGCCCTGTCCAGCTACCAGGGCGGCCACGTCGAGTACTTCAAGTACATGGTGGACATGCTGCGCGAGAAGGGCGCCTCGCACATCCGCGTGTTCGGCGGCGGCGGCGGCACCATCACCCCCGAGGAAATCCGCGAGCTTGAGGCCTACGGCGTCGAGCGCATCTACCATCCCAACGACGGAATGAAGATGGGGCTGGTGGAAATGATCGGGGATGTGGTTGCGCGCGCCAAGCGCGCGCGTGATTCGTCATTGCTGACTGGTGATCCGCAAGGGCACGACGCGGCCGACGAGTTTGCGATCGCCCGCATGCTCTCGAAGATCGAAGACGGCGTCTTCTCCGAAGCGGAACTGGCCCTGATGCGCCGGGGCTGGGCTGCCGCTCCCAGCGAATCACGAACCACGAATCACCAGTCACGCCCGACCACGCCAGTGGTCGGCATCACCGGCACCGGCGGCGCCGGCAAGTCCTCGGTCACCGACGAGCTGCTCAACCGCTTCCTGGCCTGCTTCCCGCAGATGCGCATCGCCGTGCTGTCGGTGGACCCGACCCGGCGACGCACGGGCGGGGCGCTGCTGGGCGACCGCATCCGCATGAACTCGCTGCGCAGCCACCGCGTTTACATGCGCTCGATGGCCACCCGCCGCCAGCACAGCGCCACCAACACCGTGCTGCGCGACTGCATCGGCTACCTGCGCTCGCTGGATTTCGACCTGGTGATCGTGGAGACCGCCGGCATCGGCCAGTCCGACTCGGAGATCGTCGACCTGGTCGACTTCCCGGTGTACGTGATGACCTCCGACTACGGCGCCGCCAGCCAGCTGGAGAAGATCGACATGCTCGACTTCGCCGAGCTGGTCGTGCTCAACAAGTACGACCGCCGCGGCGCCGAGGACGCGCTGCGCGACGTGCGCAAGCAGTGGAAGCGCAACCGCAACGCCTTCCAGGTGCCGGACGAGGAGATCCCGGTCTACCCGACCATCGCCAGCCAGTTCAACGATCCCGGCGTGAGCTGGATGTTCGCCAACCTCTGTCGCCTGCTGCGTGGGAAACTGGACTCCGCCCTTGGTTCTGCTGTCGGCTCCCCCCGCTGCGACTTCAACCCCAGCATCGACACCTCGCTGAAGGAACCGCGGGCCACCGTGCTGATCCCCGGCAACCGCGTGCGCTACCTGGCCGAGATCGCCGAGCAGGGCAGGGCGATCAACCGCCGCATCGAAAGCGAGGCCGAGACCGCCGCCCGCGCCCAGCATTACTGGGAAGCCCTGCGCGAGCTGGGCGACCCGCTGCTGCCCGAGCCGCTGGCGCTCTACGACGGCGCCGCCCTGCAACCCCCGTCCACCGGGGAGGCTGTCGAAGCCGACCGCAGCCTGCTCACCCTGCGCCAGCGCTACAACGACGCCATCCAGTCGCTTTCCAGCGATTCCCAGCGCCTGCTGCGCGAGTGGCCGCAGCGGCTGAAGTCGATCACCGACGAGGTCAACGAGTACCAGGTCCGCGGCAGGACCATCCGGGTCGAGAACTACCGTGAGTCCCTCAGCCACCAGAAGATCCCGAAGATCGCCGCGCCGCGCTTCAGGTCCTGGGGCGAGCTGCTGACCTTTCTCGGCAAGGAGAACCTGCCCGGCAGCTACCCGTACACCGGCGGCGTCTACCCGTACCGCCGCACCGGCGAGGACCCGATCCGCATGTTCGCCGGCGAGGGCACGCCCGAGCGCACCAACCGCCGCTTCCACTACCTGTCCGCCGGGCAGCCGGCCGCGCGCCTGTCCACCGCGTTCGACTCGGTGACCCTGTACGGCGAGGACCCGGCGCCGCGCCCGGACATCTACGGCAAGATCGGCAACTCCGGCGTCAACGTGCCCACGCTGGACGACATGAAGAAGCTGTACTCCGGCTTCGACCTGTGCGCGCCGAACACCAGCGTGTCCATGACCATCAACGGCCCGGCGCCGATCATCCTGGCGATGTTCATGAACACCGCCATCGACCAGCAGGTGGAGAAGTACCTCAAGGCCGACCCGGACCGCTGGGCCGAGGCGCAGCGGAAAATGGACGCCTTCTTCGAAGGCCGCCAGCGCCCGCGCTACCACGGCGACCTGCCGCCGGGGAACGACGGCCTCGGCCTGGGTCTGCTGGGCGTCACCGGCGACCAGCTGGTGGACCGCGAGACCTACGAGAAGATCAAGGCACAGACCCTGCGCACCGTGCGCGGCACCGTGCAGGCCGACATCCTCAAGGAAGACCAGGCCCAGAACACCTGCATTTTCAGCACCGAGTTCGCCCTGCGCATGATGGGCGACATCCAGCAGTACTTCGTCGACCACCAGGTCCGCAACTTCTACTCGGTGTCCATCTCCGGCTACCACATCGCCGAGGCCGGCGCGAACCCGATCAGCCAGCTCGCCTTCACCCTCAGCAACGGCTTCACCATCGTCGAGTACTACCTCGCCCGGGGCATGCACATCGACGACTTCGCGCCGAACCTGAGCTTCTTCTTCAGCAACGGCATGGACCCGGAGTACACCGTCATCGGCCGCGTCGCCCGGCGCATCTGGGCCCGCGCCATGCGCGAGCGCTACGGCGCCAACGAACGGTCGCAGATGATGAAGTACCACATCCAGACCTCCGGCCGTTCCCTGCACGCGCAGGAGATCCAGTTCAACGACATCCGCACCACGCTGCAGGCCCTGTACGCCCTGTTCGACAACTGCAACAGCCTGCACACCAACGCCTACGACGAGGCCATCACCACGCCGACCGAAGAGAGCGTGCGCCGCGCCGTGGCCATCCAGATGATCATCAACAAGGAGCTGGGCCTGAACTTCATCGAGAACCCCTGGCAGGGGAGCTTCGCGGTGGAGTACCTGACCGACCTGGTGGAGGAGGCGGTCTACAAGGAGTTCGAGGCCATCAGCGAGCGCGGCGGCGTGCTCGGCGCCATGGACACCATGTACCAGCGCGGCAAGATCCAGGAAGAGAGCCTGTACTACGAGCATCGCAAGCACGACGGCAGCCTGCCCCTGGTCGGCGTCAACACCTTCCTGCCCAAGGAACACGCCGGCGAAGTGGCCACCGAGATCGAGCTGATCCGCTCCACCGAGGCCGAGAAGGCCCAGCAGATCGCCAACGTCCGTGCCTGGCAGGCCAATCGCAACGTGCTGGCGCCGGCAGGGGAAACCGGCCACGCCCACGTGGTTGAGGATGAAACCGTGACCGAGGTCCACAACGGCCACGGCCTGGCGTATCTTCAGGACACGGCGCGTCGGCGGGGGAACGTGTTCGAGGCGCTGGTTGAAGCGGTCAAGACCCACTCACTGGGGCAGATCAGTCATGCCTTGTATGACGTGGGCGGGGAATACCGAAGGAACATGTGATCTATCTAACTAAGGAGGGTGGCGTGACGAAAATTGTAGTTCTTTATAACCACAAGGGCGGAGTTTCGAAGACTACCACTTCGTTCAATCTGGCGCATTCGATTGCGGAGCGATTGAATACCAAGGTTTTGCTGGTTGATGGCGATCCTCAGTGCAACCTGACTGAATTGTCACTCGCGAAAACGATCGAGCATCTCGATCAGGCCGCTGCTGAAACTGGTGAACTGCAGCAGCTACCAGGGACCACCATTCTTGACGCTCTCGGCCCGAGATTTCGAGGCGAGCGGCCAGATGTTGACGTGGACTCAATTGATTTGATTGAGCTTCTGGATACCCGTGTCAGCTTGCTGAGGGGCGATATCGGGTTGAGTGAGGCTGAAGATGTCCTTTCCCAAGCTCATAACTTGCGGACCGGGACTGATGTTCATCAGAAGCGAAATTATGTTGCCCTGCATGACATGCTTAAGCGCCTGGCCGAGGCGCGTGGTTTCAGTCACGTGATTGTTGATGTTGGTCCTAGCGCCGGGGCCCTCACCAGGGCTTTCTTTCTGGCTGCTGATATCTTCCTTGCTCCTGTCGTGCCGGATCGATTCAATTACCAAGCGATCACTTCACTCAGCGCGATTATTTCTAAATGGATTCGCGAGAATTCTGCAATTGTTTCTGATTTCCAGAAGCTTGGCTTGAACGTTCCGCTTGGTTCGCCCCAGTTCCGTGGCCTGATCATGCAGCGCTACCAGCGATATGCGGGTGAGGCTAAGCCAGCGTTCAAGCACTGGATGCAGTTGATCCCGAAACGCGTAGTTGAGCGGCTGCTTCCGTCCATGATCGATGCATCTGGTTCGAAAGATGTTGTGCTCGAGAGCTGTTGGACAGCGCCTGTCGCTGTTGAAATTCCAGACTTTGCTAGCTTGGCGCCGATGATGTTGACTCATGGTAAGCCGGTGTGGAATCTGACGGAAAAAGAGACGGGATGGGGCGGCGTTGTGTGGGTCGGTCGTCAAGAAGAGATGTCTAACTTCAAGGCTAAATTTTACCACCTTGTAGATGTAGTTGAGGCCTAATGACGCACGGAACTAGCATGGAATACGCCGTGGTCGCATTCATGGATGTTCTTGGTTTCGCGGAGATGGTCCAGGCCGATTCAAGGGCGCCTGCAGCTACTCGCTTGATGACTTTTCTCCAGATATTCCAAGATATCCGTGAAACATATGGCGGCGCCGTTAGGATGTTTTCGGATTCCATCGTGATAGAGGCTAGTCTTGATCTAGAAGGCGTGAAATCGGTGATTTCGATTGCTGGGAAGCTCCAGCGCGAGTTTCTGAGGGGCGGGATACTGGTTCGGGGGGGCGTTGCCTTCGGTAAGCATTTTTCAGACGCCAACACGATTTACTCTGAGGCGCTGGTGAACGCATATTACATTGAGAGTAAGAAAGCTAGGAATCCGCGAATTGTAGTAGATCCAAACTTGATTGACTTTTTTAGCAATCACCCGACGGCTACAGATGCGGACAGGAGGTGGCTATCTGATAATCTTTGCAGGGACAGGGATGGCTTTCTATTCATTGAATATATAGGTGTTGAAAATATCGAGGAGTTGACTCCGAACGTCGCTCAGGTGATAGCGGACTCAGCCAAGGGGAATGATTCGATAGTGGATAAAGTTTGTTGGATGCTGGATTACCACTCTTTCTCGTGTGAGCGTTCTGGTCGTCATGATCTTCGGATTGAGGGCAATGGGTTGAAGTTTTCTGCATATTGACTAGATGAAAGAAACGGCCCGGTTTCACTTCCTATCGGACCAAGTAAAGAGGTCAGGTTAACTTTCCAGCGCGGATCGAGAGCAAAAGGGGAAGCATCTTCCTGCGACAAGAAGGGACAGGTTCATTCTTCCGGCGCCGAGCGTGTCCGACCGCGGGTCTGACCTCCAGGCTTCTCCGGCCAATGCTTCCACTTGTCTGCTTGTCTGGCTCGATCATTGCCGAAGGCTTTGTTCTGGCGGCTGTGGTCGCGTAGTCCGTCTTCCATCCGCTGGTCAAATGCCTGGCAAAACAATGCGCGGTAGGCGGTCTGCCGGCTGGTCGAACCGCGAGAAAGGGCCAGGTAGTCGGGGTGCGGGGTGATCCCGGGGTCATGCGCGCGAAGGGTGCTTCGCCGCGAGCTAGACCAGGCATGACCTACCCGCTGGCCGTACTAGTGATTACTGAAAGATCCCGGGGTTGAAGGCTGTTGCGTTGTCCGCTTGCTGTGCCCGGTGGTTGGCAGCGAACCGGGCAGGCGGCATCCAGACGACGTCCCACCGTGGTGGGGCGCGAAGATGTTCTCCACCCGCGACGTGCCAACCGCCCGTTCTCCCGCTTACTGCCTGGCCACCGCCGGCCACGGCGCCTCTGGTGGAGCTTCGCCGGCGAGACGGCTTTGCTTTCCGTCCAACGCCACGTTGAACGGTCGTCGAGCCGGCAAGAAGCAGTGCCGCGGCCTCCGCTGCCATGTCCGGATTGGCATGTTTCAGCGCGTAACTCGCATTGCTATAGCCGGGGCAGGGGCCGCATGGCCGTGGCTATCCTATGCCGGCGCGGGGCGATGCCCCTGGCCGCGGCGCGGCGGCAGCTGGCGCCGTGCCCGCAGCAACCCGAACGGACCATGGGGAGGTGAGGACTGATGGAGCATCAACACAAGGTGGACCTGACGCGGCGCAACCTGTTGCTGGGCTCGGCGGCGCTGGGCGCGGCGGCTTGGCTTCCGCCGGTGTTCGCGGCCTCCGGTGGCATCCGGGCCACGATCGATACCGGGGCCACGCGTCCGCCCATTTCGCCGATGATCTACGGCGGTTTCATCGAGCATATCGGCAACCTGATCAACCACAGCCTGTGGAGCGAGACGCTCGACGACCGCAAGTTCTATTACGGCGTCCTGGCCGAGCGCGCCCGCAAGCCGGATGATCGCCGCGGCGCGATGGGCTTCATGGAGAAGTGGGTCGCCATCGGGCCGGTCTCCGCCATCGCGCTGGATACCGAACGCCCGTACGTGGGCGAGCACAGCCCGGTCGTCACCGTCGACGGCTCGCAGGAGCGGGGGATGGTGCAGCACGGCCTGGCCCTGAAATCCGGTACGCCTTACGACGGCCGCATCGTCCTGTGGGCCGACCCGGGCGTGACGGTCGCCGTCAGGCTGGTCCGGGATGGCGGCAAGACGCTTTCCACCCGGGTGCGGGCGTCGTCGCAGTGGCAGACCCAACGCTTCCGTTTCGAGCCTGGCGCGGACACCACCGACGCGCGCCTGGAGATCGTTGGCCAGGGCCGTGGCCGCTTCGGCGTGGGGGCGGTGTCGCTGATGCCGGCGGACAACGTGCGCGGGTTCCGCGCCGACACCGTGGCGCTGATGAAGCAGATGAACTGCCACATCCTGCGGATGCCGGGCGGCAACTTCATCTCCGCGTACGACTGGGAGAACACCATTGGCGACCCCGACCGGCGCCCGCCCGTCCTGGACCCGGTGTGGAACGCGGTGCAGCCCAACGACGTGGGCGTGGATGAGCTACTGCAGCTGTGCGAGCTGATCGGATGCGAGCCATTCTGGTGCGTGAACACCGGCTTCGGCGATCCGCGCTCCGGCGCCCAGCTGGTCGAGTACGTCAACGGCAGCGCCGACACCGAGTGGGGCGCGAAGCGGGCGGCCAATGGTCGCGCCGAGCCTTATCGCGTGAAGTACTGGGCGGTGGGCAACGAGATGTACGGCCACTGGCAGTACGGGCACATGGCCCGTGACCAGTACACGGTCAAGCACAACATGTTCGTGGACGCCATGCGCAAGGTGGACCCGGACATCTACATCGTGGCTCCCGGTGGTTTCGTCGACGAGATGACCACCGGCCAGGGCATCTTCATCGAAGGCCAGCCGCAGGTGCATGTCGGCTCCGACCGCGACTGGGCCTACGGCATGTTCAAGGACAGCTGGGGCAGGTTCGACGCGCTGGGCACCCACGCCTATCCGCCGGCTGGCAAGCGCTTCGACCTGGCCACCGGCAAGCTGGTGGATGTAAACCAGACGCTCAACGAGTGGGTGCACCAGATGCCCGACCGCATCCGCACCATGGTGGATGCCTGGGAGCAGTACAAGAAGCACTTCCCGGAACTGGAGAAGGGCAGCGTCAAGGTGTTCTTCGACGAATGGGCCTTCCATTTCGAGGACGACCTCAAGGGCGCCCTGGCGATTGCCGCCGCGTTCCACGAGTTCTTCCGCCACACCGACTTCATCGCGATGGCCGGTTTCACCATGGCCACCGGCTGGCTGAACTTCGACCGCACGCGCTCGCAGATCAGCATCAAGGGGCGGATGTTCCAGTTCTACCAGGAGCGCTTCGGCACCGTGCCGGTGGCGGTCAACGGCAACTCGCCCACGCCCGCGCCGAAGTACCCGGTCGGCGGCGACCAGCCCAGCGTCAATACTGGCGGCGACACGTATCCGCTGGACGTGTCCGCAGCGCTGACCGCCGATGGCCGGACCCTGGCCGTGGCCGTGATCAATGCCACCGAAGCGCCGCACAGCTTCTCGCTGGCGCTGCAGGGGTTCCGGCCCAAGGCGGCGGGGCGCTGCTGGAAGTTCAGTGGCCCCGGCCCGGACGCGAAGAACCCGCTTGGGGAGCCGGAGCGCGTCGGTCCCAGGGAGTCGACGTTCGACGCCTCGGCCGGGTTGCTGACCATCGCCCCGGTAAGCGTGGAGATCTATCACTTCGAGCGGGCCTGACCGCGGCAGGGCGTGTCCGGCTGGTTAGCCGGGCACGCGCCGCGTGGAAAGCATCAACCGCAAGAAGCACGTCCCGCCGCGCATTGCCCCGCATTTCCCCATGACACCTGCACTTGGCTAAACGGCACGGGCAGGCCATGCTGCCCCCTCGTCCCATGTCTACCGGTAGCTCATGACCTCTCGCCTCACCCAAGCCCTCCTGGCTTCCGCCCTGATCCTGGGCCTCGCCGGCTGCGATTCTCCCCCGGCGCCCGATGCTGCGGCCGAGGTGGCACAGCCGCAGGCCGGGCAGGCCGCCGCCGGGCAGGCCAAGCCGCCGATCTCCAAGTTCAAGGCCTACACCCGGCGTTTCGAGGGCGAGGCCCTGCTCACCCAGAGCCATGCCACCGGCCACGTCGGCGACCTGTTCTTCACCCACTGGAAGGACGGCGGCGAAGCCTCGTTCAAGCTGGACGAGCAGGGCAACTTCAGGATCGACTGGGTGGGCGGCGACTACAACTACGTCGGCGGCCCGGGCTGGGAACGTGGCGACCGCAACCGCGTGATCGGCTACCACCTCAACGAGGATTCCGGCGCCAGCTACGTCACCCTGTATGGCTGGGGCTACAACAAGGACATGGACCCGAGCGATCCGGCCCACCTGGTGGAGTACTACGTGGTCCAGCGCGGCGTCCGCACGCCGGGGCAGGGGGGCGAGGAGGGCGTGAGCTTCACCAGCAACGGCGTGGAATACACCACCATCCGCACCGTGCGCCGCGAGAAGCCCTCGATCAACAACACCGCCACGTTCTACCAGTACTGGAGCAGGCCCAAGGAGCAGCTGCCGCTGGGCCAGGACCACAAGATCATCTTTGCCGACCACGTCGCCGCCTGGGAGCGCAATGGCTGGAAGCTGCCGGACATGGACAACTTCGACGCCAGCGACGATCCCACGTACCAGGTCTTCGCGGTGGAGGTCTTCATGGTGGAAAAGGGCGGCACCGTGTCGGGGCGGGTGTGGGAGGAGGCTCCGTAAGGAAGGAGTGCCCGATCCGGCCAGGCTGCGAAAGCAGGGGCCGGATCGGGGACAAGGGCGTTGTCGCAGGGGGAGATGATGCGGGGAACGGGACTGGCGCCTTGGCTGGCGCTTGCACTGTCGCTGCTGGCCGCGGTGTGCGCGCAGGCGCAGACCCTGCGTGCGCAGGGGCCTCGCGGGGAATACAGGCCGCCGGCGTACGTGCCGCGGCAGCCACCCAACGTGATGGCGCGTGATACGACGCCCATGAACTGCGAGCAGTTCCGGAGCCACCCACATCCGCGCATGGTGGCCTTCTGCGAGGGGATCGAGCGCTCGCTGGTGCAGATGGACGCAAGGCTCCAGGGGCGGCCGGCGCCTTCGGGCAGCGTGATCGAACTGCCGCCGCTGGGGAGCGCCGAGGCCCGCCAGCTCGGGTATGCCTGCGTTGGCGGGCAGGCCATGCGCCGGCTGGAGGATGGCTGGGAGCAGGTCATGGCCCGGGACAGGGGCTGGCAGCGCTGCCGGGGCGGGTGAGCCGGCGGGCGGTGTCGCCCAGGCCAGGGCAGCCAGGCGTGGCGGGTGCGTTGCTCACGAGTGCGCTTCGCCTACCCGGGCTGCGAAGGTCGGATCCGGCGGCAATGTCGCGCCGCGCGGCGACGCGTCGGGCGCCGCCAGCGTGCTGGGCACTGTAGCGGCGCGGCGCGCTTCGCCTGCCCTGACTATGCGGAAGCGGTTTGCGAACGCGGGCAGTGCCCGGCGCTTGCCTGCGTCGATGTGCGGCGGCATCGCGCTGGCATGTCGTGGCGGGAATGTCCAGCGCTGTCTTTTCCGCGGGCACCGCAGGAAGGGCAAAAAACGCCTGCGCGGGGCCATGAATACGTATGCACAAGGCTTCCGCAAGTGTGACCGGCCACTACCATTGCCGCACGCTCCGGGCAGGTCCCGGGCGCTTAAAGGACCGGGCGATCGCAAGGCGACGTACCCGGCCATCGCACACCACTTCCTTGGAGAGGGGACATGCATCACAAGCGCAACATGCTTAGCGCGGCGCTGGCGTCTGCCATCGCGCTGAGCGCGGCCGGCGTGAACGCCCAGGACAACAGCGGCGACGCCACCAACCTCGATACGGTCACCGTCACCGGCATCCGTCGCGGCATCGAGAGCGCGATCTCGGTCAAGCGCGACTCCACCTCCATCGTCGAGGCGGTCTCGGCCGAGGACATCGGCAAGCTGCCGGACGTGAGCATCGCCGAGTCGATCGCGCGCCTGCCGGGCCTGGCGGCGCAGCGCGTCGCCGGTCGCGCCCAAGTCATCAGCGTGCGCGGCCTGTCCCCGGACTTCGCCACCACCCTGCTCAACGGCCGCGAGCTGGTCAGCACCGGCGACAACCGCAGCGTCGAGTTCGACCAGTACCCGTCCGAGCTGATCAACGGCGTCACCGTCTACAAGACCCCGGACTCCGGCCTGATCGGCCAGGGCCTGTCGGGCACCATCGACATGCAGACCGTGCGTCCGCTGAGCTACGGCGACCGCGTGATCTCGGTCAGCGGCCGCTACCAGAAGAACTCGCTGGGCGAAGCCGCCGGCGTGGACCCGTACGGCAACCGCTTCAACGTCAGCTTCGTGGACAAGTTCGCCGACGGCACCCTGGGCATCGCCCTAGGCTACTCGCACTCGGACATGGCCAAGCAGGAGAACCAGGTCGGCCTGTACGAGCCGTGGGAGCAGGTCGGCGACGGCTGGCGCCCGGGCGTCGAGGCCGGCACCTGGTACTCCGGCGGCATCAAGGCCCTGCGCCGCACCGGCAATGCCAAGCGCGACGGCCTGATGGCGACCATCCAGTACCGCCCGAACAACACCTGGACCAGCACGCTCGACGCGTTCTACACCGACGCCGAGGAGTACGACACCGCCAACCAGCTGGAAATCCACCTGGGCGACTTCAATGGCGGCTACGACCGCCTGCAGGTCGACGGTGTCCGGGTCAATGGCAACGGCACCTTCACCGGTGGCATCGCCCGCAACGTGTACCCGCTGGTGCGCGGCATGTACAACCACCGCGAGGACAACATCAAGGCCTTCGGCTGGAAGAACGAGATCACGCTGGAAAGCGTGCGCATCGAGGCCGACGTGAGCTGGTCCAAGGCCGAGCGCGACGAGACCAACCTGGAGAACAACCTGCAGCGCCTGCCGGCCCCGCAGCTTGACTCGGTGGCGCTGGACTTCTCCGGCAACGGCTTCCCGCAGCTGACCCCGGGCATGGACTACTCCGACCCGTCCCAGCTGTACCTGACCAACACCATCTACGGCTCCGGCTACGGCAAGGTCCCGCACGTGGACGACGAGCTGCGCAGCTTCCGCCTGACCGCCAACTTCAACGCGCCGGAGAGCATGGGCAACTGGCTGTCGGACTTCGACATCGGTGCCAACTTCGCCGACCGCCGCAAGCGCAAGACCCAGGCCGAGGGCAACATCAACCTCGGTGCGCAGGGCGAGACCAGCATCGCCGCCGACCTGCAGTACGCCCCGGTCAACCTGGGCTTCGCCGGCGCCGGCCTGATCCCGGCCTGGAACGTGCCGGCCGCCGTGGCCCGCTACATGGAGTTCAACCCGACCACCGCCGAGTCCTACCTGGTGCCCAAGCAGTGGGCGGTCGAGGAAGAGATCACCACCACCTGGTTCCGCGCCAACATCAACGCGATGATCGGCGAGATCCCGGTGCGCGGTAACGTCGGCATCCAGGCCCAGCACGTCGACCAGTTCTCCAGCTCCAACTACTGGGACGAGAGCCAGCCGGTCGGCAGCCAGGTGATCCCGATCGCCGACGGCAAGAGCTACACCGACTTCCTGCCGAGCCTGAACCTGTCCTTCGAGCTGCCGGCGGAGAACACCCTGCGCTTCGCCATGGCCCGCCAGGTCGCGCGTCCGCGCGTCGACCAGCTGCGCGCCTCGATGGAGTTCGGCGTGGACACCAGCACCGGCCGTCCGGGCGCCAGCGGCGGCAACCCGAACCTGGATCCGTGGGTGGCCAACGCCATCGACCTGTCCTGGGAGAAGTACTTCGGCAACCGCGCCTACGTGGCCGCCGCGGTGTTCTACAAGGACCTGCGCAGCTACATCTACACCCAGACCCGCGACGGCTACGACTTCACCAACCAGGTCGAGCAGTGGCTGGCGGTCAACGGTGACACCATCGACATCCCGGTGCAGAACACCGGCAACTACAGCGCGCCGTTCAACGGCCAGGGTGGCAGCCTGCGTGGTGCCGAGCTGACCGCGTCGCTGCCGCTGGACCTGTTCTCCGACGCCCTGCGCGGCTTCGGCGTGGTGGCCAGCGCCAGCTACAACGACAGCGACATCCAGATCCTGGATCCGGAAAGCGCCAGCAGCGTGGGCAGCGATCCGATCATGCTGCCGGGCCTGTCCAAGCGCGTGTACAACTTCACCGCGTACTACGAGAACAACGGCTTCGAGATCCGCGTCAACCAGCGCAAGCGTTCGGACTTCATCGGCGAGATCGGCAACTTCGACGGCGTCCGCACCCTGCGCTACGTCGAGGGCGAGGACGTGATCGACGCCCAGGTGGCCTACAGCTTCGCCCAGGGCAGTTCGCTGCAGGGCCTGAGCCTGTACCTGCAGGGCAGCAACCTGAACAACTCGCGCTACCACACCTACGCCGGCACCAAGGACCGTCCGCTGGAGACGATCGAGTGGGGCCGCACCTGGCTGGTGGGCGCGAGCTACAAGTTCTAAGCGCGAACGGACACCTCCCTGTAGTACCTTGGCCCGCCCTCACCGGCGGGCCATTTTTTTGCCGTCCGGCGGCGCCCGCCTTGCCGCGGGGATGGGCCGGAGGTCATGCCAACTTCCCGCATGGGCAGCCGCGCGGGCAGGGTGGTATCCAGTCGTTTTCACCACGCACGGAGAGCCCCATGGAAACCACCCGCCGCGACCTGCTGAGGCTGGGCGCGCTTGCCGCCGCCTCCGCCGCCGCCCTGCCGGCCCTGGCCGCCGCCGCCACCGACCTGCCGCAGGTGGAGAAGGCCAAGCGCCCGCTCAACATCCTGATCCTTGGCGGCACCGGCTTCACCGGCCCGTTCCAGGTGCGCTACGCGCTGGCCCGCGGGCACAAGGTGACCCTGTTCAACCGCGGCAAGCGACCCTCGCCGGAGTGGCCGGGGGAGGTCGAGCAGCTGCACGGCGACCGCGAGACCGGCGACCTGTCGGCGCTGCGCGGGCGGCGCTGGGACGTGTGCATCGACAACCCGACCAGCCTGCCGTCGTGGGTGCGCGATGCGGGCAAGGTGCTGCGCGGCAACATCGGGCATTACCTGTTCATCTCCACCATCTCGGTCTACGCCGACGGCAGCCGCCCCGGCATCGACGAGGACGCGCCGCTGGCGCAGTACCGCGGCCGCGATGCCATGGCCGAGACCCGCCAGACCCTGATCGCGGACATGGAGAACCTGTACGGCCCGCTCAAGGCGCTTAGCGAGGTCGAGGCGCGTCGCCAGTTCGGCGAGCGCACCACCATCGTCCGCCCCGGCTACATCGTCGGCCCGCGCGACGAAACCGACCGCTTCACCTACTGGCCCCTGCGCGTGGCCGACGGCGGGGAAATGCTGGTGCCGGGCGACGGCCAGGACCCGATCCAGGTGATCGACGGCCGCGACCTGGGCGAGTGGATGATCCGCCTGGCCGAGAACGGCACCACCGGCACCTTCAACGCGGTCGGCCCCGGCTACCCGCTGACGATGGACGCGATGCTGCACGGCTGCCAGGCGGTGACCTCGACCCCGCTGCAGCTGACCCACGTGGACCCGGAGTTCCTCGAGGCGCAGGGCGTGGAGCTGCCGATCTGGGTGCCGCGCAACCGCGGCCCGTATGCCGGCTATGGCCAGGTCAGCAACGCGCGCGCGGTGGCCGCCGGGCTGACCTTCCGCCCGCTGGCCAACACCGTGGCCGACCTGCTGGCCTGGTACCGCAGCCTGCCGGCCGAACGCCAGGCCAAGCCGCGCGCCGGCATCGACCGACAGCGCGAGGCCGAGCTGCTGCGTGCCTGGCACGCCCGCGCCGGCTGAGCCGGGCACGCCACCACGCCAGCGGCGTGGCAGGGCCGTGGTTCACGGCCGTGCCACGCCGCCCTGCGTAAGGTCCGGGTCACCTAACGGACGGAGCAGGGCATGATCAAGTGGGCCATCATCTTCCTGGTAATCGGACTGATTGCCGGGGCATTGGGGCTGGGTGGCGTGGCCGGGGTGTCGATCGGCATCGCCAAGTTCCTGTTCGTCGCCGCGCTGCTGATCGCGGTGGTGCTGTTCGTGCTGGGCCTGACCATCTTCCGCAAGGTGACTTGATCTGGTGTCGCGTGCTGGTAATGTCGGCGCCGACATGAGGAGATCCCGGAACCTCGCCCGCGCGGCCTCGCTGCTGCTACTGCTGCTCCCGTCCGTGCTGCCCGCCCGCGACCTCGGCGTGGCCGGGCACCTGCCGCTGCCGGTGCTGGACCTGCAACGTTTCGCGGGCCCCTGGCACCTGGCGGCGTGGTTGCCGGTGGACTTCCAGCGCAAGTGCGTGCGCGAGGCGCGGGTGGAGTACCGGGCCGGCGCAGGCGAGGGCTTCGACGCCCACCAGTCCTGCCTGGACGAGGACGGGCGCCGCATCGGCGAGGACGCCGAGGTGGTGCCGGTGCCCGGCGCGCCCGGCTCGCTGCAGGTCCGTGCCGTGGCCCCGCGCTGGCGCGCCTGGGTGCCGTTCGGCTGGACCCGCCGCTGGGTGCTGGCGGTGGACCCGGAATACCAGTGGGCCCTGGTCGGCGCGCCGGACCGGGACCGCCTGTGGATCCTGTCGCGGCAGCCGCGGGTGGACCGCCTGCTGCTGGCCTCGCTGGTCGGCAAGGCGCAGGAACTGGGTTATCCGGTCGCGGAACTGGTGTTCGACGCCGGCGCACCCGGCAGCGAGGCACGCAGCGTGCCGCACGCGCTGGTGGCCTCGACCAACGAGCCGTTCTGGCAGGCGCGGGTGGATGGCACGGTGCTGGTGCTGACCGGTCCGGACCTGCCGCAGCCGCGCCGCCTGCAGCTGGCCAGCCGCACCGACGCGCTGGTGCCGGGCGTGCAGGCGATCGTGGCGCGCGATGCCCAGGGCACGGTCGTGTTGCGTGTGGCCACCGGGCAGTGCCAGGACAGCATGTCCGGGGCGTGGTACCCGCTGCGCGCGGCGCTGGCGGTGGATGGCGCGGAGGAAGTGCCGGGCTGTGCGCGTCCGGCGGCGATGCCGGCGCCGGGGGAGCCGCGCTAGCCCGTTACAATGGCGGCCGTTTTTTTCCTGCAACGAGGATGCAATGGCTGCCATTCCTTCCTGTCCGCAGTGCGGACTGGACAACACCTACGCCGACGGCGCGCTCTGGATCTGCCCGGACTGCGCCCACGAGTGGACCGAGGAGGAGGACGCCGAGGCGGAAGCCGGGCTGGTCGTGCGCGACAGCAATGGCAACCCGCTGGCTGCCGGCGACACCGTGGTCGTGATCAAGGACCTGAAGGTCAAGGGCTCCTCGATCCCGCTCAAGCAGGGCACGGTGATCCGCAACATCCGCCTGGTCGAGGGCGATGCGGAGCACATCGAAGGCAACTCGGACAAGATCAAGGGCCTGGTGCTCAAGACCCAGTTCCTGCGCAAGGCCTGAGCGAATCGTCGATCATTGGTGATTGGTGATTGGGCGAGGCGTGTGGCCCGGGCAAGTGCAGCGCAGCGCCGCTGCAGTGCCATGGCGCCCTCGAGGCCTGGCGCTTCGCCACGCGCTGCGTCGTCGTCTGGAGCACCGTTCCCTTCCCGGCAGGATGGGGTAGGGGGGAGGGCCAGGCGCCGACGCAGCTCCCCGATCGCGGCGTAGCCGAACGCCGGCGCCCGGCCATCGCCTGCATGCCCCTCCGCGCGTGTCCGCTATGATTCGGCGTTCGTCCGGCGCCACCGCGCCGCAATCCTTTTCCGGCCACGCTGCCCGCCAGCGTGGCCCGTCCGCAGGAGTCACGCATGCGTTCCAGACCTTTCGGCCGTAGCGGCCACACCGTCGGCGAGATCGGCTTTGGCGCCTGGGCCATCGGCGCGGCCTGGGGCACGGTCGACGACCGCGATTCGATCGCCGCGCTGCACGCGGCGCTGGATGCCGGCCTGGATTTCATCGACACCGCCGACGTCTACGGCGACGGCCACTCCGAGCGCCTGATCGCGCGCGTGCTCAAGGAGCGCGGCGGCAAGCGCCCGTTCGTGGCGACCAAGGCCGGGCGCCGCCTGCCCAGGCAGGAAGTGGCCGGCTACACCGCGCAGAACCTGCAGGAGTGGGTGGACCGCAGCCGCCGCAACCTGGAGATGGAAACCCTCGACCTGCTGCAGCTGCACTGCCCGCCGACCGACGCCTACTACCATCCGGAGATCTTCGAGCACCTGGAGCGGCTGGTGGAGCGCGGTGCGATCGCCCGCTACGGCGTGAGCGTGGAGCGGGTGGAGGAAGCGCTCAAGGCGATCGAGTACCCGAACGTCGCCAGCGTGCAGATCATCTTCAACATGTTCCGCCTGCGCCCGGCCGGGCTGTTCTTCCAGGAGGCCCTGCGCCGCGGCGTGGCGGTGATCGCGCGAGTGCCGCTGGCCAGCGGCATGCTCAGCGGCAAGTTCCGCGCCGATACCCGCTTCGAGGAAAGCGACCACCGCAACTTCAACCGCAACGGCGAGGCCTTCGACGTCGGCGAGACTTTCTCCGGCGTGCCCTACGAGGTCGGCCTGGCGGCAGTGGAGAAGCTGCGTCCGCTGGTGCCGGCCGGCGCCACCATGGCCCAGTTCGCGCTGCGCTGGATCCTGATGCACGAGGCGGTGAGCGTGGTCATCCCCGGCGCCAAGAACCCGGAGCAGGCGCTGGCCAACATCGCCGCGGCCGGGCTGCCGGCGCTGCCGGCGGATGTCATGGCCGAGGTCGCGCGGATCTACGAGCAGGACATCAAGCCGCACGTGCACCAGCGCTGGTGACCCCCGGCGCCGGGGCGCAGGCGAGCGCAACCGTTGGACTTCCGACAGGAGCAGGCACATGAAGATCCTGGTGGTACTGACGTCCCACGATCGCCTGGGCGAGACCGGCGAGAAGACCGGCTTCTGGCTGGAGGAACTGGCCGCCCCGTACTGGCGCTTCCGCGATGCCGGGGCCGAGGTGGTGCTGGCCTCGCCCCGCGGCGGGCAGCCTCCGCTGGACCCGCGCAGCGATGCGCCGGAGTCGCAGACCGACGATACCCGGCGCTTCCAGGGCGATGCCGCGGCGATGGCGGCGCTTGCCAACACCCGGCCGCTGGCCGAGGTGTCGATGGACGACTTCGACGCGCTGTTCTATCCAGGCGGCCACGGCCCGCTGTGGGACCTGGCCGAGGATCCACGCTCGATTGCCCTGGCCGCGCGCGCGGCCGAAGCCGGCAAGCCGCTGGGCGCGGTCTGCCATGGCCCGGCCGCGCTGCGGCGGGTGCGCGGTGCCGACGGCGCGCCGTTGGTGCAGGGGCGCAAGGTCACCGGCTTCAGCGATAGCGAGGAAGCCGCGGTGGGTCTGACCGGGGTGGTGCCGTTCTCGGTGGAGGCCATGCTGCGCGACAACGGCGGCGAGTACTCCAAGGGGGCCGACTTCCAGCCCCACGTGGTCAGCGACGGCCTGCTGGTGACTGGGCAGAACCCGGCCTCCTCGGCGCCGGCGGCCGAGGCGCTGCTGGCCCTGCTGCGCTGACCCGGCAAGCGCACCTCCACCAATGCCGCCCGGCGCCGCGCGTGCCGCCCGGGTAGACTGCCCGCGCGTCCTTCGCCGCGGCGGGGGACTCCATTCCGATGCCCGGGGGATGCCATGCGTCTGGACTGCCACGTGCGATCGCCGGCCCTGCGCGACCCGCCGGCCGCGTTCGCCTTTGCCGGCCGGCAGGACGGTGCCGGAGCCGGCGCCAGGCCGGGTCGATCCCTGCGACCACCTGTTCCACGCTGCCACGGGCGCGGTGCGGTGATGGCCGGGCGCATCTGCCTGTCGACCTTCCTGCTGGCGGTGCTACTCCTGCTGGCCGGCTGCAGCCAGCCGGCATCCCCGGTGCCGGCCACGGCTCCCGCGCACGGAAAGGCCAGGGAAGACGACGGCATCGCGGACGCGCCCGGACCGGAGATCGTCGCCCTGGCCGGCGCCTGGGACCTGTGGGAGGACACCGAGGGCGGCAGCGTCTGCCCGGTCACGCTGCAGGCCACGCCCAACCTCGGCGGGCATGCGCTGGAGGCGGATCCGGCCTGCCTCGCCTCGCTGGGCCTGGAAGGCGAGGCGTTTGCCTGGCTGATCGACGGCCGCGACCAGTCGCTGGTACTGGTGGATGCCACGCGCAAGGCCATCGTGCGCCTGCCGCGCAGCGGCGAGCGCGAGTTCTACCTGCCGCGCGACGGCAATCGGCGGTACGGGCTGATGCTCAACCCGGCGCAGTAGTCGCGGCGCCCGCCGGCGATGGTCGCCGGCCAGGCAAGGTTCGCCTGCCCCGGCCGGCAGGCCTGCCGCGGCGCGGGTCAGGCGTAAAATGCGTCCCTGGTGTTTTGCGGAAAGCGCGCAGTGGCAGAACAGATATCCGCGGTCCCGGCGTCCGCGGCCCCTGGGGAGGCGCCGGCATCGGCGGCACGCATCGGTCCGGCCTCGCCGGCCGACATCGAGGCCCTGTCCGCGCTGCTGGTGGAGACCGTCGCCAACAACGGCTCGGTCGGCTTCATGCACCCGCTGCCGCTGGACGAGGCGCGTGCGTTCTGGCGCGGCGCGCTGGAGGCGGTCGCGCGCGGCGAGCGCGTGGTGCTGTGCGCCTGGCAGGACGGCCAGCTGCTGGCCACCGGTTCGCTGGCCCTGGTGCAGGCGCCCAGCCAGCCGCACCGCGCCGAGCTGACCAAGGTGATGACCGCGCCGGCGGCCCGCGGCCGCGGCGTCGGTGCGGCCCTGGTGCAGGCGCTGGAACAGGCAGCGCGCGAGCGCGGCCGCCGCCTGCTTACCCTGGATGCCTCGCTGATCGAGGGCGCCACCGCGTTCTACCGCCGCCTGGGCTACCACACCGCCGGCGACATCCCCGAGTACGCCTACAAGCCGCTGGGCGGGCTGGGCGCGACCCGGATCCTGTGGAAGCTGCTGGACGCGCGCGAGCCGGCGCGGACGTTGCCGGTCGACCCGGCCGCCGACGAGCGGTACATGCGCCAGGCCCTGGCCCTGGCCGAGCGCGCGGAGAAGGAATACGACGAGATCCCGGTGGGCGCGGTGGTGGTCTCGGCCGGAGGCGAGGTGATCGGCGAGGGCTGGAACCGCAACATCGCCGACCACGATCCCAGCGCGCATGCCGAGATCATGGCCCTGCGCCAGGCCGGCCGGGCGTTGGCCAACCACCGCCTGGTCGGCGCCACCCTGTACGTGACGCTGGAACCCTGCGCGATGTGCGCCATGGCCCTGGTCCATGCCCGCGTCGCGCGAGTGGTCTACGGCGCGGCCGATCCCAAGACCGGCGCCTGCGGCAGTGTGTTCGACGTCATCGGCGACCCGCGCCACAACCACCGCGTGCTGGTGCAGGGCGGGGTGCTGGGCGAGGAGGCCGGGCGGCGCCTGACCAACTACTTCCGGGCCAAGCGCGGCAAGCCGCCGGTCTGAGCCCGGTTCAGCCCCCCGGCGGCAGCGGCCGGGTGGGGCGGTGGTCCATTTCCTCGTTGATCGCGGTCACCGCCAGGGTGGACTCGCGCGCCAGCAGGAAGCTGGCGGCAAACATCGACAGCACCCCGGCCGAAGCCAGCCAGATCGGCAGCGAGCCCAGGCGGTGCCCGGCGAAGTTGTCCACGGCCACCGCCAGGCTGGTGCCGACGAAGCAGCTGATGGCGATGTACAGCAGCTGCCCGGCGTGCAGCATCAGCAGGCTACGCAGGCGCTGCAGGGCGATGCGCTTCTCGTACAGCTGCCGCTCGCGCTCGTCGCGCACTTCTGGCAGTTCCCGCAGCAGGGTCCGCGCGCGGTCGATGATCCGGGCCAGGCGGTTGTTGGCCGACAGCAGCAGCGAGGCGGTGGCGGTCAGGAAGAAGGCCGGCGCCAGCATCGCGGCCAGGATGGCATGGGTGCTCGACTCTTGCATCGACCGGGTGTGGATGGGGACCTGCGGTATCATGCCAGCTCCCGCCGCGCCCGCAAGCGCGGCCCCATCACCGTTGGAGTTCCGCAAGCGCATGGCCATGGCCGCAGGAATGGACCGCCTGATCTGGATCGACCTGGAGATGACCGGCCTGGACACCGACCGCGATTCCATCCTCGAGATCGCCACCGTCGTCACCGACGCCCAGCTCAACGTGCTGGCCGAGGGCCCCGAGCTGGCCATCGCCCATCCGCTGGAGACCCTGCAGGCGATGGACGAGTGGAACCGCAACCAGCACAGCCGTTCCGGCCTGTGGCAGCGGGTGCTGGACAGCGACGTGACCCTGGCCCAGGCCGAGGCCCGCACCGTGGCCTTCCTCAACGAGTGGGTGCCGGCCAAGGCCTCGCCGATGTGCGGCAACTCGATCTGCCAGGACCGCCGCTTCCTGCACCGGCTGATGCCGCGGCTGGAGCAGTACTTCCACTACCGCAACCTGGACGTGAGCACGCTCAAGGAGCTGGCCCGCCGCTGGTGCCCGGAGGTGCTGGCCGGGGTCGGCAAGCAGGCCGCGCATACCGCGCTGAGCGACGTGCACGATTCGATCGCCGAGCTGCGCCACTACCGCCAGTTCCTGGGCAAGTTCGCCGGGCTGCCGGCGGCCTGAGCGTCAGGGGCCGGCCCGCCCCGACTCCGTTGCCGCGCCTGGTCCGCCGGCACGGACCGGCCAGCGGCCCGCGGCAGGCGCCGCCGGCGCTCCCGCCGCTGCGCCGGGGGGACTGGCGCCGGCGCCGGCCGAGGCGCAAACTCCGCCCGTTTCCCGGCCTGGGCCACGGCCCCTTGCCCTGCGCACCGGCCCGGATACAGCGCCGGACGACCCGCCGTGGCGGGTGCATGGCCGACGCGCGACGACCGCCGGGGCCCACCCACCACGACCCCGCCGCCTCGCCACATGCCGATGTCCCGTTGTCCTCCATGGAGGCAGCATGAAGTACGTCGTACGTGCGTCGGAATTGAACCTGCGGTCCTCGCCCAGGGTGGTTTCGACCAACCGCATCGGCCTGTTGCCGCGCGGGCACGAGGTGGAACTGCTGGAGAAGGCGGCGGCGCCCTGGTGGAAGATCCGCACCCGGCTGGACGGCACCCCGGTCGAGGGCTATGTCTCCTCCGCCTACCTGGTGGCCGGACCGGAAAAGGCGCCCCCGGAGGCGGTGGCGAAGAAGCTGGTGGAGGTGCACCTGCAGACCAGCCAGCCCGTCACCCGCGGCCGCGATGGCGGCCGCGCCTTCGCGCTCAACGAGGCCGGCGCGCCGCGGCGCGATGCCCGCACGCCGGCCGCGCGCGCCGCGCAGCTGCTGGAGATCGTGCACTGGCTGCGGGTGGACAGGAGCGCGCGCTACCTGCGCAAGGGCAGCAGCACCTTCTGCAACATCTACAGCTACGACTACTGCTTCCTGGCCGGCGCCTACCTGCCGCGGGTGTGGTGGACGGCGACCGCGATCAGCGCGCTCAACTCCGGCAGGAGCGTGGCGGTGGTGTACGACCAGACCGTGCGCGAGCTCAACGCCAACAGCCTGCACGACTGGCTGCCGGAGTTCGGGCCGCAGTTCGGCTGGCGCCGGGAGTTCGACCTGGACGCACTGCAGGCGGCGGCCAATGCCGGCGCGGTCTGCCTGGTCTCGGGGAAGAACGCCAACAGCGAGAGCCCCGGCCATATCTGCCCGGTGGTGCCGGAGAAGGGTACGCGGCAGGCCGACCGCAGGAACGGGCGGGTCCACGCGCCGCTGCAGAGCAATGCCGGACGCGAGAACTTCCAGTTCGGGACGCCGCGCTGGTGGACCTCGGCCACGTTCAGGAGCACTTCGTTCTGGATCCATGACTGAGACGGCGGGCGTGCCCAGCGCCGCCAGGGAGGGGATATGGATAGGGAGCAGGCGTCCACGCCGATGGAACGTGCCGCCGGACACATGGACGGCACGCTGGGACAGGGGGCCGGGCTGCAGGACCGCGCGGCCCTGGCCGGGGAGGAGGCGCGGCTGGTGGAGCGGCGCCGCGCCCGCGCCGGCATCGACCCCGGCGCGCCGCGCATCGGCCTGGCGCTGTCCGGCGGCGGCATCCGCAGCGCGACCTTCTGCCTGGGCCTGCTGCGCGGCCTGGCGCAGAACGGCCTGCTGAAGCGCTTCGACTACCTGTCCACGGTATCCGGCGGCGGCTACGTGGGTGCCGCGTTCACCCGGGTGGTGCAGAAGATCGGCGTGGTCGAGGCCGAGAACGCCTTCGCCCGCAGCGATTCGGTGCTGCTGGAATGGCTGCGCCGCAACGGCCGCTACCTGACCCCGCGCGGCGCGCGCGACGTCGGCGCGGCAGTGGCCACCTACCTGCGCAGCGCGCTGGCGGTGCACGCGGAGATGGCGGTGCTGGCGGTGCTGCTGGGCGTGCTGGTGGTGCTGCCGCACGCCCTGCACAACGACCTGGACCTGGTGCTGTCCGCGCAGTGGCAACCATGGGCGTCGGCGTGGTTCGTGCTCGCGGCGGCGGCGTGGATGCTGCTGGCCTCCAGCACCCTGGTGCCGTACTGGACCCTGCGCGACCTGCCACGGGAGGCCAACGAGCCGGGGACGCCGCTGCTGGCCATCCTGCCGCCGCGCGCGGCCGACGTGGTGGTGCTGGCGCTGCTGCTGGCGGGCCTGTGGCTGCTGCCCGGGCGCGACCTGGCCTGGCTGCAGCCGCCCTGGGCGGCGCCGTCGGCGGCGTTCTTCCTGTGCCTGTTCGCCGCCGGCACCCTGGCCCGGCATGCCGGGCTGTACCTGCGCCTGTCCGGGCGCTCGGACGAACGCCCCAACACCCGCCTGGCGCAGCAACGCAACCGCCTGACCGAGGCCTTGCGCCGCGCCAATGCGCTGGCGCTGGGGCTGGCCGGGCTGGGCGTGGTCGACGTGCTTACCTGGCAGGTGGCCAAGCTGCTGGAACAGGGCGACCGCTGGCTGGAGGGCGGCCTGACCCTGGGCAGCCTGCTGGTGCTGCTGCGCGCGTTGAGCGAACCGCTGCAGCGCATGGCCCGCTCCTCGGATGGCCCGCATGCGCGCTGGACGCCGAAGCTGCTGAACCTGCTGGGCCTGCTGGTCGGCGCGCTGGTGGTGTGCGCCTGGGTGCTGCTGGTCCAGTGGGTGGTGTTCATCGCCCCGTTGCGGGGCGAGGACGGCGTGCTGGCCTACCTGCCGTTCTGGGCGCGCGCGGCGGTGCTGGGCGCGCTGGCGCTGGCCTGGGTGCTGCTGACCCAGCGCAACCGCGACTGGGTCAATTCCAGCTCCCTGCACGGCTTCTACCGCGCGCGCCTGGTGCGCGCCTACCTGGCGCTGGGCAACGTGCAGCGCTTCGGCCCGCGCCTGGATGGCGAACGGGAATCGCCCGACGCCTGGTCGGTGACCACGGTGGTCCCGGGCGACGACACCGACCTGTCCAGCCACCGTCCCGAGGAAAACGGCGGCCCGCTGCACCTGGTCGGGGTGTGCCTGAACCAGACCCGCGAGGCGGCCAGCGGCATGTACAACGCCGACCGCAAGGGCCTGGCCGCCACCATCAGCGCGCGCGGCATGGAGCTGGGCAGGGACCGCTTCCTGCCGCTGGCGCAGATGCGCGACCCGGGCACCCTGGGGCGCTGGATCGCCATTTCCGGCGCGGCGGCCTCGCCGGGCGCGGGCTCCTACACCTCGCGGGGCTGGGCGGTCCTGCTGTTCATGGTGGGGGCGCGCCTGGGGTTCTGGCTGCGTCCGCGCCAGGAGGGCGCAGCGCAGGAGGAGCCGGCGCGCGACGGCCTGCTGCGGCGCGCCGGGCGCTGGCTGGGCACGACCAAGTTCGGCCTGCTGGCCAGCGAGGCGCTGGCGTCGTTCGCCGGGCCGTGCCAGGACTGGTGGTACCTGTCCGACGGCGGGCACTTCGAGAACACCGGCGTGCACGCGCTGCTGCAGCGCCAGCTGGACTTCATCGTGCTCGCCGACTGCGGCGCCGACCCGCGCTACGAGTACGACGACCTGGAGAACCTGGTGCGCAAGGCGCGCATCGACTTCGACTGCGACATCGAGTTCTGCACGCCGGAGGACGCCGCCGCGATGGGCGCGGTCGCCAGCGAGCACCTGGCGGTGCTGGCACCGGAGGACCTGGCCAAGAACTACACCGCGCGCGGCGTGCTGCTGGCGCGGATCTGCTACAACCGCAGCAACCCGGCGCGGCGGCGGCTCGGCACCCTGCTGGTGGTCAAGCCGGCCCTGCACGTGTCGCTGGACGCCGACGTGCTGGCCTATGCCCGCCGCCATCCGCTGTTCCCGCAGCAGCCGACCTCCGACCAGTTCTTCGACGAGGCGCAGTGGGAGAGCTACCACCGCCTGGGCGAGGACATGGGACGGGCGCTGCGGGCGGAGTGGCTGGAGAAGGTGCACGGCTGGAACATGCCGGCGCCAAGGCCGGGGAATGTGCTGGAACCGCTGCGGCGGCCGCCAAAGCCCGAGCCGCAGAAGGCGCCGGTGCCGTTCTGGCGCCCGGAAACCAGGGCCGCCGCGATCGGGGCCACCGTCGGCGTCGGCGTGCTGGGCACGCTGCTGCTGCCGATGGCGCAGGCATTGCAGCAGTGGCAGCAGGAACGCAGCGCACGCGAGCAGGCGGTGGAGGCGGTGCTGGACGGTGTGGATGCCATCCGCGAGGCGAGTCCGGACAAGCCGCCCGGCGCGGACGAGCGCGGCGCCGTGCGCCTGCTGGCCGACGCAGTGCGCTACGGTGGGGTATCGGCGCGGGTGCGCCGCCATGCGGCCAGCCGCCTCGCGGGGCTTGCGGCGCTATGCCAGGTCCCCGCGGATCCCGCCGGGAACAGCTGCGATCCGGCACGCCACTGGGTATGCGACGACGTCTGCGGCACGCACCCCGACCAGGACGACCCGTACTGGATGCCCGCGCCGCAGCAGGAGCCCTGCAGGAATCCCCTGCTGGCACGCTTGCCCGCGTGCAACCGGCAACGGCCCGCGGATGCAGGCACGATGGCCATGCCGGAACCGGCCGTGGCTGCCGGCGGCAGTACTGCCTCGACCTACCCGGAGGCCGCGGCGGACCCGGAGGCGCCCGGCATCGACGGGCCGACTGCGCTGCAGTCCGGTCCCGGCGGGGGCAGGGGGCCGGCGTCGGTGCCGGAACCGGGCACGGAGGAGCCGGCGTCGGTGCCGGCGCCGCTTCCGGTCGAAGCGCCGGCTCCGGCACCGCCGGCGTCCGCGCGGGTCCCCGCGCTCGCGGCATGCGGGACGGAAGCGTCGCCCATGACCCTGTACGTGCAGGTACACGACGAGGCCAGCCGTGCCTGGATCGCCGACCTGCTCAAGGGCGACTCCGATATCGCCCCGGCGCTGGGGAATACGGTGCGCGTGCCCGGCATCGAGAACGTGGTCGCCACCGCGCAGCGCCATGGCCGCAATCCGCCCGCGCCCTGGCCGCGGCCGACCCTGCTGGTCCACCGCCGCGGCAACGAGGGCGACCGCGAGTGTGCCCGCGGGATTGCCGCGGCGCTGGCGGCGCGGGAGCCTGGCCTGGAGGTGCAGGTGCGCGAGCTGGCCGCGTCCATCCGCAGCAACCGCCGCGTGATCGAACTATGGCTGCCGCCCTGCGCCACGGATGCGGGCACGCCCGGTCCGGCGCGTTGCGAAGCCGTGCCTTAGCGCCGCTGTTCTGCCCGGGCGGGAAAGGGCACAAACAGGAAGGCCATGCCGGCGCACCGGCATGGCCTTCGGTGGCGCGCGGACGGTCCGCTCGCGCGGACCGCAGCGGCTCAGGCGGCGCCGCCCTTGAGCCTGGCCAGGCGCAGCCAGGTATCGACCACGGTGTCGGGGTTGAGCGACACCGACTCGATGCCTTCCTGCATCAGCCACTCGGCCAGGTCCGGGTGGTCGGAGGGACCCTGGCCGCAGATGCCCACGTACTTGCCCTTGGCGCGCGCGGCCTTGATCGCCATCGACAGCAGCTTCTTGACCGCCGGGTTCCGCTCGTCGAACAGGTGGGCGACGATCGAGGAGTCGCGGTCCAGGCCCAGCGACAGCTGGGTCAGGTCGTTGGAGCCGATCGAGAAGCCGTCGAAGATCTCGAGGAACTCGTCCGCCAGCAGGGCGTTGGACGGCACCTCGCACATCATGATGATCTTCAGGCCGTTCTCGCCCTGGCGCAGGCCGTTCTTCGCCAGCACCTCGACCACCTTGCGGCCTTCCTCGAGCGTGCGCACGAACGGGATCATCACCCAGAGGTTCTCCAGGCCCATCTCGTTGCGCACGCGCAGCACCGCCTTGCATTCCAGGGCGAAGGCGTCGGCGAAGGACGGATCGACGTAGCGGCTAGCGCCGCGGAAGCCGATCATCGGGTTCTCTTCCTCAGGCTCGTAGCGCTGGCCGCCGATCAGGTTGGCGTACTCGTTGGACTTGAAGTCCGACAGGCGCACGATCACCGGGTTGGGCGCGACCGACGCGGTGAGGGTGGCGATGCCCTCGGCGAGGCGGTCGACGTAGAAGCTGACCGGGTCGGCGTAGCCGGCGACGCGCTCGTCGATCCGGCGCTTGGTGTCCGCGTCCTGGCTGTCGTACTCCAGCAGCGCCTTGGGGTGCACGCCGATGTGGCTGGCGATGATCATCTCCAGGCGCGCCAGGCCGATGCCGGCGTTGGGCAGCTGGCCGAAGTCGAACGCACGCTCGGGATTGGCGACGTTCATCATGATCTTCAGCGGCGCCGGCGGCATGTTGCCCAGGTCGGTGGTGGTGCGCTCGAACGGCAGGCGGCCGGCATAGATGTAGCCGGTATCGCCCTCGGCGCAGCTGACGGTCACTTCCTGGCCGTCCTTGATCAGGTCCAGCGCGTTGCCGGTGCCGACCACCGCCGGCACGCCCAGCTCGCGGGCGATGATCGCCGCGTGGCAGGTGCGGCCGCCGCGGTTGGTGACGATGGCGCTGGCGCGCTTCATCACCGGCTCCCAGTCCGGGTCGGTCATGTCCGCGACCAGCACGTCGCCCGGCTGCACGCGGTCCATGTCCTCCAGCGAGCGCACCACGCGCGCCACGCCGGCGCCGATCTTCTGGCCGATGGCGCGGCCCTCGGCGATCACCTCGCCGCGCTTCTCCAGCGCGAAGCGCTCGATCTGGGTGGCGTGGCCACGCGACTTCACCGTCTCCGGACGCGCCTGCACGATGAACAGCTTGCCGGACACGCCGTCCTTGGCCCATTCGATGTCCATCGGGCGGCCGTAGTGCTGCTCGATGGTCAGGGCCTGGCGCGCCAGCTCGTGCACGTCCTCGTCGGAGAGCGAGAAGCGGTTGCGCAGCTCGGCCGGCGTGTCCTCGGTGCGCACGCGCTCGCCGGGCTGGTCCGAATACACCATGCGGATCGCCTTGCTGCCGAGCGAGCGGCGCAGGATCGCCGGCTTGCCCTGCTTCAGCGTGGGCTTGTAGACGTAGAACTCGTCCGGGTTCACCGCGCCCTGCACGACCATCTCGCCCAGGCCGTAGCTGGCGGTGACGAACACCACGTCGCGGAAGCCGGACTCGGTGTCCAGGGTGAACAGCACGCCGGAGGCACCCACGTCCGAGCGCACCATCAGCTGCACGCCCGCCGACAGGAACACGTCCTCGTGCTTGAAGCCGTGGTGCACGCGGTAGGCGATCGCGCGGTCGTTGTACAGCGAGGCGAACACTTCCTTGACCTTGTGCACGACATCGTCGGCGCCGGTCACGTTGAGGAAGGTCTCCTGCTGGCCGGCGAACGAGGCATCGGGCAGGTCCTCGGCGGTGGCGGAAGAGCGCACGGCCACCGCCACGTCGCCGCCGCCGTTCTCGCTGCACAGCTTCGCGTAGGCGGTGCGGATATCGGCATCCAGCGCCGGCTGCAGCGGGGCATTGATCACCCACTGGCGGATCTCGCGCCCGGCCGCGGTAAGCGCGTTGACGTCCTCGACGTCCAGCTGCGCGAGCCGGTCGTAGATGCGCTGGTGCAGGTCGTTGTGCGCGATGAAGTCCTTGAACGCTTCGGCCGTGGTGGCGAAGCCACCCGGCACCGAGACGCCGAGGCCGGACAAGTGCCCGATCATCTCGCCGAGGGAGGAATTCTTGCCGCCGACGCGTGTCAGGTCGGCAAGACGAAGCTCATGCAACCACAGGATGTTCTGGTTCAAGTGCGATGCTCCGTGGAGCCACGCCCGGCCGGGCAATGGCCGTGTCCCGAGGTATGTGGGGTGGTTATGATGCCCCTGCGATTTGCGGCATATCAATGTTGATCATGTCATTCAACACGAAACCGGAGACGTCACAGGCATGAGCGCGATCCGCCCTGTTTTCTACGTTTCCGATGGTACCGGTATCACGGCGGAAACCATCGGCCACAGCCTGCTGACCCAGTTCAGCGGATTCCAGTTCGTGACCGACCGCATCGCCTTCGTCGACGACCTCGACAAGGCGCGCGAGGCGGCCGCGCGCATCCGCTCGGCCGGCGAGCGCTACGGCGTGCGGCCGATCGTGGTCAATTCCTGCGTCGATACCCAACTGAGCATGCTCCTGGCCGAAAGCGGGGCGTTGATGCTGGACGTGTTCGCGCCGTTCATCGAGCCGCTGGAGCGCGAGCTCAACCAGCCCCGGCAGGCGAGGGTGGGGCGCGCGCACGGCATCGTCGACTTCGACAGCTACCACCGCCGCATCGAGGCGATGAATTACGCCCTGGCGCATGATGACGGCGTCGCGCTGGACTATGTCGACGCCGACGTGGTGCTGGTGGGCGTGTCGCGCGCGGGCAAGACCCCGACCTGCGTGTACCTGGCGCTGCATTACGGCGTGAAGGCCGCCAACTACCCGCTGACCGACAGCGACCTGGACAACGACAGGCTGCCGGAGCGGCTGCGTCCGTACCGGCGCAAGCTGTTCGGACTGACCATCGATCCGGACCGGCTGCAGCAGATCCGCCAGGAGCGCAGGCCGGATTCGTCCTATTCGCGGCTGGAGACCTGCAGGCGCGAGGTGCAGGCGGCCGAGGCGATGTTCGCGCGCGAGCGCATCCCGACCCTCAGCACCACGCACACCTCGATCGAGGAGATCTCCAGCAAGGTGCTGGCCACCTTCGGCCTGCAGCGGGAGATGTTCTGAACGGCGGCCCGTACGCATGGGGGCCGGCGTCGGGCTTTTCAATGCTGCCGCGCGCGCGCCTTGCCGTGTAGCATCGGGCGCATGCAGCAGGCACTCCCCATCGTCGCGCGTATCCCCAGGATCGGCCGCTTCGGCTGGCTGATGGGGCTGTACGCGGAGAACCACGCCCGCCTGACCCGGCTGTTCGCGCCGGCCGGGCTGGCGTGCGGCAGCTACGTGTCCTCGCTGGGCGACGGCCTGGACGTGCGCCTGGACGTGCTCGAGCGCCACCGCTACACGGTCGAGCTGCGCCTGACCTACGACCTGTGCGACCCGGTGACCGGCGAGCCGGACCCCTCTGCCTACCTGCGCCTGTACAACGACGCCCGCCAGGTCGAGACCACCCACTGCTACGTCGGCCGGCGCTGGCAGGACGTGATCGGCATGTACCCGCCGCCGGCCGAAGTGGTGGGCCACCGCCTGCGCATGAACACCTTCCTGGGCAAGTGGCTGCAGTACCTGGCCGAGCAGGGCCACGGCGTGGCCACGCTGCGCCCGGCGCCGCCGCTGGCCGCGCCGCGGGCACCGCTGGCGGCCGTGGCGCGGGACTGACCATGGGCTTCGATCCGCGTTCCGTGCCGCTGTCGGTGCTGGACCTGGCACCGGTGTGCGAGGGCTCGGACGTCTCCGCCGCGCTGGCCAACAGCGTCGACCTGGCCCGCCATGCCGAGGCCCTGGGCTACCGCCGGTTCTGGCTGGCCGAGCACCACAACATGCCCGGCATCGCCAGCGCCGCCACCGCGGTGCTGATCGCGCACGTGGCCGCGCATACCTCGAAGATCCGGGTTGGCGCTGGCGGGATCATGCTGCCCAACCATTCGCCGCTGCAGGTGGCCGAGCAGTTCGGCACCCTGGCCGCGCTGCATCCGGGCCGGATCGACCTGGGCGTGGGCCGCGCGCCGGGCACCGACCACGCCACCGCGCGGGCGCTGCGCCGCTATTTCGACTCCGCCGAGCAGTTCCCGCAGGACGTGCAGGAGCTGCTGCGCTATTTCGAGCCGGTGCAGCCGGGCCAGGCGGTGCAAGCCGTGCCCGGCGCCGGGCTCGGGGTGCCGGTGTGGATCCTGGGTTCCAGCCTGTTCGGCGCGCAGCTAGCCGCGGCGCTGGGCCTGCCGTACGCGTTCGCCTCGCACTTCGCCCCGGATGCGCTGGAGGAAGCCCTGCTGGTCTACCACCGGCACTTCCGGCCATCGAAGCACTGCGCCGAGCCGCACGTGATGCTGGCGGTGAACGTGGTGGCCGCGGCCACCGACGCCGAGGCGCGGCGGCTGTTCACCACCCCGCAGCAGGCCTTCGTGAACCTGCGCCGCGGCCGCCCGGGGCTGATCCCGCCGCCGGTGGACGACATCGAGGCCTACTGGAACCCGCAGGAGAAGGCCGGGGTGGAGCGGGCGCTGGCCTGCAGCGTGGTCGGCAGCCGCGACACCGTGGCCGAGGGCCTGGCGCGCTTCGTCCAGCGCCACCGCCCGGACGAGCTGATCGTGGTGGCCAACCTGCACGACCACCAGGCCCGGCTGGAGTCCTACCGGATCGCGGCCGAGGCCTGGGGCCTGGCGGCCGCCGGTTGACCACCTGAACGGCGCCGACGGACGGCGCTCGCTATTCCGGACGAATACGGGTATCGTGCCCCCACTGTGTTTGCATGGGTCACCGTGAATCGTGGCCTGATGCAGTCGATCCGACGATCGCGCTACATCGTTCCGCTTTGCCTAACACCTGCAACCCAGTACCCGCCGCGGATGTCCCGCGACCGGGTTTTCCATTTTTCCGTTGAGGAGTTAGCAAACATGTCCGATCGTCAGACCGGTACCGTCAAGTGGTTCAACGACGCCAAGGGCTTCGGCTTCATCACCCCGGAGAGCGGTGCCGACCTGTTCGTGCATTTCCGTTCGATCCAGGGCTCGGGCTTCAAGTCGCTGCAGGAAGGCCAGAAGGTCTCCTTCATCGTCGTGCAGGGCCAGAAGGGCCTGCAGGCCGACCAGGTCCAGGCGCTGTAACTGACTGGCCTTCCCGGCTCGCGCCGGGATCGCAGACCGGAACGCCGGGGGCGCAAGCCTCCGGCGTTTTCCGTTTCCGGGCCCGGCGCGCGGCGCAACGGATGGCAAACGCCGGCCGTGCGAGGATGGGCGCAGTCGAACAGGAGTTGCCGATGCTGACCGTCCATCACCTGGAAAATTCCCGTTCCCAGCGCGTGCTGTGGCTGCTGGAGGAACTGGAGCTGCCGTACCACGTGGTGCACCACAGGCGCGACCCGAAGACCCTGCTGGCGCCGCCGGAGCTGCGCGCCGTGCACCCGCTGGGCAAGGCCCCGGTGCTGGTGGATGGCGGCCAGGCGCTGGCCGAATCCGGTGCGATCCTGGAATACCTGGTCGAGCGCTACGACACCGGCTATGCGCTATCGCCGCCGCCGGAACCGGCGCTGGCCGAGGAGCGCCTGCTGTACCGCTACTGGATGCACTACGCCGAGGGCTCGGCCATGCCGCCGATGCTGCTGTCGCTGGTGCTGCGCCGGATCCGCAACGCGCCGATGCCGTTCTTCGCCCGGCCCATCGCCCGCGCCATCGTCGACCGCACCCTGGCCGGCTTTGTCTCGCCGCAGGTGAAGCTGCACCTGGACTGGATGGAGCAGGCGCTGGACGGCGGCGGCTGGTTCGCGGGCGAGCGCTTCACCGCGGCCGACATCCAGATGAGCTTCCCGATCGAGGCCGCGGCGGCGCGCGCCGGGCTGGACGGCCACCCGAACCTGCGCGGCTTCCTCGAGCGCATCCACGCGCGCCCGGCCTACCAGCGGGCGCTGGAGCAGGGCGGCCCGTTCGCGGTCGCCACCGGCTGATCCGCCCGCCGGCGGCGACCCATGCGGATCGGATTCGACAACAGCTTCCTGCGCGAACTGCCCGGCGACCCCGAGGCCGGGCCGCGCGTGCGCGAGGTCTTCGCGGCCTGGTCGCGGGTGGATCCCACCCCGGTGGCCGCGCCGCGGCTGCTGGCCTGGTCGCCCGAGGCCGTGGCCCTGGCCGGGCTGGACGCCGCCGACGCCGAGCACCCGGACTTCGCCCGCGTGTTCGGCGGCAATGCGCTGCTGGAAGGCATGCAGCCGTGGGCGGCCAACTACGGCGGCCACCAGTTCGGCAGCTGGGCCGGGCAGCTGGGCGATGGCCGCGCGATTTCGCTGGGCGAGGCGATCGGGCCGGACGGCGGGCGCTGGGAACTGCAGCTCAAGGGCGCGGGGCGCACGCCGTACTCGCGTTTCGGCGACGGCCGCGCGGTGCTGCGCTCCTCGATCCGCGAGTTCCTGTGCAGCGAGGCCATGCACCACCTGGGCATCCCCACCACGCGCGCGCTCAGCCTGGTCGGCACCGGCGAGGAGGTGGTGCGCGACATGTTCTACGACGGCCATCCGCGCCCGGAGCCCGGTGCCGTGGTGTGCCGGATGGCGCCCAGCTTCCTGCGCTTTGGCAGCTGGCAACTGCCGGCCTCGCGCGGCGATACCGCGCTGCTGCGGCGGCTGGCGGACCATGTCCAGCGCCACCACTTTCCGGACCTGCATGGACTGGGCCCGGCCGGCGACGCGGAATGGTTCGCGCAGGTGTGCGAGCGCACCGCGTGGACGGTGGCCGGCTGGATGCGGGTGGGCTTCGTCCACGGGGTGATGAACACCGACAACATGTCCATCCTCGGCCTGACCATCGACTACGGTCCCTATGGCTGGCTGGAGGACTACGACCCGGACTGGACGCCCAACACCACCGACGCCCACGGCCGCCGCTACCGCTATGGCGCCCAGCCGCAGGTGGCGTACTGGAACCTCACCCGGCTGGCGCAGGCGCTGGCGCCGCTGTTCGGCGGGGTCGCGCCGCTGGAGGCCGGGCTGCAGCGCTACCTGGACGCCTGGGCCCGGGCCGAGCGGGAAATGGTGGCCGGCAAGCTGGGCCTGGCCCGCGCCGGCGCCGGTGACGTGGCCCTGTTCGAGGACCTGTGCCGGGTGCTGCAGGCCGGGCAGTTCGACCTCACCACGTTCTTCCGCCAGCTTGGGGAGGTGGATCCGGCCACGGCCAGGCCGGCGGACTTCGCGGCGGTGTCCTACGACGCCGTCGCGGCCGCGGCGGTGTCGCCGGCGTTGCAGGAGTGGCTGGCACGCTACGCCGCGCGCCTGGCCGACGACCCGCTGGCGCCACCACGGCGGCGCGAACGCATGCGCCTGGCCAATCCGCGCTACGTGTTGCGCAACTGGCTGGCGCAGGAGGCCATCGACCGTGCCGAGGCCGGCGACCTGGCGTCGGTGGCGACGCTGCTGGAGGTGATGCGCCGCCCGTACGAGGACCAGCCTGGACGGGAGCACTACGCCGGCCTGCGCCCCGAATGGGCGCGCCATCGCGCCGGCTGCTCGATGCTGTCCTGCAGCTCCTGACGGCGTTACCGTTTGCGCATCCCGTCCGTCCGGAGAGCTTCCCCGATGTCCGCAACAGTCGCCGAACCCGCCACCCAGCCGGCCTGGGCCTCGCTGGTCCGCGAGATCCCGGACTTTCCCTCGCCGGGCATCGTGTTCCGCGACATCTGCCCGCTGCTGGCCGATGCCGACGGCCTGGCCGCGATGCTCGACGACCTGGCCGCGCCATGGCGCGGCGTGGCGATCGACCTGGTGGCCGGGATCGAGGCGCGCGGCTTCATCCTCGGCGCCGCGCTGGCGCCGCTGCTGGGTGCCGGCTTTCTGCCGCTGCGCAAGCCGGGCAAGCTGCCCGGGCCGGTGGTCGAGGAACAGTACGCGCTGGAATACGGCAGCGACCGGCTGCAGCTGCAGGCCGGCGCGGTCGCGCCGGGCACCCGCGTGCTGCTGGTGGACGACGTGCTGGCCACCGGCGGCACCCTGGCCGCGGCGGCCCGGCTGCTGGCACAGCAGCAGGCCCGGGTGGTCGGGGCGGGGGTGCTGATGGAGCTGGTGGCCCTCGGTGGCCGTGCCCGCTGGGAAATCGACGCGCCGCTGGTGGCCTTGCTGAGGCACTGAGGCGGGATCGGGTTCGGGATTCGGGATTCGTGGTTGGTGCTTCGCGGGGCGCGTAGTCCGGACAAGGCGGCGCATCCGGGGGCGCGACGCGCGCCCCGGTAGGCAGGGTCAGAGCCTGCGTACGCGGAAGCGGCGGCCCTTGATCCTGCCGGCTTCCAGCCGCTGCAGGGCGCGTTCCGCCTGTGCGTTGGCGATGGCCACGTAGGAGCGGGTGGCCGCAATCACGATCTTGCCGATGGCCGATCCGGGCAGGCCGGCCTCGCCGGTCAGGGCGCCGAGGATGTCGCCGGGGCGCAGCTTGTCGGTCTTGCCGCCGTCGATGCGCAGGGTGGTCATTGGTGCCTGCGCCGGCTGCGCGGGGCGACCGGTGGCCAGCGGCGCGTTCTCGCGCGGCGGCGGGCTGTCCTGGGCGGCGGCGATCATCCCGGCGCGCGCGTTCTCGCGGCCGGCGACCAGGCTCAGGGCCAGGCCACGGCGGCCGGCGCGGCCGGTGCGGCCAATGCGGTGGCGGTAGGCATCCACGTCGGTGGGCAGCTCGTAGTTCACCACCGCGGCCAGGTCCTCCACGTCCAGGCCGCGCGCGGCCACGTCGCTGGCAACCAGCACGTTGCAGCTGCGGTTGGCCAGCTGCAGCAGCACTTCGTCGCGGTCGCGCTGCTCCATGTCCCCGTGCAGGGCCAGGGCGGAGAAACCGAACTGGCGCAGCGAGCCGGCGACCTCGTCCACGTCCTTGCGGGTATTGCAGAACACCACCGCCGATTCGGGGCGATGGCGCAGCAGCAGGCCGGCCACGGCCTTCTGCCGGAACTGCGGGTCCACGTCGAAGAAGCGCTGCTCGATGTCCGGCGCCGATTCACCGCCGTCCACCGAGACCTCCACCGGATCGCGCAGCAGCTGGCGGGCGAGTTCGCGGATCGCATCGGGGAAGGTGGCCGAGAACAGCAGGGTCTGGCGCTGGCCGTGGCAGCGGTTGGCGATCTCGCGCACCGGCTCCTCGAAGCCCATGTCCAGCATGCGGTCGGCCTCGTCCAGCACCAGGGTGCGGACCACGCCCAGGTGCAGCACGCGCTTGCGGGCCAGCTCCTGCACCCGGCCCGGCGTGCCGACCACGACCTGCGGGTCGTGCGCCTGCAGCGAGGCGATCTGCGGCTCCAGCACCACGCCGCCGGTGAGCACGCTCAGCTTGAGGTTGGGGATGCCGGTGGCCAGGCGGCGCAGCTGGCGGCCGACCTGGTCGGCCAGCTCGCGGGTCGGGCACAGCACCAGCGCCTGGCAGCGCGATTGGCCCGGATCCAGCCGCTGCAGCAGGCCCAGGCCAAAGGCGGCGGTCTTGCCGCTGCCGGTGGGCGCCTGCGCCAGCAGGTCGCGGCCTTCCAGGATCGGCGGTAGTGACTGCGCCTGGATCGGCGTGGCGGCGGTATAGCCCAGCGCGTCCAGTCCGGGACGCAGGGCGGGGGAGAGCGGCAGCGCGGCAAAGTCGGTCATGCGCCATTCTCGCAGGTGTGGCCCGTACAATGCGCGGATGCCTTTGATCACCCTGCAGAACGTCGACTACAGCGTCGGCGGCCCGTTGTTGCTGGAACATGCCGACCTGTCGATCGAGCCGGGCGAACGCATCGCCCTGATCGGCCGCAACGGCGCCGGCAAATCCACCCTGCTCAAGCTCATCGCCGGCGAACTGCAGCCGGACGATGGCCAGGTGCGGGTCCAGGCAGGCGTGCGTGTGGCGCGCCTGGAGCAGGAGGTGCCCGGCGGCACCGAGGGCAGCGTGTTCGACGTGGTCGCCGGCGGCCTGGGCGAGCTGGGCACCTGGCTGGCGCAGTTCCACCAGATCAGCCATGCCGCGGAATTCGACGCGGCGCAGCTGTCGCGGGTGCAGGCGAAGATCGACGCGGCCGACGGCTGGGCCCTGGACCGGCGCGTGGCCGAGGTGCTCAGCCGCCTGGAGCTGGATGGCGATGCGGTGTTCGCGCGCCTGTCCGGTGGCATGAAGCGCCGCGTGCTGCTGGCGCGCTCGCTGGTTTCCGCGCCGGACGTGCTGCTGCTGGACGAGCCGACCAACCACCTGGACATCGAGGCGATCGACTGGCTGGAGGGCTTCCTGAAGGAGTGGAGCGGCAGCGTGGTGTTCGTCACCCACGACCGCCGCTTCCTGCGCGCCCTGGCCACCCGCATCGTCGAGATCGACCGCGGCCAGGTCACCAGCTGGCCGGGCGACTGGGCCAACTACGAGCGCCGCCGCGAGGAGCGGCTCAACGCCGAGGCGCAGGAGAACGCGCGCTTCGACAAGCTGCTGGCGCAGGAGGAAGCCTGGATCCGCCAGGGCATCAAGGCTCGCCGCACCCGCGACGAAGGCCGCGTGCGCCGGCTCAAGGCCATGCGCGTGGAACGCGCCCAGCGCCGCGAACTGTCCGGCAACGTGCGCATGGAGGCCGCCCAGGGCGAGTCCTCCGGCAAGAAGGTCATCGAGGCCAGGGACCTGCATTTCGCCCACGGCGGGCAGGTGATGGTGCGGGGCTTCTCCACCACCGTGCTGCGCGGCGACCGCATCGGCCTCATCGGCCCCAACGGCAGTGGCAAGACGACCCTGCTGAAGCTGCTGCTGGGCGAACAGCAGCCGCAGGCCGGCGAGGTGAAACTGGGCACCAACCTGCAGGTGGCCTACTTCGACCAGTACCGCGCGACCCTGCGCGAGGACTGGAACGCGATGGAGAACGTGGCCGGCGGCCGCGACTGCGTCGAGATCAACGGCTCGCGCAAGCACGTGCTGGCCTACCTGCAGGACTTCCTGTTCACGCCCGAGCGCGCGCGTGCGCCGATCACCCGCCTGTCCGGCGGCGAGCGCAACCGCCTGCTGCTGGCGCGCCTGTTCGCGCAGCCATCCAACCTGCTGGTGATGGACGAGCCGACCAACGACCTGGACGTGGAAACCCTGGAGCTGCTGGAAGACCTGCTGGCCGACTACAACGGCACCCTGCTGCTGGTCAGCCACGACCGCGACTTCCTCGACAACGTCGTGACCTCTACGTTGGTGATGGAAGGCGAGGGGCGGGTGGGCGAGTACGTGGGCGGCTACAGCGACTGGCTGCGCCAGCGCCCGGCACCGCCGGCGCCGAAGCCCGCCGCGGCCAGGCCCGCGCCGGCCCCGGCCGCCGCGCCCGCGGCGCCGGCGCCGGCCGGCAAGCGCAAGCTCAGCTACAAGGATGCGCGCGAGCTGGAGCAGCTGCCGGGCCGGATCGAGGCGCTGGAAGCTGAGCTGGCGGAACTGGCCGCGGCCATGTCCGACCCGGCCTTCTACCAGCAGGATCCGGGCGTGGTCGCCGCGCATGGCAAGCGCATGGCCGATGCCCAGGCCGAGCTGGACGCCGCCTACGCCCGCTGGGCCGAACTGGACGGCTGAGCCCGGCCGCGCATCGCATGCACCCGGCCGCTGCCGGCGCGCGACGGGCCCGGGGCGGGCTACTTCGCGCGGCCGGTATTGCGCGGCGTGCTGTCCGGCGCCAGGAACGCCCAGAACGGCACCCCGGCCTCGGCCCACCAGCGCACTGCATCGTCCAGTACCTCGACCAGGGTCTGCAGGTCCTGCGGGCGGGTGCCCTGCAGCCCGGCGAAGCCGTCGATCGCCAGCAGGTAGCCCGGAGCGGGCGCCCAGGACAGGTCGCGCAGCGCATCCAGCAGGCCATCCCAGTTGCGGCCCCAGCCGGCCGGGAAGTCCAGCGTGGTGGCGATGCGCAGCAGCAGCGCGGCCTTGTCGCGGCAGCCCTCCAGATCGATCCGCCGCACCAGCAGGCCGGCATCGCGCGCGGCCGCGGCCAGCGCCGCCAGGTCGGCGGCGGCAACCTCGTAGACGCCGGCGCGGGTGGCATCGTCCAGGCCGAGGTCGAATCCGGAGTGGGTCATGGCCGTGCCTCCGCCATGGGCACCTGGAAGGCGCGGAAGCTGCCGTAGTGGTCGGCGCTGTAGTACCACTCGGTTGGCGGATCGCCGCCGGTGACGATGCGGCGCGCGCCACGGTGCGGCACGCCGGGCGTCGGCACGGTGTACTCGCGGTAGTGGCCGCGCGGGCGCGGCGGCAACCGGCCTTCGCGGTTGGCGAACACGCTGCCGTCCTGGCGGTGCGGGAACGGGCCGCCCTGCCGGATGGACGCGACCACCGGGCCGGCTTCCGCCGGCAGGAACGCCGGCAGCGTGGTTGGCACGGCCTGCGCGGAGGCGGCTGCTGGCGCAGCGGGAGGCACGACCTGCTCCGGTCCGGGGCGCTGCAGCCAGGCCAGCCCGGCCAGCAGCAGGGCCGCCGCCAGCAGGGGCAGGGTGCGGGTCAGGGGGGCGCGGCGCGAAGCGGACATGCCTGCCAGTATGCGGTTGGCACGCGCGGGATGGGCGCGGCCTGCACGCTTCGTTCGCGCGCGCTTCACGCAATGCCGCGGTCGCGGCGTTTTCCACCGGCGGAACGCCGGCTTTTCACTCCGCGGACCTTGGTTGCCCGCGCCGGCATCCCTACACTGTCGGGGCCGCCCGACTTTCCGGGCACGCCATCAAGGAGACCAACATGGCCTACACCCTTCCCGAGCTGCCGTATGCCTACGATGCGCTGGAGCCGCACATCGATACGGAGACGATGAAGATCCACCACACCAAGCACCACCAGACGTACATCAACAACGTCAACGCCGCGCTGGAAGGCACCGAGTACGCCGACCTGCCGGTCGAGGAGCTGGTGAAGAAGACCAAGTCGCTGCCGGAGAACCTGCAGGGCGTGGTGCGCAACAACGGCGGCGGCCATGCCAACCACAGCCTGTTCTGGACGGTGATGTCGCCCAATGGCGGCGGCCAGCCCAAGGGCAAGGTGGGCGAGGCCATCGAGAAGGAGCTGGGCGGCTTCGAGAAGTTCAAGGAAGCCTTCACCAAGGCGGCGCTGACCCGTTTCGGCAGCGGCTGGGCCTGGCTGAGCGTCACCCCGGACAAGAAGCTGGTGGTCGAATCCTCGGCCAACCAGGACAGCCCGCTGATGGACGGCAACACCCCGATCCTGGGCCTGGACGTGTGGGAGCACGCCTACTACCTGAAGTACCAGAACCGCCGCCCGGACTACATCGGCGCGTTCTACAACGTGGTCAACTGGGACGAGGTCGAGCGCCGCTACCAGGAGGCGATCAAGTAAGCCTCCCGGCTTCCTTCGGTCCCGCGAGAACGCCCCGGCCATGCCGGGGCGTTTTTCTTTGGCTCATCTCCCGATCGGGCGCGTAGCCCGGGCAAGCGGGACGCACCGCGCCGCTGCAACGCCAGGGCTCGCGGCGACTCCGCCACGCGCTTCGACCTTGCGCGTGCGCATACGCGGGGGCATCCCAAGGTAGTGGCCACCCCGGATGCGGCCTTCAGCCTTGTCCGGGCTGCGCGCAAAAAGAAGCCCCGGCAGGGGCCGGGGCTTCCAGGCTGGCGCTTGCGGCGACGGCTTACTGCGTGATCGCGGTGCCTTCGCGCTGCTGCTTCTCCAGGTATTCCTTCGACGGCTCGTCGAGCTTGTCGCCAAGCACGCGGCGGACGACCACGAAGAACACCGGGATCATCAGCAGGCCGAGGAAGGTGGCGAACAGCATGCCGCCGATCACGCCGGTGCCGATGGCGTGGCGGGCGTTGGCGCCGGCGCCGGTGGACAGGGCCATCGGCACCACGCCCATGATGAACGCGAACGAGGTCATCAGGATCGGGCGGAAGCGCAGGCGGGCCGCCTCCACGGTGGCGTCGCGCAGGGTCTTGCCGGCCGCACGCTGTTCCACCGCGAACTCCACGATCAGGATCGCGTTCTTGGCCGCAAGACCAATGATCGTGATCAGGCCGATCTTGAAGAAGATGTCGTTGGGCAGGCCGCGGGCCAGGCTCAGCAGCACCGCGCCCAGCACGCCCAGCGGGACGACCAGCAGCACCGCCACCGGGATCGACCAGCTCTCGTACAGCGCGGCCAGGCACAGGAACACCACCACGATCGACAGCACCAGCAGCAGGGTCGCGGTGTTGCCGGCCAGGATCTCCTGGTAGGACATGCCGGACCAGTCGAAGCCGAAGCCCGGCGGCAGGTCGTTGTTGACGATGCCTTCCATGATCGCCATGGCCTCGCCCGAGCTGTGGCCCGGGGCCGGCGAGCCGACGATGTTGACCGCGGCGTAGCCGTTGTAGCGGTTCAGCGACGGCGGGTTGGTGGACCACTGGGCATCGACCACGGTCGACAGCGGGATCATCCCGCCCTCGGCGTTGGGCGTGTAGTAGTGGGCCAGCGACTCGGCGCCGGTGCGGTACGGGGCGTCGGCGCGCAGGTTCACGCGCTTGATGCGGCCTTCGTAGAAGAAGTCGTTGGCGTACACCGGCGCCAGCATCAGGCTGATGGCGTTGTAGATGTCGCCGACCTGCAGGCCCATGGCCTGCGCCTGCACGCGGTCGACCTTCAGCTGCAGCTGCGGGGCGTCCTCCAGGCCGTTCGGGCGCACGCCCATCAGGCCGGGGTTCTGCGAGGCGGCGCCCAGCAGCATGTTGCGTGCCTGGGTGAGCGCGGCCTGGCCCTGGCCGGTGCGGTCCTGCAGCCACATGTCGAAGCCGCCGAACTGGCCCAGGCCCTGCACGGTCGGCAGGTTGACCACGAAGATGGTGGCCTCCTTGATCCCGAACAGGGCGCCGTTGGCCTGCTGGATGAACTCCGGCGCGGTCAGCTTGCGCTCGTCCCAGGGCTTGAGCTTGATGAAGCCCATGCCCACGTTCTCGCCCTGGCCGATGAAGCTGAAGCCGGCCACCTGCAGCATGCTCTCGAAGCCCTCGAGCCCTTCCAGGCGCTCGCGCATCTGCTGGAACACGCCCTGGGTGCGCTGCAGGCTGGCGCCCGGCGGCAGCTGGACGATGGCCAGCGCATAGCCCTGGTCCTCCTCGGGCAGGAAGCTGCCGGGCATGCGCGAGAGGCTGAAGCCGCACAGCACCGCCAGCACCACGAACAGGATCATCCAGCGCGGGGCGTGCTTGACCGCGCTGCCGATGTGGCCGACGTAGGTCTTGCTGATCCGCTCGTAGTACTTGTTGAAGGTGCGGAACACCCAGTTGGAGTTGGCGTGGTGGCTGGGCTTGAGGAAGGTCGCGCACAGCGCCGGGGTGAAGCCCAGCGCCAGGAACGCGGAGAAGCCCATGGCGATGGCGATGGTCAGCGCGAACTGCTTGTAGATCTCGCCGGCCGCGCCGCCCTGCAGCGCCGAGGGCACGAACACCGCGGCCAGGACCACGGTGATGGCCACCACCGCGCCGGTGATCTGGCCCATCGCCTTGACCGTGGCCTCGTGGGGCGGCAGCCCCTCCTCGGTCATGATGCGCTCGACGTTCTCGATCACCACGATGGCGTCGTCGACCACGATGCCGATCGACAGCACCAGGGCGAACAGGGTCAGCTGGTTGATGGTGAAGCCGATCACCGACAGGCCGACGAAGGTGCCCAGCAGGGCCACCGGGATGACCAGGGTCGGGATGATGGTGGCGCGGATGTTCTGCAGGAAGATCAGCATCACCAGGAACACCAGCACCACCGCCTCGAACAGGGTCTTGACGACCTCCTTGATCGAGATCTTGACGAAGGTGGTGGAGTCGTACGGCGAGATCCAGGTGACGCCGGCCGGGAAGGTGGCCTGCAGCTCGTCCATCTTCGCGCGCACCGCGTCGGCCACGTTGAGGGCGTTGGCGCCGGGCAGCAGCTGGATCGCGAAGGCGCCGATCGGCTTGCCGTTGTAGCGGGTGTCGAAGCCGTAGGCGCCCGGGCCGAAGGCCACGCGCGCCACGTCCTTCAGGCGCACGGTGGTGCCGTCGGCGTCGGCGCGCAGGATGATCTCCTCGAACTGCTCCGGCGAGCTGAAGCGGCTCTCGGCCGAGACCGTGGCGGTGAACGCCTGGCCCTCGGGCGCAGGGTCGGAGCCGACCGAGCCGGCCGCGAACTGCACGTTCTGGGCGCGCACGGCGGCCAGCACCTGGGTCGCCGACAGGCCGTAGCCCTGCAGCTTCTCCGGGTCGAGCCAGATGTTCATCGCGTACTCGGCGCCGAACTGCTGCACGCTGCCGACACCGGGGATGCGCGAGATCTGGTCGATCACGCGCGAGCCGTTGAGGTCGTTCAGGGCGTTGCGGTCGACCGCCGGGTTGTCGGAGATCAGGCCGACCACCATCAGGAAGCCGGCGTTGGCCTTGGCCACGACCACGCCCTGCTGGGTCACCTCGCTGGGCAGGCGCGGGGTCGCCAGGGAGACCTTGTTCTGCACCTGGACCTGGGCGATGTCGGGGTCGGTGCCGGTCTCGAAGGTCAGGGTGATGCTGGCGCGGCCGGTGGCGCTGGAGGAGGAACTGAAGTACAGCAGGTGGTCGATGCCGGTCAGCTGCTGCTCGATCACCTGGGTGACCGCCTTCTCCACCGTCTCGGCGCTGGCGCCGGGGTAGGTCGCGCTGACCGTCACCTGCGGCGGGGCGATGTTGGGGTAGGACTCCACGCCGAGGCCGAGGATCGAGATCACGCCCGCGAGCGAGATCAGGATCGCAACGACCCAGGCGAAGACCGGGTGGTTGATGAAGAACTTGGGCATTGGGGGAAGTCCTTACTCGGCCGGCTGCGCTTCGGCGGCCGCGTCGTCGGCCGCGGCTTCGCCGGTGGGGGCCTGCGCCGGCGCCGGCTGGCCGTTGCCGGCGGCGTCCTGGCCCGGCTGCCACGGGGTGGCCTTCACGGTGGCGCCCTCGCGCGCCTTCTGCACGCCGGACACGATCACCTTGTCGCCGGCCTCCAGGCCGGAGGTGACCAGCCAGTTGCCGCCCTCGGCGACGCTGGCCTCGACGTTCTTGCGCGAGACCGCGCCCTCGTCGTTGGCGGTCATCACGTAGGCGCCGTTGGCGTCGCGCAGCACCGCGGCCTGCGGCACCATGAACACGCCGGCGACCTGGCCCAGGTTGGCCTTGAGGGTCACGAAGCTGCCCGGCAGCAGGGTCTTGTCCGGGTTGGGAATGACCGCGCGCAGCGACACCGCGCCGGTGGCCGGGTCGACCGTGGTGTCGGAGAAGTCCAGGGTGCCGGCCTGGTCGTAGGTGCGGCCGCCCGGCAGCAGCACCTGCACGGTCGACTTGCCGGCGCCGGCCAGCGACACGTTGGCCGAGGTGCGCAGGCGCTCCAGCTCGGTCGAGCTGATCGAGAAGTTGGCGTACAGCGGGTCCAGCTGGTCCACGGTGGTCAGCAGGGTGGCCTCGCCCTGGCCGACCAGGGCGCCCTCGGTCACCTGCTGCTTGCCGGCGCGGCCGGGGATCGGCGAGGTCACGCGGGCGTAGCCGAGGTTGATCTCGGCGGTGCGCACGGCGGCGCGGGCGGCCTCGACCGCGGCGGCGGCGCTGCGCTCGGCGGCGATGGCGTTGTCCAGGTCGTTCTGCGAGACGAAGTTCTGCGGGGCCAGCTGGCGGGCGCGCTCGGCGCTGGCGTGGGCATTGGCGTAGCTGGCCTCGGCACGGGCCAGCTCGCCGCGGGCCACGCCCAGCTGCGCCTGCAGCGGCGCCGGGTCGATCTGGAACAGGGCCTGGCCTTCCTTGACGTCGCTGCCTTCCTGGTAGAGGCGCTTGAGCAGCACGCCGGGCACGCGCGCGCGCACGTCGGCGGAGCGGTACGGCGACAGGCGGCCGACCAGCTCGCGCTGCAGCGGCACGGTCTGCGGCTGGACCTCGATCACGCCGACCTCGGGCGGTGGCGGCGCGACGGCCTGTTCTTGCGAGCATGCGGCCAGGGCCAGCAGGCTGCAGGCCAGGAGCAGGGGGCGGTACATCGTCATTGGATGGCTCCGGAGTATGGGGTGGAGTGTTTCAGGTTCGGAAAGGGGGCGGCGCGAAGGCGCGCAGGAAACTGTCGACGGCGAACGCGGCCCACTGGGCGCGCGCCTCGGGGGTGTCGCGGTGGGGCACGAGATGGCGCTGCCGGTCGAAATCCAGGCCGACGATCATGCCCAGCAACAGCTCGGCCGCGCAGTGCGGATCGTCATGTCTCAGCAATCCCCGGCGCATGGCCTGCTGCAGCCAGCCGCCGAGGCGGTCGAGCAGGGCCCCGGCGTAGTTCTGGTACATGGCGGCGACTTCCTCCGGGAACTCCTGGGCCTGGGCGGTCACCAGCCGGGCGGTGCCCAGGGTGCGCGGCTCGGAGAGGTGGGCCAGGTGGGCCTCGGCGAAGTCGAGCAGGGCCCGGCGCAGGGTGGCGGCGGTGGGCGCCTGCGGCAGGCCGGTCGCGGCCATGCCCTCGCGCGCCACCTGGTGCATCAGCGCCTGCTTGGAACCGTAGCGCGCGTACAGGGTCTGCTTGGAGCAGCCGGCGCGCGCGGCGATCGCGTCCATGCTCACGTTCACGCCGTGTTCGGCCACCAGGGCGCGCACGGCATCGCGCACCCGCTGGTGGCGGGCGTCGTCGGGCGGGCCTCCGGCGGCGGCGGATGGTGTGGCGGCGTGCATGCGGAGTGGACTATACCGTCCAGTTCATTAAATGAAAAGCGCCGTTTTTGCCGCTGTGCGTCACGGCTTTGTCGGTTGCAAGGGATACAATCGCGCCACCTTTCAACCACGGCGCATCCGCCATGACTCCCAAGCCTTCGTCCAAGGCTGCCAAACCTGCCAAATCCCCGAACCGCAAGTCCGTTGCCGCGCCCGCGAAGGCCGCCAAGGCCGCCAAGCCGGCGCAGCCCGCCGCCACGGCGGCGGCCCAGGCGCCCGCGTTCTCGCTGGAACCGGTGTTCGCCGCCTCGCGCAAGCTGGTGCCGGCCGCGCGCCAGGCCGAACTGCGCGAGTTCCTGGCGGCGTTCTACCGCCGCATGGAGGAGGACGAGTTCCCGCAGCACGACCCGCAGGGCTGGGCCGCGATCGGCGCCGACATGCTCGAGTTCGCGCGCAAGCGCAAGCCGGGCACCGCCAACGTGCGGGTGTTCAACCCGACCCGGAAGGCCAATGGCTGGGAATCGCCGTACACCGTGCTGCAGATCGTCAACGACGACATGCCGTTCCTGGTCGACTCGGTGAGCATAGCCCTGGCCGACATGGGCGTGTCGGTGCACGTGCTGGGCCATCCGCTGGTGCGGATCGAGCGCGACCGCGCCGGCAAGCTGGTCAAGGTGGGCGAGGGCAAGCCCGAGTCGCTGATGCTGCTGGAGATCGACCGCCAGCCGCCGGAAGCCATGGGCGCGATCGAGCAGCGCGTGGCCCAGGTGCTGGCCGAGGTGCGCGCGGTGGTGGCCGACTGGGGCCTGATGCGCGACCGCATGCAGACCCTGGCCGACGACCTGGCCACCCGGCGCATGCCGGTGGACGACGCCAACCGCCGCGAGGCGCAGGAGTTCCTGCGCTGGGCCGCCAACGACCACTTCATCCTGTTCGGCTACCGCGAGTACCGCGTGCTGCGCCAGGGCGGCGAGGACGTGCTGGCCCCGGTGGAGGGCACCGGACTGGGCCTGATGCGCGGCCGCGACAGCTCCGCGCCGCGCCCGGTGCGCACCCTGGCCGCGCACGGCCTCAGCGAGTCCGGCGCCGCGGTCGAGCCGCTGATCCTGACCAAGACCAACGCCCGCTCGCGCCTGCACCGCAAGGGCTACATGGACTACATCGGCGTGCTGGAGTTCGACGCCGGCGGCCGCATCGTCGGCGAGCAGCGTTTCCTCGGCCTGTACACCTCCAGCGCCTACAACCGCCGCCCGTGGGAGATCCCGCTGGTGCGCGAGCGCCACGAGTACGTGATGCGCAAGTCCGGCCTGGCGCCGAACAGCCACAGCGGCAAGGCCCTGCGCCACATCCTCGAGACCCTGCCGCGCGAGGAGCTGTTCCAGGCCAGCCCGGAGGAGCTGTTCCGCACCGCCACCGGCGTGCTGAGCCTGCAGGAGCGGGTGCGCAGCCGCCTGTTCCTGCGCCGCGACCGCTACGGCCGCTTCTTCTCCGCGCTGGTGTACATCCCGCGCGAGCGCTTCAACACCGACGTGCGCCTGCGCATCGAGGCCATGCTGCGCGAGGCGCTGCACGGCGAGCACGTGGATTCCAGCGTGGTCCTGGGCGAGTCGCCGCTGGCCCAGCTGCACCTGATCGTGCGGCCCAAGGCCGGCGAGGTGGTGGACCTGGACATCGCCGAACTGGAGCGCCGCCTGGCGCACCTGCTGCGCAACTGGCAGGACGACCTGCGCGAGCTGCTGATCGCCCGCCACGGCGAGGTCGAGGGCCTGCGCCTGGCGGCCAGCTACGGCCGCGCCCTGCCGGCCGGCTACATCGAGGACGTCTCGCCCGAGCTGGCGGCCAACGACGTCGAACAGCTGGCCGCGCTCGCCGGCCCGGAGGACCTGCGCCTGAGCCTGCACTCGGCCCCGCGCGAGGGCGGTGCCGGCCTGCGCCTGAAGCTGTACCGGCAGCACGACGACATCCCGCTGTCGGACGTGCTGCCGCTGATGGAGAACATGGGCCTGCGGGTCATCTCCGAGCACCCGTACCGGCTGCAGGCCTGCCTGCCCGGCGGCGGCAGCCAGCCGATCTACATCCAGGACTTCGAGGTCGAGGCCCAGGCCGACGCCGCCCAGGCCGGCGCGCTGGCGCGCGAGTTCGAGCAGGCCTTCGCCGCGATCTGGTCCGGCCGCGCCGAGAACGACGGCTTCAACCGCCTGGTGCTGGCGGCCGGGCTCGACTGGCGCCAGGTCGCGCTGCTGCGCGGCTACTGGAAGTACCTGCTGCAGACCGGCGTGCCGTTCTCGCAGGGCTCGGTCGAGCAGACCCTGGGCCGCTACCCGCTGCTGGCGCGCCTGCTGGTGGAGCTGTTCCAGGCCCGCTTCGAGCCGGGCAACCCGACCCCGGCCCAGCTGCGCGCCGCGCAGCAGCGCCTGGCCGACGGCCTGCGCCCGCTGGCGCGCGGCGACGAGGCCACGGTGCGCGTGCTGCAGGAGGTGGTGGATGCGTTCGCCGGCGACCGTGCCGCGCGCGCGGCGGCGGTGCGCGAGGCGCTGCTGAAGCTGCTGGATCGCGTCGACAGCCTCGATGACGACCGCATCCTGCGCAGCTTCATCGACGTCATCGACGCCACCCTGCGCACCAGCTACTACCAGCGCAACGCCGACGGCCAGCCGGCCGAGACCATCAGCTTCAAGTTCGACCCGGCGCTGATCCCCGAGCTGCCCAAGCCGCGCCCGTACCGCGAGATCTTCGTGTACGGCCCGCGCGTGGAAGGCGTGCACCTGCGCTTCGGCCCGGTGGCGCGCGGCGGCCTGCGCTGGTCCGACCGCCGCGAGGACTTCCGCACCGAGGTCCTGGGCCTGGTCAAGGCGCAGATGGTCAAGAACACGGTGATCGTGCCGGTCGGCGCCAAGGGCGGCTTCTACGCCAAGCGCCTGCCCGACCCGGCGGTCGACCGCGACGCCTGGTTCGCCGAGGGCGTGGCCTGCTACAAGCTGTTCATCCAGGGCCTGCTGGACATCACCGACAACATCGTCGACGGCAGGATCGTGCCGCCGCGCGACGTGGTCCGCCACGACCAGGACGACCCGTACCTGGTGGTGGCCGCCGACAAGGGCACGGCGACCTTCTCCGACATCGCCAATGGCCTGGCCATCGCCCACGGCTTCTGGCTGGGCGACGCGTTCGCCTCCGGCGGCTCGGCCGGCTACGACCACAAGGGCATGGGCATCACCGCGCGCGGCGCCTGGGAGTCGGTCAAGCGCCACTTCCGCGCCCTGGGCCGTGATTGCCAGGGCGAGGACTTCACCTGCGTCGGCATCGGCGACATGTCCGGTGACGTGTTCGGCAACGGCATGCTGCTGTCCCGGCACATCCGCCTGGTCGCCGCGTTCGACCACCGCCACATCTTCCTGGACCCGGACCCGGATCCGGCGCGCTCCTTCGCCGAGCGCGAGCGCCTGTTCAAGCTGCCGCGCTCCAGCTGGGCCGACTACGACGCCAAGCTGATCAGCAAGGGCGGCGGCGTGTACCCGCGCAGCGCCAAATCGATCGAGATCAGCCCGCAGGTGCGCGCCGCGCTGGGCCTGGCCGACGACGTGCGCTCGCTGTCGCCGGCGGAGCTGATGCAGGCGATCCTGCGCGCGCCGGTGGACCTGCTGTGGAACGGCGGCATCGGCACCTACGTCAAGGCCTCCAGCGAGCAGCACTCCGACGTCGGCGACCGCGCCAACAACGCCATCCGCGTCAACGGCAACGAGCTGCGCTGCAAGGTGGTGGGCGAGGGCGGCAACCTGGGCATGACCCAGCTGGGCCGCATCGAGGCGGCGCAGAACGGCGTGCTGTTGAACACCGACTTCATCGACAACTCCGCCGGCGTGGACACCTCCGACCACGAGGTGAACATCAAGATCCTGCTCAACGCCGCGGTGCGCGACGGCTCGCTGACCATGGCCGCGCGCAACAAGCTGCTGGCGTCGATGACCGACGAGGTCGCGCGCCTGGTGCTGTTCGACAACTACCGCCAGAACCAGGCCATCAGCCTGATGGAGCGGATGAGCGCCAGGCGCCTGGGCTCCAAGCAGCACTTCATCCGCACCCTCGAGGCGCAGGGCCTGCTCGACCGCCAGATCGAGTTCCTGCCCTCGGACGCGGAGCTGGCGGCGCGCAAGGCCCGCGGCCAGGGCATGACCCGCCCGGAGCTGGCGGTGCTGCTGTCCTACGCCAAGCTGGTCGCGTTCCAGCAGATGCTGGACTCGGACATCCCCGAGGACCCGTACCTGTCCAAGGAGCTGCAGCGCTACTTCCCCGAGCCGCTGCAGAAGAAGTACGCGCCGCTGATGGAGAAGCACCGCCTGAAGCGCGAGATCATCGCCACCGCGGTGACCAACCAGACCATCAACCGGATGGGCGCGACGTTCCTGCTGCGCATGCAGGAGGACACCGGCCGCAGCGCGGCCGACGTGGCCAAGGCCTACACCATCAGCCGCGAGGTGCTGGACGCGCGCAGCCTGTGGAACCAGATCGACGCGCTCGACGGCAAGCTGCCGGAGGCCGCGCAGATCGACGCCCTGCAGGTGATCTGGAACCTGCAGCGCTCGTTCGTGCGCTGGCTGCTCAACCGTCCCGGCCCGATGCCGAGCATCGCCGCGGCGGTGGCGCGCTACCACGACGCGTTCAACGACATCCGCTCCGCCTCCGGGGTGCTGCCGGCCTCGCAGCGCCCGGCCTACGAGGCCGCGCTGCAGGAGTGGAAGGACAAGGGCATGCCCCCGGCGCTGGCGCAGCAGCTGGCCGAGCTGCCGTACCTGGAGCCGGCGTTCGACATCATCGAGCTGGCCGCCGAGCGCAGGCTCAAGCCGGTGGAGGTGTCGCGCGTGCACTTCCGCCTGGGCGAGGCGCTGCGCCTGCCGTGGCTGTTCGAGCAGATCGACGCCCTGGCCGTGGACGGGCGCTGGCACGCGGTGGCCCGCGGCGTGATGCGCGATGCGCTGGCGGCGCACCACCGGGTGCTCGCCGGCCAGGCCGTGGCCCAGCCGGCGTCCGATCCGGATGGCAAGGTGCGGCAGTGGCTGGAGCGCGACGACGCCTCGCTGCGCTTCACCCTGGGCATGCTCGAGGAGCTGTCGGCGCAGAAGACGCTGGACTATCCGACCCTGTCGGTGGCCGTGCAGAAGCTGGGCCAGCTGGCCGCCGCCGGCTGAGCCACCCGGCCCGTGGCGGGCGCGCGGCCTCGCGTCGCCGCCCGCCGCGGAGCTTGCGCGGTTTGCTTTCCGCGGCAACCGCGGGCGCAGCGGAGGCGCAGGCCGGTTATCCTCCCCTGGCATGGATGGCCAACGGACGGAGCTACCGATGATCCCCCCCAACCCCCGCATTGCCTTCCTCGCCAGCGCCGCGCCCGGCGCCCAGGAGGCGCTGGCCGCGCTGGTCGAGCGGCACGGCACCTGCCCGGTGCAGGAAGCCGACGTGATCTGCTCGCTGGGGGGCGATGGCTTCATGCTGCAGACGCTCCACCGCCACGGCGGCCTGGGCAAGCCGGTGTACGGGATGAAGCTGGGCACGGTCGGGTTCCTGATGAACCACTACCGCGCCGAGGGCCTGCTCGAGCGCCTGGCGGCGGCCGAGCCGGCGATCCTGCGTCCGCTGGAGATGGTGGCGCAGACCGAATCCGGCAGCACGGTCGGCTCGCTGGCGTACAACGAGGTCTCGCTGCTGCGGCAGACGCGGCAGGCGGCGCACATCCGCATCGACCTCAACGGCCAGCAGCGGCTGGACGAGCTGATCTGCGACGGCGTGATGGTGGCCACTCCCGCCGGCAGCACTGCGTACAATTTCTCCGCGCACGGTCCGATCCTGCCGCTGGGCTCGCAGACCATCGCACTGACGCCGATCGCGGCGTTCCGCCCGCGGCGCTGGCGCGGCGCCATCCTCAAGGCCGAGACCGAGGTGCGGTTCGAGGTGCTCGATCCGTACAAGCGCCCGGTGAGCGTGACCGCCGATTCGCACGAGACCCGCGACGTGGTCGAGGTGGTGATCCGCGAGTCGCGCGACCGGACCGTGACGCTGCTGTTCGATCCGGAGCACAACCTGGAGGAACGTATCCTGAGCGAACAATTCGTGGTATGACGACAGATCCGCGTTCGCGCGGTGGCGGTGGCCGAGGGAGCGCCACCGCCGGGGAATGACAACCAGGACGGAGAAACTTCAACGGAAGGGGAGGGGTCCCGTGAAGTTGCAGTATCTGATCTTGCTGTGCGCGCTGCCGGTGCAGGCGCTGGCAGCCTGTGCATTCGACACCAACCTCAAGCCGTTCCACGTCGCCAGGAGCAGCCTGGTGGACACCGCCGACCTGCCGGCGCCGGAAGTGGAGGAAGTCTCCTTCACCCGCGGCCTGGGCGGCGGCGCGGTGTGCGACCAGCTCGGCTTCCTCACCGTGAAGCTGCGCTGGCCGCGTGGCGACTACGACCTGGAGGACATCGGCTTCGAGTACCGGGTCGTGCGCGGCGAGGCGCCGGAAGGCCTGGTGCCGCAGGGCCCGGTGGTGGCGTCGTCGATCCGCGGCCGCCGCACCGAGCACCAGCTGACCTGGGTCGACGGCCCGCCGGCCGAGCAGCAGCCGTTGCGCCTGCTGCTGGAGCTGCGTGCGGTCACGGCCGATGGCTGGCGCGGCCCGCCGGTGCAGTTCCGGGTCGGCGCCATGCCCTGAGCCGGCGGCGTTGGCGCGGCGATGCCATAATCCGGGCATGACCCTGCCCGAGCGCCATATCCAGGACAACGCCCCGCGCGTACTCACCGTGGCGGTGACCTCGCGGGCACTGTTCGACCTGGAGGAGGGCCACGCGCTGTTCGAGCGCGAGGGCCTGGAGGCCTACGCCGAATACCAGCGCCGGCTGGAGGACGAGATCCTCGAGCCGGGCGTGGCCTTCCCGGTGGTGCGCAAGCTGCTGGCGCTCAACCGGCGCCTGCCGGAGGGAGCGCCGCAGGTGGAAGTGATCCTGCTGTCGCGCAACTCCGCCGACACCGGGCTGCGGATCTTCAACTCGATCCAGCACTACGGCCTGGGCATCGTGCGCGCGGTGTTCACCGCCGGCGAGCCGACCTGGCCGTACGTGGCGCCGTTCGGCACCAACCTGTTCCTGTCGGCCAACCCGGAGTCGGTGCGGCGCTCGCTGGAGCACGGGGTGGCCGCGGCGACCATCCTGCCGGCACGCGCGGCCAACGCCTCGCGCGACCAGCTGCGCATCGCCTTCGACGGCGACGCGGTGATCTTCGGCGACGAGAGCGAGCGCATCTCGCGCGAGCAGGGCGTGGAGGCGTTCGGCCTGCACGAGCGGCAACGCGCGCGCGAGCCGCTGTCCGGCGGCCCGTTCCGCGGCTTCCTGGCGGCGTTGCACGAGCTGCAGGCGGCGTTCCCGCCGGGCGAGGACGCGCCGATCCGCACCGCGCTGGTCACCGCGCGCTCGGCGCCGGCGCACGAGCGGGTGATCCGCACCCTGCGCGAGTGGGGCGTGCGCCTGGACGAGGCGCTGTTCCTGGGCGGGCGCGACAAGGGGCCGTTCCTGGCCGCGTTTGGCGCCGACATCTTCTTCGACGACTCGCGCCACAACATCGACAGCGCCCGCATGCACGTGGCCGCCGGCCACGTGCCGCACGGCGTGGCCAACGTCGAAGGCTAGCCTCCGGCTCAGGCGCCGGCGTGGGCGTGGCTGCCGGCCAGTTCCAGCAGGCGCGCGGGGATGCGCTCCAGCGGCAGGATCTCATCCGCCGCTCCGAGCTTCACCGCGGCGCCGGGCATGCCCCAGACCACGCTGGTGGCCTCGTCCTGGACCAGGGTCAGGGCGCCAGCCTCGCGCATTTCCAGCAGGCCACGCGCGCCATCGTCGCCCATGCCGGTGAGGATCGCGCCCACGGCGTTGGGACCGGCGTTCTGCGCGACCGAACGGAACAGCACGTCCACCGCCGGCCGATGCCGGTTCACCGGCGGGCCGCCGTCGACCCGGCAGCGCCAGCGGGCGCCGTCGCGGATGACGCGCAGGTGGTGGTCGCCCGGCGGCAGGTAGGCGTGGCCGGGCAGCACCAGTTCGCCATCGCTGGCCTCGCGCACCAGCATGGGCGAATGCCGGTCCAGGCGCTCGACGAAGGCGCGGCTGAAGCCGCCGGGGATGTGCTGGGTGAGCACGATCGCCGGCGCGTCCGGGGGCATCTGCTCCAGCACCGCGCGGATCGCCTCGGTGCCGCCGGCCGAGGCGCCAATCGCGATCAGGCGGTCGGTGGTGCGGAAGCGCGCGGCCATCGCTGCCGGCGCCGGCGCCGCCGGCCCCAGGCGCTGTGCCGGGCGCACCAGTGCCTGCACCCGCGCACGCGCCGCGCCCTTGACCTTGGCGGCGATCTCGGTGGCGTATTCCTCCAGGCCGCGGGCCACGCCCAGTTTCGGCTTGCTGACGAAGTCCACCGCGCCCAGGGCCAGCGCCTGCAGGGTGACGTCGGCGCCGCGCTCGGTGAGCGAGGACACCATCACCACCGGCATCGGCCGCAGCCGCATCAGGTTCTCCAGGAACGCCAGCCCGTCCATGCGCGGCATCTCGACGTCCAGGGTGATGACGTCGGGGTTGAGGCGCTTGATCTTCTCGCGCGCCAGGTACGGGTCGGCGGCGGTGCCGACGACCTCGATCTCCGGGTCGGCGGCCAGCAGTTCGGACAGGACCTGGCGCACGACCGCCGAATCGTCCACCACCAGTACGCGGATGGCCATCAGAACAGCTCCACGCCGCCGCTGACCGGGGTGCGCGACAGGCGCGAACGGACCGCGGTTTCGGCCGCCACGACCTCGGCGCCGTGCGCGTGCGGCAGGCGGTTGACGATGACCTTGCCGGTCTGCGGGAAGAACCAGACCTTGCGCGGGTGGATGCCGCGCAGGTCCTCGGCCACCACCGGGATGCGCTCGGCGTCCAGGTAGGACAGCACGAAGTCGGCGTTGCGGGTGCCGACCGGGTTGCTGGTGAAGCCCTTGAGCACGTTGGCCCCGCCGAACACCTTGGCTTCCAGGCGCTTGCGGTTGGCGCCGCGCTTGAGCAGTTCGTTGATCAGCACTTCCATGGCGTAGCTGCCGTAGCGCGCCGGGGCGCCGTCGCCGGTATTGCCGTCCGGCAGCAGGAAGTGGTTCATGCCGCCCAGGTTCAGCAGGGGATCGCGGATGCAGGCGGCCACGCAGGAGCCGAGCACGGTCACCAGCGCGGTGCCGTCGTCCACCACCAGGTACTGGGTGGGCAGCAGCTTGGCGGCCGGGACCTGGAACTGCGGGTCCCGGTAGCGCATCACTCCATCGGATTCCAGGGCGACGCTCATGCACGCACCGTGCGGCGGTAGAGGGTGCGGCCGCAGGGCTGGATCAGGTCGGCCGCGTGCAGGTAGTTCTCCGAGTGCCCGGTATAGAGCAGGCTGTCGGCATCCATGTGGGCGACCAGGCGCGAGAGCACCCCGCGCTGGGTCTCCTTGTCGAAATAGATCATCACGTTGCGGCAGAAGATCGCGGCGAAGCTGCCACCAACGTCGTAGCGGGGCGCCAGCAGGTTCAGGGGGCGGAACTCGACCAGCGCCTGCAGGGCCGGGTGGACCCGGCAGCGGCCCTCGTTGGGGCCGGTGCCGCGCTGGAAGTAGCGGCGGCGGGTATCGGCGTCGAGGTTGGCGATGCGCTCGAGCGGGTACACGCCGCGCTGGGCGGTGGCCAGTACCTGGGTGTCGATGTCGGTGGCCAGGATGCGCACCGGCGGGGTCATGCTGCCGAAGGCCTCGCAGGCGGTGATCGCCATGGAGTAGGGCTCCTCGCCGGTGGAGGCGGCGCACGACCAGAGCCGGACCGGGCCGCCGGCGGCGGCCAGCGCCTGCAGCTGGCCGTGCAGGTGCTCGAAGTGGTGCGGCTCGCGGAAGAAGGCGGTGAGGTTGGTGGTCAGGGCATTGGTGAAGGACTGCCACTCGTCCCCGGACGGGTCGGACTCGAGCATGTCCAGGTAGGTGCCGAACTGCTCCAGGCCCAGCGCCCGCAGGCGCCGCGAAAGGCGGCCGTAGACCATGTCGCGCTTGGCCGGGGCCAGGGCAATGCCGGCACGGGCGTGGATCATGCGGCGGACGCGTTGGAAGTCGCGATCGGTGAAGACGAAATCGCGCTGTTCCTCGGGGGGATGGGGCAAGTGGTTGGCGCTCATGTCGTTCGGGGGAACCGGCACTGTGCCGCTGTTGCCTTTATCGACCGGGGGCGCCTGGAATGAAGCCCCCCGCCAGGGGCGGGGGGCTTTCCGGACGTTCGTCCCGGTTGTTCAGGCGGCCTCCGGCGTGGCGGGGTGGGCATCCTC
>NZ_RRYK01000018.1:2500-5817 GCF_003931635.1 Pseudoxanthomonas sp. SGNA-20 | reverse complement strand
ATCACGAATCCCCAATCCCCAATCCCCCAAACGCAAAACGGCGACCCAAGGGTCGCCGTTTGCGTTGTGCATTGGTAGCGGGGGCAGGATTTGAACCTGCGACCTTCGGGTTATGAGCCCGACGAGCTGCCAGACTGCTCCACCCCGCACCGGGGTAACTGGCGGCCGGTGCAGGCCTGGGGCCTGGTGCCGGCGGCGGACACGGGGGTGTCCGGCAAAAGAAGAAGCCCCCAGCGTTTGGCTGGGGGCTTCCGGGATAAAACCCTGGCGATGACCTACTCTCGCATGGGAGACCCACACTACCATCGGCGCTGTTGCGTTTCACTTCCGAGTTCGGGATGGGATCGGGTGGTTCCACAACGCTAATTTCACCAGGGAGACGGTTGGAGCGTGCAGGCGTCCGTGAGGTGGAGCCGCACCGTCTCGCGTAGGGACTTGGGATGTAGTGAGCGGCGGATGGCTATCGACTGTCGTCGAGTCCAAGGCCACTTGAGGTTATATGGTCAAGCCGCACGGATCATTAGTACTGGTTAGCTCAACGCATTGCTGCGCTTACACACCCAGCCTATCAACCACCTGGTCTTGATGGTTCCTTCAGGGGACTTGTGTCCCGGGAGATCTCATCTTGAGGCGCGCTTCCCGCTTAGATGCTTTCAGCGGTTATCGCTTCCGAACATAGCTACCCGGCAGTGCCACTGGCGTGACAACCGGAACACCAGAGGTTCGTCCACTCCGGTCCTCTCGTACTAGGAGCAGCCCCTCTCAAATCTCCAACGCCCATGGCAGATAGGGACCGAACTGTCTCACGACGTTCTGAACCCAGCTCGCGTACCACTTTAAATGGCGAACAGCCATACCCTTGGGACCGACTACAGCCCCAGGATGTGATGAGCCGACATCGAGGTGCCAAACACCGCCGTCGATATGAACTCTTGGGCGGTATCAGCCTGTTATCCCCGGAGTACCTTTTATCCGTTGAGCGATGGCCCTTCCATACAGAACCACCGGATCACTAAGTCCTACTTTCGTACCTGCTTGATCCGTCGATCTTGCAGTCAAGCACGCTTATGCCTTTGCACACAGTGCGCGATGTCCGACCGCGCTGAGCGTACCTTCGAGCTCCTCCGTTACTCTTTAGGAGGAGACCGCCCCAGTCAAACTACCCACCATACACGGTCCCCGACCCGGATTACGGGCCCAGGTTAGAACGTCAAGCACATCAGGGTGGTATTTCAAGGATGGCTCCATGCCAGCTGGCGCCGACACTTCATAGCCTCCCACCTATCCTACACAGACGAACTCAACGTTCAGTGTAAAGCTATAGTAAAGGTTCACGGGGTCTTTCCGTCTTGCCACGGGAACGCTGCATCTTCACAGCGATTTCAATTTCACTGAGTCTCGGGTGGAGACAGCGCCGCTGTCGTTACGCCATTCGTGCAGGTCGGAACTTACCCGACAAGGAATTTCGCTACCTTAGGACCGTTATAGTTACGGCCGCCGTTTACCGGGGCTTCGATCAAGAGCTTCGCCTTGCGGCTGACCCCATCAATTAACCTTCCGGCACCGGGCAGGCGTCACACCCTATACGTCCACTTTCGTGTTTGCAGAGTGCTGTGTTTTTGATAAACAGTCGCAGCGGCCTGGTCACTTCGGCCTCCCTCAGCTATAGCCCGCATGGGCCACCAAAGGAGGCGCACCTTCTCCCGAAGTTACGGTGCCATGTTGCCTAGTTCCTTCACCCGAGTTCTCTCAAGCGCCTGAGAATTCTCATCCTACCCACCTGTGTCGGTTTTCGGTACGGTCTGCGTGAGCTGAAGCTTAGGGGCTTTTCCTGGAAGCGTGGTATCAGTCACTTCGCCCTAAAGGGCTCGTCTCGGTGCTCGGTGTTGACCTCCCGGATTTGCCTAAGAGATCCACCTACCGCCTTTCCCCGGGACAACCAACGCCCGGTAGACCTAACCTTCTCCGTCCCCCCATCGCACTCACGCGAGGTACTGGAATATTAACCAGTTTCCCATCGACTACGGCTTTCGCCCTCGCCTTAGGGGCCGACTCACCCTGCGCCGATTAACGTTGCGCAAGGAAACCTTGGGCTTTCGGCGTGCGGGCTTTTCACCCGCATTATCGTTACTCATGTCAGCATTCGCACTTCCGATACCTCCAGCAGGCCTCTCGACCCACCTTCGCAGGCTTACGGAACGCTCCTCTACCGCGCACACAAAGTGTGCACCCCAAGCTTCGGTTTACCGCTTAGCCCCGTTAAATCTTCCGCGCAGACCGACTCGACCAGTGAGCTATTACGCTTTCTTTAAAGGGTGGCTGCTTCTAAGCCAACCTCCTGGCTGTCTGTGCCTTTCCACATCGTTTCCCACTTAGCGGTAATTTGGGACCTTAGCTGTGGGTCTGGGTTGTTTCCCTTTTCACGACGGACGTTAGCACCCGCCGTGTGTCTCCCATACAGTCCGTCTCGGTATTCGGAGTTTGCAATGGTTTGGTAAGTCGCGATGACCCCCTAGCCATAACAGTGCTCTACCCCCGAGAGGATACATATGAGGCGCTACCTAAATAGCTTTCGAGGAGAACCAGCTATCTCCGGGTTCGATTAGCTTTTCACTCCTAATCACACCTCATCCCCTACCTTTGCAACGGGAGTGGGTTCGGGCCTCCAGTGCGTGTTACCGCACCTTCACCCTGGGCATGACTAGATCACCCGGTTTCGGGTCTACAGCCCGCGACTATGCGCCCTATTCAGACTCGGTTTCCCTTCGCCTCCCCTATACGGTTAAGCTTGCCACGAACTGTAAGTCGCTGACCCATTATACAAAAGGTACGCAGTCACCCTTGCGGGCTCCTACTGCTTGTACGCACACGGTTTCAGGGTCTATTTCACTCCCCTCTCCGGGGTTCTTTTCGCCTTTCCCTCACGGTACTGGTTCACTATCGGTCGGTCAGGAGTATTTAGCCTTGGAGGATGGTCCCCCCATGTTCAGACAGGGTTTCTCGTGCCCCGCCCTACTCGTCTTCACTGGCATGGCCCTTTCGAATACAGGGCTATCACCTTCTATGGCCGACCTTTCCAGGTCGTTTTTCTAGAACCATGCCAGCTTAAGGGCTAGTCCCCGTTCGCTCGTCACTACTGAGGGAATCTCGGTTGATTTCTTTTCCTCCGGTTACTTAGATATTTCAGTTCACCGGGTTCGCCTCCAGCACCTATGGATTCAGTGCAGGATACTGCCGAAGCAGTGGGTTTCCCCATTCGGACATCGCGGGATCAATGCTTGTTGCCAGCTCCCCCACGCTTTTCGCAGGCTGCCACG
>NZ_RRYK01000017.1:0-9940 GCF_003931635.1 Pseudoxanthomonas sp. SGNA-20 | reverse complement strand
AGACGCGGCGATCGGCCCGGCCTTCATCGCGCCGGGTAGCCCCTGGCAGAACGGGTTCGTCGAGAGCTTCAACGGCAAGCTTCGGGACGAGCTTCTGAACTGGGAATGGTTCCGCAGCCGCGCCGAAGCGAAGGTGCTGATCGAACGCTGGCGGCAGTTCTACAACGAGCAGCGGCCGCACAGCGCCCATGGCTACAACCCCCCGGCGACCGTTCGCCGGAACTGGTCGGAACCCGATACCATTCACCCCGGACTCACTGCCTGATTGGCTACAAGTTCCATACTCAGGTCAAGGACACCAAAAGAGACAAGGGCCGGGAAGGGCACGTGTAATCTGTTAGCACCTCCACCGAGGGGCGGCTCAACACCCGTGTCGCCGTTGACTGTCCGGCCCTTGGGCGGCGTGGCAGATGCATGTTTTGTCTGTGAATCGAGGGGCCGCTGGAATCTGCCGAACGGCCCCTTTCCTTTTGGTGCCCATCGCGACCGCGTGCAGGCCATGTTGCGCGAATATGTGCGATTCCATGCGACGAAGCGCGAACGTACGCGACGAAACGCGATGATGTGCGAAGACGTGCGATTGATCGTCGATTCGCGTGTCGATCGCGAAAGATCGCATAAGTTCGCAGTGAGTTTTGACGGCAAGATATGTGTTGTGGGCCTACGCGCAAGCGCGAAGTCCTCCAACACTCCCCCTTACTCGCCATTGGCTCGACCGCATCTTGCTCTGCGAGGCGCACCGTCGCTGCCGCGATAGTTGCCCTCACTCGCACCGACGGGAGGAACATGTGATGCCAGGCGATAGCGCGAACGACCTGCTTGAATGCCCCGGCGCAGCCTGCCGCCGATCAAGGTCTGGGTCACACTCGAGGAACGGGCCGAGATCGAAGTCCGCGCGGCACAGACAGGGCTTTCGGTTTCGGCCTACATGCGGGCGGCAGGGCTGAACCACCCGGTCCGCTCTGTCCTTGACCTGAAGGCCGTGGCCGACCTGGGGCGGGTCAACGGCGACCTGGGGCGGGTTGCCGGGCTACTGAAGCTTTGGCTCGCCGAGAAGCGAGGGCAGGGGGCTAGCCCTGTGGACGTGGAGGCGTTGATGAAGGACCTATGGGCGCTCCAGACCGAGATGCGTCAGATCATGTGGCGAGCGGTTCGGGGTGCTTGACGGGGAGGCGTCGAGCCGGCCGGCAGATAGCCGGGGCAGAGATGGTTTGAAGCAATGCTGTCGTTATGATAAATTTGCTGTCATTGAAGGCATAGTGCGAGGTATCGCGTCATGGCTGTCCTGACGATCAGAAACGTCCCTGAAGACGTGCACCGGGCCTTGCGGGTGCGGGCCGCGCAGCATGGCCGCAGTACGGAGGCCGAGGTGCGCGAGATCCTGGCGGCGGCGGTCAAGCCGGAAAGCCGCGTGCGCGTGGGTGATGCCTTGGCGGCTATCGGTCGGAGAGTAGGCCTTATGGACGAAGACTTCGCCATCCTGGAAAAAGTCCGTGACAGGACGCCCGCCGAGCCGCCGAGGTTCGAATGATCGTCCTCGATACCAACGTCGTATCCGAGGCGATGAAGCCGGCGCCCAACGCAGTGGTCGTGGCGTGGCTGAATGACCAGGCGGCGGAGACTCTATACATCACCAGCGTCACGCTGGCTGAGCTGCTGTTCGGCATCCAGGCACTGCCGCAGGGCAGGCGCAGGGACCTGCTGGATGGCGCGCTCAACGCGCTGCTGGAGCTGTTCAGGGATCGCGTGCTGTCCTTCGACACGGAGGCAGCGCGGTGCTACGCAGAGCTGGCCGTGGCGGCCAGGAATGGAGGGCGTGGCTTCCCGACGCCGGATGGCTACATCGCCGCCATCGCTGCATCGCGGGGCTTCATCGTGGCGTCACGCGATACCGCGCCCTTCGAGGCGGCTGGGGTGGCGGTCATCAATCCGTGGGACGGATCGTAAGCCGAAATGCCTGCGACGCTGGATATCAGGCCAGGCCCTGCCAAGGGAACGAATGTGATTCACGCTGGATGTAACCAGGCGGCGTCGTTGCGGCAGCTTGGTTCGATAACTGACAAGAAGCTGGACAGGAAGAACATGAGTGCCACTCGACACCGCAGTCATCGGGCAGTCGCGCTCGCGAGGAGGGCGATACACCCATGAATGCCGTAGAGATTGAACAGGCCGTCACGGAGCTTGCCGAGCAGCCGTTCGACCCCGTCGAGTTCCCCTATGCGTTCCTTGCGGCCTTCGGCAACAAGGAGACGACGCTCAAGCGGCTGCGCACGGGCACCACGAACAAGTCCGATGTCGGAGGCGTGCTCCAGACCAACAACATCCACATCCTGACCTGCGCGCCGGGGCAGGTCAGGCAGGCGCTTGCGAGGCTCAGGGAGAGCCCGGCAACGACCAAGGCCAAGGCGAAATTCATTCTTGCCACCGATGGTGTGGATTTCGAGGCTGAAGACATCGCCAGCGGCGAGACGGTCGCCTGTGCGTACAGGGATTTTCCAGACCATTTCGGCTTCTTCCTGCCGCTGGCGGGCATCAGCAAGGTCCGTCAGATCAGCGAAAACGCCTTCGACATCCGGGCCACCAGCCGCCTCAATCGTCTGTACGTCGAACTGCTGAAGGAGAACCCCGAGTGGGGCCAGGGCGAGCGCCGCCAGGACATGAACAAGTTCATGGCGCGGCTGATTTTCTGCTTCTTTGCCGAAGACACCGGTATTTTCACCGGCAAGGGGCGCTTCACCGAAACTGTGGCGACGATGAGCGCCAGGGATTCGTCCAACACGCACGAAGTGATCTCCACTCTGTTCCGCGCCATGAACACCAAGCGTGAGGACAGGGCGGCCGCTGGCATTCCGCGCTGGGCGGACGAGTTCCCTTACGTCAATGGACGCCTGTTTTCGGGTGGCGATGATGTGCCGCGGTTCAGCAAGGTCGCGCGCTCCTATCTGCTGCATGTGGGCGGTCTGGATTGGACCAGGATCAATCCGGACATCTTCGGCTCGATGATCCAGGCCATCGCCGACGACGAGGAGCGTGGCGCATTGGGGATGCACTACACCAGCGTTCCCAACATCCTGAAAGTGCTGAACCCGCTGTTTCTCGACGATCTGCGCGCCAGGCTGGACGAGGCGGGCGACAACCCGCGCATGTTGCTCAACCTGCGCAGGCGCATTTCCCGTATTCGTGTGTTCGATCCGGCCTGTGGCTCGGGCAACTTCCTGGTGATTGCCTACAAGGAACTGCGCGCCATTGAAGCCGAGATCAACAAGCGGCGCGGCGAGCCGGATCGCGCATCAGAAATCCCGCTCACCAACTTTCGCGGGATCGAATTGCGCGACTTCCCGGCTGAGATTGCGCGCCTTGCATTGGTTATCGCCGAGTACCAGTGCGACGTGCTTTATCGTGGGCAGAAGCTGGCCTTGGCCGAGTTTCTGCCCCTTCGTAGCGAGAATTGGATCACCTGTGGCAACGCGTTGCGACTCGACTGGTTGGGTTTGATGGATGTTGGCGGTTCAGGAGTGAAGCTGGTTTCAGACGACCTTCTGCAAACGCCGCTTGATCAGGCTGAGATCGACTTCGAGAACGAAGGCGGCGAGACTTATATCTGCGGGAACCCGCCTTACGCCGGTCTAAGTTCGCAAACCGCGGAACAGAAAGCGGACCTCAAGTGGCTCTTTGAAGGTCATAGTCAATATTGGAAGTCGTTTGACTACGTGATGGGCTGGTTTTGGAAAGCACATGAGTTCATGCAGCAACAAGCAGCAAAAGCTGCTTTCGTTGCGACGAACTCAATATGCCAAGGCCAGCTTGTTCACATGTTCTGGCCGCTACTCCTGGACGCATCGTCGCGCATTTTCTTTGCCTATTCCTCGTTTAAGTGGCGCAACCTAGCTAAACACAATGCTGGTGTCACCGTCCAAATCATCGGTCTGACCACCGATACGGGCAGAGGGGCACGACTTTTCGAGGTTTCAGATGGTGACGAAGCCATCGAGAAGCTGGTTCCGAACATCAACGCATACATAGTGCCCGGGCCGAATCTTTACGTTGATGCTGCAAGTAGAGCGCCAACGGGGCGCCCTGATATGTACTGGGGTAACAAGCCCACGGACGGCGGAAACCTGATCTTGTCGCCGGATGAGGCGCGGCAGATTTCCATCGACTCGCCGACTGCCAAGAGATTTTTGCGGCCCTACTTTGGTTCGGATGAGTTCATCAAGGGCTCGCCTCGGGTTTGCATATGGGTCACTGATGCCGACGAGAGCGAGGCTAGTTCCATCCCAAGCCTTGCACTCCGCTTTGACCGGGTGAGGGAATTCCGGGCAAACAGCAAGGCGAAGGAAACGCGCCCTGCTGCGCAGTACCCGCATCGATTCCGGCAAATTCAAGGGAAACCGGGCAACCAGTCAATCATCATCCCGATCCATTCGAGCGAGTCTCGGCCGTATCTTCCAGTTGGGCTGCTGCCAACAGGCAGCATCATTTCTAACGCTGCGTATGGCCTGTACGACGCGCCTCTCTGGAACATGGCGCTCATCGCCTCGCGCCTGCATCTTGTCTGGATCGCCACGGTATGCGGCAAGCTGGAGACACGCTACCGCTACTCCAACACCCTAGGCTGGAACACGTTCCCGGTACCGACGCTGACAGAGAAAAATAAGGCCGATCTCACGCGCTGCGCGGAGGACATCCTGCTGGCGCGAGAGCGTCACTTTCCCGCGAGTATCGCGGACCTGTACGACCCCGAAAAGATGCCCGCCGACCTGCGCGCCGCCCATGATCGCAACGACGAAGTGCTGGAGCGCATCTACATCGGTCGCCGCTTCAAGAACGATACCGAGCGGCTGGAAAAGCTTTTCGACCTTTACACCAAAATGAACTTTTCTGCTGCACCGGGAAGAGGCGGGAAGCGCAAAGCGGGGGCAAAGGCATGAGCACTCTCACAGAGGTTGAAAAGCGCTATCTTGAAAAGATCCTCGGGATGGAGAGTGGCTACGTCCTCGATTATAACGATATGACGTTCGGCCAACTCTTCAGTCGCCATGGGGTCGAAATTCATGGCGCGAAATACCAGATCTATGGAACCTCAAAGGCCAAGAAAATGCGCGCGTTCTGGGAGCGCGAGCCCGATGTTTTGGTTGGTAGGGTCGTGTCTGAGCTGCTTGATGTATATGAGGCCAACTGCAAGCTGAACGGCAAAAAAGTAGATGCCGCTGTTCTCAAAGAGTCGCGGAGTATTGTTGGACGGCTGTCGGGGAGACCACAACCTACACCATCTTCAAGCGCTGACGATGATTTCTTGAGCCAAGAGTTCTCAGTCCCCAAGCTCGAAAAACTTCCGATTGAGGCATCGGCTGTGCCGATTATTGAAGGACGCCTCGCTGAAGCGCGGAAAGCGCTAGTGGCAGGAGCATATCTTTCAGTGATATTTCTTTGCGGAAGTGTGCTGGAAGCAGTGTTGCTTGGGGCTGCTCAACATGAGCCCGCCCGCTTCAATCAGGCATCTGCCAGCCCGAAGAGCAAGGAGGGCAAGGTAAAGCAATTTCCAAATTGGACTCTTGCTGAATTTATTGATGTCGCATGCGAGGTTGGCCTGCTCAAGCCGGATGTGAAGAAATTCAGCCATGGCCTGCGTGATTTTCGTAACTACATTCATCCATATGAGCAGATGGTTTCTGGATTTACGCCAGATGAGCATACGGCAAAACTCTGTTTTCAAGCACTAAAAGCTGCACTGGCGAGCGTTGCGGGGGAAAGAAAATAATCATGGAGAAAAGGTCAATACCTTCCGTTTCTGTCACCTATGCCCGCAGCGGCGCATCGACCAAGGTGAATGCGCTTGGGATGCGCCCGATGCAGGAGCGGGCCTACGAGAAACGGGGGGAACAATACCTGCTCATCAAGTCGCCGCCCGCCTCGGGCAAGAGCCGGGCGCTGATGTTCATCGCATTGGACAAGCTGCACAACCAGGGCATCAGGCAGGCCATCATTGTCGTGCCCGAGAAATCCATCGGGGCCAGCTTCAACGACGAGCCGCTGTCGAAGAATGGCTTCTGGGCCGACTGGCACGTGGAGCCGAAGTGGAACCTGTGCAACGCGCCGGGCAACGACAACGGCGGCAAGGTCAAGTCGCTGGGCGCGTTCCTGGAAAGCGACGATCAGGTGCTGGTCTGCACCCACGCGACCTTTCGCTTTGCGGTGGATACCTACGGCGTGGAGGCGTTCGATGATCGGCTGATTGCCGTCGATGAGTTTCACCACGTGTCGGCCAACCCTGATAACAAGCTGGGCACGCACTTGGGGCAATTCATCGCGCGCGCCAAGACGCACATCGTCGCCATGACGGGTTCTTATTTTCGGGGCGATGCGGAGGCTGTGCTGGCGCCGCAGGACGAGGCGAAGTTCGATACCGTTACATACACCTACTACGAACAGCTCAACGGCTACGAGTACCTCAAGCAGCTCGACATCGGCTACTTCTTCTACAGCGGGTCTTACGTTGACGACATCCTCAATGTGCTTGACCCGACCGAGAAGACCATCATCCACATCCCCAACGTCAATTCGCGCGAGAGTACGAAGGACAAGGTGCGGGAAGTGGAGCACATCATCGAGACGCTGGGGGAGTGGCAGGGCATCGATCCCGCCACGGGCTTTCAGCTGGTGAAGCGGCCGGATGGCCGCGTGCTGCGCATTGCCGACTTGGTGGATGACGAGCCTTCGAAGCGTGACCGGGTAGTGGCCGCGTTGAAAGACCCGGCGCAAAAGAACAACCGTGACCATGTGGACATCATCATCGCGCTGGGCATGGCGAAGGAGGGCTTCGACTGGATCTGGTGCGAGCATGCGCTGACCGTGGGGTACCGCGCCAGCCTGACCGAGATCGTGCAGATCATCGGCCGTGCCACGCGCGACGCGCCGGGCAAGACGCGCGCAAGGTTCACCAACCTGATTGCCGAGCCGGATGCTGCCGAAGAAGCGGTTACCGAGGCTGTCAACGATACCTTGAAGGCCATCGCGGCAAGCCTGCTGATGGAACAGGTGCTTGCGCCGCGCTTCGAGTTCAAGCCCAAGAACACCGACAGCGGCCCAACGCCAGGCTTTGACTATGGCGAGGGTGGCTATGACCCGGATCGCTGCAACATCGGTGTCAACGAGCAGACAGGGGCGTACCAGATCGAGATTGCTGGGTTGGCCGAGCCCAAGAGCAAGGAGGCTGCGCGCATCTGTCAGGAAGACCTGAACGAAGTGATCGCAGCCTTCGTACAGGACAAGTCCAACATCGAGCGTGGCCTGTTCGATGAAGAGCTGGTGCCCGAGGAACTGACGCAGGTCCGCATGGGCAAGATCATCCGGGAGAAGTATCCGGAGCTTGATGCCGAAGACCAGGAGGCGGTGCGTCAGCACGCTATTGCTGCGCTCAACCTTACCCAGCAGGCCAAACGGTTGGTTACGGAAGGCGGCAACGGCGAGGGATCGCCCAACACTGCGCTGATTGAGGGGGTGCGTCGTTTCGCGATGGATGTGCGCGAGCTGGACATTGATCTGATCGACCGGATCAATCCTTTCGGCGAAGCCTACGCCATCCTTGCGAAGACCATGAGCGAGGACAGCCTGAAACAGGTGGCGGCGGCCATCTCGGCCAAGCGTACGGCCATTACGCCTGAAGACGCCAAGGTCATCGCCAGGCGTGCAGTCGAGTTCAAGCGCGAGCGAGGCCGGGTGCCGTCGGTGACTTCGCAAGACCCTTGGGAAAAGCATCTCGCTGAAGGCGCCGCAGCTTTTATGCGCTACAAGGCGGAGGGGCGCTATGAGTAAGTCGGAACTCGATGATCTGGCCGCAGAACTGGCCGAGTTCGCGCCGCCAGAAAAGAAGAGTGGGCGATCGGCCATCGAGGAGCGCGTTATCGCCGGATTCGAGGAAATTCAGCGCTTCGTCGAAAAGCATGGGCGAGCACCGCAACACGGCGAGGATCGTGACATCTTCGAGCGCCTGTATGCCGTGCGGCTCGACCGTCTGCGCGCGTTGACTGAGTGGCATGCCTTGCTGCAGCCACTGGATTATCAGGGCCTGCTGGCCGGGGCACCTGCTGCTGCAGGTTCAGGGGATAAATCCATAGACATCGACGAGTTGGCATCTGAGCTTGCAGATGTGGCTGGCGACAATGACATCACCGTCCTTCGCCATGTCCGTCACAGCGCCGAAAAGCGTGCAGCTGAGGAGATTGCAGACCGCAAGCCGTGCGAGGATTTCGATACGTTCAAGCCCTTGTTTGACCAGGTGCGCAACGATCTGAGCCTGGGCTTAAGGGTAACGCGACCTTTTGGGCAGTACGCGACGATCGAAGTAGGTCACTGGTTCATCTTGGATGGGCAGACGGTCTATGTGGCGGAAGAAGGCGAAGAGTTCGACTCGCCACAAGGGAAGAAGGACGCTCGGCTGCGTGTCATTTTTTCGAATGGCACAGAAAGCAACCTACTGCGGCTATCTCTTGCGCGCGCTTTGTACAAGGACGAGACTGCTCGCCGGATTACCGATCCCGACATGGGGCCATTGTTCAGTGATACGCTCGAGGAGGGTGACTTGGAAAGTGGCACCATTTATGTATTGCGCTCGCTCTCCGACCACCCCTTTGTGAGCGAACATCGGGACATTATCCACAAGATAGGCGTAACAGGTGGCAAGGTGGAAACACGCATTGCCAACGCCGAACACGATGCCACCTACCTGCTGGCAAAGGTTGAGGTGGTGGCGACCTACAAGCTCGCAGGTATCAACCGAACCCGGATGGAGAAGCTGTTCCACCGGCTGTTCGCCCCGGCTCGGTTGAACATCACCATCAACGACCGCTTCGGTCATCCCGTGCAGCCTGAGGAGTGGTTTCTTGTGCCGTTGTTCGTTATCGACGAGGCTGTTGCGCGCATCAAGGATGGCAGCATCACCGGCTACGTGTACGACCCCGAGGCCGCGAAGCTGGTGAAAGTATAGGTCTGGTTATGCATGTACCGCTGGCCAGGAGAAACACTAGGAAGATTGAGTATGGCGAGGCTGTCACAATGACCATAGCGAACCGTGTTTCGTAACCGACGACCGCCGTCCAGCATCTGCCGAGTCCGCCGTATCGAACCGTGAGCCTGCAGCAAGTCTTGGTATTCCTCGCCGATGGCGAATTGGTGAGGTGGCATAGCAAGTTATCAAAGGAAGAAATCGAACACAGATCGCGCTGCGCAGAGACTAAATCAGGCGTGCTTCATGGCAAGAATTAGAAAAGTCGAGATCGCCAACTTTCGCGGTATACGGCGATTAGTCTGGTATCCGGCACCAGGCATCAATTGTCTTATCGGCCCCGGTGATAGTGGCAAGTCTACGGTACTGGACGCAATCGACTTGTGCCTAAGCGCAAGACGAAACGTCCAGTTCTCGGATGCCGATTTCTTCGGTTTGGACATCACGACTCCAATCAGCATCACGTTGACGCTGGGTGAGTTGGATGAACCGTTGAAGGCGCTGGAAAATTACGGCCCGTTTCTGCGCGGATATCGCGCCGACTCCGGCATTGTCGAGGACGAGCCCCAAGTTGATTCCGAGGTCGTGCTTTGTATAAACCTGACGGTTACTAGTGACTTGGAACCGTCATGGACTCTTATCTCTGATCGTGCTGCACAGCAAGGTATCACAAAGACCCTCGCATGGAAGGATCGCGTTGCTCTAGCACCTACTCGTATTGGTGCCTTGGCGGACTTCAATCTGGGATGGCAGCGGGGCTCTGTATTGAACCGCATCTCGGAAGAACGAGTCGACGCTTCAGTCGCGCTGGTCAGGGCGGCAAGGGACGCACGCAGTGCCTTTGGAGATCAGGCCGAACAACAGTTGCAAGAAGCGCTGGAGATCGTCACCGCCACGGCCCAGGAACTGGGTGTCAACATTGGCGCTAAGGCAAGA
>NZ_RRYK01000016.1:0-14052 GCF_003931635.1 Pseudoxanthomonas sp. SGNA-20 | reverse complement strand
AGCGGGCGATCCCACAACCGCCTGCGCCATGGGCGGCGCTCGCGCACCGCCAGGCCGTCGCCGTCCAGCCAGACCCGGATGGCGCCGGAGGCCGGCGTGGCCAGCACTTCGGCCCCGTGGTAGCGCCAGCGCCGCACCACCGGCTCGTGCGGGTGGCCGAAGCGGTTGCGGTAGCCGGCCGCCACGAGTGCCAGCCGCGCCCCGGTGGCGGCCACGAAGCCCGGCGAGGAACTGCCGCTGCTGCCATGGTGCGGCACCACCACCACCTCGGCGCGCAGCTCCTGCGGCTGCCGCAGCAGGCGCTGCTCGACCACCTCGCCGATGTCGCCCGGCAGCAGGACCGCGCCATGCGCCGTCTCCACCCGCAGCACGCAGCTGGCCTCGTTGCGCAGGTATGGGAAGTGCTCGGTCGGGTGCAGGAAGCGGAACCGCACCCCGTCCCATTCCCAGTCCACGCCACGCTGGCAGGGGCCGTCCATCTCCAGGGGCGCCCCCTCCGGGGCCAAGGCCAGGTCCACCGCCAGCGCTTCGCGCACCGCCGGCCAGCCACCGGCGTGGTCGAGGTCGGCATGGCTCACCACCACCCGGTCCAGGCGGGCCACGCCCAGCGCGCGCAGGGCCGGCAGCACCGCGCGTTCACCGGCGTCGTAGCCGTCGCGGACCGCCGGTCCGGCGTCGTACAGCAGGGCGCGGCCGGAGGTGCGCACCAGCACCGACAGTCCCTGGCCGACGTCGAACACGTGCAGCTCCACCCCGCCGGGCGGCGGCAGCTCGCGGTCAGGCCACAGCAGCGGCAACCACAGCAGCAGCGCCAGCGGCTTGCCCGGAACGCCGCGCGGCAGCATCAGCCAGAACGCCCCGGCCAGCGCCGGCAGCACCGCCCAGGAGCGCGCCTCCGGCAGCCACCACAGGGCGAAGCGGCCGGCGGCCATGGCCTCGAACAGGCGCCAGCTGGGATCGAAGCAGGCCGCGGCCAGGCGCCAGGCCCAGGTCCCCGCGCCGGCATGGACCGCCTCCAGCAGCGTGCCCAGCAGGCTCAACGGCACCACCACCAGGCTCCACCACGGGATCGCCACCAGGTTGGCCAGCGGCCCGGCCAGCGAGGCCTGCTGGAACAGCACCGCGCCCAGCGGCAACAGGCCCAGGGTGGCCACGCCCTGGGCCAGCAGGAAGTCGCGCAGCCAGTGGCGCCGGCCGTCGCCCGGCAGGCACCACACCAGCCAGGCCACGCCGGCGAAGCTGAGCCAGAACCCGGCCTGCAGCACCGCCAGCGGATCGGCCAGCAGGATCGCCAGCAGGGCCAGCGCCAGCCCTTCCCAGGGGCCCAGCGCGCGCCGCGCCACCCGCGCCAGCGCCACCACCGCGATCATCAGCGTGGTACGCACGGTCGGCAGGGCGAAGCCGGCCACCGCGGTATAGCCGGCCGCCGCGGCCACCGCCGCCAGCGCCGCGGCCTGCAGCCTGGGCAGGTGGCGGCCCAGCCGCGGCAGCAGCCACCAGGCGGCGGCCACTACCCAGGCGCCGAAGCCGGCCACCAGGCCGACATGGAAACCGGAGATCGCGATCAGGTGGGTCAGTCCCACCCCGCGCAGCACCGCCCAGTCCGGATCCTGCAGCCCGCGGGTATCGCCCAGCGCCAGCGCGCGCACGAACCGCGCCGCCGGTCCGCCCACGCCGGCGTCGATCCGCGCCGCCATGCGCCCGCGCCAGGCGTCGATCCCGGCCGCCGGCGCCAGTTCGCGGGCCAGCTGCGGCGCGCGCAGGTAGCCGGTGGCGGCGATGCGCTGGGCCAAGGCATGGCGCCCGGCGTCGAAACCGCCCGGGTTGGCCAGTCCGCGCGGCGCGCGCAGGCGGGCATACAGGCTCCAGCGCGATCCTGGCTGCAGCTGCAGGCGCGGCCCGGGCTCCAGCGCACCGAAGTCGTCGTACCAGGACAGTTGCAGCAGGCGGCCACGCAGCTCCGGCGGTGCGTCCTCGCCCACCCGCAACAGGAAGCGCGTGCGCCGTGCCTCGTGCTCGGGCAGGCCCACCACCTTCCCGGAGAGGTGCACGTCGTGTCCCTCCAGCGCCGGCGGCAGCTGTGCCGCCAACCCCCAGCCTGCGTGCAGGCCGGCCCATCCCACTCCCAGAAACAGCGCCCCGGCCGCGCGTGCGCGCCAGGGCCAGGCCCAGGCCGCCGCGCCGGCCAGGGCCGCCAGCCAGCACAGCGGCGCCGGTGGCAAGGCCGGCAGGAACAGGCAGGCAGTGACCCCACCCAGCAGCGCCGCCGCGCAGGCCAGCCCGGCCGGGGGCGGCACGCGCGGGCATGCTGGCACGGCGCCGGGGCCCGCCGCCGCCGTCGCCCCGCTCCATCGGGATTCGTCCGCCGCTGCATCCATGCCCGTTCCCGCACCACGGCCACCCGGCCAGCCTAGCTGGCCGGCGGCACGCGTCCATCAGCCGACGCGCGATTGCGCTGTAGGAATTACCCGGCGCCGGGGCGGTTGGGTCGCGCACCCGGCCGCGCGATACTGCCGGACCCGGCCGGAGCACCGCCTTGGACCACCACGTCGAGATCCACTACTGCACCCGCTGCCGCTGGCTGCTGCGCGCGGCCTGGATGGCGCAGGAACTGCTGGGCACCTTCCAGAACGAGCTGGCACGGCTGTCGCTGGTGCCGGACACCGGGGGCGTGTTCGAGGTCTACGCCGACGGTGAGCGCATCTGGTCGCGCGCCGAGGACGGCGGTTTCCCGGAGATCGCCGAGCTCAAGCAGCGGGTGCGCGACCGCATCGCCCCCGGCCGCGACCTGGGGCACGTGGACCGCCATGCCGGCGGCGACCGCGACCAGGCCTCCCGCTGAGCGCGGCCTCAGGCCGCCGGCGGCAACTCGCGCAGGCGGCCTTCGTGCAGTTCCAGCACCCGGTCCAGGCGCGCGGCCAGGCGCCGGTCGTGGGTGACCAGGACCAGGCTGGTGCGCTGGGCACGGTTGAGGTCGAGCATCAGGTCGAACACCGTGGCCGCGGTCTTCTCGTCGAGGTTGCCGGTGGGCTCGTCGCCGAGCACGCAGGCCGGGCGGTTGACCAGGGCCCGCGCCACCGCGGCGCGCTGGCGCTCGCCGCCGGACAGCTCGCCGGGCTTGTGTCCCAGGCGCTTGCCAAGTCCCACCGCCTGCAGCAGCTCGGTGGCGCGGCGGCTGGCCTCGGCCGGATCGCCGCCGGACAGCAGCACCGGCATCATCACGTTCTCCAGCGCGGTGAACTCCGGCAGCAGGTGGTGGAACTGGTAGACGAAGCCCAGGGCGCGGTTGCGCAGGCGGCCGCGGGCGGCATCCGACAGCGCCGACATCTTCTGCCCGGCCACGTAGACCTCGCCGGCGGTGGGCGTGTCCAGCCCACCCAGCAGGTGCAGCAGGGTGCTCTTGCCGGCACCGGAGGCGCCGACGATGGCCACCGTCTCGCCCGCGGCCACGCGCAGGTCCAGGCCGTCGAACACGTGGGTGCGCAGCTTGCCTTCGGCGTAGGTCTTGCCCAGGCCCTCGGCGCGCAGCGCCTCGCCGGCATGCAGGATCGGGTCATTCATAGCGCAGCGCCTCCGCCGGCTGGGTCCGGGCCGCGCGCCAGGCCGGGTAAAGCGTGGCCAGGAAGCTCATCAGCAACGCCACCACCACGGTCGCGGCCACGTCGCCGGTCTGCATGTCGGTGGGCAGGCCGGTGATGTAGTAGACGTCTTCGGGCAGCAGGGTGATGTCGAACAGCGCCTCGATCGCGTCGAGGATGCGCTCCAGGTTCCAGGTCAGGGCCACGCCGCCGACGAAGCCCAGCACGGTGCCGACGATGCCGATCAGCGTGCCCTGCACCATGAACACCTGCATCACCCCGCCCGGGGTCAGGCCCAGGGTGCGCAGGATGGCGATGTCGGCCTGCTTGTCGGTGACCAGCATCACCTGCGAGTTCACCAGGGTGAAGGCGCCCATCAGGATGATCAGCGACAACAGGATGCCCATCACCGTCTTTTCCATCTTCAGCGACTGGTACAGGTTGGCGTTCTCCTGGGTCCAGTCGCTGACCCGGTAGAAGCCCGGCAGCTGCAGCGCCAGGTCGCGCGCCACCTCGTAGGAGCGGTTGAGGTCGTGCAGCTTCAGGCGCACGCCGGTAACCCCCTCCACCCGCAGCACACGCTGCAGGTCGTCCATGTGCACCATGGCCAGGCCGCGGTCGATGTCGTTGTAGCCGGCCTCGAACACGCCGCTGACGGTGAAGCGCTTGTAGCGCGGCATCGCGCCCATCGGCGAGCCCTGGAACTCCGGCAGCATCACCAGCACGGTGTCGCCCACGTCCACGCCCAGCCACAGCGCCAGCTCCTGGCCCAGCAGGATGTTGAACGAGCCCGGCTGCAGCGAGGCGGCGTCGCCGCGCTTGATCTTGCGCGCGACCTCCGACACCTGCTCCTCCAGCGCCGGCTCCACCCCGCGCACCATCGCCGGCTGCCGGCGCGGCCCGGACAGCAGGGCCTCGGTCTCCACGTACGGCGCGGCGCCGGCCACGCGCGGGTCGCGCCCGGCCACCTCCAGCGCCTCCCGCCACTCCAGCATCGGCTCGCCGCTGGCCGACACGGTGGCATGGGCGGCGAACTGCAGCAGGCGGTCGCGGATCTCCTTCTGGAAGCCGCTCATCACCGCCATGGTGGTGATCAGCACCATGACGCCCAGGGCGATGCCGATGATCGAGGCCAGCGAGATGAAGGAAATGAAGGCGTTGCGGCGTTTGGCGCGCAGGTAGCGCAACCCGATGGCGACGGGGACCGGTCTGAACATGGATCAGGGATGTCCGCTGCCGGGAACCCGGCGCTTGGGGCGGTTATGGTGCCACCGGCGAGGTGTACAGCGAAGCGCGGCCGCGCCGCGTGGCCAGTCGCAGTTCACGCCGCGCCACCGGAGGCAGGGTGTCCGGCCACCACGCCAGGCGCCAGCGGCGGCCATCGTCGTCGACCAGCTCCACCACCGCCAGCGGTCCGCGCCAGCGGACCTGCCAGGCCTGCACGCGCACGCCGTCGAACAGCGCGCCGCCGTCGGCGTCCAGCACCAGCAGGTGGCGGGACTGCCGGCGCTGCGCCCACGCCTGCCATAGGCCCCAGGCCAGGGCGATGCCGGCCAGCGCCGCGCCGGCCCGCGGCGGGACGCCGGAAGCCAGCACGCAGGCCGCGGCCAGCGGCGCGAGCGCCAGCAGCGCCAGCGACGGCCAGCGCGAGGGGCGCCACTCAAGACGGAAGGGCGCGGATGCCGGCGATGAGCCCGGCGAGTTCGGCATCCGGACAGTCCTCGTATCCCATGAACCAGCGCCAGAGCTTATCGTCCTCGCAATCGAGCATCCGTAGGAATACCCCTCGCTCGGCGTCGGAAGCTTGCTCCCAGCGGTGTTTCAGGAAGCGTTCGAACAGCTGGTCCAGCTCGCGCATGCCACGGCGGCAGCGCCAGCGGATCCGGCGGAGCTGGATATCGGAATCGGTCTCGGGAACGCTCACGGCATCGGTCACGGCAATGGAACCGCCATTTTACCGGGCACGGCGCGCGGCGGCCGGCCTCAGCCGGCCGCGGCCTCGCGCTGCTTGAGCCAGCGGTGCACCAGCAGCGCCAGCAGCGTGGACAGCGCGCCGGACAGCAGGTAGGCGCCCATGTAGGCCAGGCCGAAGTTGGCGCACAGGCCCAGGGCCACCAGCGGGGCGAAGGCAGCGCCGATCAGCCAGGCGAAGTCCGAGGTCAGCGCCGCGCCGGTGTAGCGGTAGCGGGAGCCGAAGTTGCGGGTCACCGCGCCGGAGGACTGGCCGTAGGACAGCCCCAGCAGGACGAAGCCCAGCAGCAGGAACACGTCCCGCGCCAGCTCGCCGCCGCCCAGCAGCGTCGGGGCGAAGCCGCTGAACATGGCGATCGCCAGCGCCAGCGCGCCCAGGGTCGGGACCCGGCCGAAGCGGTCGGCGATCACGCCGGAGGCCAGCACGCCGCCGATGGCGAGGAAGCCGCCGACCACCTGCACCAGCAGCACCTCGGTGATCGGCTGCTCGGAGAACAGCAGGATCCACGAGACCGGGAAGATGGTGACGATGTGGAACAGGGCGTAGCTTGCCAGCGGCGCGAAGGCGCCGATCACCACGTGCCTGCCCTTCTCCCGGAACAGCTCGCGCAGCGGCACCGGCTCCAGCTCGCGCTGGCCCATCTGCCGCTCGTACTCGTGGGTGACGACCAGGCGCAGGCGCGCGAACAGCGCCACCACGTTGATGGCGAAGGCCGCGAAGAACGGGTAGCGCCAGCCCCAGGCGTAGAAGTCCTCGGCCGGGAGGTTGCCGAGCAGGAAGGCGAACAGCGCCGCGGCGACGATGAAGCCCACCGGCGCGCCCAGCTGGCCGAGCATGGCGTACCAGCCGCGGCGGTGCTTGGGGGCGTTGAGCGCCAGTAGCGACGGCAGGCCGTCCCAGGACCCGCCCAGCGCCACGCCCTGGGCCAGGCGGAACAGCGCCAGCAGCACGATCGCGGTCGTCCCCAGGCGCGCGTACCCGGGCAGGAAGGCGATGCCGGCGGTGGCCGTGCCCAGCAGGAACAGGGCCGCGGTCATCTTGGTGCCGCGGCTCCAGCGCGCCTGGATGCGCAGGAACAGCGCCGTGCCCAGCGGGCGGGAGATGAATGCCAGGGCAAAGATCGCGAACGAGTACAGGGTCGCCTGCAGGGGTTCGGCGAAGGGGAAGAACACCTTCGGGAACACCAGGGCCGAGGCGATGCCGTAGACGAAGAAGTCGAAGTACTCCGAGGCCCGGCCGATCACGACGCCAACGGCGATCTCGCCGGGGGCGACCTCGTGCTGGGAGGCATCCTGGCCGTGGATGGAGACGGTATGGCTGGACACTGGGATCGAGGTCATGGCAACGGTTGCAGGCGGCGGGAAGGTGTCGCTGCGGCCAAGGTTGCACGGCCACGGCCGGGTACACAACCCGGCCCGGACAGGGTGACACCAAAACCCGCGCCGGGCGATAGGACAAAACGTCCAATCGCCCCCCCCTGCCCCCGGCGGTACAGTGTGCGGTGCAGCGCACCCCCGCCAAGCGCGAATCGAAGCACGATGTCCCTTCCCAAGACCCTGTGCCGCCTCCTGGCGGCTGCCAGCCTGGCCGTGTTGCTGGGCGGTTGCAACACCATCCTGCTGAACGCCCCGGGCGACGTCGCCCGCCAGCAGGGCAACCTGATCATCATCGCCACGGTGCTGATGCTGATCATCATCGTCCCGGTGATCTGCCTCACCCTGTTCTTCGCCTGGCGCTACCGGGCCTCGAACAGCAAGGCGACCTACAAGCCCGACTGGGACCACTCCCTGCAGCTGGAGCTGGTGGTGTGGTCGGCCCCGCTGCTGATCATCATCGCCCTGGGTTCGATCACCTGGATCACCACCCACACCCTGGACCCGTACCGCCCCCTCGAGCGCATCGCCGAGGGCAAGCCGGTGCCGGAGGGCGTGGAGCCGCTGGAGGTCGAGGTGGTCTCGCTCGACTGGAAGTGGCTGTTCATCTACCCCGAACAGGGCATCGCCACCGTGAACGAGCTGGCTGCCCCGGTCGACCGCCCGATCCGCTTCAAGCTCACCTCCTCCACGGTGATGAACGCGTTCTACGTCCCGGCGCTGGCCGGCATGATCTACACCATGCCGGGCATGCAGACCGAGCTGAACGCGGTGATCAGCACCGAGGGCGAGTACGAAGGCTTCTCGTCCAACTACAGCGGCGCCGGCTTCTCCGGCATGCGCTTCCGCTTCCATGCGCTCAGCCAGGAAGGCTTCGACGCCTGGGTGGGCAAGGTCCGCGAAAGCGGCAGGGAGCTGGGCCGCGAGGGCTACCTGGAGCTGGAAAAGCCCAGCGTGCGCGAGCCGGTGCACCACTTCGCCGCGGTCGACCCGGCCCTGTACGAGGCCGTCCTCAACCGCTGCGTCGACCCGCGCCGGATGTGCCTGCACGAGATGATGGCCATCGACGCCGGCAACGGCTCCGGCCGCACCCGCATGGAGGGCCTGGAGGCCCGCAGCCGCGGCGACCTGCGTGGCGGCCGCTACGTGCAGTCGGCCATGTGCGCCGCCGGCGACGCCCCGGCCCCCGGCCTGGCCACCACCCTCTCCCGCTCCTGATGCGGTCCGTCGCCGCGCCCGCACCCGGCGCGGCGGCCTGACGACGGAAGTCCCGAATCATGTCCTCCCCTCATTCCACTTCGGCACCCTATAACCCGTTGACCGGCTACCTGGGCTGGGAATCGTTCCCGCTGCACGACCCGGTCATCCTCTCGGCGTTCATCGGCACCTGCGTGGCCGGCCTGGCCGTGCTGGCGCTGATCACCAAGTACAAGCTGTGGGGCACCCTGTGGCGCGACTGGTTCACCAGCATCGACCACAAGAAGATCGGCATCATGTACATGGTGCTGGGCCTGGTGATGCTGCTGCGCGGCTTCGCCGACGCGCTGATGATGCGCCTGCAGCAGGCCATCGCCTTCGGTGACAACCTGGGCTACCTGCCGCCGCACCACTACGACCAGGTGTTCACCGCCCACGGCGTGATCATGATCTTCTTCGTGGCCATGCCGCTGGTGACGGGCCTGATGAACTACCTGGTGCCGCTGCAGATCGGCACCCGCGACGTCGCCTTCCCGTTCCTCAACAACTTCAGCTTCTGGATGACCACCGCCGGCGCGGTGCTGGTCATGCTGTCGCTGTTCGTGGGCGAGTTCGCCAAGACCGGCTGGCTGGCCTACCCGCCGCTGTCGGGCATCGAGTACAGCCCCGACGTGGGCATGGACTACTACATCTGGGCGCTGCAGATAGCAGGCGTCGGCACCTTGTTGTCGGGCGTCAACCTGATCGTGACCATCGTCAAGATGCGCGCGCCGGGCATGACCCTGATGAAGATGCCGGTGTTCACCTGGACCGCGCTGTGCACCAACGTGCTGATCGTGGTCAGCTTCCCGGTGCTGACCGCCGTCCTGGCGCTGCTGTCGCTGGACCGTTACGTGGGGACCAACTTCTTCACGAACGACCTCGGCGGCAACCCGATGATGTACGTGAACCTGATCTGGATCTGGGGCCACCCGGAGGTCTACATCCTGATCCTGCCGATCTTCGGCGTGTTCTCGGAAATCGTCTCGGCCTACTCGGGCAAGCGCCTGTTCGGCTACAGCTCGATGGTCTACGCGACCGTCTGCATCACCATCCTGTCGTACCTGGTGTGGCTGCACCACTTCTTCACCATGGGATCGGGGGCGAGCGTCAACTCGTTCTTCGGCATCACCACGATGATCATCTCGATCCCCACGGGCGCGAAGATCTTCAACTGGCTGTTCACCATGTACCGCGGCCGCATCCGCTTCGAGGTGCCGATGCTGTGGACGGTGGGCTTCATGGTCACCTTCGTGGTGGGCGGCATGACCGGCGTGCTGCTGGCCGTCCCGCCGGCCGACTTCGTGCTGCACAACAGCCTGTTCCTGATCGCGCACTTCCATAACGTGATCATCGGCGGCGTGGTGTTCGGCCTGTTCGCCGGCATGACCTTCTGGTTCCCGAAGGCCTTCGGCTTCAAGCTCGACCCGTTCTGGGGCAAGGTCTCGTTCTGGTTCTGGCTGGCCGGCTACTGGTTCGCCTTCACCCCGCTGTACGTGCTGGGCCTGATGGGCGTGACCCGCCGCATGAGCCACTTCACCGACCCGTCGCTGCAGATCTGGTTCCAGGTCGCCGCCTTCGGCGCGGTGCTGGTCGCCATCGGCATCGCCGCCTTCCTGGTCTGCATCTTCGTCAGCTTCCGCAACCGCGAGAAGCTGCGCGACGTGACCGGCGACCCCTGGGACGCCCGCAGCCTGGAATGGTCCACCTCCTCGCCGCCCCCGGTGTACAACTTCGCCTTCACCCCGGTGGTGCACGACAACGACGCGTGGTGGGACATGAAGCAGCGCGGCGCCCAGCGCCCGACCTCCGGCTTCCTGCCGATCCACATGCCGAAGAACACCGCCGCCGGCGTGGTCATCGCCGGGCTGTCCACCGTGTGCGCCTTCGCCCTGGTCTGGCACATCTGGTGGCTGGCCATCGGCGCCTTCGCCGCGACCGTGATCGCCTCGATCGTGCATACCTTCAACTACAAGCGGGACTACTACATCCCGGCCGAGTACGTGGCCGAGACCGAAGCCGCCCGCACCGAACTGCTGAAGAACGCCAATGTCTGACGCCGCCATCGCATCCTCGCCGCTCGCCGGCGACCCGACCCGGTTCTACGACACCGGCGGCCACCACCACCCGCAGAACGGCACCCTGCTCGGGTTCTGGATCTACCTGATGAGCGACCTGCTCATCTTCGCCTGCCTGTTCGCGGTGTACGGCGTGCTGGGCCGCAACTACGCCGCCGGCCCCACCGGCGCCGACCTGTTCGACCTGCCGCTGGTGGCCCTCAACACGGCCATGCTGCTGCTGTCCTCGATCACCTACGGCTTCGCGATGCTGTCCATGCAGCGCCGCAGCACCGCCGGGGTGCTCGGCTGGCTGGCGGTGACCGGCCTGTTCGGCGCCGCGTTCCTGGGGCTGGAGCTGTACGAGTTCTCGCACCTGGTCCACGAGGGCGCCGGCCCGCAGCGCAGCGCGTTCCTGTCCTCGTTCTTCGCCCTGGTCGGCACCCACGGCCTGCACGTGGCCTTCGGCATCGTGTGGCTGGTGGTGCTGATGGTGCAGGTGCGCATGCACGGGCTGCACGAGGCCAACCGCCGCCGCCTGATGTGCCTGTCCCTGTTCTGGCATTTCCTCGACGTCGTCTGGATCGGCGTCTTCACCTTCGTCTACCTGATGGGAGTGCTGCCATGAGCCAGCCCCACGACATCCACGCCCACGCCGCCAGCCACGACGAGCACGGCGGCGAGCACCACGCCCACGAGGAGGGCGCGCACGGCAGCCTGCGCGACTACGTCATCGGCTTCGTCCTGTCGGTGGTCCTCACCGCCATCCCGTTCTGGCTGGTGATGGGCAACGTGATCCAGGACTCCGGCACCACGGCCCTGGTGATCCTCGGCCTGGCCGTGGTCCAGATCGTGGTGCAGATGGTCTACTTCCTGCACATGAACGCGCGCTCGGAAGGCGGCTGGAACATGCTTGCGCTGATGTTCACCGTGGTCCTGGTGGTGATCGTGCTGGCCGGTTCGCTGTGGGTCATGCACCACATGAACGCCAACATGATGCCGCACATGTCGACCCACGACGCGCGGGTCATGCCCTGACGCCGGCCATGCGCCGCGGCTGTTACGCTGGCCACATGGACAACGGTTCCAGGGTCCACCGCCATGAACAGCCTGCCTGAGGCCGCCCCGCGGCGGCCGCACGGCCCGATCGCCACCGCCGTCCTGGCGGTGGCGTTCGCGTTTGGGTTCCTGCTGTTCCTCTCGCTGGGCCTGTGGCAGGTCCAGCGCCTGCACTGGAAGCACGACCTCATCGCCCGCGTCGACGCGCGGGTGCACGCCGCCCCGGTGCCTGCGCCCGACGCAGCCGCGTGGGCGGCCTCTTCCCCCGTCGACCACGAATACCGCCGGGTCCGCGTCAGCGGCCACTGGCTGCCGGGCCTGGATACCCGCACCCAGGCGCTGACCGAGGCCGGTTCCGGCCACTGGCTGCTGCGGCCGCTGCGCCGCGACGACGGCAGCGTGGTCCTGGTCAACCTGGGCTTCGTGCCCGAGCACTGGCAACCCGTCCCGCCCGATGCGGACGCCCCGGCGGAAGTCACGGGGCTGCTGCGCCTGGGCGAGCCCGGCGGCGGCTTCCTGCGCCGCAACCAGCCGGAGCAGGAGCGTTGGTACTCGCGTGACGTGGAGGCCATCGCCGCCCACCGCGGCCTGGCCGGCGCCCTGCCCTACTTCATCGACGCCGACGCCGCCTCGGCGGTCCAGGCCGGCAGCCCCTGGCCCCGCGGCGGGCTGACGGTGGTACGGTTCCGCGACAACCACCTGGGCTATGCGCTGACCTGGTTCGCGCTGGCCCTGCTGGTGGCCTTCGGCGCCTGGCGCTTCGCGCTGGAGGAACGGCGCATCCGCCGCCACTGGCGCCAGCGCAGCACGGAGCAACCGGATGGATCCACGCACCCCGGGCGCGGGCGCGCCCGCTAGCCCCGCCCTGTTCGAACTGGCCCCGGCCGACGAGGCGCACGGCGCCGGCCTGCGCAACATGCAGCAGCTGATCGAGCTGCGCTGGTACGCCATCGTCGGCCAGGTCGCGACCATCGGCTTCGTCCACTTCGCGCTGGACATCGAGCTGCCGCTGGTCACCATGCTGGGCATCGCCGGCTGCCTGGCCGCGTTCAACCTGGCCTGCCTGGTGTTCTGGCGGCCGCGGCAGGAAGTCGGCGACCTGGCGCTGCTGGCGGCCCTGCTGGTGGACGTGGCCGCGCTGACCGCGCAGCTCTACCTCAGCGGCGGCATCACCAACCCCTTCCTGTTCCTGTACCTCCTGCAGGTGGCGCTCGGCGCCCTGCTACTGCCCGGCTGGGCCGCGTGGGTGGTGGTGGCCGCGGCCTGCGCCGGCGTGCTGGGCATGGTGGTCTCGCCCGGGCCGGTCACCATCCACGCCAATCCGGCGCGCGGCGTGGCCGATCCCTACGTGCAGGGCCTGCTGGCCTGCTTCCTGCTGACGGCGGCCCTGGCCGCCCTGTTCATCGGCCGCATCGCCCGCATCCTGCGTGACCGCGACGCACGCCTGGCGGCGCTGCGCCAGCAGGCGGTGGAGGAGGAGCACATCGTGCGCATGGGCCTGCTGGCCTCCGGCGCCGCGCACGAACTGGGCACGCCGCTGGCCACGCTGTCGGTGCTGCTCGGCGACTGGCGGCGCATGGCGCCGTTCACCGAACACCCGGACCTGCAGCAGGACCTGGACGAAATGCAGGCCCAGCTCGAGCGCTGCAAGTCGATCGTCACCGGCATCCTGTTGTCGGCCGGCGACGCCCGCGGCGAAGCGCCGGCACAGACCACCCTGGCAACCTTCCTCGACGGCCTGGTCAGCGAATGGAGCGCCACCCGTCCGGTGCGCACGCTCGACTACCGCCGCCGCCTTGAGGCGGACGTGCCGATCATCTCCGACTCCGGCCTCAAGCAGATGATCGGCAACATCCTGGATAACGCACTGGAGGCATCGCCGGATTGGGTTGGCATGGAAGTCCGCCTCGCCGGGGGCGACCGGCAGACCCTGGTCCTGGAGGTCAGCGACAACGGCCCCGGGTTCAGCGAGCAGACGCTGGCCAACTTCGGCAAGCCCTACAATTCGACCAAGGGCCGCCCGGGCGGCGGCCTGGGCCTGTTCCTCTCGCTGAACGTGGCCCGCAGCCTGGGCGGACGCCTCAACGCCTCCAACCGCTCCCCCGGCGGCGCCCGGGTGGTCCTGGAACTGCCACTGGCCGCCCTGCTACCGCCCCAGCCCGATCCCCCCGACCCGGATGCCGATGACGATGAATGAATCCATTGAGCAGCCGCGCAAGCTGCTGATCGTCGAAGACGACGCTGCCTTCGCCCGCACCCTGGTCCGCTCCTTCGAGCGCCGCGGCTACGAAGTCCGGCACGTGCCCGGCCAGGCCGAGCTGGACGCGGTGCTGCAGGAGTTCGAGCCCGGCTACGCGGTGGTCGACCTCAAGCTGGCCGGCGGCAGTTCCGGCCTGGCCTGCGTCCAGGCCCTGCATGCGCGCGATCCCGACATGCTGATCGTGGTGCTGACCGGCTATGCCAGCATCGCCACCGCGGTGGAAGCGATCAAGCTGGGCGCCTGCCACTACCTGGCCAAGCCCTCCAACACCGACGACATCGAAGCCGCCTTCGGCAAGGCCCAGGGCAACGCCGACGTCGGCCTGGGCGAGCGTCCCACCTCGATCAAGACCCTGGAATGGGAGCGGATCCACGAAGTCCTGGCCGAAACCGGCTTCAACGTCTCCGAAACCGCCCGCCGCCTCGGCATGCATCGCCGCACCCTGGCCCGCAAGCTGGGCAAGCAGCAGGTCAAGTAGCCTGCGGTGATTGGTGATTGGTGATTCGGGCCGGGGCGC
>NZ_RRYK01000015.1:0-14431 GCF_003931635.1 Pseudoxanthomonas sp. SGNA-20 | reverse complement strand
GTGTCTACAGAAGCCGGGGCGATTCAGATAGGCGCTTCGCCCGCGAACCAGGAGCGTGAACTTGACCAGCTCCTCCATCACGTCCACCACCCGGTCGTAGAACGGAGAGGCGCGCATACGTCCCGCGTCGTCAAACTCCTGCCATGCCTTGGCGACCGAGGACTGGTTGGGAATCGTCACCATCCGCATCCACCGCCCCAGCACCCGCAGAGTGTTGACCACGTTGAACGACTGCGATCCGCCGCACACCTGCATCACCGCCAGCGTCCGCCCCTGGGTGGGACGCACGCTGCCATCCTCGAGGGGCAGCCAGTCAATCTGGTTCTTGAACACGCCGGTGATCGTGCCGTGGCGTTCGGGCGAAACCCAGACCTGACCTTCCGACCACTGCGACCATTCGCGCAGTTGCCGCACCTTCGGATGGTCTTTGCCAACGCTGTCCAGCAGCGGCAGATCGTGTGGATCGAACACCCGCGTTTCGGCGCCGAGGTGGCGCAAGATGCGCTCGGCCTCCAAGGCCAGCTTGCGGCTGTAGGACTGCGGCCGCAGCGAGCCGTACAGCAGGAGGATGCGCGGCGCCGGCTGGCCCGTGTCTGCACCGAGTGCGTCATGGCGAGGGCCGGGAAGCAGGTCGGCGGCCAGATGGGGGAGGTCGAGGAGCGCGGATGATTGCCGTTCGTTATTCATTCGACTATTCTAGAATGATGGAAACGAATCAGGCAATCGCTGCGCTGACGGCGCTGGGCCACGCCACCCGGCTGGCGATCTTCCGGTTGCTGGTCGAGGCCGGGCCCGACGGCCGCATGGCCGGTGAAATCGCGGAAGCGCTGGCCGTCCCCGGCGCAACCCTGTCCTTCCACCTGAAGGAACTCGTCCACGCCGGCCTGATCGGCAGCGAGAGCCGGGGGCGCAACGTCTGCTACCGCGCCAACTTCGAGGCCATGAACGCACTGGTCGCCTACCTGACCCACAACTGCTGCGCGGGCTCCTCGGACGAGAGCTGCCCCCCTGATGTCGCGGCCGCCTGCGCCTGTTGACCCCCTCCCACCTGTCACTCGAGGAACCGTCCCGATGAAGCGTCGCGTCCTTTTCCTGTGCACCGGCAACTCCGCGCGCAGCGTGCTGGCCGAGGCCACGCTCCGCGCCTGGGCCGGCCACCGCTTCGAGGTCTTCAGCGCCGGCAGCCAGCCGGCCGGCACGGTCAATCCCTGGGCGCTTGCCCAGCTGGCGGCCGAAGGCATTGCCACCGCAGGCCTGCGCAGCAAGTCCTGGGATGAGTTCACAACGCCGGACGCGGCACCGATGGATCTGGTGGTGACCGTCTGCGATTCGGCCGCGGCCGAAACCTGCCCCGTCGTGCTCGGGGACTTTCTCCGCGTGCACTGGGGGCTTCCAGACCCGGCAGCCGTGGAAGGCGATGATGAGGACAAGCGGGAGGCATTCCGCCAGGCCCACCGCATCGTCAAGGCGCGCCTGCAGGCACTGCTGGCACTGCCGGCCGAGGTCTGGGACGACCGTGCCGCCCTGAAGGACTCGCTCGATCGCATCGGTTTCGTACAGCCTGAAGACGAGGCGTCCGTCCATGGCTGAGGCAACGCCCCGCATGGGGCTGTTCGAGCGTTACCTGACCCTGTGGGTGGCGTTGTGCATCGTGGTCGGCACCGGCTTGGGACATTTCATGCCGGGTGCGTTCGCAGCCCTCGGCGGCATGGAAGTCGCGAATGTCAACCTGCCGGTGGCCGCACTGATCTGGCTGATGATCATCCCCATGCTGCTGAAGGTCGACTTCGGCGCCATGCGGGAAGTGGGCAGGCACTGGCGCGGCATCGGCGTCACCCTGTTCGTCAACTGGGCGGTCAAGCCGTTCTCAATGGCCCTGCTGGGCTGGTTCTTCCTGCGGCATGTCTTCGCCGACTGGCTCCCGGCGGACCAGATCGACTCCTACATGGCAGGGCTGATCCTGCTGGCTGCCGCGCCATGCACCGCAATGGTGTTCGTGTGGAGCAACCTGTGCCGTGGCGACGCGAACTTCACGCTCAGCCAAGTCGCGCTCAATGACGCGATCATGGTGGTGGCGTTCGCACCGCTGGTAGCCCTGCTGCTGGGGCTGTCGTCGATCACGGTACCTTGGGACACGCTGGCGCTGTCAGTCGGCCTCTACATCCTGGTGCCGGTCGCGGTCGCAGTCTTCCTCCGTCGCTGGTTGCTTGCACATGGCGGCGAGGCCCGGCTGGAGCGGGTGCGCGCTCGTCTCGGGCCTGTCTCGCTGGTGGCACTGCTGGCGACGCTGGTGCTGCTGTTCGGCTTCCAGGGCAGGCAGATCGTCGAGCAGCCCCTGATCATCGCAATCCTGGCGGTGCCGATCCTGATCCAGGTCTACTTCAACTCCGGCCTGGCCTACCTGCTCAACCGCAGGCTGGGCGTCGCCCACTGCGTGGCGGGACCGTCGGCGCTGATTGGTGCCAGCAATTTCTTTGAGCTTGCGGTCGCTACGGCTGTGGCCCTCTTCGGCGTGCACTCGGGCGCGGCGCTGGCCACCGTGGTGGGCGTGCTGATCGAAGTGCCCGTGATGCTGTCGGTGGTCAAGATCGTCAACAACACTCGCCCGTGGTACGAGCGCGAGGTCCGGGCGCAGTAGACCTGGCGGCCGGCAGCCGTTCCGTCGAAGGGGATCAGTATCCGCCTCCAAGGAGGCATCGCCGCTGCCCGGTCAGAACCATCGTTCCCGGCGCTCGCCGGGAACGATGATCAGATCAACGAACTGCGTGCTTGCGCATCGAGTCGCCTTTCAACTCAATGGTGTGCTTGTTGTGCAGCAGGCGATCCAGGATGGCGTCGGCCACCGTGGGCTCGCCCAGGTAGTCATGCCAGGTCTTCACCGGAAGCTGGGACGTGATCAGCACCGATCCTCCGGGAACGCGGTCGTCGATCACCTCCAGCAGGTGCTGTCGACCCCGGGCAGTGATCGGGGCGACGCCCCAATCATCCAGGATGAGCAACCTGGCCTTGCCCAGCTTCGTACGCAACGCCGGCAAGCTCCCATCCGAGTACGCGACCTCCATGTCCTCCATCAGTCGTGGCATGCGCTGGTAGCTGACCGACAATCCCTTTCGGGCAGCTTCGCGTCCCAGCGCGCAGCCAAGCCAGGTCTTGCCGGTGCCGGTGGGCCCGGTGATGACCACATGTTGGCCACGCTCGATCCACTGGCAGGTCAGGAGATCCATGACCTGGCGCTTGTCGATGCCACGCCGGGCAGAGAAGTCGATGTCCTCGGGCACCGCGCCAGGGGCTTTGAGCTTTGCAGATTTCAGCAGGCGGGTGACACGACGATTCTCCCGCGTCGCCAGCTCCGCATCCACGAGCAACCCGAACCGGTCGTCGAAGGACATGGACTGATAGGACGGACTGGCGAGCTGGAGCAGAACGAGCGCCACATCCAGGTCCTGCGCGAGGTGATGGCCTCGCTTGCCCTCCCCACCCGGCTCGGCTTCGCCATCCCACCGGCGTTCCAGCACTTCGTGCTGGTATCCCCCAGCGCCCGCATCGACCGTCCCAGGCACTTCGACACCCGCCGCGTGATCAAGGCCGACCAGCTGCGCAAGGCCATCTGGCGGGACGTGGACAACGAGAATCCGTTGCTGGGCATCCTGCGTACCGCCGCCAAGTTCGTGTCTTCCGACACCCTGGAAGCCGTGGCCCGCCAGCTGGCTGCGATGCACCAGCCGGCAGGCGACGGCGCATCCGCCCGGGACGCGCGGGTGGCCGCAACCCCGCCGCCGGTCGCGCAGGCCGTGGAAGCACCGCCCGTCGTCGAGGCGGCCGCTGCCCCGGTGTCGCCACCCCAGCCTGCCCTGCCGGCTTGCAAGTCCTGTGGCGGCCGCGAGGGACAGGTGTGCTACGGCAAGTTCGGGTACTACCTCAAGTGCAGCGCCTGCCAGACCAACACCGCCATCCGCTTCACCTGCCTCCCGGGGCATCATCCCCGCCTGCGCAAGTCGGGGCTGGAATTCTTCCGCGATTCCCCCGAGTGCGGGACCAGCGACCTGGTCCACCGCAACAAGGCGTAGCCTCCGCGCACCGACCCAGCTGGCGCCGCGGAACCGTTGCGGGAATCCATACGCGTCCGCGCGCCCCACTCACGGGCGGCCCTGGAAGGTGCGGTAATCCCGGTGCGTTGGGGCGGGCCCCTGCCTCGCTCCCGAGGCAGGGCCTGTCCTGGGCGCCGGACCCGGCGCCCCGCGCCAGCCCCCGGTCGATCCGGACACCCCGCGCCGTTCCATGTGGCGCGCATCGCGCATTCATGCCCGCAGGCGGGCCTGGATGCATATTCCCTCCGCCCAGGATCGTGTCCGGCCCTGCCCCGGCAACGCGACCTCCTCGTGCATGTCGATCTGCCCGCCCTCCACCCGTCGCGGGAGTGCAGCCGATCCACAGAACCGCCCCGGGCATGCCGCCCGCGGCCACTCACCAAGGAGGAGACGTATGAAGATCGTGACCAGCCTCAGTTTCCGGGGGCAGTGCCGCGAGGCGTTCGAGTTCTATGCCAGGGTGCTTGGCGGCAAGATCACCAACGCCGTGCCCTATTCGATGAATCCCGAAGGGATGCAGTTGGACGAGCGCTACAAGGACTGGCTCATGCATGCCTGGCTGGACGTGGGCGACCAGTCACTGATGGGCGCGGACATGGACCAGGAGTGGGCGCCCAACATCGACAAGCCCAAGAACGGCTTCGACGTGACCCTGCATACCGACAACATCGACGACGCCCGGCGCTGGTTCGAGCAGCTCTCCGAAGGGGGCCAGCAGACCATGCCCTTTGCCGAGACCTTCTGGTCGCCCGGCTTCGGTGCCTGCGTCGACAGGTTCGGCATCCCCTGGATGATCAATACCGTCCCGGGCCCGGGTTGGCAGCCGGCGTCCTGAGCGCGTTGTCCTGACCGGCCGGGCGGGGCCGCCCCCGGGCATGCAGCAACCAGGCGCTCGGCAACCGGTGGCGCCTGCGGGCGCACACGGGCGCCACGCGCCTTTCCCGGCGGGATCGCCGCCTCGCGTCCGGCACTGCTCGATGGGGAAGCCCGCCTGGCTCCGGACCGGCAAGCAGCGCTCAGCCGGCGGCGGCCTCGCTGCCGGCAAGCATGATGTCCACCGCGGCGCTGCTGGCGGTTTCCAGCAGCGCCTCGAGGCTGGCCACCCCGGCCACGTCCTGCACCCCGGCCACCGCTGGCAGGTCCCAGGCGCGGGACACGCCCTGCCCGATCCGCCGCGCCCAGCGCTGCAGCAGTTCGGCCGTGGTGGTCGCGTCGGGGGCCTGGCATTGCAGGCGCGCGCAGGCGTCGCGCAGGGCCTGCACCACCATGATCGCGCCCAGGCCCTGCATCAGTGCCAACAGCTGCGCGGCAAACACCGCGTCGCGCCCGCGCCCGGAGGCGCTGCGCGCGACCAGCCCGGTTGCCAGTTCGGTGTGTTCCCACACGCGCTCGGGCAGGCTGCCGGTGGCACCGCCCTCCAGCCGCATCACCGGCTGCATCAGCGCCACCGCCACCAGCTGGCGCAGGCCCTCGGTCCCGACCAGCGCCACCGCGCGGTCCAGGCTCTCCACCATGGCGCTCTGCACGCGGTACATCGGGCTGTTGGCCAAGCGCAGCAGGTTGGCCGCCAGCGCCGGGTCGCGGCCGATCACCTCGGCGATCTGGCGCCCGGATGCGCGTTCGTCGTTGAGCAGGCCCAGCAGCTGCGGCAGCAGCTGCGGCCGGCGTGGCAGCCGGGCGCGTTCGTGCACCAGCTGCAGCAGGGCGACCTCGACCTCCGGCAGCAGCCGCGGATCGGGGGCCGGCGCCTGCGCCGGCAGGGCCATCGCCGCCAGGCGCACGGTCCAGTGCTCGCCGGCGTCGCCGGCCTCGTCCTGCGGCATGGAGAAGGTACCGGGCAGCCGCTCCGCGGCAACGGGCTCATGCGGACGACGGGCGTCGGGCACGCCTTGCGCGCGCTTGCGTCCGAACAGCCAGCCGATCCATCGCATGCTTTTCCCCTGTCTGCACCGGGCGTCCGCAGGCGCCCGCAAGCGCGCGATCTTACCGGAGACCACGGGCCGCGCGCGGCCCGCCAGCCTGCCGCCACGCCGCGCGTGGAGCGCCGCAGTGGTTGTCGGCAGCGGGCGGCAAAACCTTATGCCTGCGGCTGCGCCAGCACGTAGTCCAGGGCGCCGCGGATGGCCGCCACCTGGGCGGCATTGCACTGCTCCGGGGTGGCCCTGGGGCTGTCCGGGTAGACCTCGGTGGTGGTCACGTAGGGCGCACCGGTGATGCCGGCGCAAAGCCCCAGCTCCACCAGCGGATAGGCGATCACGCCCGGCGCCAGCACCGGCGAGCCGATGATCCGGCCGTCCGCGTCGGCCGGGGCGATATGGGTGACCTTCGCCACCGCCTCGATCACCGCCTGCTGGAACTGCGGCTGCGGGTTGGCGCTGTCGTCCACCACGTAGAAGCCATCGGGGATGTACCCGGGCTCGAACGGCTTGCCGTCGCGCGCGGCCAGCGCCGGGCGGAACTCGCTCTCGTCGCTGTCGGTGGTCTCGTGCAGGTCCACGTGCAGCAGGAAGCGGCCGCGCAGCGGCGCCACCAGTTCCATCAGCGCCGCCGACTCGCGCGCCGGGCTGGGCTGGCGGAAGGAACGGTTGGGATCGACCGCGTCGGGGTTCCAGCGGTGGATGCGCTCGTATCCCCACGGGCTGACGCAGGGCACGACCAGCAGGTTGATGCGGCCGGCGTAGGCCGCCGCGTGCTCGCGCGCGAACAGCAGCGCGCCCTGCACGCCGCTGGTCTCGTAGCCGTGCACGCCGCCGGTCACCAGCGCCACCGGCAGGCCGCCGTCCCAGCCGCGGCTGCGCAGCGCCAGTAGCGGGTAGCGCTCGCCGGCGTAATCCAGCATGCCGTACTCGAGTACGTCCCAGGCATCGGCCAGTGCGCGCACCGGCGCAACCACCTCGTCGGCATGGCTGCGCCGGCGGCGCTGCATCGCCAGCCACTGCGCCTTTTCCGCCGGGCCCCATGGCTGGCCGGGAATGCCGATCGGATGGAAACGTTGCAGGGTCATGGCGCTCACCAGCTGGGAAAGCGGCGATCCTACCAGTGGCGCGCCGCGCAGCATCGCGGCCGATTGCGTGGAATGCAGTGTTTTGCGTGCTGTTGCCTGCAGATCCGCCACCAGTTCGGCACGGATCGGCGATTTGCGCTATACTTCGCCGGCAATCCGGCAGTCCATCCATCCGCGTGCCCCCTGCCGCGCGCACCAGGCTTCCGGCACAGGCCGCGGCATCCGCGCCGGCCAGGGGCCGCTTCCAGGGCGTCGCCATCCTTATTCCGGTTCTCCACGCCCACCGGTATTCCGGTGCGGATATCGCGCTAGCGCGCACTCCCACTCCCTTCCCCGCGGGGACGACGTCCTGAGCGCGCGCGAGGCCGGCGCTGACTGCAGGCACTGCGATGCAGTGTGCTGCCGCCTGCCGGTCCTGCTGCTGCCGGGCGACCACGTACCCGCCCGGTTCATCGCCATCGACGACCACGGCCTGGAAACCATGGCCAAGGACGAGGACGGCTGGTGCGCGGCCATCGATCCGCTGCACCTGCGTTGCTCGATTTACCAGGACCGGCCCGCCATCTGCCGCCAGTTCGCGATGGGCGGCCGGGCCTGCCTGGACATCCGCGCCCGCTACCGCGACCAGCGGCAGCGCGGCATCCCGCTCACCCTCGACTGACCAAGGAGACGCATATGGCCGTCCGCAAGACCGCTCCCACGTCCACCAAGGGCCGCAAGCTCGCCGATACCGGCAAGGCCTCCAGCACCCTCACCCGCGAGCGCATCGCCCGCGACCTGGAGGCTTTCCGCAAGGCCGGCGGCCGCATCGAAGTGCTCGGCAACACCCCGGTGCTGACCAAGGTGGAAACGCCCGAGACCGCCAACCAGGCCAAGAAGAAGAAGGCGGCCTGAGGCCGCCCGGCGCCTGCACCCCTGCAGGCGCGTGCGCGCATGCAAGCGGGTGCCGGCGCCTGCGTGCACCCCTGCAGGCATGGCCTGGCCCGCGCACCACGGACGGGTGCGGTGGCGCCGCAAAGAAAAACGCCGGCCTTGGGGCCGGCGTTTTTCATGTCACGTCGCGAAGCGGTCAGGCGGCGACGCGGCCGGTCTGCTTCTCTTCGTCGGTGGCTTCGCGCACGTCGGTGATGCGCACGTCGAAGTGCAGGGTCTTGCCCGCCAGCGGGTGGTTGCCGTCGATGCGGACCTGGCGGTCGCCGACCGCGACCACGGTCACCAGCACCGGGCCCTGGCCGCCGTTGGCCTGGAACTGCATGCCCGGCTCGATGCGGTCGATGCCCTGGAACGCCTCGCGCGGCACGTCCTGCACCAGGCCTTCGATGCGCTCGCCATAGGCCTCGGCCGGCGGCACGTCGACGGTCAGCGACTCGCCGGCGCTACGGCCTTCCAGCGCCTTCTCCAGGCCGGGGATGATGTTGCCGCCGCCGTGGAAATAGCTGAGCGGATGGTCTTCCGGCGAACGGTCCAGGACCTGGCCTGCGTCGTCGGTGAGGATGTAGTGGAACGTGGCCACGCGGGCGGCGGCGATCTCCATGGAAGTGCTCCCTGGTATTGGAAAGGAAAGGGGGGTTGAAGTGGATGGCCGCAAGGACCGGTGGACTCACGGTGCCTCGGTTGCCGCCCACCTTAACGGCTGCGGCCGCGACGCGCAAACCGCGCCGCGACGCGCATTCAGGCGGAGCCTCCCTTCCGCATCCGGGCGCCGCCGCTCAGCCTGCCAGCAGGCGCTCCATGTCCTCGTCCTTCTCGCGCCACAGCCCGTTCATCCACTGCTGGAAGCAGGCGCGGAAGGCGCGGTCTTCCTGGTAGTTGCCGGCGACCAGCTCGGCCGGGATCGGGCGCTGGCGCACCTTCACCCGCACCGCGGGCACGCGGTCGGCCATCAGGTCGATCATCGAGGGGCGGCCGCCCGGATAGGCGATGGTCACGTCCAGGATCGAATGCAGGCCCTGCCCCATCGCGTCGATCACGAAGGCGACGCCGCCGGACTTGGGCTTGAGCAGGTGCCGGTACGGCGAGGCCTGCTGCGCGTGCTTGGCCTCGGTGAAACGGGTGCCCTCGACGAAGTTCATGATCGACACCGGGATGTCGCGGAACTTCTCGCAGGCCTTGCGCGTGGTCTCGATGTCGCGCCGCCCCAGCTCCGGGTTCTTCGCGATCTGGCGGCGGGTGTAGCGGCCCATGAACGGGAAATCCAGCGCCCACCACGCCAGGCCCAGCACCGGCACCCAGAACAGCGAGCGCTTGAGGAAGAAGCGCAGCAGCGGCACCTTGCGGTTGAACACCTTCTGCAACACCAGGATGTCGACCCAGCTCTGGTGGTTGGCCAGCACCAGGTAATGGCCGTCGCGGCGCAACTCGGCGGTGCCCTCGATCTCGAAGCGGGTGCGGGTAAAGGCACCCATCATCCAGGTGTTCACCGCGATCCAGCTCTCGGCCAGCCCGGTCAGCACCGGGTTGCAGGCGCGCCACACCGGCCGCAGCGGCAGTACCGCCTTGACCACGCCGGCCAGCAGCACGGGCACCGCATGCACCAGGGTGTTGAGGACGATCAGCAGCAGGATGGGCGGGACCCGCAACAACGGCATGGGGACACCGGAACCAGGGATGTGAAGGGCGCCGCAGCGTAGCAAATCGGCCCACCACCCGAGTGCCTGTTTGGCGTGCATGGCCCAGGCCGGGCCTGGTCCACGGCGCGGCCCCCCGTGCGCACGTTCGGAAAACCCTGACCCCAGGGGCCGGCAATTCCCGATGGTGCGGCCGCGGCGGCCCGGGCATGCTCGTCCCCTTGGCGCCCCCCGACGCCATCGCGCCGGTGCTTCCCCCGCTCCGGTGCACCACGGCCGCCCCTGGCGGCCGTGTTCTTTTCCGCGGCCTCCCGCCAGCGTGGCGGGGTCAGCCGGCCGCGCCCAGGGTGTCGATCAGGTCCTGCACCCGGAACGGCTTGCCCAGGTAGATCACCGAGTCCGGCAACGCCGGCAGCTGCGAGGTGGCGTAGCCGGACACCAGGATGGTGCGGCACCCGGGCCGCGCGGCCTGGGCGGCCTGCGCCACCTCCAGCCCGCTCATGCCGCCGGGCATGCTGATGTCGCTGATGACGAAGTCGAACCCGCCCTCCTGGTCCAGCAGCCAGCGCGCCTGGTGGCCGTCGTGGGCCTCGACCACGGCATAGCCGGCATCCTCCAGCGCCAGGCTGGTGACCATGCGCAGCAGCTCGTCGTCCTCCACGTAGAGCACCTTAGGCATCGGCGGCCTCCCCTGCAGGGATGGCCATGGTCACGCAGGTACCCTCGCCCGGCGCGCTCTCGATGAAGGCGAAGCCGCCGGACTGGCTGGCGAAGCCGAACACCTGGCTCAGGCCCAGGCCGCTGCCGCGGCCGACATCCTTGGTGGTGAAGAAAGGTTCCATGGCGCGCTGGCGCACGTGCTCCTCCATTCCCGGGCCATCGTCGGCCACGGAGACATACAGGTAATCGCGGCCGGCCACGGCGCCTGGATGCAGCGCCGGGTCGGGTCGGGTGATGCGGGTGGCGATGCGGATGGTGCCCGGCTGCTCCATTGCATCGCGCGCGTTGGCCACCAGGTTCACCAGCGCCGCTTCCAGCTGCTCGGCGTCGACCATGACCCGGGTGTCGGCCTCGGCCAGGTCGAACACGCACTGGGTGATCGGGCCGCCGGCGCGGCGGTAGACCTCGGCCGCGCTGCCAATCAGCGCGTTGACGTCGTGCAGCTCCGGTTCCAGGGACTGGCCGCGGGCGAAGGCCAGCATCTGCCGGGTCAGGCGCGCGCCGCGCGCGGCGGCCTGGCGCGCGGCGTCGACCAGCATCTGCCGGCGCCGCCCCTCCGCCGCCGGCAGCAGGTCCAGGCTGGCGGTGATGACCGCCAGCAGGTTGTTGAAGTCGTGGGCGATGCCCAGGGTGAGCTGGCCGACCGCGGCGATCTTCTGCGCCTGGGCCAGCGCCTGCTCGGCCTGGCGGCGCTGCGCGGCCGCCTGGTAGTGCTCGGTGATGTCGCGGGTGACCTTGGCGAAGCCGACCAGCCCGCCGTCGCGGTAGATCGCATCGATCACGATGTGCGCGCGGAAGCGGCTGCCGTCCTTGCGCACGCGCCAGCCTTCGGTCTCGTAGCGGCCCTCCTGGCTGGCGATGGCAAGCGCCTGCTCCGGCACGCCGTGCTGGATTTCCTCCGGCGTGTAGAAACAGGAGAAATGCCGGCCGATCACCTCGCTGCCGGTGTAGCCCTTGATCCGCTCGCCGCCGGTGTTCCAGCTGAGGATCGTGCCGGAGGCATCCAGCAGGTAGATGGCGTAGTCGGTGACGCCCTGCAGCAGCAGGTGCTCGCCCTGCGGGCTCGCTGGCGCGCCGGCGTGTGTCATCGCGTGGTGCCGCTCATCGGACAAGTCCCCCTTTCCGGTCCGCAGGGCGTACGGGCCGGCAGAGGATGCCACCGGTGGACCGCCGATGCCATCGGCATGATGTGCTCCAGGCTGCATTTCCAGATTCATCGGATACTGAATACGTCACTTCGCATCGGCCCAGCGGGCCAGGTTCTGGCGGATCGCATCCATGCCGGCCCAGGGGTCCTTGCGCCGCCGGCGCAGCTTCTCCGGTACATCCTTGATCGTGTACAGGTCCGCGCGCGGCAACCGCGCCAGTTCGTTCCAGCCAATGGGCATGGCCACCGGCGCCCCGGGACGGGCGCGCAGCGAATACGAGGCCACCGCCGTGGCGCCGCGGCCGTTGCGCAGGTAGTCGACGAAGATCCTGCGGTTGCGGAAGCGCTTGGTTGCGGTGGCGACGAAGCGGTCCGGTTCGGACCTGGCCAGGGCATCGGCAAATCCGTGGGCGAAGCGCTTGGTCAGCTCCCAGTCGCAGCCCGGCGCCAGCGGCACCACCACGTGCAGGCCCTTGCCGCCGGTCACGCGCAAGAACGACTCCAGCTCCAGCGCTTCCAGCTGCCGCCGGATGTCGACCGCCGCCTTCTTCACCTCGGAAAACGGCACGTCCGGCCCGGGATCGAGGTCGAACACCACGCGGTCGGCGGAATCGGGGTTGTCGGCGTGCGCGCCCCATGGATGGAATTCCAGCGCGTTGAACTGCACCAGCTCCATCAGTGCGGCCGCATCCTCCACCACGAGGTAATGCGCGTTGGTGCCGCTCTCCTCCTTGAGCTTCACCGAGGCCACCCGTTCCAGCCCGGCGGTCAGATGCTTCTGGAAGAAGCAAGGCTTGCCGGTGCCGGAGGGACAGCGGATGACCGAAAGCGGGCGGCCGGCGATTTCCGGCAGCAGGTGGTCCATCACCGCCGTGTAGTGGTCCCACACGTCCTGCTTGGTGGCGCGGATATCGGGGAACAGCACCTTGGTGGGGCTGGAGAGCTTCGGCCAGTCCCGGGTCTGGGTGGCGGCCTTGCGCCGGCGGGCGGATGCCGGACTGGCCTTCGCCGCCGTGGCCGTGCCAGTGCGGGCCTTCGCCGAGGCGCGTGCCGGCGTGGCGGCGACTTTGCCTGCTGCCGTGGACTTCTTCGCAGCGGCCCTGGTCGCAGCTTGCGTGGCCTTCCCCGCTGCCGATTTCGCCGCTTTTCTGGTGGCCGTCTTCGCCGCATTCTTGCGCGCGGGCGCCTTCTTCGCCGCCTTCCTGCCGCCCTTCGCTGCCATCGCCTCCTCCTCCACGACGCCCGGACCGCGGTCGCTGTCGTACAGGTCGGCGATGTCCTTGTCCGGCCGCAGCGCCTTGAGCGAGGCCTGGCGCAGCAGCTCCTGCCCGCCGATGCCGCGGTAGAACACCTCCACCACCAGCCGCGGCGGCACCCAGGTGGCGCGGCGCAGCGCGGTGTCCATCGCCGGCACGAACGCGGTCGGCTTGCTGCCGGCGTCCTGCGCCAGCCGCGGCGCCAGTTCGCGCAGCTGCTCATCGCTGAAGCCGGTGCCCACCCGGCCGACGTAGCGCCAGCCATGCTCCGCATCCGGCCTGGCCAGCAGCAGCGAACCGAAGCCGGTGCGACTGCCGCGCGGCGCGGTATAGCCGACGATGGCGAACTCGTCGCTGGCCAGCTGCTTGGTCTTGCGCCAGTCGTCGCCGCGACCCGGGCGGTACGGGCGGTCGGCACGCTTGGAGATGACACCCTCGAAGTGGCGCTCGGCCGCCAGCGCGACCGCCTGGCTGCCATCACCCGGGATATGCGAACTGTAGGCCAGGTGCGCCGGCCCCTTCGCCAGCACCTCCTGCAGCAGTTGCTTGCGTTCCAGCAGCGGCGCCTCGCTGATGTCCACGCCGTCCACGTGCAGCAGGTCGAACAGCACGTACGCCAGCACCCCGGGGCGCTCCCCGGACAGCGTGGCCTGCAGCAGGTTGAAGTCCTCGCGCGTGCCGCTGCCGGCGATCAGCTCGCCGTCCAGCGCCGCGCTGCGCAGGCCCAGCGCCTTGACGGCGTCGCGGATCTCCGGGATGCGGTCGGTCCATTCCAGCGCGTTGCGCGACCACAGCCGCACCTCGCCGTCGCGCACCGTGGCCAGGATCCGGTAGCCGTCCCACTTGATCTCGTGCAGCCACTGCTCCCCTTCCGGGGCGTTCTGGCCCAGCCGCGCCAGCTGCGGCTGGAACGGGCCCTCCGGCGCTTCGGCCGCGCGCGCGCCGGGCAGGGCCAGGGCGCGCTTCTTCCAGTCCTTGTGCCTGGCGCGCGGCGCTGGCACTTCCGCCAGGCGCTTGCGGGTGGGCTTGCCGCGGCCGGCGCGCCTGCGGTCCTCCTCCGGCGCAGGCGTGACCTCGGCCAGCAGGTCGTCGGCCTCCAGGCTCCCGGCCCAGGCGTCCTTGTCCTTGAACAGCAGCCACTGCGGCTGCCGTGCCGGCTTGCCGGAGCGCACCAGGTGCCAACCCCCCTTGAGCTTGCTGCCGTGCAGCTCGAAGCGCAGGTGGCCCTTGGCCAGCTGCTCCTCGGGATCGCCCTCGGTGGACCACACGCCATGGTCAAAGCGCGCCACGTGGCCGCCGCCATACTCGCCCCTGGGAATCTCGCCCTCGAAGCCGGCGTAGTCCAGCGGATGGTCCTCGACCTCCACCGCCATGCGCTTGACCGCCGGATCGTAGCTGGGCCCCTTGGGCACGGCCCAGCTCTTGAGGGCGTCGCCCACCTGCAGGCGGAAGTCGTAATGGCGGCGGCTGGCGTGGTGCAGCTGGACCACGAAGATCGGCCGCTGCCCGCGCGGCGCCGGCTTGCCGGGCTCCGGCTCGCGGGTGCGGTCGAAGCTGCGCTTGCGCTGGTAGTCGACCAGGCTCATGCCGGCCCGTCAGCGCCCCAGGTGGCGGCGCACCGCGTCGGCCGTGGACCCGACCGCGGCCAC
>NZ_RRYK01000014.1:0-19006 GCF_003931635.1 Pseudoxanthomonas sp. SGNA-20 | reverse complement strand
TCCACCCCGGACTCACTGCCTGATTGGCTACAAGTTCCATACTCAGGTCATCCCCATTGGCCATGGAATGGATCGTGAGAGCCCACGTCTTCGACGGAGACTCGCGTGGGCCACTGCTGGCTGACTGCCGAGGCGGTGTTCTATCCATCCCTGTTTGGAAGAAATGGACAAATGCACTCATCTCACGATCGGGGATCGATGCAAGGGGGTTTTCACTCTCCTCCCTAAGGCTTGGCAGGATCAAGGATCTGAACGCCGCCGGCTTTACTGACGACAATACCCCCATGGGAGACTGCCGGTCTGCAAGGATCTCGGCGTTCCGCTTTCACGATATGTCTGCTGGCCGCGCTTGTAACATGGCGCGCCTGCACGACGAACGATTGAAGTTGCGCATGGCGTCAAGACACAGGCAATTGCTTGGAAGGCTGGAGATCTCGGGATCGCAGATGTCGTTTCCAGGAATGTGAAGAATCCCATGCGCCGACCGAGCGTTCCGAAGGACGATAGGAAGGATGATTAGTGACCGTTATCGTGGGTCGAGCGCTAAACACTCCGCCGATTGCATTAATTTGGTGGGAGACAATCGCCTGCTCATTCTTTGGCTTCGGACTGTTTGGCGACATGTGTGCCGAAACGCTTGCGCAGGGTGTCGGCCAGGCTGGCGCGGGTCAGTTCGCCCATGTGGGTGTGGACGAGACGGCCATTGGCATCGAAGAACAGCGTGGTCGGCAGGCCGCGGGTGCCGGTGGCAAGCATCGCTTGCGATGGCGGATCGAGCAGCACCTGTTCGTGCAACGCCAGCCCCTGCCGTTCGAGGAAATTGCGCACGGTGGCCGCGTCCTCACCCTGGTTGAGCAGCACGATGTCGAGACCGGGATAACGTTGCGCCGCATCGGCGAACACCGGCATCTCGCGGCGACAGGGCGGGCACCAGGTCGCCCAGAGGTTGAGCACCACGGGCTTGCCGCTGCGCTCGGCCAGCCTCACCGGCGCACCGTCCAGCGTGGCGGCGGGGATATCGGGCAGGGGCGGCGCCGAGCGTTGCAGCAGCGACAGCGTGCCGGTCAGCGCGAACCACGCCAGCAGCCCGGCGACGAGGCCGGCGAACACGGGACGGCGCAGCCGCGTCTGCCGCCGCGTGCGCCACCACGTGAACGCGAGCGCCGCCGGCAGGCCGATCCACCACAGGAAACCGCCGTCGCCGATGGCGACGACCGACCACGGCGACGCGGCGTATTCGGGCCACCAGCGCAGCACGTAGCCCAGCCGCGCCGCCAGCAGGCCGACGAAGAACGCGTCGGTGAACAACGCGGCCGCCAGCTTCGGCACGGAGGCATCGACGGCGCCGCCCATGCGCCGGGCCAGCACGCGCACCAGCCACCACGCCAGCAACCCGGCGGCGGCCACCAGCACCGCGCGCATCGGGAACGGGCCCAGCGAATTCAACGGTAGACCTTGAGGTAGCGGTCCTCGAACCGGCGCTTGAGCCAGTGCAGCAGGCGCAAGTTCGGCGAGGTGAAGGTGCGCGACTCGCTGCGGTAAACCAGCAGGCCGCCGTCCAGCGAATCGACGATGCAGGCCAGCTCGGTCTTGAAGCCGTGGTCGGCCGGCTCACCGCGCAGTCCGGCGGCGATGTTCTTCGCCACCGCCTCGGCCTGCAGGTCGGCCTGGTGCGCCTGCTTGGCCATCCAGTCCGGGCCGGGATAGCTGCCGATGTCGCCGGCCACGTAGACGTGGTCCATGCCGCGCGCGCGGCACTGCGCGTCGGCGGCGATGAAGCCGCCCTCCGAGCGCGGCAATTCGCTGTCGTCCAGCCACGCCGGGCCGGTGAGGCCGGGCATGAACAGGATCAGGTCGGCGGGGATCTCGCCGCCTTCGGTCACCACCTTGCCGGCCTCGAAGCGCACCGGCTTGTGGCCCAGGTGGGTCTCGATGCCGAGCGCCCGCATCCGCGCCAGCATCTTCTGCACGGCGGATGGGCCAAGTCGCTGGCCGGGTTCCTTCGACGGATTGAAGAACACCAGCCTGAACTTGTCGCGTCGCCCCTGCCGGCGCAGCAGGGTGTCGATGCCGAACAGGAACTCGAACATCGGCCCGCCGCGCACGGCGCCCGGTTCCTTCGGGTTGCTGGCAAAGCCGATCGCGATGGTGCCGCCTTCCATCGTGGCGAGGCGGTCGCGGATGGCCTCGGCGCTGGCGATGCCTTCGCAGGGAATGATCGCGTGTTCGATGCCCGGCAGCTTGCGCAGGTAGCGCCCGCCGGTGGCGATGACCAGCACGTCGTTGGCCAGCTCGCCGGTGTCGGTGACCACGCGGCGGCCACCGTCGAGCACCTGCTGCACGCTGCCCGGGTGCCAGCGCACGCGCATGCGCTCGAAGAAGCCGGCCAGCGGAATGCGCAGGTCGGCGCCGGTCTTCTCGCCCGACGGCAGCCAGATCAGGCTGGGCAGGTAGACCAGTTCGTTGCGCGGCGAAACCACGGTGATCTCCGCATCGACGCGCAGTTCGCGCAGCTTGCGGATGGCGGTGAGCGCGGCGAAGCCGCTGCCGAGGATGACGATGCGGGTCATGGCGTGGCCCTGTGCTGCGGAAAGAGGCGCCGGGCGGGCCGACGCGGAGGGTGTCGCGTGCGCCCGGTCGCGCCAGCGCACGCCGGCAAAGCCGAGCGCGCCGAGGCCGGCGGCCAGCCACAGCAAGGCGCGGCGCCGGGAGACGGCCATCGCCTCACTGCGCCTGCGCGAGCTGCGCGCGCGCCCAGCGCACGATCTCGGCCGACGGCATCGCGCCGGACAGGCGCGCCACTTCGCGCCCGTGCCTGAACAGCGCCAGCGTGGGGATGCTGCGGATGTCGAAGCGATGCGCCAGTTCCGGTTGCGACTGGGTGTCGACCTTGGCCAGCCGCATCGCCGGTTCCAGCTGCGCCGCCGCGGCCTCGAAATGCGGCGCCATCATCCGGCACGGGCCGCACCACGGCGCCCAGAAATCGACCAGCAACGGCAGGTCGCTTTTCGAGGCATGGGCTTCGAAGGCATCGACGCCTTCGAGCGTGGCCGGATGGCCGTCGAACAGCGGCTTGCTGCAGCGGCCGCATTGCGGCGCATCGCCCAGCCGCGCCTGCGGCACGCGGTTGATCGCGTTGCACTGCGGGCAGGCGACCTGCAGGGCGTCGGTGGCGTTCATGCCCCGGCCTCGAAGCTCTTGTCGCCCAGCAGCACGCGGCCTTCGCCATCGACCACGCGGACTTCCACGTCGATGCCCTGGCGCACGCTCTGGGTGACCACGCAGAAGTCCTCGAACTGTGCCAACACGCGGTCGAGGTTGTGGTAATCGGCGTTGTGGCCGGGCAGGTGCAGCGTGGCCTTCGCCGAAGCGATGCGCCAGCGGCCCTGTTCGTTGCGCGTCGGCAACGCGCAGATTTCCGCGTGCAGCGGGCCGGGCGTGTTGCGGTGCTTGCGCAACGCGAACAGCAGGCTGGCGGCCAGGCAGTTGGCCACCGCGGCCAGCAGCAGGCGCGAGGGGTTGGGCCCGCGGTCGTGGCCCAGTGGCGCCGGTTCGTCGGTCAGCAGCGGATCGAGCGCGGTGTCGTCGAAGACGATGCGGAAGGCGTAGTCGCTGTCCTGCTCCAGGCGGATGCGGATCGGAGTGTCGGTGCTCATGGCGTGTCTCCCGTGGTGCCGGCGTCGGCGGGGACTTCCACCCACAGCGCGCCGCGCAGGTCACCGACGGCGAAGCCGGTGGCGTGGTCGTCCGGATAGCGTTCGGCAATCGCGGCGCGGACCGGTTCGGCCACCTCGCTGCCGTGGCAGGCCAGGCAGCCGGGTTCGGTGGCGATGCCGCGCATCATCCGCAGCGCGATGCCGTCGGGCAGGTGCTCGCGGATCACTGCCACCTGGTCGGCGGCGGCTTCACCGCCGGACACGCGCTGCTGGAACAGGTCCAGCGTCAGCAGTTGCCAATCCTGCGCGGCCTGCGCCGGATGGCGGTTGCGGCCGGGCAGCGCCACGCGCCCCAGCCGCACGCCGTGTTCGGCCATCACTGCGTCGGCGATGGCCGGTGCTTCGGCGTGGCAGACCTCGACCGCCGCGGTCGGGCCGCCGGCCTGCATCGCCGCCTGCAGCTTGCCGCGCAGTTGTCTGCTGAACGCCATCGCCGCGGCCTTCGCGCGGTCGAGCGCCGGATCGGTGGCGGGATCGGTGGTGGAAGTGGCCGATGCAGGCGCGGGCGGGGGAAGGGGATCGCCCTGCGCCTGCATCGGTCGTTCGGGGGCGGCGTCCTGATCGGTTCCAGGTGCGCAGGCCGTCGTGGCGAACACGAGACATGCGGCCAGCGCGGCGGGGGGAAATGCCCTCTTGTTCATGTGGAAGCCTCCTTGTGGGCACGCTGCCGCAGCAGCGCGTAGTAGAGCAACGGAATCACCACCAACGTCAGCACCGTCGAGACGAGGATGCCGAAGATCAGCGAGATGGCCAGGCCGTTGAAGATCGGGTCGTCGAGGATGAAGAACGCGCCGGCCATCGCCGCCAGCGCGGTCAGCGCGATCGGTTGCGCGCGCACCGCGCAGGCATCCACCACGGCTTCCTCCAGCGTGTCGCCGTGCGCGATCAGGTGGTTGATGAAATCCACCAGCAGGATGGAATTGCGCACGATGATGCCGGCCAGCGCGATCATGCCGATCATCGATGTCGCGGTGAACTGCGCGCCGAGCAGCGCATGGCCGGGCATCACCCCGATCACGGTCAGCGGGATCGGCGCCATGATCACCAGCGGCACGATATAGTTGCGGAAGTACGCCACCACCAGCAGGTAGATCAGCACCATGCCGGCGGCGTAGGCGATGCCCATGTCGCGGAAGGTCTCCCAGGTGATCTGCCATTCGCCGTCCCACTTAATGGAGATGGTGGTGGTGTCTTCGGGCTGGGCGAAGAAGCGCTGCACGGGCCGGTGACCACCGACAGGGCCTTCGGCGACCCGCGAGACCAGGTCGAACATGCCGTACAGCGGGCTGTCGGCATCACCACCCTCGTCGCCGGTGACGTACACCACCGGCAGCAGGTCCTTGTGCATGATCGCGCCGTCCCACGGCGTGCGCTGCACCGTGACCAGCTCCGACAGCGGCACCAGCTGGCCGTCGCCGCCGCGCACGCGCAGCGCCAGCAGGCCGTCGAGCGAGGCCTGCCCGGCCACCGGCAGGCGCAGCCGGATCGGCCGCGGATACTTGCTGCTGCCGTCGATCACCCAGGTGGCATCGCTGCCCGAGAGGCCGGCGGCAATGGCCTCGGCGATGGCCGCCTGCGACACGCCCAGGCGCGCGGCGCGCACCCGGTCGATGACGATCACGTCGCGTGCGGCGTCGGCCTCGATGCTGGTGTCGACATCGACGATGCCCTCGGTGTCGAGGAATCGCTGTTCCAGCGCGCGGCCCACGGCACGCTGGTGCGCGTAATCCGGGCCGTAGACCTCGGCCACGATCGGCGACAGCACCGGCGGGCCGGGCGGTACTTCCACCACCTTGACCGAGGCGCCATGGCGGCGGCCGATCTCAGCCAGTCGTGGCCGCAGCGCCAGCGCGATCTCGTGGCTCTTGCGCTCGCGTTCCCGCCGGTCCACGAGGTTGACCTGCAGGTCGCCGACGTTGGCGCCCTGGCGCAGGTCGTACTGGCGCACCAGGCCGTTGAAGTTGATCGGCGCGGACGTGCCCACGTAGCCCTGGTAGTGGAGCACCTCCGGCGTGTCGTCGAGTACCGCGGCCAGTTCCGCGAGCAATGCGCTGGTGTCTTCCAGCGTGCGCCCTTCGGGCAGGTCGACCACGATCTGCAATTCCGACTTGTTGTCGAACGGCAGCATCTTCAGCACCACCAGCTTGAACACCGCCAGGCTCGCGGCCAGCAGCACCAGCGCGGCCATGGCCGCGAACAGCGCGTGGCGGCGGCGGGCACCGCGGTCGGCATCGAGGAACGGGCCCATCGTGCGCTCGAACAGGCGGTGCAGCTTCGCCGCCATCGTGCCTTCGGCATGGCCGTGGCCGCCGTGACCGACGGCATCGTTGGCCGCGTGGTCGGCGGCGTGGCGGCGCAGCAGCTTCAGCGACAGCCACGGCGTGACCACCAGCGCGATCATCAGCGACAGCAGCATGCCGACCGAGGCGTTGATCGGGATCGGGCGCATGTACGGGCCCATCAGCCCGGTCACGAACGCCATCGGCATCAGCGCCGCGATCACGGTGAAGGTGGCGAGGATGGTCGGGCCGCCGACTTCGTCCACCGCCGGCGGGATCGCCTCGCGCAGGGTCTTGCCACCCTGGCTCATGTGCCGGTGGATGTTCTCGACCACCACGATGGCGTCGTCGACCAGGATGCCGATCGAGAAGATCAGCGCGAACAGCGACACGCGGTTGAGGGTGAAGCCCATCGCCCACGACGCGAACAGCGTCACCGACAGGGTCAGGATCACCGCGCTGCCGATCACGATGGCCTCGCGGCGGCCCAGCGCGAACAGCACCAGCAGCACCACCGAGAGCGTGGCGAAGATCAATTTCTTGATCAACGTCTGCGCCTTGTCGCTGGCGGTCAGGCCGTAGTCGCGGGTGACCTCGACATGCACGCCGTCGGGAATCAGTTGCCCGCGCAGCGCGTCCAACCGGCGCAGCACGGAGCTGGTGATGTCGGAGGCGTTGCTGCCCGGCTTCTTGGCGATGGCGATGGTGACAGCGGGGGCGACGCCGGCTTCGGGGCCGTCGCGGCCGGCCGGGGCGCCGTGCCAGACGTAGCTCGACGGCGCGTCGGCGGCATCGGTCACCGTGGCCACGTCGGTGATGCGCACCGGCTGCCCGCCCGACACGCCCAGCACCAGTTCGGCCACGTCCTCGCGCCCGGCGAGGAACTGCCCGGAGGTCACCTGCACGACGCCCTCCGCGCCGGTGCGGTTTCCGGCATGGCGCACGACGTTGGCCGCGCGGAGCGCGTCGGCGAGGTCGGTCAGGGTCAGCCCGTGCGCTGCGAGCCGTGCCGGATCCGGCGTGACCAGCATCGCCCGGTCCGGCGCGCCGATGGTATATATGTCGCGCGTGCCTGGGACGCGCTTGAGTTCCGTCTCCAGCGTGTGCGCGATTTCTGCCAGCTCGCGCGGACCATAGTGGGGATCGTCGCTCCACAGCGTCAGCGCCATCACCGGCACATCGTCGATGCCCTTGGGTTTGACGACCGCGGGCCCGGCGCCGAGGTCGCGCGGCAGCCAGTCCTGGTTGGAAAGGACCTTGTCGTAGAGCCGCACCAGCGCAGCCTGGCGTTTCACTCCGACCTCGAACTCCACCGTGACCAGAGCCATGCCCGGGCGGCTGGTGGAATAGGTGTGCCGGATCTCCTCGATCTCGGACAGCTTCTGCTCCAGCGGGAACGTCACCAGCTGCTCGACCTGGCGCGCATCGGCGCCGGGGAAGGGCACGATGACGTTGGCCATGGTCACGTCGATCTGCGGCTCTTCCTCGCGCGGAGTGACCAGCGCCGCGACGATGCCGAGGAGCAGGCCCAGCAGTGCCAAGATCGGCGTTAGCGGACTGTCCTGGAACTGACGCGCGATGCGTCCGGACAGGCCCAGCGGAATATCGCCTGCCGTCGCCATGTCAGTCTTTCCCGCGTGCGGCGACCAGGGCCCGCCGTGCCGCGGTTGCGTCGACGGCGATAATCTCGCCCGGTTCGAGCCCGGAGATCACCTCCACCGCGTCGCCCTCCTGCCCGCCGGGGCGCACGTGGCGCAGCGACAGGCGGTCGTCCTTGAGCACGTACACGGCGTTGACTTCGCCGCGGCGGACCAGCGCGGAAGCGGGGATCCGCGGGAACGCCTCGCCGGCCGTGGAGCGGAACGATACCTTCGCGGTTGTGCCCGGCCACGGCGGCGGGTCGAGCGGCGGCAGCCTCACCCGGATCCGGACCGAATGGCTCGCGGCATCGGCGGCCGGGAACACGGTCACGTCGGCGCTTTCGACGGTGCGGCCGTCGTCGAGGCGCACGGATGCCACCGGGTCGCGGCGGATCGCTTCCGCATCCGACTGCGGCACGCTGACCTCAATGCGCATCGCACCGGGTTCGAACATGGCCATCAGCGGCTGGCCGATGCCCACGCTCTCGCCTGGATGCACGTGGCGCGCATTGACGAAGCCCGTGTAGGGTGCGTGGACGACCGTGTACGCGCGTTGCTGTTCCAGTTCGGCGAGTTGCGCGCGGGCGGCGTCGAGTTCGGCGCGGGCCTGGTCGAGTTGCATCCCGGAGACGTAGCGATCCCTGGCCAGCTCGGCCATGCGCCGGTACGTGGCCTCGGCCAGGCGGACGCGCGCGCGCGCGGCGTCCGCCCCGGCCTGCTGCTCGACCGCGCTCAGCCGCACCAGCAGTGCTCCCGCGGGCACGTGGTCACCGACGTCGTGCGCGACCTCGGCGACGCGGCCCGCCGTCTGCGCCGACAGCACGGCCTGGCGCTCGGCCTCGATCACGCCATCCCATGCGTGGGCCGACGGCCGGCCGGCCTCCACCCGTAGCGTGGCCAGCCCGACGGGCGCCCCGGGGGCGGGCGCCGGCGGGGCCACGTCGCCGGCACAGGCGCCGAGCGCGATGACCAGTGCCGCCGGGAGCAGGAGTCGGGCGTGAAGCATCGGCATGCCGGCCTCACTTGAACGCGGAGCCGGCGGGAACGCCCAGCCTGCGGAACACGATCGCCGCCGGGCAGAAGCCGGTGAAGCTGGCCTGCAGCAGGTTCAGGCCGATGAAGGCGGTGAACCACAGCCACAGCGGCGAGACGAAGTGGGCCAGCGCGAGGCTGATCAGGATCATCACGCCGGCAAAGGCGAGGACGGCACGGTCAAGGTTCATGGTGTTGTTTCCTCAAGGTGTGGTGGAGGATCAGCGCGTGCGCGTGATCCCGAGCAGTTTCAGCACGTATTTCTCGTAGATCGGCTCGGTGTTGCCGGACTTCATCTTCATCATGAAGTACTTCTCGAACGCGACCTTGGCCAGATGCACCCACTTGCCGACCTTGGCCCAGGTCACGTTGCGCGGCGGGAACTGCGGCAGCGCCACGAAGGCCGCGCCGGTGTCGCCCATGTCGGCCAGGCAGATCGCGTTCCACGTCGCCTCGGCGGTCGCAGGCTCTCCCTTCAGGTCGGCCCGGATGTTCTGCGCCACTGCGGTGACCATCGACTCGATCATGAAGCCGGTCTTGGGCGCGCCGGTCGGTACCGGCGTGGCTTCCACCGGCGGAATGGCCACGCACACGCCCAGCGAATAGATGTTGGGATAGGCCGGGTTGCGCTGGTGTTTGTCGATCAGGATGAAGCCGCGCGGATTGCACAGGCCTTCGCCCTGGCGCACCGCCGGCACGCCGGTGAACGCCGGCAGCACCATCGTATACTTGAACGGCAGCACGTGCGTCTTCTTCGGCTGGCCGTCCTCGTCCACTTCGGCCACCTCCATCTCGCCATCGCGCACGGCGGTGATCTTGGCGTTGGTGATCCAGTGGACGTGGCGCTGGCGGAATTCGGTTTCCATCAGGCCCTTGGAGTCGCCCACGTCGCCCAGGCCCATGTGGCCGATGTACGGCTCGGGAGTGACGTAGGTCATCGGCACCTTGTCGCGCAGCTTGCGCTTGCGCAGGTCGCGGTCGAGGATCATCGCGAACTCGTAGGCCGGGCCGAAGCAGCTGGCGCCGGGCGCGGCCCCGACCACGATCGGGCCGGGGTCCTGCAGGAAGGCCTGGTAGGCCTCCCACGCGGTGCTGGCATGCGGGGTGGTGCAGATCGACTGGGTGAAGCCGCCGTCCGGGCCGAGGCCAGGGATTTCGTCGAACGCCAGCCGCGGGCCGGTGGCGATGACGAGGTAGTCGTAGTCCAGCGTGCGCCCGTCGCGCAGCACGATGCGGTTGGCATCGGGTTCCACCTTCTCGGCGCCGGCGCCTTCGAAGGCGATCTTCTTCTTCGCCAGATAGGCCGCGACCGGCATCTCCACGTCGGCTGGCTTCCGCCAGCCCACTGCCACCCACGGATTGGACGGGGTGAACGAAAAGCGGTCGCCCTCACCGACCACGGTGATGTCCGGGCCGGAGCCCAGCGTGCCGCGCAGTTCGTAGGCAGCGCTCATGCCACCGATGCCCGCGCCCAGTACCACGATGTGCGTCATTGGATGCCCTCCCAGCCGCCGGATCCGACCCGGGAAATGGGTCTCGTCTAGCCAGTTGTATCTAAATTAGCAATACTGTATATTATAGTCAACTAATGTTGTTGGAACACAGCAATGTCCCGTACTGTCGAAGACTTGGTGGCTGAGGCACGTTCGAGAATCCGCGAGATTTCCTTGGAAGAGGAGTTGGTGGACACGCTTGCGGGCGACCTCGTGCTGGTCGACGTCCGCGAACCGGACGAGTACGCGCAGGGCCACCTGCCGGGCGCGGTCAACCTGCCGCGGGGCGTGCTCGAGTTCCAGATCCATGCGCATCCGGCGATGGCCTGCGTCGCGGACGCGGCGCTGGCGGAGCCTTCCCGCCGCATGGTGCTGTACTGCCGGACGGGCGGGCGATCCGCGCTGGCCGCCGACAGCCTGCGGCAGTTGGGCTTCACCGACGTGTGTTCGCTTGTCGGCGGCTTCGAGGCGTGGCGCAATGCAGACCTGTCCGTGAGCATGGAATGACGATGGCGCCGAAGAAGACCAAGACGGCGAAGGCAGCGAACATCGCCTTCGACATGGAGGCGATGCGGGCGCATGCCGGCGACGCGGCGCGGCTGTTGAAGGCGCTGGCCAACGAGAAGCGCCTGCAGGTGCTGTGCCTGTTGGCGGAAGGGGAGCGGTCGGTCGGCGAGATCAACTCTATGCTTGATCTCAGCCAGTCAGCGCTGTCGCAGCACCTGGCGGTGCTGCGCGAGGAAGGACTGGTGCAGACCCGCCGCGAGGCGCAGGTCATCTACTACTCGCTCATGCCCGGGCCGGCGGCGCAGGTGATGCAGACGCTGCACGGCATCTACTGCAGCCCCGCTCCGGCGCGGGCGAAGAAGAAGGGGGCGGCATGATCGGACTGCTCAAGGCGCTGCTGGGGATGGGCGGCGAGCAGGTCGGCCCGCGCGAGGCGGTGCAGCGCATCAACCTCGGCGCGGTGCTGGTCGATGTCCGCGAGCCCGGCGAATTCGCCGCCGGCCACGCCGCCGATGCCGTCCACCTGCCGCTCGGCCGCATCCGCGCGCAGGGCGCGGGCGCACTCGACGCGTGCTCGGTGCCGGAAGGCGCTGAAGTCCTGCTGGTCTGCCAGAGCGGGATGCGCTCGCGCATCGCGCAGTCGTTGCTGGCCAAGGATGCGCGCCGCCGTTACGTCAATGTCGACGGCGGCATGGCCGCGTGGGCCGCCAGCGGTTTGCCGATCGTCCGCAGCGGGAGGGCGCCATGACCGCTGCGGAAGCCGACAGGGCCGACATCGCGCGCTGGGACGCACGCTACGGCACCGACGACTACGTGTTCGGTACCGAGCCGAACGCCTTCCTCGCCTCGCAGGCCCACCGGCTGATGCCCGGCATGTCCGTGCTGGCGGTGGCCGACGGCGAGGGTCGCAACGGCGTCTGGCTGGCAGCGCAGGGCATGAACGTGTTGTCCGTGGACGCTTCCGAAACGGGTCTGGAGAAAGCCAGGAAGCTGGCCGCCGCACGCGGCGTGCGCATCGCCACCGAACGGGTCGACCTGGGCGAGTGGAACTGGGGCGCGGAACGTTTCGACGCGGTCGTGGCGATCTTCGTCCAGTTCGCCGATCCGGCGCTGCGCGAGGCCATGTTCGCCGGCATGCAGCGCACGCTCAAGCCCGGCGGTCTGCTGCTGTTGCAGGGCTATCGCCCCGAGCAACTCGAATACGGCACCGGCGGCCCGTCGGACATGGACAAGCTCTACACCGCCGACCTGCTGCGCGACGCATTCGCCGGCATGGAATTGTTGTACCTGCATGAACACGACAGCGCGCTGGCCGAGGGTTCCGGCCACGCGGGCATGTCCGCGCTGATCGACCTGGTCGCACGCAAGCGCCGGTTGCCTCCCGCACGCCACCCCACTGAAGGATGACAGCCATGTCCGCCATCGATTCCTACACCGATCTCACCCGCGCCGTCTCGAAGAACCTCGCGCCGCTGCGTACCCACAACGCCGAAGTGATGCAGGGTTTCGGCGCGCTCAGCAAGGCGGCGCTGGCGCCGGGCGTACTCGACGAGAAGACCAAGGAACTGATCGCGATGGCGATCGGCGTCGCCAGCCGCTGCGATGCCTGCCTCGGCTTCCACGCCAGGGCGCTGGTGAGGCTGGGCGCGACGCCGGAGGAGTTCCGCGAAATGCTCGGCGTGGCCGTCTACATGGGCGGCGGGCCTTCGCTGATGTACGCGGCCAATGCGCTGGCGGCGTTCGAGGAGTTTTCCGCGCAGCCGGCGTGATCCGGTCGCGGGTGCGTCATTTTGTCATCTTATGGTTTCGGGAATAAACCGGGATGATGGAACGCGGCAAGGATTGATCTGGACAGCCATGACGCATGGCTGTCTCACCACGTGATCGGAGAGTGTCATGTTCCCTGAGCTCGACCTTGTGATCCTGTCGCGGCTGCAGTTCGCGCTGACGGCGATGTACCACTTCATCTTCGTGCCGCTGACGCTGGGCCTGTCGTTCCTGCTGGCGATCATGGAGAGCGTCTATGTGATGACCGGCCGCGAGATCTGGCGGCGGATGACGATGTTCTGGGGCGTGTTGTTCGGCATCAACTTCGCGCTCGGCGTGGGCACCGGCATCGTCATGGAGTTCCAGTTCGGCATGAACTGGTCGTACTACAGCCATTACGTCGGCGACATCTTCGGCGCGCCGCTGGCGATCGAGGGCCTGATGGCGTTCTTCCTCGAAGCGACTTTCATCGGCCTGTTCTTCTTCGGCTGGAACCGGATGAGCAAGGTCAAGCACCTGATGGTCACCTGGCTGGTGGCGCTGGGCACCAACCTGTCGGCGGTGTGGATCCTGGTGGCCAACGGCTGGATGCAGAACCCGGTCGGCGCGGTGTTCAATCCCGACACTATGCGCATGGAGATGACCGACTTCGTCGCGGTGGTGCTCAATCCGGTGGCGCAGGCCAAGTTCGTGCACACGGTGGCGGCCGGCTACGTCAGCGCGGCGATGTTCGTGGCCGCGATCAGTGCCTGGTACCTGCTGCGTGGGCGCCACCTCGACATCGCCAAGCGCTCGATGGCGGTGGCCGCCAGCTTCGGCCTGGCGGCTTCGTTGAGCGTGGTGGTGCTGGGCGACGAGAGCGGCTACCTGAGCACCGAGCACCAGAAGATGAAGCTGGCGGCGATGGAGTCGATGTGGGAGACCGAGGCGGCGCCGGCCAGCTTCAGCATCGTGGCCTGGCCCAACCAGGCCGAGCGCCGCAACGAACTCGCGGTGCACGTGCCGTGGGCGATGGGCCTGATCGGCACGCGCTCGATCTCGAAGCAGATGCCCGGCATCAACGAACTGGTGGACTCGGCCGAGCGCAGGATCGCCAACGGCATGCGCGCCTATGCCGCGCTGGAGCGGGTGCGCGCGGACGCGGACGACCGGCAGGCGCGCGAACTGTTCGCCGAGACCTGGCCCGACCTCGGCTACGGGCTGCTGCTCAAGCGCTACCGCGACGACGTGCAGAACGCGACGCCGGACGAGATCGAGGCCGCGGCATTCGACACCGTGCCGCAGGTGATGCCGCTGTTCTGGACGTTCCGGGTGATGGTGGCGCTGGGCTTCTATTTCATCGGCTTCTTCGCGTTCGCGTTCTGGCTGGTGTCGACCGGCAGGATCGAAAACAGCCGGCGCTTCCTGAAAATCGCGCTTTGGAGCATTGCGTTGCCCTGGGTCGCCATCCAGTGCGGCTGGTTCGTGGCCGAGTTCGGGCGGCAGCCGTGGGTGATCGAGGGCGTGCTGCCGACCTTCTATGCGGTGTCCGGATTGTCGGTGCTCGACCTGGTGATCAGCCTGCTGGTGTTCTTCGTGCTGTACACCACGCTGGCGATCGTCGGTTTCCGGTTGCTGCTCAAGGCGATCCGCAAGGGGCCGGAAGAGCCGTCCGGGGCATCCGCCGATGCGCCGGGCGTGCAAGCCGATCCCGCCATGCTCACGGCGCACTGACAGGAGGCGACGATGGACGTTTCGATGATTCCGCTGGACTACGCCACGTTGCGCGTGATCTGGTGGCTGCTGTTGGGCGTGCTGCTGATCGGATTCGCGGTCATGGATGGTTTCGACCTCGGCGTCGCCGCGCTATTGCCGGTGGTGGCCAAGACCGACGAAGAGCGGAGGGTGATGCTCAACCTCGTCGGCCCGGTGTGGGAGGGCAACCAGGTCTGGCTGATCACCGGCGGTGGCGCGATCTTCGCCGCGTGGCCGCTGCTGTATGCGGCCTCGTTCTCCGGCCTGTACCTGGCGATGCTGCTCCTGCTGGTCGCGCTGATCCTGCGCCCGGTCGGCTTCAAGTATCGGAGCAAGCTGCCCGATGCGCGCTGGCGCAGCACCTGGGACTGGCTGCTGTGCGGCTCCGGCGTGGTCGCCAGCCTGGTGTTCGGCGTGGCGATGGGCAACCTGCTGCTCGGCCTGCCGTTCGGCGTGGAGCCGGCGACGCTGCGGCCGGTGTACGAAGGCAACCTGTTCCAACTGTTCATGCCGTTCGCGCTGCTGGCCGGTGTGTTGAGCGTGACGATGCTCGCCGCGCACGGCGCCGCGTTGCTGGCCTGGCGTACGGACGGCGACATCGCGATGCGTGCCCGCAGGTTCGGCGGCTGGCTGGCGCTGGCGACCGGCGCGCTGTTCGCATTGGGCGGAGTCTGGGTCGCGCTCGGACTGGACGGGCACGTGGTGACCGGCACGGTCGACGTGGCGGCGGCGAGCAATCCGGCGCTGAAGACGGTCGAGGCGGTCGAAGGCGCGTGGATGCACAACTTCTCGCGCTGGCCGTGGATGTGGCTCGCGCCGGTGCTCGGCGTGGCCGGATCGCTGCTGGCGGCGCTGCTGCTGTGGCGCGGCGCGCGGGTGTCGGCGTTCCTGGCGACGTCGACGGCGATCACCGGCGTCATCCTGACCGTCGGCTTCGCGCTGTTCCCGTTCCTGATACCCTCGTCGCTGCAGCCGGGCATGGGGCTGACGGTGTGGGATGCCTCGTCGAGCCATTTCACCTTGTGGGTGATGTTGCTGGCGACGGTGGTGTTCCTGCCGATCGTGTTGTTCTATACCGGCTACGTGTACCGGGTGATGCGCGGCACGGTAACGCCGGAGTCGGTCTCGGAGAATCCCAATGCGTATTGATGGTCTCCAGCGTCATCGGCCACTGATCGGGAGCTGACAGCCATGTGGTACTTCTCGTGGATCCTGGGGCTGGGCCTGGCCTGCGCCTTCGCCATCCTCAACGCGATGTGGTTCGAGCTGCGCGAGCACGACCGCGACGACGGGGCATGACCCCCGCGGCCGAGGCCGCCGCGGAGCGATTGCCTCCGGCGCAGACGGCCTGGATGCGGGCGCTGGCCGGGCAGATCCGGCGTCCGCTCGGGTTCGCGATCGGCCTGCCGCTGCTGTCCGGCCTGCTGCTGCTGCCGCAGGCCTGGGCGCTGGCCCGCGCGCTGCAGATGATCGTCATGGATCGGCTGCCGCTGGCCGACGCCCTGCCATTGATCGGGCTGGCCGCCACGCTGGTGCTGATGCGTGCGGCGCTGGTCTGGATGGCCGAATACGCCGGCCAGCATGCGGCCGAATCGGTGAAGCGGTCGGTGCGTCTGGCGCTGTTCCGGCGCCTGCTGTCGGCCGGTGTGCTGTGGAGCCGGGCGCGCGCCTCGGGCGAGCTGGCCGACGCGCTGACAGCACGGGTGGAGACGCTGGACGGCTACTTCGCGCGCTACCTGCCGGCGATGGCCTCGGCGGCGATCCTGCCGCTGGTGTTCTGCGTGGTGCTGTTCGGATTCGACTGGATCGCCGCGCTGGTACTGGTGCTGACGGTCCCCGCGATCCCGCTGTTCATGGCGCTGGTGGGGTGGGGCGCGGAGGCCGCCGGCCGCCGGCACGCAGCGGCGCTCGCGCGTCTGTCGGGCCTGTTCGCCGACCGCGTGCGCGGACTCACCACGCTCAAGCTGCACGGGCGCGCACAGGCGGAAGCTGACCGCGTGGCGCGTGCCAGCGACGAAGTGCGCGAGCGCACGATGTCGGTGCTGAAGATCGCGTTCCTGTCCTCGGCGGTGCTGGAGTTCTTCGCCGCGCTGGGCGTGGCCGGGCTGGCAGTGTACTTCGGGCTGACCCTCCTCGGCATGCTGGAACTGCGTGCCAGTGTGCTGACCCTGGAGGCCGCGCTGTTCTGCCTGCTGATGGCGCCGGAGGTGTATCTGCCGATGCGCCAGCTGGCCGCGCACTACCACGACCGCGCGAACGCGCGCGCGGCGGTGGCGGAGATCGCCAGTCTGTTCGATGGCCTGCCGAAGGTCGCGGAGACATCGGATGGCATGGCGCCATCCGCTTCCGCGCCCACTTCCACGGAGTTTTCCATCCACGCCCTGCGGATGCCGGTGCCGGGACGCGGCGCGATCCGCCTGCAGTCTCCCGCGCTGATCGCCCGGGGCGAGTGGATCGCGCTGACCGGCGCCAGCGGCAGCGGCAAGTCCACGTTGCTGGAGACGCTGGCCGGCCTACGGCCGTACGAGGGCGACGCGCGCTTCGCCGGCCGGTCGCTGTGCGAGTGGCCCGCGGCCACACTGCGCCGGCACGTGCTGCTGATCCCGCAGCGACCGTGGCTGGCGCCGGGCAGCATCGCCGACAACCTGCGGCTGGCGTGCGCCGACGCGGACGATGCGGCGCTGCAACGGGCGATCGCCGCCGCCGGGCTTGCGGACATGATCGCCCGCCTGTCGCGCGGGCTGGACACGCCGCTGGCCCAGCGCGGGCAGGGCGTCTCCGGCGGGCAGGCGCAGCGCATCGCGCTGGCGCGGATGTTCCTGTCCGATGCGCCGGTGCTGCTGCTCGACGAGCCGACCGCGCACCTCGACGATGCCAGCCGCGACCGCGTGCTCGCGGAAATCGCCGCCTTCGCCCGTGGACGCACCCTGGTCGTGGCGACGCACGATCCCGTCGTGGCCGCGATCGCCGGCCGACAGTGGACGATCGATGCTGACGGCGAGGTGCGTCCATGAGGCAGCTGCTGGCATGGATGTGGCCGATGTTCTGGCGGCGCAGGCGTGCGTTGCTGCCCGCCTGCGTGCTGGCGCTGGTGACCGCCGCCGCCGCGGTGGGGTTGCTGGGCGTCTCGGGCTGGTTCCTGACCGCGACCGCACTTGTGTCCGGCGCGCTCGCGACGTTCAACCTGTTCGTGCCCTCGGCGATGGTGCGCGGGCTGGCGTTCGTCCGCATCCTCTCGCGCTACGGCGAGCGCGTCGCCGGGCACGCCGCGACGCTGCAGCTGTTGACCGACCTGCGCACGCGCGTGTTCGCGAACCTGCTGCGGCTCGATGCCGGACAACTGGCGCGCTGGCGTGACGGCGACCTGGTCGCGCGCCTGACCGGGGACGTTGACGCGCTGGATTCGACGTTCCTGCTCTCGCTGCTGCCGTTGTTGGTCGGTGGGATCGCCGGCGTCGTGGTGATCGCCGTGCTGGCCGCCTACGTGCCGGCGGCGGCGGTGGCCGTCGGAGGCCTGTGGCTGTGCGTCCTGCTGCTCGCGCCGGCCTGGCTGGCGCGGCATGTGCGCCGCAGCGGGGCCGAACGCCAGGCGCACTCGGCCGCATTGCGACAGCATGTCCTGCAGGCCGTGGACGGCCACGCCGACCTGCTCGCGCTCGATGCGGCGGGACGCGCCGAAGCCGCGCTGGCGGACAGCAGTGATCGCCTGCGCGCGGCAGCGCTGTCCGAATCGCGGGCGTTCGCCTCGGGACAGGCGCTGGCGCTGGCCTGTACAGGACTGGCGATGCTGGCCGTGGCAACGGCGGGCGCGATCGCCCTGGCGGAGGGGCGGGTGGGGGGCGCGCTGCTGGTCGGCTGTGTGCTCGCGGTGGCCGGATTGTTCGAGGTGGTGGCGCCAGTGCTGCGCGGCGCGGTGCGGTACGGCACTGCGGCCGCGGCCGCGGAACGCGTGCGAGAGATCGAGCGGGCTGGCCCGGAGATCGTCGACCCGTTGCAGCCGCAGGCGCTGTCGCCGCACGGCACGCTGGAATTCAGGCAGGTGCGCTTCCGCCATCACCCCTCGCTGCCGTTGCTCGAAGGCGTGGATCTGCGGATCGCGCCCGGTGAGCGCGTGGTGGTGACCGGGGCCAGCGGCAGCGGCAAGTCGACCCTGCTGGCGCTGCTGCTGCGCCTGCGCGACCCGCAGTCGGGCGGCATCGCTTGGGACGGCGTGGATCTGCGCGAGGCGTCGCTGTCGGAACTGCACCGTCGCATCGCCCTGCTGCCGCAGGACGCACCGGTCTTCCTTGGAACCGTGCGAGACAACTTGCGCATCGGCGACCCCGATGCCGACGATGCCAGGCTCTGGCAGGTACTGCGACATGCCGGACTGGATGCGGAGATCCGTGCGTTGCCCGGAGGACTCGACCAGTGGCTGGGAGAGGGCGGGCGCACGCTGTCGGCCGGGCAGGCGCGCCGTCTGTGCCTGGCGCGGGTATTGCTGACCGGTGCGTCGTTGATCGCACTCGACGAGCCGACCGAAGGACTTGATCCCGATGCCGAACAGGCTTTCTTCCGCGATTTGCCGCGCATCCTGCACGGTCGCAGCCTGCTGCTGATCACCCACGCGGCGGTGCCGCTGGAGGTGTCCGACGCGGCTTGGGAACTGGTGGATGGGAAGCTGGAGAAAAAGGCAGTGCGTGACGCCCCGTAGGCATAGAAGCCGGCGGGATGCCCGTTGCACGCGGGCAAGGCGAGATGATGATGCGCGCGTCCGCTGCACGGACAGTCACTGCTAAAACTCGCGTACGCACTGACCTGAGACGGATCGTGTAGCCATTTGGCTGGTGAGTTCTCTG
>NZ_RRYK01000013.1:0-25484 GCF_003931635.1 Pseudoxanthomonas sp. SGNA-20 | reverse complement strand
GTCGACCGTGCCGTTGATCACGCCGCTGTCGTAGCCGAACAGGAAGCCACCGATGGTGGCCACCAGGCTGATCAGGATGATGAAACGCGTGTTTTCGCCGCCGGCGGCCTCGAACTCGCTCGCGCCGGACTGCGTGGTTTCCACTACCGCCATCGGGGGCCCCTCCCTCGAGAATCCGCGCGCCCGCCGGCAAGGCGGCTGGCGGGCGCGGCGCGGTCGCCGGGGCGCGCGGCGCGCCCCGGCACTGGCTGCGTCAGCGCCGCAGCAGGTACTGGTTCAGCAGGTTCTCGTAGCGCTCCTGCTTGCCGCTGGTCTGCTTCGGCTCGCCGATCTTGGCCGACAGCGCGGCCAGGTCGGCCAGGCCCAGCTTGCCTTCCTCGAAGGCCTTGCCGTCGCCGGCGTCGAAGCTGGCGTAGCGCTCCTTGCGCCACTGCTCCCACGGCGAGTCGTTGAGCAGCGCATGGGCCACTTCCAGGCCCTTGGCGAACGCGTCCATGCCGCCGATGTGGGCGATGAACAGGTCCTCCATGTCGGTGGACTCGCGGCGCGGCTTGGCGTCGAAGTTCAGGCCGCCGACCAGCCCGCCCTGGCGCAGCACCACCATCATGGCGCCGACGGTGTCGTACAGGTCGGTCGGGAACTGGTCGGTGTCCCAGCCGTTCTGCGCGTTGCCGCGGTTGGCGTCGATGCTGCCCAGCAGGCCGTGGTCGGAGGCCACCTGCAGGTCGTGCTCGAAGGTGTGGCCCGACAGCGTGGCGTGGTTGGCCTCGATGTTGAGCATGAAGTCGTTCTGCAGGCCGTGCTCCTTGAGGAAGCCGGCGACGGTGGCGCTGTCGAAGTCGTACTGGTGCTTCATCGGCTCCATCGGCTTGGGCTCGATGAAGAACTTGCCCTTGAAGCCGATGCTGCGGCCGTAGTCGCGCGCGGCGGCCAGGAAGCGGGCGAAGTGCTCCAGCTCGCGCTTCATGTTGGTGTTGTGCAGGGTGGCGTAGCCCTCGCGGCCGCCCCAGAACACGTAGTGCTCGCCGCCCAGCTCGACCACCGCGTCCAGCACGTTCTTCACCTGCACCGCGGCGCGCGCGACGACGGCGAAGTCCGGGTTGGTGGAGGCGCCGTTCATGTAGCGCGGGTGCGAGAACAGGTTGGCGGTGCCCCACAGCAGCTTCACGCCGGTGGCGTCCTGGCGCGCCTTGGCCAGGCCGACCAGGTGCTTGAGGTTCTTCTCGTAGGTGGCGATGTCGTCGGCGTCCGGCGCCAGGTCGACGTCGTGGAAGCACCAGTACGGCACGCCCAGCTTGGTGAAGAACTCGAACGCGGCGTCGACCTTGGCCTCGGCGGTGGCCATCGCGTCGCCCTTCTCCCACGGGAAGCGGCGGGTGCCCGGGCCGAACGGGTCGGCGCCGGCGTTGCAGAAGGTGTGCCAGTAGCAGACCGCGAAGCGCAGGTGGTCGCGCATGGTCTTGCCGCCGATCACCTTGTTGGCATCGTAGACCTTGAACGCCAGCGGGTTGTCCGATTCCGGACCTTCGTAGGGGATCGCGCCGATGCCGGGGAAGTACTCGGTGGCGCCGATGAAGGGCTTGCTCATCTTGTGGTTTCCGTTTGGGAGTTCGTACAGCGGGGATGCGCTCAGGCGTACAGCGGCCGGATCGCGTCGAGGTGGGAAAGGAAGCGGGCGTACTGCGCCGCGTAGGCGGCGGTGGCCTCGGCGTGCGGGTGCGCGGACAGGCGCGGCTCCAGGCGCACGTGCGCGGCCGCCAGCGCGGCCAGGTCCGAACCGCCGCCCTGGGCGCGGCCGGTGGCCCACAGGGCCTGCAGGGCCGCGCCGAACGCGGCGCCCTCGGCCTGCTCGGGCACGTCCACCGGCAGGCCGAACACGTCGGCGACCATCTGCCGCCACACCGCACTGTGGCTGCCGCCGCCGGTCAGGCGGATGGCCTCGAAGCGCATGCCGGCGTCGACGAAGGCGTCGTAGCCGTTCTTGAGGCTGTACACCGCGCCTTCCATCGCCGCGCGATAGAGGTTGGCCACGGTGAAGTTGGTGGCGGTCATGCCGAACAGGCTGCCGCGGCCGTTGGGCAGGTTCGGGGTGCGCTCGCCGTTGAGGAACGGCAGCATCAGCAGGCCATCGGCGCCGGGGCGGGTGCCGGACAGCAGGGCGTCGCCTTCCTTGGTCGAGAAGCTGCACAGCTTGCCCACCGCCTCGGTGGCCACGGTGCAGTTCATGGTGCAGATCAGCGGCAGCCAGCCGCCGGTGGAATCGCAGAACGCGGCCCAGCGGCCGGCCTCGTCGACCATGGCGCGGTCGGAGTAGGCGAACAGCGTGCCCGAGGTGCCCAGGCTCATGCTCAGCACGCCCGGGGTCACGTTGCCGGTGCCGATGGCGGCCATCATGTTGTCGCCGCCGCCGGCCGAGACGCGCACGTTGCGCGGCAGGCCCAGGGCGTCGGCGATGTGCGCGGCGATCGGGAAGGTGGCGTCGGCCTCGACCAGCGGCGGCAGCAGCGCGGCCAGGTCGCGGTCCGGGTCGGTGGCGCGCAGCATCTCCTCCGACCAGCGGCGGTTGCGCACGTCCAGCCAGCCGGTGCCGGAGGCGTCGCCGCACTCCATCCAGCGCTCGCCGGTGAGCCAGAAGTTGACGTAGTCGTGCGGAAGCATGATCCCGGCCAGCTGCGCGTAGGCCTGCGAGCGGTGCTTGCGGGTCCACGGCAGCTTGGAGGCGGTGTAGCCGACCAGGATCGGGTTGCCGGCCAGCTCGATGCTGCGCTGCGCGCCGCCGACCGCGTCCATGATCAGGTCACACTCGGCCGCGGTGCTGGTGTCGCACCACAGCTTGGCCGGGGCCAGCACGTTGCCGTCGCGGTCCAGCGGCACGAAGCCGTGCTGCTGGCCGGACACGCCGATGGCGACCACGCGCTCGCGCAGGGCCGGATCCAGCCGCGCGAAGCAGCTGCGGATCGCCTCGATCCACCACTCGGCGCGCTGCTCGCGGCTGCCGTCGTCGCCGGCGGCCAGCTCCAGGGCATGGCCGATGGTGGCCGAGACCTGGCGCGCTTCCGGGTCGTAGGCGACCAGCTTGACGCTCTGGGTGCCTACATCCAGGCCGACGTACAGGCTCATGCGCGCACCCCGTGCGCGGACGCGCGGCGTTGCGGCCGCGGGGTTGGACAGCTTGCAGGGGCTTTGCTCATGGAGCGCTCCGTTGCGCGGAAACTTCGCCAAGGTCCCGCCAGTCAAAGGTTGTTGCACCGCAACAAATGCTTCGGCCACGACCTGGCCCGGGCGGGTCCTACGCCCCGTCCGGGCGCCAAGTTAGCGGTATCATTTTGCGCTTTCTACCATGATCGGCCCACGCGCGCATGCTGCGGGTGCGCACGCACCGCGCCGCCGTTCACCCTCCACAGCGGCGGGAACCTGCCCCCCTGCCTGTTCAGGCTCGACCCCGGAGCCGGCGCGCCATGCGAAGCTTCGGATCCCCTGTCGCTGGCTGCTCCTGACGTGCGCGACCACTTCGCCCTGCTGGCCGATTACAACCAGTGGATGAACACGTCCCTGCACGCCGCCGCCGGCCAGCTCGGCGCGGATGCGCTGGTCGAGCCGCGCGGCGCGTTCTTCGGCTCGATCCTGGGCACGCTGAACCACCTGGTGGTGGCCGACACGATCTGGCTGCAACGCTTCGCCGCCAACGACCCTGGGCACTGGCAGCCACTGCGGGCGGTCGCCGCCCTGCCGCCGCCGCGCCGCCTCGACGAAGCCGCGTGCGCGGACCTGGACGCCTGGTGGGTTCGCCGCCAGCTGCTGGACCAGGCGATCTCCGCGTGGATCCGAACCCTGCAGCCCGGCGATCCGGAACGCATCCTGGAATACCGCAACATGGCCGGCCAGGCGCACCGGCGCCGGCTGTCGCACCTGCTGCTGCACTTCTTCAACCACCAGGCGCACCACCGCGGCCAGGCCACGACCCTGTTCCATCAGCTGGGCGTGGACGTGGGCCCGACCGACCTGCTGCTGCGCCTGCCGGCGGCCTGAGCGCGGCCGGCGAGCCGCTAGAATGCGCGTTTGCCGTTGCGAGACCGCCCCATGCGTCCTGTCCTGTCCTGCGCCGCCGTGCTCGTGCTGGCGCTCGCCGCCTGCCAACCGGTGCGGCCCGATGCCCCGCCCGCCGCCGCCCCGGCCACCGTGGCCGCCGACGACAACCTCAATGCCGTGCTGTGGGTGCAGCGCTCGGCCGAGTACCGCGCCATCGCCGAGCAGACCTACCGCGCCGCCGCCGCGACCCTGGACCAGGCCCTGGCCGACCCGGCCTGGGACGCGCTGGTGGATGGCGAGCGCGAGGGCAGCGGCCCCGGCCTGAAGCCGGCGGTGGTGCTGGACATCGACGAGACCGTGCTCGACAACTCGCCCTACCAGGCGCGCCTGGTGCGCGACGGCGGCGAGTACAGCGACCCCTCCTGGGACGCCTGGGTCGAGGAGCGCAAGGCGCGTGCCGTGCCGGGCGTGGTCGAGTTCGCCCGCGCCGCCAACGCCCGCGGCGTCACCCTGGTCTACATCTCCAACCGCGCCGTGCACCTGACCCAGGCCACCCTGGACAACCTGCGCGCCGAGGGCCTGCCGGTGGAGGGCGAGGACGTGTTCCTGGGCCTGGGCACGGTGGTCCCGGGCTGCGAGCAGCACGGCAGCGAGAAGGACTGCCGCCGCCGCCTGGCCAGCCGCAAGTACCGGGTGCTGATGCAGTTCGGCGACCAGCTGGGCGACTTCCTCAAGATCGAGGACAACAGCCCCGCCGGCCGCCAGGCCCTGCTGGAACGCCACCGCGACTGGTTCGGCAGCCGCTGGTGGATCCTGCCCAACCCGACCTACGGCGGCTGGGAGCCGGCGCTGTTCGACAACAACTGGAAGCAGCCGCGCGACGCGCGACGCGCCGCCAAGCGCGCCGCGCTGGAGACCGCGCCGTGAGCCGCGCCCCGCTGCCGCTGGCGCCGGAGGAGCGCCTGATCTTCGCCCTGGACGTGCCCGGCCGCGCCGAGGCCGAGGCCTGGATCGACCGCCTCGGCGACAACGTGCGCTTCTACAAGATCGGCATGGAACTGCTGGCCTCCGGCGAGTACTTCCAGGTGCTGGACCTGCTGGGCCAGCGCGGCAAGCGCGTGTTCGTGGACCTGAAGTTCTTCGACATCCCGGCCACGGTGGCCGGGGTGATCCGCGGCCTGGGCCGCTGGAAGGTGGACTACTGCACCATCCACGGCTGGCACCCGGCGATGATGCAGGCCGCCGCCGAGGCCAACCAGGGCGACATGCGCCTGCTGGCGGTGACCGTGCTGACCTCGATGGACGGGGCCGACCTGCGCGCCATGGGCATCGACGCCGGGCCGGAGCAGGTGGTGGTGCAGCGCGCGCTGGCGGCGCAGGCGGCCGGCATCGACGGGGTGATCGCCTCCGGGCGCGAGGCCGGCCCGATCCGCGCCGCCACCGGCGGCGGGTTCTCGATCGTCTGTCCCGGCATCCGCCCGGACGGCGGTGGCGGCGACGACCAGAAGCGCAGCGTGGGCGTGGCCGAGGCGTTTGCCGCCGGCGCGGACGCGATCGTGGTCGGGCGGCCGATCCGCAACGCCCCCGATCCGGCGGCCGCGGCCGCATTGATCCAGCGGCAGATCCGCGAAGCGCTCAGCTAAATCAATCGGTTAGCCAGGAAAACCTAACGTATTGCATTAGCTGGAGGAGCGGGCTAGAGTGCCCCGCAGCCGGCCGCTGGCCGGCGCCGTGCCACAACACGATGTCCTCCGGCGTTGCCGGATTTGGGGAGGCTCAGGCCTCCCCGTTTTGTATCCGGGCGTTGCCCTCGCGCCCCGGCAGCGGCCACACTCGACGCCCGGGGCCCCAGGACCAGACTCATGCAACGATCGCGCCTCGCCCGATCCACGCTGCGCGCGCGCCTGCGCCTGCTGCTGCCGGCCATGCTGCTGTTGCTGGCCGCCTGCCGCCCGGACCCGGGCGCGCCCGCGGAACTGCCCGGCGCCGCCAGCGAACCGGCCGGCGCCGTGCGCCAGCTGGCCGGCCACCTGCAGCGCAACGACCTGGTGGCGTTCGCGCGCGACGCCCTGCCGCCGCAAACCCATGCCGCCCTGGCCGCGGCCTGGCGCGAGGACCGCAGCCGCTGGCCGCTGACCGAGCTGCCGCTGGACGACCAACTGCCCTCGCTGCTGGCGACCCTGGCCGAGCCGGGCGCCGAAGCCGACCTGCGCCGGCGCTTCGACCGGCAGCTGGCCGGCCAGGACACCGCCCTGCGCGACGCCGCCCGCTCGCTGTCCCTGTTCGGCGTGCAGTACCTGCGCCAACAGGCGCATTACAGCGACGAGGAACGGGCCCATTACGTGCAGACGGTGGAGGCGCTGGGCGCCTGGGCCGGACAGGCGCCGCTGGGCGATCCGCGGCTCGGCCACGCGGCGATCGAGCGGCTGGCCGCGGCGGCGCGCCAGACCGGGCTGGCCAGCGAGGAGGACCTGCGCCAGGCCGGCATGGAGGACAGCCTGCGCCGGCTGGGGCCGTTCCTGGCCGCGGTGAAGGCGACCACCGCCGACTACGGCCTGGACCTGGACCACAGCCTCACCGACCTGCGCACCGGCCTGGTCGAGGAACGGGGCGACCACGCCACCGTGCGCCTGCACTACCCGCTGGCCGGGCGCGAGATCGACACCACCCTGCGCCTGACCCGGCTTGGCGGCCACTGGTACCTGGACGGCTACCTGGAGGAAGCCGCCCGGGTGCTGGCCGCGGCCACCCCGGCCGAGGCCTTGCCCGAGCCCCCGGAAGCGGCCGCGGACCCGGGTGGGCGATAATCGCCCAATGCCAGAACAGAATCCCCTGCCCTTCCCGGGGCCTGCCACCGACGACCCGGCCACGCCCGCGCCCGCCGATTCCGGCGGCGCCACGCCGTCCGGCGAGCCGCCGCGCCAGCCGATCGCCCCCCGCCCCGTGGCCGCGCGGCGGCCGCTGTGGGCGCGCCTGCTCGGTTGGGTGGTCGACCCGTGGCTGGACCTGAAGCTGGAGCCGGCACAGCAGCCGCAGGACGACCCGCGCCCGGTGTGCTACGTGCTGGAGGACTACGGCCTGTCCAACGCCCTGATCCTGGACAAGGCCTGCCGCCAGGCCGGCCTGCCCTCGCCGCTGGTGCCGCTGCCGGGCGACCCGCTGGGCCGCCGCCGCGCCTACGTGGCCCTGTCCCGGCGCAGCGTCACCCCGCTGATCCCGGACCAGCGCCCGGCCGCGCGCACCCATTCGGACTCGCTGGCGCGCCTGCTCCAGGCGCACCGCGACGACCCGGCACTGGACGTGCGCCTGGTGCCGGTGTCGATCTTCGTCGGCCGCGCCCCGGACCGGCACAGCGGCTGGTTCTCGGTGCTGTTCTCGGAGAACTGGGCGATCGTTGGCCGCTTCCGCCGCCTGCTGGCGCTGCTGCTCAATGGCCGCGACACCCTGGTGCGCTTCGCCGAGCCGGTGTCGCTGCGCGAGACCGTGGCCGAGGGCCTGCCGCCGGAGCGCACCGTGCGCAAGCTGCAGCGCGTGCTGCGCGCGCACTTCCGCCGCATCCGCGCCGCGGTGATCGGCCCGGACCTGTCCACCCGGCGCCTGCTGGTGGACAAGGTGCTGGCGGCCGAAACCGTGCGCGAGGCGATCGCCGACCAGGCCCGGCGCGACAGCACCACCGTGGCCGAGGCCTGGAAGAAGGCGCACGCCTACGCCTGGGAGATCGCGGCCGACTACTCGCACCCGGTGGTGCGCTCGGCCAGCGTCATCCTCACCCCGGTGTGGAACAAGATCTACCGCGGCGTGCTGGTGCACCACCTGGACCGCCTGAAGGAGGTCGCCCCGGGCCACGAGGTGGTGTACGTGCCCTGCCACCGCAGCCACATGGACTACCTGCTGCTGTCGTACCTGCTGTACGAGCGCGGCATCGTCCCGCCGCACATCGCCGCCGGCATCAACCTCAACCTGCCGGTGGTCGGCACCATCCTGCGCAAGGGCGGCGCGTTCTTCATGCGCCGCAGCTTCCGCGGCAACCCGCTGTACTCGGCGGTGTTCACCGAATACGTGGCGCAGCTGGTGTCCGGCGGCTACTCGCTGGAGTACTTCATCGAGGGCGGGCGCTCGCGCACCGGCCGCCTGCTGCAGCCCAAGGGCGGCATGATCGCCATGACCGTGCGCGCCTACCTGCGCCAGCCCACCCGCCCGGTGCTGTTCCAGCCGGTGTACATCGGCTACGAGAAGCTGATGGAGGGCAACAGCTACCTGGACGAGCTGTCGGGCAAGCCCAAGGAGAAGGAATCGATCTGGCAGCTGCTGATGGGCATCCCCAAGGTGCTGCGCAGCAACTACGGCCAGGTGGTGGTGAACTTCGGCGAGCCGATCCGGCTGGGCGAGGTGCTGTCCAGCCACGCCCCGGAATGGGACGGCCGCCCGCTGCCGGAGGACGAGAAGCCGGCGTGGCTGGCCGAGACCGTGGACGCCCTCGCCCAGCGCATCCAGGTGCGCATCAACGAGGCCGCCGACGTCAACCCGATCAACCTGCTGGCCCTGGCGCTGCTGTCCACGCCCAAGCACGCCATGGGCGAGCGCGACCTGCTGGCGCAGATCGCCCTGTCCAAGACCCTGCTGGCGGAGCTGCCGTACTCGGACCGCACCACGGTCACCCCGCACACGCCGGAGGAGATCATCGCCCACGGCGAGGAGATCGGCGTGCTGCGGCGCATCCCGCACCCGCTGGGCGACGTGCTGAGCGTGGACGACGACACCGCGGTGCTGCTGTCGTACTTCCGCAACAACGTCGCCCACCTGTTCACCGCCTCGTCCTGGATCGCCTGCTGCTTCCAGCACAACCGGCGCATGAGCCGGCGCACCCTGGTGCGGCTGGGCCGCACCCTGTACCCGTTCCTGCAGGCCGAGCTGTTCCTGCCCTGGGACGAGGACGGCTTCGCCGAGCGCGTGGACCGCATCGCCGACGTGTTCGTGCGCGAGGGCCTGCTGCAGCTGGTCAACGACGAGGACGGCGGCGTGCTGCAGCGCAGCCCGGGCCAGAGCGACGAGGTGTTCCGCCTGCGCGCGATCGGCCACACCCTGCAGCAGGCGTTCGAGCGCTACTACATCGCCATCTCGGTGCTGGTGAAGAACGGCCCCGGCACGCTCGGCGCGGCCGAGCTGGAGAGCCTGTGCCAGCTGGCGGCGCAGCGCCTGAGCCTGCTTTACGCGCCGGCGGCGCCGGAATTCTTCGACAAGAGCCTGTTCCGCGGCTTCATCCAGAAGCTGCGCGAGATGAAGCTGGTGTGGCCGGACCAGAACAGCAAGCTGGTGTTCGACGAGCGCCTGGACGTGTGGGCCAAGGACGCCAAGCTGATCCTGGGCCGCGAGCTGCGCCACACCATCGAGCGGGTGAGCCCGGAAGCGGCGCGGCCAGCCGAAGCGGAAGCGGCGCCGGCCGAGTAAGCCGGCGCCGGACCGCGGCAGAAAAAGCGGCGCCCGCGGTCCTTCGCGGGGCGCCACCCCCTCCTCCGGGATCCGGGGGACCGCGCGCCGCTCAGGGCGCGGCCGGGTCCAGCAGCGCCTCGCTGAAGTGCAGGCCGCTGTCGAGCTGGTAGTACACGTGCAGGGCCTCGCCCTTGCCCAGCGGGGTGAGGTGCTCGACCACGCCGCCGCGCCCCATGGAGCAGGTGCCGCGTCCGGCCGGGTCGCCGCCGACGCCGATGCGCAGCTCGCCGGCAGGGACCCGGAAGGTGGCCGTCTCGCCGCCGACCATGCGCGCGGCCAGGCGGTCGTTGATGTACACGGCCAGGTAGCAGATGCCGTCGCCCCAGGTCTTGCCGCGGGTCACCCGCAACATGCCCGAACCGCCGCGCAGCGGCTCCTGGTAGGCCAACACCCGCTCGGCTGGCACCGGCACCGATTCCACCGCCGGCACGCCGGCCGCGCGCCGCGCGGCGACCGCCTCGGCGCGCTTGCGCACCTCCTCCACGGCCTTGGCCTCCTGCACTGCCTGGTACTGCGCCGAGGCGATGTCCAGGTACACCCGCTGGTCCACCACTCCGCCGCTCCGGAGCGTCGCCTCCTCGAACGTCTGCGCACCGGTGACGCGGCGGGTGGTCTGGTAGCCGAACCGCTTGTTCGACTCCAGGTTCTCCGCGTCGACGATGTTCCAGGCCCCTTTGGGACCAGGCTTCGGGTCCACGGTGAGCGTGGCTGGCTGCTTGCCGGCCACCACCGTGTACGTGTACCAACGCTTCCCGTCCACGAGGTAGCCGGTCTCGACCATGACCTTGCCCGGCTCCTCCCAGGCGATGGTGATCCGGTGGGCGCCGTACTCGCTGCTGCCCTGGCGCTCGAAGGTGCGGCCGACCCATTGCGCGTAGGGTCCCCATACCGCGGGATCGGCACCGGACTCGTCCTGCGCAACCTCCTGCGCGGTCTCCTGCGTGGCTTCCTGCGCCGCAGCCGGCAGCGCCAGGCCTGCCCACAACAGGGCAGCGGTGATCACGGATACCGCTGTTGGCATGGTCATTCCCCCGGGCCCGGTGGTTCCGCCGCCTCGCCCGGCGCGGCGGCGAACAGCGCGGCCATCTGGCTGCGGAAGGCGCGGTCGCGCTGCTCGTTGCGCTTGAGCAGCTTGCGGCGCTCCGGTTCGGACAGGTTGGACACCGCCTGCGCGCGCAGGGTCGCCGGCTCGCGCGTGCGGTACAGCACCAGCCGGCAGGCGCCTGCACGGCGGTCGATCACCGGCGCCTCGATCGGCCACTGCTCGCCGTCGCCCTCGGCTTCGCTAACCGGCGGCAACGGCCGCGCACCGCCGGCGACGAAGCCGCCGTAGATGCGGTCCGGCAGGTTGTCCCAGGCGCGGATGTCGGCCTTGGCCTTGACCGCGCCGCCGACGCGACCCTGCGCTCGGACGTCTACGCCCTGGGCGTGCTGGTGTTCCAGCTGCTGGGCGGCGACCTGCGCGGCGCGCTCGGGCCCGGCTGGGAGGCGCGCATCGCCGATCCGCTGCTGCGCGAGGACATCGCCCTGGCCGCGGCGATCGACCCGCAGCAGCGCAGCCTGGACGCGCGCAGCCTGGCCGCCCGCCTGCGCGGGCTGGAGCCGCGCCGCGCGGCCCGCCGCCAGGCCCGGGAACAGGCGCTGCAGGCGCGGCTGCAGGCCTGGCGCCGGCGCCGCGAACTGCGCCGGCGCCGCCTTGGCGCCGGCCTGACCGCAGTCCTCGGTGTGGCCCTGCTGGCCACCGGGGCGATGTACCTGAAGACCGAACAGCGCCGGCAGCAGGCCGAGACCGCCACCGCCCAACGCGAGGCGATGCTCGCCTTCGTGACCGGCGACATCCTCGGCCAGGCCGATCCCTACGACAGCCGCAGCAGCGGGGCCGCCGGCGGCGGCATCCGCGCCGCGGTGGACCGCGCCGCCGCGCGGGTGGACGCACGCCTCCACGGCGACCCGCTGGCGGCGGCGGCGGTGCACGGCATGCTCGGCAACATCTATTTCGCCCAGGACGCCCACGACCGCGCCATCACCCACCTGGAGAAGGCGCGCACCTACGCCCTGGCCAGCGGCGCCGGCGACCCCGCCGGCCTGGTCCAGGTCGAGACCACCCTGTGCGACGTGCACCGCATCGGCGGCCACCTGGCCCAGGCCGAGGAAGCCTGCGCCAGTGCGCTGGAGCACGCGCGCCGCGCCGGCCCCGGCGCGCGCCACCTGGCCACGCTCAAGCTCGGCCAGCTGCGCAGCGAGCAGGGCCGGCACCAGGAAAGCCGGCAGCTGCTGCAGCCGCTGCTGGAGCAGGACACCCTCGGCACCGACCCGCGCCTGCGCGGCGAGCTGCACTGGGCGCTGGGCCTGTCAGCGCGCGCACTGGGCGACTATGTGGCCGCGCGCGAACACTTCGGGCAGCTGCTGCAGGTGGCCAAGGCCATGGGCGAGGACAGCTCCTGGCTGGGCTGGGCCTACAACTCGCTGGGCAGCGTGCTGGTGGAAACCGGCGAGTACGAGCGCGCCGACGCCCTGCTGCAGCGCGCGCACGAGGTGTTCGCCCGCACCCAGGGCGAGGAGCAGATCGAGACCCAGATGCCGGACGCCTGGCGCGCCGAGATCCGGCTGCTGCGCGGGCAGTGGGACGAGGCCAGCGCGATCCTGCAGCGGATCCGCCAGGCCTGGCAGGATCGGCTGCCGCCGGAGCACGCGCAGCAGCAGCGGATCGCCGCCAGCCTGGCCTGGGCCGACGCCATGGCCGGGCGCACCGAACAGGCACGCGCCGCGCTGGCCGCGGTGCCGCGCCGCAACGACCCGGCGCAGGCACGCGCGCGCAGCAGTGCCTGGCGCACGCTGCGCTGGAGCCGGGTGGCCCTGGCCCTGGACGAACTGGAGCGCGCCGGCGAACTGCTGGACCTGTTCGAGGAGGAACTGGCGCAGGAACTGCCCGACCCGCACCCGCTGCGCGGCGAGACGCGCTGCCTGCGCAGCGAATGGGCGCGGCGCCGCGGCGACGCGGCCCTGGCCGTGGAAGGCGCCGCCGCCTGCCGCGACAGCCTCGCCCGCTACTACGCGCCCGGCGACCCGCGCCTGCAGCACCTGGAGGCGACCCGCGCCGCGTTCGCGGCCGCGCCCTGAGCCCGCCGCCGCGCTCTCAGGCCGGCTCGTCCGGGATCAGCATGCTTTCCAGCCGGGCGATGCAGTCCTTCAGCTGCAGCTTGCGCTTCTTCAGCCGCTTGGCCTCCAGCTCGTCGCCGGCGTTGGCCGCCAGCTGCGCGATGCGTTCGTCCAGCGCGCGGTGCTGCTGGCGCAGTTCCGCCAGTTTCAGGGCCAGTTCGGACGGGCTGGTCGTGTCCACCGCCCAAGCATAGCGCGGGCAGGCGGGCGCCCGAAGGTAGAATGGCGGTCCTATGAACGCCGTCCTGCCCCTGCCCGAACCGGCCCCGCGCCGCACCGACCCGCGCGCGGCCCAGCGCGAACAGGCCAAGCTGGCCAAGCGCCTGCGCCGCCAGGTCGGCCAGGCGATCGCCGACTACGCCATGATCGAGGACGGCGACAAGGTGATGGTCTGCCTGTCCGGCGGCAAGGACAGTTACACCCTGCTGGACATCCTGCTGCAGCTGCAGAAGAAGGCGCCGGTGCGGTTCGAGCTGGTGGCGGTGAACCTGGACCAGAAGCAGCCGGGCTTCCCCGAGCACGTGCTGCCCGAATACCTGCGCTCGATCGGCGTGCCGTTCCACATCATCGAGCAGGACACCTACTCGGTGGTCACGCGCGTGGTGCCCGAGGGCAAGACCATGTGCTCGCTGTGCTCGCGCCTGCGCCGCGGCGCGCTGTACTCCTACGCGGCCGAGCACGGCTTCACCAAGATCGCGCTGGGCCACCACCGCGACGACATGGTGGCCACGTTCTTCATGAACCTGTTCCACCACGCCAAGATCTCGGGCATGCCACCCAAGCTGCTGTCCGACGACGGCCGCCACGTGGTGATCCGGCCGCTGGCCTACGTGCGCGAGGAGGACATCGTGCAGTACGCGGCCGCGCGCCAGTTCCCGATCATTCCCTGCAACCTGTGCGGCAGCCAGGAGAACCTGCAGCGCCGCCAGGTCGGGCTGATGCTCAAACAGTGGGAGAAGGAGCACCCGGGCCGGATCGAGCAGATCGCCCGCGCCATGGCCGACATCCGTCCCTCGCAGCTGGCCGACCCGAAGCTGTTCGACTTCGCCTCCCTGGGCCACCGCGAGGGCGCGGCCCGCGCCGACGCCCACGCCTGGCTGGCCGGCGAGCCGCACGGCGAGGCCGCAGCCGAGCCGCCGTCCGCGGCAACCTGACCTCGCGGTCGCAGTGCTTGCGACCGCCTCCTGATCTCCTGCACGGCGCGCGCCCGCGCCGCCGTCACGCACCGAGCAACCGCATGTTCTTCCGCAACCTGACCTTCTTCCGCTTCCCCACGTCCCACGATTTCTCCCAGCTCGACGAACTGCTGCCGGAAGCCGCGCTGCGCCCGGTCGGTCCGCTGGAACTGAACTCCACCGGCTTCATCCCGCCCTTCGGCCGCGGCGAGGAGGCGCTGTCGCACCGCGTGGGCAACGCGATCTGGCTGGCGGTGGGCAGCGAGAACAAGATCCTGCCCGGCTCGGTGGTCAACGACCTGCTGGCGCAGAAGGTGGCCGAGATCGAGGAGAAGGAGGGCCGCAAGCTCGGCGGCAAGGCGCGCAAGCGGCTCAAGGACGACCTCCTGCACGAGCTGCTGCCGCGCGCCTTCGTGAAGTCCTCGCGCACCGACGCCCTGCTGGACCTGGAGCACGGCTTCCTCGCCGTGGACAGCTCCTCGCGCAAGACCGCCGAGACGGTGGCCTCGGAGATCCGCCGCGCCCTGGGCAGCTTCCCGGCGATCCCGCCCAATGCGGAAGTGGCCCCGCGCAGCGTGCTCACCGGCTGGATCGCCGGCGAGCCGCTGCCGGAAGGGCTCAGCCTGGGCGAGGAATGCGAGCTGAAGGACGCGATGGACGGCGGCGCGGTGGTCAAGGCGCAGAACCAGGAGCTGATCAGCGACGAGATCGCCAAGCACCTGGAGGCCGGCAAGCAGGTGACCAAGCTGGCGCTCAACCTCGACGACCACCTGTCCTTCGTGCTCGGCGAGGACCTGATCGTGCGCAAGCTGAAGTTCCTGGAAGGCGCGGTCGACCAGCTGGAAAGCACCGAGCGCGACGACCTGCGCGCCGAGCTGGACGCGCGCTTCGCGCTGATGGCCGGCGAGGCGCGGCGCCTGTTCCTGGTACTGGAATCGGCGCTGAAGATCTCCAAGGCCGAGGCCTGAGCGGCTGCCCGGCGGCCGCGGGCAACCGCGGCCACCGGCGTAGAATCGGCCCATGCCTGCCCTGTCCCGCCATCTGGTCGCCCGCGTCCCGCAACGCGTGGAACGCGACACGGTCGAGCTGGCGCTGGAGGACGGCCGCAGCATCACCGTGCAGCGCGTGCGCGATCCGCGCGCGCGCCGGCTGAAGCTGAGCATCGACGAACGCGGCCCGCGCCTGACCCTGCCGCTGCGCGCCAGCCTGGTGTCCGGCGAGCGCTTCCTGCACGAGCACCGGCACTGGCTGCAGTCGCAGCTGGAGCGGCACCAGCCGGCGGAGGGCTGCGCGCCGCTGCAACCGTGGACCAGCACCACCCTGCCGCTGCGCGGGCAGGACGTGCCGCTGCTGTGGGGCGAGGGCCGCTACTTGCGCATCGAACGCCGCGAGGATGGCGTCCACGTGCAGCTGCCGCCGCGTGCGCCGTCGGCGGCGTCGCTGGCCCGCGCCCTGCGCGCGTTCTACGAGGCCGAGGCGCGCGCCGACATCGGCCGCTGGCTGCCGGCCTACCTGCCCGGGCTGCCGCGCGCGCCGCGCGCGATCCGGCTGAAGGTCCTGTCCTCGCTGTGGGGCTCGCTGGCCCCGGACGGCAGCATGGCTCTGGACCTGGCGCTGGTACTGGGGCGTCCCTCGGCGTTCGAGTACGTGCTGGTCCATGAGCTGTGCCACCTCATCCAGGCCAACCACTCGCCCGCGTTCTGGCGCGAGGTGGAACGGCGCTTCCCCGCCTGGCGCGCCGAACGCGAGTACTTCCACCGCGAGGGCCGCCGGCTGAAGGCGCGCCTGCGCGGCCTGCTCGGCTGAGCGCCTCCATACGCCGCCGATCCCGGGCCCGCCCGCGGCCGGCTAGGATGCAGCGGACGTCCACCCCGGAGCCGCCATGATCCAGCCGACCCGTACCATCCTTTCCGCCGCCGTGCTGGCGCTGCTGCTGGGCGCCTGCCAACGCGGCGAGGAGGCCACGCCCGCCGATCCGGCCCCGTCCACCGCCGCGGATGCGCAGGCCCCGGCCGTGGATGCCGATGCGGATGCGCCGGCCACCGCCGCCACGCACAACCCGTACTGCAGCGGCGAGCCCGGCACCGCGCCCTCCGGCGAACTGGTGGCGCAGCGCATTCCTGCCGCCAACGGCGATGGCGCCAACGGCCTGTACGAAGGCCCGGTCTGGAACGGCGAGGCGCTGTATTTCTCCGACTTCCGCTTCAGCGAGGGCTTCCCCTCGCGCATCCGCCGCCTGGGCGCCGATGGCAGCATGCAGACCGTCATCGAGGACAGCGGCAGCAATGGCCTGGCCCTGGGCAGCGACGGCGCGCTCGTGGCCGCCACCCACGACCGCAAGGAACTGTCGCGCTACGACCCGGCCGACGGCTCGCGCATGCGCATCGTCGGCGAGTTCGAGGGCCAGCCGTTCAACTCGCCCAACGACCTGGTGATCGGCAGCGACGGCACGATCTGGTTCACCGACCCGGACTTCCAGCGCGCGGCCGCGCCCGGCGGGCAGCCGAAGACCCGCGTGTACCGGGTGGGCAGCGACGGCCGGGTGTCGGTGGTGGACGACAGCATCGCCAACCCCAACGGCATCGCCCTGGCGCCGGACGGCCGCACCCTGTACGTGGCCGGCGGCGGGGAGCAGGGCGTGCTGCGCGCCTACCCGCTGGACGCGGCCGGGCAGCCGGGGCCGGGCCGCGACCTGGCCCGCACCCACGTGCCCGACGGCCTGGCGATCGACTGCCTGGGCAACATCTACCTGACCGAGCACGAGCGCCGGCGCGTGCGCGTGCTGTCGCCGGCGGGCGAGGACCTGGCCACGATCAAGGTCGACGCCAACGTCACCAATGCCGCCTTCGGCGGCCCGCAGCGCCGCACCCTGTACATCACCGGCGCCGGCGCGGTGTGGTCGCTCGAGCTGGACGTGGCCGGCCTGCCCTACTGAGCCGCCGCGGCATCGGCACAAAAGAAAAGCCCCCGCGGATGCGGGGGCTTCTTGTTGCGCCGTGGTGCCTGGATCAGAACTTGTAGTTGATCGAGGCGGCCAGGATGTCGCCGCCGACGTCGTACTTGCCCTTGAGGGTGCTGCCGGTCGGCGAGACCAGGCTGATCGACGGGTCGGTGGTGAACAGGTGGGTGTAGCCGAAGTTGTATTCCACCTTCTCCGACGGGGTCCAGCCGATGCCGAACGACAGCCACTTGCGGGTCACGTCCGGCACGCGCACGTCGCGGTGGGCGTCGGTGGTCGGGGTCTCGTCGTAGGCCACGCCGCCACGCAGGGTGACGGTCGGGGACAGGCGGTACTCGGCGCCCAGGGACACGAAGGTGGTGTCGTCGTAGCCGAACTCCAGCTGCGCGTCCTCCTGCGCCGAGGCGAAGTCCACGGTCACGCGGTCGAACGCCGGGGCCCAGGCGGTGCGGCTGATGTCGGCCATCACCGTCCACTGCTCGTTGGCCTTGTGGGTGATGCTGACGCTGGCCGAGGCCGGCAGGGTCACGGTGGCGCGGCCGGAGGTGTTGACGTACTGGTCGGTCGGCAGCAGGCCGTTGGCGACCGGGTTGGACGGACGCAGGAACTCGGCATCGCCGCCGGTGATCTTGTGCTTGACCTTGGAGCGGTAGCTGAAGGCGATGTTGGTGTTCTCGCTCGGGCTGAGCGTGGTGCCCAGCACGTAGCCGATGGCGTTGTTGTCGCCGGAGATGGTCATGCGGCCGTCGGCCAGGCCCGGGGCCACGCCCTGGCCACCCAGCTGCAGCGCGATGTCCTGCGCGGCGGCGGCGGCCTGGGCCGGGGTGGCGCCGTTGGCCAGGGCCAGCGCGGCGGCCTGCTGCTGGGCCTGGACGCTGATCGCGGTGCCGAAGTCGATCGCGCTGCTCAGCTCGATGGTCAGGTGCTCGACGAACACGCTGGCGCCGAAGGACACGTACGGGTTGACGTCGTACGAGAACGAGGCGCCCAGGTCGATCGCCTTCAGGTCGGTCTTGATGCCGTGGTAGCGGCCGACCCAGTCGGAGTCGTACTCGGTCTTGAAGCCGAACGGCACCTGCAGCGAGATGCCGAAGTGCATGTTCTCGTTCTCGCCGAACGGCACGTGGAAATAGGCCGCCGGGACCGGGGCGATCATGCCGGCGTCGCCGCCGTTGCCGCCGGACACGTTGCCGCCGGTGCCGATGCCGCCGGCGCCGGCGTGGCGGGCCTCTTCCTTCTGGAAGTCGGCCGAGAAGCTGATCGCGGCCAGGTCGGCCTGGAACTGGCGGCCGCCGATCAGGCGCATCGAGGCCGGGTTGGTGGCGACCACCGAAGCGTCGCCCCAGGCGCTGGTCGAGCCGGCGAAGGCGCGACCCAGGCCCTTGGCGCTGTTCTCCTTCAGCTGGAACGCAGCGGCGTGGGCGTGGCCGCAGGCCAGCGCGCCGGCGATGCCGAGGGCCAGCACGGAAAGGCGGGTGTAGCTGTGGGCGTAATGCATGTTGCGCTTTCTCCGGAAAGACGTTGGTCTGTTGTTGTCGCCAGCGCCGGTGGCGAAGCCCCTCCCGGGCCCGCCATCGTCGGATACCCCCTCCCGACATACGACGCCGTACTGGAATATAAGCACGCCTTTAACCCGAAAATAACGCTGCACTGCCGCAAAACATGCCGCACTGCAGCGGACACGCTGGCCGCTGATGGGCGATAGTTGCGCGCATGTTCGTTTCGCTCCCCTCCCGCCGCAAACCTCCGCCGCGCTGGGCGGCGCCGCTGTTGTTCGCTGCGCTGTGGCTGGCGTTCCTGTGGATGCTGGGGCGTCCGGACGAGGCGCGGCGCAGCCTGTGGCTGGCCTGGGGCGCGCTGGGGCGGGGCCTGGGCAGCGGCGATCCATCCTGGGGCGCATGGATCGCGGCGCTGCAGGACGGCAGCGTATTGCGCCTGTTCACCGCGCTGTTCCTGCACGCGGACTGGGCCCACCTGCTGGGCAACCTGGTGTTCCTGCTGATCTTCGGCCTGCCGGCCGAGCGCGCGATGGGGCCTTGGCGCTTCCTGGCGCTGTTCCTGGCTGGCGGCGCGATCGCCAACCTGGCCGCGGTGGTGGTGATCGACGATCCGCACCGCGCGGTGATCGGCGCCAGCGGCGCGGTCTCGGCGGTGATCGGCGCCTACCTGGCGCTGTTCCCCGGCGCGCGCCTGGGCGTGGTGCTGCCACTGGGCCTGTTCCTGGAATTCGTGCGCGCCCCGGCGTTCCTGCTGATCGGCATCTGGGCCGCGCTGCAGGTGGTGTTCGCCTACATCGGCCCGGCCTTCGGCGCGGTGGCCTGGGCCGCGCACGTGGCCGGCTTCCTGTTCGGGGTGCTGTTCGCCCTGGTGGTGCGCGCCGGCATCGCCCGGCGCATGCGCCGGCAGAAGGGCTATTGAGCGGCGGGCCTTGGAAACGCCGCGGCCGTCCCCATCCTGCAGCCCGTCCCGGACCACCCTCGACGATCGATCCAGTCCAATGGCCAAGCCGCTCTACAAGATCACCTTCCTCAACCACGGAAAGGTCTACGAGCTCTATGCCCGCCACGTGGGCAGCAGCGCCCTGTGGGGCTTCACCGAGGTGGGCGAGCTGGTGTTCGACGTGCACGAGGGCCTGGTCGTGGACCCGACCGAGGAGCGCCTGCGCGACGAGTTCGGCAACACCAAGGTCCTGCACCTGCCGATGCAGAGCATCGTCCGGGTCGAGGAAGTGGAGCGGAAGGGCCAGTCGGCGATCCGCGACGCGGCCACCGGCGAGAAGGTGGTGACCCCGTTCCCGCTGCCGGCCAAGCCCAACCGCTGAAGCCACGCGCGGCCGGCGGCGCTCAGTCGCGCCGCGGGCCCGGCACGGCCGCGGTGGCCGCCAGCCTCTTCAGTTCCGCCAGTGCCGCGGCAATCGGCGCGTCGCCGGGCAGCGGCGAGCCGGCGCGGTAGCCCTCGTCCTCTTCCTCGTCGCCGCGCAGGTGGCCCGGCAGCGCCGCCTCGCTGACGGTGCCGGCCACGGTCGCCGGCGCGTCGCTGCCGGTGAGCTTCGGGTCCGGCTGCAGTTCCACGTCCGGGACGATGCCGCTGGCCTGGATCGAGCGCCCGCTGGGGGTGTAGTAGCGTGCGGTGGTCAGCTTGACCGAATCGCCGTTGCCCAGCGGCAGCAGGGTCTGCACCGAGCCCTTGCCGAAGGTGCGGCTGCCGACCACGCGGGCGCGGCCGTTGTCGCGCAGCGCGCCGGCCAGGACCTCGGCGGCGCTGGCCGAACCGGCGTCCACCAGCACCACCACCGGCGCGCCGCCGAGGCGGTCGCCGGCGGTGGCGTCGAAGCGGGTGTCGCTGGCCGGCACCCGGCCGCGGGTGCTGACGATGGCGCCGCTGTCGAGCAGCTCGTCGGCCACCTGCACCGCCGCGGTCAGCAGGCCGCCGGGATTGCTGCGCAGGTCCAGCACCAGGCCGCGCAGCCTGCCGCCGGCCTTGGCCTGCAGTTCGTCCAGGTGCTTGCGGAAATCGGCGCCGGTATCGGCCTGGAAGGTGCTCAGGCGCACGTAGCCGTAGCCGGGCTCCAGCATGCGGCTGCGCACGCTGGTGACGCGGATGGTCTCGCGCTGGATCTCGATGTCGAACGGCCGCTCGCGGCCCTCGCGCAGGATGGTGATGGTGACCTTGCTGCCGGCTGGGCCGCGCAGCGGTTCGCTGCCCTCGACCTGGGCGATCGGCTTGCCGTCGATGGCCACGATCACGTCGCCGGCCAGCACGCCCGCGCGCGCGGCGGGGGTGCCGTCGATCGGCGCCACCACCTTCAGCGTGCGGTCCTGCTGCTGCTGCAGCTCCACGCCGATGCCCTCGTAGGCGCCGGTGGTCTGCTCGTCGAAGGAATCGGACTCGGCCTTGTCCAGGTAGGCGCTGTGCGGGTCCAGGTCCATCAGCAGGCCCTCGATCGCCGACTGCATCAGGAAGCGGTCGTCGACCGGGTCGACGTAGGCCTCCTTGATCGCGCGGTACACCGCGACATAGCGCTGGATCTCCGCCAGCGGGATCCTCGAGCCGCTGGGGTCGGCCGCGTCCGGATCGTCGGCCGCCGGCACCGGGGCGTCGGCGGCCTGCGCCGGATCCGCGGGCGCGGGCGCGTCCTGCGGTTGCGTCGGCGGCGCCGGCTCGGCCGCCTCCTGGGCCGGGACGGCGGGCGAGGCGGCAAGCAGCAGCAACAGGGACAGGACGGCGGGGGCTGGACGCATCGACGACTCCACGCGCGCGGACGGTGCGCGCAGCCCGATTATGCTGCAGCGCGCTGTAAATGCCGCTTGAACCCTCAGCGGCGCTGCAGCCAGGCCGACGGGTCCACCGGCTTGCCGTCGCGGCGCAGTTCGAAGTACAGCGCCGGCCGGCCATGGCCGCCGGAACTGCCGACCCGCGCCACCTGCTCGCCCTTGCGCACGCGCGCGCCCACGTCGCGCAGCAGGGTGTCGTTGTGCGCGTACAGGCTCATGTAGCCATTGCCGTGGTCGATGATCAGGATCAGGCCGTAGCCGGTCATCCACTCGGAGAACACCACGGTGCCGTCGGCCACCGCGGTCACCGGCGCGCCGGCGGCGGCGCCGATCAGCACGCCGTTGCTGGTGCGTCCGTCCGGCAGCTTGCCGCCGAAGCGCGCCAGCAGGTCGCCGCTGGCCGGCCAGCCCAGGCCGCCCACCTTGGGCGGCGGCGCGGCGGCCGCGACCGGGCCGCGCGGCTTGGCCGCCTCGCCGCGCTGCGCCGACTGCCGTGCCTGCTCGCGCGCACGCTGCTCGGCGGCGCGCTTTTCCGCCGCCGCCCGCGCCGCGGCCGCGCGCAGGTTCTTCAGCAGCTGCTCCAGCGCCTTGGCATCCTGGCCCAGGGCTTTCTCGCGCGCCTGGCGGTCCTGGTAGCGGCTGTCCAGCTCGGCCAGCAGCGCAGCGCGCTGGCCGCGGTCGCGGCGCAGCGCGGCCAGGGTTTCCTGCTGGCTGGCGCGCAGCGCCTCCAGCTCGGCACGGCGCTGGGCGATGCCTTCCTCCACCGTGGCCAGTTCCGCCAGCGAGGCCGACAGCGCCTGCACCTGGCGCGCGTGCTCGCGCTGGGCATAGCGGTGGTAGGCCAGCGCCCGCTGCGCATCGGCGGCGCGATCCTGCGACAGCAGCAGCTTCAGCGGCGCCTGCCCGCCCAGCGCATAGGACGCGCGCAGCAGTTCGGCCAGGCGCCGGCGGCCCTGCTCCTGCCCGGCCCGCAGCTGGTCGCGGCGCCGCTCCAGGTCGGCCAGGGCCTCGGTTTCGCGCTGCAGCGCGGCCTCGGTCTCGGCCAGTTCGCGCGCGGTGCGGCCCAGCTGTTCCTCGGCCCGGCGCAGGCGGGTGGCGGCGTCTCCACGCTGGTCTTCCAGCCGGCGCCGCTCGCGCGCGATTTCCTGCAGTTCGGCGCGCACCTTGCGCAGTTCGCGCTCGGCCGTGCCCGGGTCGCGCCGCTCCTGCGCCTGCAGCAGGCCGGCGCAGGCCAGCGCCAGCGCCGCGGCCATGGGCAGGCAGCGCCATGCGCCGCGGCTGCGTTGGGGTCCTGGCCCGGGGGCTTGGCGACGCTCGCGCGGATGGGGCACGCCTGGAAGATCCAGTGACTTCAGACAGGTGCGGATTGTAGCCAAGCGTGGTCCCATGGCGCGTACAGACGTGAAAGGAGGCCCGCCATGGCCCAGTCCCGCTTCCCCGCCATCGCCCTCTGCCTGCTGCTGGCCATGCCCGCGGCCTGGGCGGCCGAGGACATCAGCAAGGTCAACGGCAGCATCGAGGTCGCCGCCGGCACCGTCTACGGTGAGCTGGACACCGTCAACGGCAGCATCAGCATCGGCGACGGCGCCCAGACCGGCGACGCCAGCACCGTCAACGGCAGCATCAAGGTCGGCGCCAACGCCCGCGTCGGCAGCCTGGACACGGTCAACGGCGCGATCCGCGTCGGCCGCAACGTGCAGGCCTCCGGCGGCATCGAGACCGTCAACGGCAGCGTGTTCGTCGACCGCGGCAGCACCGTGGCCGGCGACATCGAGACCGTCAACGGCGCCATCGGGCTGGTCGAGACCCAGCTGCGCGGCGACATCGAGACGGTCAACGGCGACGTCACCGTCGGCATCGGCTCGGTGGTGTCCGGCAGCCTCAGCATCAAGCGCAGCAGCGGCTGGTTCCAGTCCGCGCCCAAGCGCAAGCCGCGGGTGGTGATCGGCCCGCGCGCGGTGGTCCAGGGCCCGCTGAAGTTCGAGCGCGAGGTGCGCCTGTACGTGCACCGCAGTGCCCGCACCGGTCCGGTCACCGGCGCCGACCCGGTGGTGTTCGACACCGACACCGCGCCGGAGGACTGAGCGCGCGCGGCGTGCCGGCAACCCCGGCACGCTTGCCCTAGAATCGGGCTTCCGCTGTCCGCGAGGAGTTCCGATGTTCCGCAAGCCCCTGATCGGCGTCGCCGTTGGCGCGCTCCTGCTGGCCGGTTGCGGCAGGCAGGACGACGACGCGGCCGCCAAGCCCGACGCCGTCGCTCCCGTTCCCGCGCCCGCCTCGGACCACGCGTTCGAGCCGGCGATTACCGGCGCCGACTTCGCCGAGCTGGTCCGCACCCTGGCCTCCGACGAGTTCGAGGGCCGCGGCCCGGGCTCGGCCGGCGAGGAGCGCACGGTCGAGTACATCCGCGCGCAGATGCAGCGCATCGGGCTGCAGCCGGGCAACGGCGACAGCTTCTTCCAGGAAGTGCCGATGGTGGAAACCACGGCCGATCCGTCCACCCGCCTGGCGATCACGACCTCCGGGGGCGCGATGGACCTGGCCTTCGGCACCGACATGGTGGTCGGCACCCGCACCGGGGAGCCGCAGGTCTCGGTGCGCGACAGCGAGATGGTGTTCGTCGGCTACGGCGTGGACGCGCCGGAGCGCGACTGGAACGACTACGCCGGCCAGGACTGGACCGGCAAGACCGTGGTGATGTTCGTCAACGACCCGGGCTTCCACGTCAACGACGAGAAGCTGTTCGACGGCCGCAAGATGACCTACTACGGCCGCTGGACCTACAAGTTCGAGGAAGCCGCGCGCAAGGGCGCGGCCGCCGCCCTGATCGTGCACGACACCGCCGGCGCCAGCTACGGCTGGGACGTGGTGAAGAATTCCTGGTCCGGCCCGCAGTACGACCTGCCCTCCAGCGACGATCCGGATCCGCGCCTGCCGGTGCAGGGCTGGATCACCGCCGACGTCGCCCGCCAGTTGTTCGCCAGCGCCGGCCTGGACCTGGACGAAGCATACCGCGCCGCCAGCCGACCCGGCTTCAAGCCGGTGCCGCTGAAGGCGCGCCTGTCGGTGGATCTCAACAGCAGCACCACCCGCAAGACCTCGCGCAACGTGGTCGGCGTGCTGCCGGGTGCCAGCCGCGCCGACGAGGCGGTGCTGTACATGGCCCACTGGGACCACCTCGGCAAGCACGAGGGCGAGGGCGACACCATCTACAACGGCGCGGTGGACAACGCCACCGGCGTGGCCGGCATCCTCGAGATCGCCGAGGCCTTCGCCCAGCAGGAGCCGCGCCCGGAGCGCTCGGTGGTGTTCCTGGCGGTGACCCTGGAGGAATCCGGCCTGCTGGGCTCCAAGTACTACGTCGCCCATCCGACCTTCCCGCTGGAGAAGATCGCCGGCGTGATCAACCTGGACGCGATGTCCGTGGCCGGGCGCTCGCGCGACTTCGTGGTCACCGGCATCGGCAGCTCGGAGCTGGAGGACATCCTCAAGCCGATCGCGGCGATGCAGGGCCGCCGCCTGGAAGGCGAGGCCGCGGTCCAGGGCGGCTTCTATTTCCGCTCCGACCACTTCAACTTCGCCAAGGCCGGCGTCCCGGCGCTGTACGCCAAGGGTGGCGGCGACCTGCGCGAGGGTGGCAAGGCCGCGGGCAAGAAGGCGGCCGAGGCCTATGCGCGCAACTACCACCAGCCCTCGGACGAGTTCGATCCGTCCTGGAACCTGGACGGCGTGGTCGAGGACCTGGAGGCGCTGTACGGCGTGGGCCGCGAACTGGCCGCCGGGGACCGCTGGCCCAACTGGTACGAGGGCAACCCGTTCAAGGCCACCCGCGACCGCATGATGCAGGCCCGCCCGCCGATGGCCTCGCGCTGATCCGCTCGCGCGTACAGGACAAAGGCCGGTCGCGCAGGCGGCCGGCCTTTTTTTCGGGATTCGGGATTGGGGCCGGGGCGCATGGGCACCGCCCCCAATCACCGCCGCAGTGCATAGCCCGGACAAGGCGGCAGGCGGCATCCGGGACAGGGGCCGCCCATGCACGCCCCCCGCTACGCTTCGCTTATCCGGGCCAGGCATCCGCCCGGGAAGCCGGGGCGCAGGCGCGCCCTCCACGAATCACAGCTCCCGAATCGCAACCCGGGCCACGGTCGAGGCCTTCCCGGCCAGCGACGACATCGCCAGGGTCGGGATCGCCGGCCCGGGTCTCATCCGGTGCAGTGCGGCACCGTCCGGTGCCTGTCCTGCAAGCCGATCGATGACCTGCGCGCCGCTGCCGTGGGCCGCGCGCCTTGCCTCAAACGCAGATGGCGAAGGCGGATGACCGGGCCGCCACGGCCGCCAGGCCCACGCATCCGTCCCTGCTCGCCCTGCGACCTCCGCGGCCCCGCAGGCGCTTTACGA
>NZ_RRYK01000012.1:0-39166 GCF_003931635.1 Pseudoxanthomonas sp. SGNA-20 | reverse complement strand
GTTCCTCGCCAACCAGCAGATGCTGGCCGCATTGCACTGGGCCAATGCCGAGGCCGGCCGCAATGGCGATGCGGGACCGCGCTATACGGTGGCGCACGTGTGGGGCGAGGGCGGGCACTCGGACGACCACGGCGGGCGCCTGCTGCCGGACGTGCTGCGCTGGCTGTGGAAGCCCGGGGCGCCTGCGCCGGTCGACAGGTAGGCGCAGCCGCTGGTGCAGACCGCTGCGTATGGTCGTGCGCGGCGGACAATGATCGCAACGAAAGGCGTGCACGCGCGCAATCGCGGCGTAAAGTGTGCGCGCCGGGGCGCTCCCCGGCAGTCCCGGCGTGATCGCGCTGCGGTACTTGACGCGACACGCAGGGCGAGCGGCCAGGCGTGGTCCGGAGAGGGGGATGTGGACACGGAATGGCCACCCGGCGCCGCACGGCGCCATCCACTGAGGAGGGAACCATGAAGCGTCAAGCAGTTCTTGCAGGTGCAGTGATATCCCTGTTGCCGCTGCCCGCGTTCGCGCAGGCCAACCCGTTGAAGGACCTGCTCGTGGTGCGCGGCACCGCGTCGGTCGCCTACGAACGGGCGGTGGGCAAGCGCACCGAGTTCAACGAGCTTTCCGAGCATGGCGCGCAGTCGGGCGTCGCGGTGGAGCTGGTGGACGACGGCGGCTCCGGCCATGGCGAGAAGATCCTCGCCGGCTACCTGGAAGGGCTGCGCAAGGTGCTGCCCAAGTCCGACCTGCGCAGTGCGTGGCCGGCGGGCGAAACGCCGCGCTACCAGGCGCGGATCGGCATCAAGACCGAGGAGGGCCGGCCCGGCGAGGACAGCAAGCTGATCATGGGCGCGATGGGTGCCACCTGCCAGGAGCAGGAGGGCATGCTCAAGTGCGAGGAGGTCGACCACGCGCCCAATGCCATGGGCCGCGCCGGCGGCACCTGGATCAATCCCAAGGTCACGACGATGATCCGCCTGTACCGGTTCAACCCGGACGAGCCCTCGGCCGCGCCGGTGGTGGTGTCGGAGGACGTGTACTCGGTGTCCTACGTGGAAAGCGAGTGCTCCGACCCCGGCTCGGCCGCGGCCACGGTCGCACGCATGATTGGCGAGCGGGCCACGACCGGACGCCCGTTCAACATCGATTTCCCGACCAGCAGCCGCGCGCTGAACTGCAACCCGCGCAAGTGAGCGTGGCCGGCCCGTCCCGCATCGCGGGGCGGGCCGGAGGCCGGGGCATGCGCCTCCGTGGCCGCGGTTCACGTCCTCCCCGGAGCCGTGTTGCGAAGCTGCGGGCATGGACGCGCCAATCCTCTACCTCGTGTTCCTGGAGCCGGATCCCGGTGCCGAAGCGCTCGGGTCCGCGCTGCAGCCGCTGGCCTGCGGCCTGTACCTGGCCGCGAGCACGCGCACCCGCTCGCAGCTCTACCACGCGCTGAAACGCCGCGCGCAACCGCGGCGCCTGCTGGTGGCACCACTGGCCGATGCCCCGAAGTTCAAGGGCATGGCGCCGGGCGCGCTGGCCTGGTTGCGCACCGCAGCCGGCAGGGCCATGCCGCGCGGCGCCGCGTAGCCGCGGGCGGCTCAGCCGCGCAGCGAAGCCTGCAGCGCCGAGGCCAGCGCGGCGTCGCCGCTGACCAGGTCGGTCCAGGCCAGTTCCAGGCCCTTGCGCTTGCCCTTGGGCACCAGCTTCAGGCCCTCGGGGCTGATGGTGAGGGTGTAGGCCTCGCCGCCGATGTCCAGTTCGCGGCGGATCGGTTTGTCCAGCGGCGTCATGCGTGGCTCCTCCTGCGGCACGGGCGCCGGCGTCCGGCGCACGGCCAGCATGCCTGTCCCGCGGTCGGGTTTCCGTGGAAAACTCGGGGGCCACGCCCCGGGCATGGAGCCGTGCGCATGGATGCCGAACGCAATCCCTACCTGGCCCCCGCCAGCGGGCCACCGGCGCCGCAGGCCGCGGTGGCGGCGCGGTTGCGCCAGGCGGTGGGCTGCTACGTGGCCGCCTACGTGCTGGAGCTGCCGACATGGGGCGCGCTGGCGCTGGAGGCGCCCGCGGACAGGCGGCTGGCGTACGCCATCTCCACCGCCTGCCTGCTGCTGGGCATGGGCCTGTTCGTGGCCTGGATCGCGCGGCTGCTGCTGCAGGGCAGCTGGCGCGCGCGCCGCTGGGTGCTGGCCTGGACGGTGGTGGAGGCCGGCCTGCTGGCGTACACCCTGTGGCCGCCGCTGGCGCCGGACGCGGAGCTGGCCCTGGAACTGGCCCGGGTCCTGGTGCGCATCGCCGCCGGCGTGCTGCTGGTGCTGCCGGGCATGGGCGGGCGTTTCCGGCTGCCGGCCGATCCGCGCAGCTGACAATCCCCCCGTGCGCCGGGGTATCCTTCGCGCCGGGGACGCGGCGCAATGCCGGCGGTCCCCTCGCATCGTCCACGGTGGCAGGGAGCCACCACATCACAGGGGGGGGTAAGCATGTTGGACAAGGCCAAGACGCGCCTGCTGGGCGCGGTGCTGGTACTGGCTTCTCCGCTGCTGGCGGCCGAGGCTTCGGCCGAGCGCATCAGCGGCAGGGAGGCGTTGGCGGTGATGCGCGCGATGGACCTGTCGCCGGAACTGGGCACCGATTCGCATGGCGATCCGCAGATCGAGTTCATGATCGAGGGCCTGCATGCGCGGCTGAACTTCTACGACTGCAAGAAGCAGGACGGCCGCTGCGGCTCGCTGCAGCTGGAGACCGCGCTGGACCTGGAGGACGGCACCTCGCTGCGGGCCGCCAACGAGTTCAACCAGAAGTACCGCTACGTGCGCCTGTACCTGGACCACGAGATGGACCCGTACCTGCAGTTCGACTTCGAGGTCCTGCACACCGACGCCAAGAGCCACCTGGAAAGCCAGATCGAGCTGTACGGGAAGCTCCTGCGCGATTTCAAGGACGCGATGGGCTACTACTGAGCCGGCGCCCCGCCGCGTGCCGCGCGCCTTGCGGTGGGCGGCGGCGCGGGGCGGGGCCACCGCCGCGCCGGCAACCGGCGTGGCCGTGTTTCTCCGCCGGACCATGCTCCCGCCTGCGCAAGGCCACGGACGCCCGGTGGAGTTTCCCGGACGTGCTGTCACGTATGCATAAGCTCCCCTCGGCAAAGTAGCTCCACCGGCAGCGCACCCGCGCCGGGATTCCCCCCATCCCTGGAGCACTGTCATGGACAACCGCACTTCCGCCGTTTCCCGCACCGCCAACTACGTCACCACCCGCGATGGCGTGCAGCTGTACTACAAGGACTGGGGCCCGAAGGACGGCCCGGTCGTCACCTTCAGCCACGGCTAGCCGCTGAGTTCGGACAGCTGGGAAGCGCAGATGCTGTTCCTGGCCGACCACGGCTTCCGCGTCGTCGCCCATGACCGCCGCGGCCACGGCCGTTCCAGCCAGCCGTGGGACGGCAACGACATGGACCACTACGCCGACGACCTGGCCGCGGTGATCGAGGCCCTGGACCTGCGCGACGCCACCCTGGTCGGCTTCTCCACCGGCGGCGGCGAGGTGGCGCGCTACATCGGCCGCCACGGCACCTCGCGGGTCAAGGCCGCGGTGCTGGTCTCGTCGGTGCCGCCGCTGATGCTCAAGACCGAGGACAACCCGGGCGGCCTGCCGATCGAGGTATTCGACGGCCTGCGCAAGGCTCGATCGAGAACCGCTCGCAGCTGTACCTGGACATCGCTTCCGGCCCGTTCTTCGGCTTCAACCGTCCGGGTGCCAAGCCCAACCAGGGCCTGATCCAGTCGTTCTGGGCGCAGGGCATGCAGGGCGGGCACAAGAACACCTACGACTCGATCGCTGCGTTCTCGGCCACCGACTTCCGCGAAGACCTCAAGAAGTTCGACGTGCCGACCCTGGTGATCCACGGCGACGACGACCAGATCGTGCCGATCGACGCCTCCGGCCGCGCCTCGGCCGCGCTGGTGAAGGGCGCGCAGCTGATCGTCTACCCCGGCGGACCGCACGGCATCACCGACACCCACAAGGACCGGCTCAACCAGGACCTGCTGGACTTCCTGCGGCGCTGAAGCGGCGGCCGCGACGGACCGGCGCGACGGGCGGCCCGTGGCCGCCCGTCGTCGCATGCGCAAGGCCGAGCCATCCGCGGTTTAACCTCGCGCTGCTACGGTGTGCGGGAAGCCGCCTGCACGCGGCGACCGGAACCGACGCCATGCGCACCTTCCTGCTTCCTGCCTGCCTGGTCCTGCTGGCCGCCGCGATGCCGGCCCTCGCCCAGGAATCGGACGCCGCCGGCGGGGAGGGTGCCGGTCTGGACCTGGGCCTGCCGCAGTCCGCGCGCGCCGGCTACCGCAACGACCCGCCCGGCACCTGGTACGGCGACACCTCCGGGGTGGCGACCACCCGCCAGCGCAGGCAGGTCACCTACCGCTACCGCTGCCCGACCGCGCCGGACGGCAAGGAAACCGACATCACCGGCAGCGTCGAGGCCGGCGTGGGGTATTCGCGGCATGGCGGCAACAGCAACTGGCAGGGCGCGACGGTCAACTACTGCAAGGAGCAGGCGACCGACGACGGCGGTTCGCGCATCATCAACGTGCAGCTGCACGTGGACAGCTCCGACGGTCCCGGTTTCTACGGACCGCATGGCTCCGGCTGGGGCCCGTATCCGCCCCTGCGCCACCGCTGAATACGGCCCCGCGCATCCATGCGCGGCAGCACGGACACGCGCGCACGCAGGTGCGCGATTGACGGCCGCCCGCGCAACGGCCACCTTGGCCGGGCCTCGATCCCGGGACCCGCCATGGCCAAGCCTGCCTCCCGCCCTCTGCGCCTGCCAGCGCTCGCCGTCCTGATCCTGTCCGCCTTCACCTTCGGCGCCGGGGCACGGCAACCGCCGGCGTGGGAGCCGGTGCCGCCCGGCGAGGGCGCGCTGCATGCGCGCCACGAGAACGCCTTCGTCGCCCTGGGCGAGCGGCTGTACCTGCTGGGCGGGCGCGGGCAGCGGCCGCTGGACATCTACGATCCGGCCAGCGGGCGCTGGAGCCAGGGCGCGCCGCCGCCGCTGGAGATCCACCACTTCCAGGCGCTGGCGCACGAGGGCCGGCTGTACGTGCTGGGCGCGTTCACCGGCGACTTCCCGGAGGAGCAGCCGCTCACCCACGTGCTGGTCTACGACCCCCGCGCCGACCGCTGGAGCCAGGGTGCGGAGATCCCCGCGCACCGGCGCCGCGGCGCGGCCGGGGTGGTCTCGCACGGGGGCAGGATCTACCTGGTCGGCGGCAATACCCGCGGCCACATGAGCGGCTACGTGCCGTGGCTGGATGCCTTCAATCCGGCCAGCGGGCACTGGGAGGAGCTGCCTGACGCGCCGCATGCACGCGACCACTTCCACGCCGCGGTGCTGGACGGAAGACTCTACGCCGCCGGCGGCCGCCGCACCTCGCACGATACCGGCGACACCTTGTCGATGACCATTGCCGCGGTGGACGTGTACGACTTCGCCCGCGGGCGCTGGAGCACGCTGGAGGCGCCGCTGCCCACCCCGCGCGCCGGCGCCGGGGCGGTGGCGGCAGGCGGCGCGCTGCTGGTGCTGGGCGGGGAAAGCGCGCGCCAGGTGCCGGCGCACGCCGAGGTCGAGGCCTACGACCCGGGCAGCGGGCGCTGGCGCAGCCTGGCGCCGCTGCCGCGCGGACGCCATGGCACCCAGGCCACCCTGCTGGGCGGCGCGGTGCACGTGGCGGCCGGCAGCGCCGACCGCGGCGGCGGCCCGGAACTGGACGACCACCTGCGCCTGTCGCCCTGAGCGCGGGGCGGCCACGGTGCAGTGCAGCGTGGCCGGCGCAGGACGGGCAGGTATAAGGGAACCCGGCCGGGGCGACACAGCCGGCCACGCGACCGCCGTGGGGGAGGGTCGCGCGCAGCATCCCGTCGTTACCAGCCCGCGGCCCGGCCCGGGCCCGTCCAGCACTGAGGGAGCTTCCATGTCGTTGACGCCTGTGTTCGTGTTCCTCGCCATCGGCCTGGCCGCCGTCGTCGGTCTTGCGACCTTCGCCCTGCGGCGCGAGCGCAGCCGCTGAGTCCGCGCGCCCGCGGGCGCGTTCCCCGGTTTCCTCCGTCCCGGCCCGCATGCGGCGCGCGTGGCCGTGTGCGCAAGGCGTGCCTGCAACGGCGCGTGCGCCCGGTTCACCCGCCGTGGGCGGGGCTTGCCCAAGCATGTCGCCACGCCGGGCGCGGTGTCCGGTCCGAGGAGCGAACCATGCTGTCGACCTTTACCAACGACGCCGCCGCCACCGGCATGAACGCGCTGATGATCGCGGCGGCGATCTTCGCCCTGATCCTGACCGTGCTGTGGATCCTGGTGCCGTTCGCGGTGTTCGGGATCAAGTCGCTGCTGCGCCAGCTGATCGCCGAGCAGCGCCGTACCAACGACCTGCTGACCACGCCATCGGTCGCCCCGGCGGCGACCACGGTGCGCACCGACGTGCCGGGCGAGCCGGTCTACGTGCGCCGCGCCGTGCCCTGAAGGCACGCGGCTTGAGCGGTTCACCCAGCGCCGGGCGGCGTCTCACCGGCTGAGACGCAGGCCGGCCACCGTGCCGGCATGGAGCTGACCGACAAGCTCGCGATCCTTGCCGACGCGGCCAAGTACGACGCTTCCTGCGCCTCTTCCGGCGCGGGCCGGCGCGACTCGCGCGGCGGCAAGGGCGTGGGCAGCACCGAGGGCATGGGCATCTGCCACTCCTACACGCCCGACGGGCGCTGCGTGTCGCTGCTGAAGATCCTGCTGACCAACTTCTGCATCTACGACTGCGCCTACTGCGTCAACCGCGCCAGCAGCAACGTGCGCCGCGCGCGCTTCACCGCCGCCGAGGTGGTGAAGCTGACGCTGGACTTCTACAAGCGCAACTACATCGAGGGGCTGTTCCTCTCCAGCGGCATCATCCGCAACGGTGACTACACCATGGAGCAGATGGTGGAAGTGGCGCGCAGCCTGCGCGAGGACCACCACTTCGCCGGCTACATCCACCTCAAGACCATCCCCGAGGCCTCGCTGGAGCTGCTGGAGAAGGCCGGGCGTTACGCCGACCGGCTGAGCATCAATGTCGAGCTGCCCACCGCCGAAGGCCTGGCGAGACTGGCGCCGGAAAAGCGCGCCGACGGCATCCGCGATGCCATGGGCGAGCTGCGCTGGCGCATCGACGAGAACACCGAGGCGCGCCGCGCCGCGAAGGCCACGCCACGGCGGCGGCCGCCGCGGTTCGCCCCGGCGGGGCAAAGCACGCAGATGATCGTGGGCGCGGATGGCGCCGACGACGCGGTGATCCTGCGCACCAGCAACGCGCTGTACGGCGACTTCCGCATGAGGCGGGTGTACTACTCGGCCTTCAGCCCGATCCCGGATGCTTCGGCGGCTTTGCCGCCGCGCGCGCCGCCGTTGCAGCGCGAGCACCGCCTGTACCAGGCCGACTGGCTGCTGCGCTTCTACGGCTTCGGGGTGGAGGAAATCGTGCCCGAGGGCGCCGGCATGCTCGACCTGGACATCGATCCCAAGCTGGCCTGGGCCCTGCGCCACCCCGAGCGCTTCCCGGTGGACCTCAACAGCGCCCCGCGCGAGCTGCTGCTGCGCGTGCCCGGGCTGGGCGCGCGCAACGTGGACCGCATCGTCGGCGCGCGCCGCCACGGCCGCCTGCGGCTGGACGACCTGGCCCGGTTGCGCGCCCCGCTGAAGAAGCTGCTGCCGTTCGTGAGCGTGCTGGACCATCATCCACGTGCACGCCTGGACGATCCGGCCCGCCTGCGTGCGCAGCTGGCGCCGCAGCCGCGCCAAGGCGAGCTGTTCGCATGAGCGGCTACCGCGCGCAGCTGGATCCGCCGTGGGACCTGGGTGCCTGGCGCGATGCGGCGCGCCGGGCGTTTGCCGCCGGCCTGGCACCGGAGCAGGTGGACTGGAGCGGCGATGCCCAGGGCGGCCTGCTGCCGTGGCCTGAACTGGCGCGGGCGCCGCTGGCTGCCGGAGTGCCGGCACTGGCGGTGGCGCCGGCATTCCTGGAGCTGGCCGCGCGCGTGCTGTGCCATCGCGATCCGGGGCGGCATGCGCTGCTGTACCGGATGCTGTGGCGCATCGGCCATGGCGAGCGGCGGCTGCTGGAACGCAGCACCGATGCCGACGTGGCCAGCGCCCGCGCGCTGGAGCAGGCGGTGCGCCGCGACAGCCACAAGATGAAGGCCTTCGTGCGCTTCCGCGCGGTGCCGGGGGAGGAGGAGGCCTACATCGCCTGGTTCGAGCCGGAACACTGGATCCTGGACCGGCTCGCGCCGTTCTTCGCACGCCGCTTCGCCGGCATGCGCTGGACCATCGTCACCCCGTACCGCAGCGTGCGCTGGGACGACGGGCAGTTGTGGGCCGGCCCGGGTGGGCTGCGCGCCGACGTGCCGGCCGACGACGCCCAGGACGGCCTGTGGCGCACCTACTACGCCAGCATCTTCAATCCGGCGCGGCTCAATACCCGGACGATGCGCCAGGAGATGCCGCAGAAGTACTGGCACCTGCTGCCGGAAACGCGCCTGCTGCCGGCGCTGGTGCGCGAGGCCGGCGCGCGCGTGCGGCAGATGGCCGAGCGCGAACCGCAGCCGCCGCGCAGGCGCATGCCGCGCCGCAGCTAGGAACACGTGCCGCGCGTGCGCCCGGTCACGCTTGCGTGGCCCGGTGCCACGTATCCCGCGGTGCGTCACGCCCGGTCCGGTTTTCCGTGCTAGCCTCCGCCGCGTACCGCACTGGACCCACCTGGAAAGGCAGGCTGGCACGTGGAGCAGGAACCGGGCCCGAAGATGGAGGTGACCCGCAGGCAGGAGCGCATCGCGTTCCTGCTGGTGACTGCGGTGGTGTTCCCGCTGCTGGCGGTGCTGGTCGTGGCCGGCTACGGCTTCATGGTCTGGATGTGGCAGTTGCTGTTCGCCGGCCCGCCGACGGGGCCGTGACGATGCCAGGCGGCGCGCTCTCCCGGCGAGCACTGCTCTTCGGCAGCGAGGATGCCTGCGGTCCGCGCCCGCCCTGGTCAATCCCCGGACAGGCCTTCGCCGCGCGCTGCACCGGTTGCGAGGCGTGCATCCGCGCCTGCCCGGAACGCGTGCTGCGGCGCGCACCCGATGGCCTGCCGCGGTTCGATCCGGCCGCGGGCCGCGGCGAGTGCAGCTTCTGCGGCGCCTGCGCCCAGGCCTGCCCCACCGGCGCGCTGCTGCACACGCAGGCGCGTCCCTGGAACCTGCGCGCGATGGTGGCCGATGCCTGCCTGTCCGGCGCCGGCATCGTCTGCGCCAGCTGCCGCGAGGTCTGTCCCGAACAGGCGATCCGGGTACCGCCCGGCGGCCGCGGCATGGCCATGGTCGAGGCCGCGCGCTGCACCGGCTGCGGCGCCTGCACCGGCGTATGCCCGGCCGGCGCGATCGCGCTGGCCGCGGCTGAAGAGGAGGCCTGCGCATGAACCCGCAGGACGAGGTCAACATCGCTTCGTTCGTGCTCCAGCACCGCGCCGATGCCTTGCCGGCACTGCGCGCGGCGGTGGCCGCCGAGCCCGCGCTGGAACTGGCCATCGCCGGCGACACCCGCAGCGTGGTGCTGTGCGAGACCGCCGACCGCTACCGGGTGATGGACCTGGTCGAACGCCTGCGCGAGGTGCCAGGCGTGCTGAACGTGCTGCTGGTCTACCACCACGCCGAGCCGTCCGCCGCCCTGGACGAGCCCGTTCCCCCGCCCCATGCCAGTGGAGCTTCCACATGAGCACCACGCGCCGCGACTTCATCCGTACCAGCGCCATCGCCACCGCCGCGGCCGCCGCCGGCCTGCCGCTGCCCGGCGGCGGCACCAACGTCGTCACCGAGGGCGACCAGGTCCAGCTCAAGTGGTCCAAGGCGCCGTGCCGCTACTGCGGCACCGGCTGCGGGGTCAACGTCGCCGTGCGCGATGGCCGCGTGGTCGCCACCCATGGCGACGTGCATGCCGAGGTCAACCGCGGCATCAACTGCGTCAAGGGCTACTTCCTGTCCAAGGTGCTGTACGGCGCCGACCGCCTCACTACGCCGCTGCTGCGCAAGAAGAACGGCGCCTACGCCAAGGACGGGGACTTCACCCCGGTGTCCTGGGACGAGGCCTTCGACGTGATGGCCGAGCAGTTCAAGCGCGTGCTCAGGGCCAAGGGCGGCGAGGGCATCGGCATGTTCGGCTCCGGCCAGTGGACGATATGGGAGGGCTACGCGGCGACCAAGCTGATGCGCGCCGGCTTCCGCAGCAACCACCTGGACCCGAACGCGCGCCACTGCATGGCCTCGGCCGCCTACGGCTTCATGCGCAGGAATTCCGCGTGCCGCAACACCTGCAGGCGCCGCGCCTGCTGCTGTCCACGGCCGAGGAGCCGCCGCAGCCGGAGGACGGGGCCTGGCACCTGCCACCGCGTTGCATCGTGCTGCTGGCCACGCGCCCGGCGCCGGCGGCCACGACAGGCGAGGGCAGCGCGGCGACCGCCGGCTAGCCCGGCCGCTGCACCCTTCGCCCTGGTACGGGGAGCGGCCGGCTGCCGCGTGCCGCGGGGCAAGGCTAGACTTCGGCCGAAGGCGCGGGAGGGCCGTCGCCAGACGAGGGGAACGCATGCAAGCAAGCAGGATCTGCCTGGCGCTTTGCCTGGCCGCGCTGGCGCTGCCGGCCATGGCGAAGCAGAAGTTCAGCTGGCCGGAGGGGCGCAAGGCCGCGGTCAGCCTGGCCTACGACGACGCGCTGGATTCGCAGCTGGACAACGCGGTGCCGCAGCTGCAGAAGTACGGGCTCAAGGGCAGCTTCTACATCGTGCCGGCGCGCGAGCCGGTGCGGGCGCGGATGGAGGAGTGGCGCGAGGTGGCGCGCATGGGCCACGAGCTGGGCAACCACAGCATCACCCATCCGTGCTCGGCGCATGGTCCCGGCCGCGAGTGGGTGCCGGCGCACCAGGACCTGGACCGCATGAGCCTGGCGCAGATCAAGGAGCAGGTCGAGGTCGCGGACGTGTTCCTGCAGGCGCTGGACGGCTACGCCGGTCCGCGCACCTACACCGCGCCCTGCGGCGACCGCAAGGTGGCCGACGGCGACTACATCGCCGCCGTGGCCGACCGCTTCCTCGGCATCAAGCTGGTCGGCGGCGACGTGGTCCCGGACATGTTCGCGCTGGACCCGGCGGCGGTGCCGGCCGCGGTGCCCAGCGACGTCACCGGCAAGCAGCTGATCGCGCTGGTGGAGGAAGCCGGGCGCAAGGGCACCATGGTCGGCTTCACCTTCCACGGCGTCGGCGGCGACTACCTGTCGGTGTCCAGGGAGGCGCACGAGGAGCTGCTGGCGTTCCTGGCCGCGAACAGGGACAAGTACTGGACCGCCACCTTCCGCGAGCAGATGCAGTGGGTGCGCCAGCAGCAGGAAGCCGCGCGCGGCGGCCGCAAGGCCGGGCGCTGAGGCAGTGCCGGGACCGGCGTCGGCCGCCGTGGCGGTGATCCTGCTGCTGCGTTCGGTGCTGGCGTTGTGCGCGGCCAGCGCGGTGCTGGTCGCGCTCAACCTGGCCGGCGGCGCGCTGGCGCCGCTGGCCGGGCTGCCGCCCGGCGGCACCCCGCGCCTGGCCTGGGACCTGGCCTGGCTGGCGCTGGCCTGCGTTGCGGCCGGCGTGGCCGCTGCCTGGCTGGCGCCGGCGGCGCCGCGCAGCCATGCGCTGGCCTTCCTCGGCGTACTGCTCGCGGTGCTGGCAGCGGGGCTGTGGCAGTCCGGCGGCTGGCCGGCCTGGTTCATGGCCGGGGTACTGCTGGCGCCGCTGCTTGCCACGGCCGTGGTGCTGGCGCGGCGCTAGGGTCGCGGCGCCGCTTCCGGTGCGCGCGGCTTGCCCGCGCGCCTGGGCTTGGCGCCGCGGGGCGAAGCAGGCCGCGGGCGCGGTGCGGGCTTGGGCGCGCGTGCCCGGGGCGCGGAGGGCTTGCTGGCCCCGGCAGTCGCGGCGCTGACAACCAGGCCCGGCGGGATCGCGTCCCAGCCCTGGAACAGCGCGCCCCACATCGGGTTGTTGGCCGGGAAGCCGAGCCCGGCCTCGTCCAGCGCCGCGGCGGTATCGCGGCGCCAGTCGCGCATCGCGTCCTGCAGGCCGCGGGCGAACGCGGCCTGCACCGCCACCGCGACCTGGGCCGCGGCCTGCTGGTCGCCGAAGCGCTGTTGCACCTGGCGCCAGAACGCGTCGGCCGGCAGCGCGGCCAGCGCCTGCCAGTCGTGCCTGCCCAGCGCCTGCAGTCCGGCATCGCTTTCCAGCACGCCTTCCTCGACCAGGCGTTGCCAGAAATCCAGCCATTGCCGCGCGGTGTCCTGCAGCAGTGCGGCCAGGCGTGCCTGCAGTTGCAGGTTGGTGCGGTACAGCGCCTGCGGCAATGCGGTTTGCGCTTTCATTGCACTCCTCCCTGATGCGTGTGCGGCGGTGGCCGCGTCGCTCATTCCCGGAACCGGACGCGGACCGAGGCGGCGCTGCGTTCGGCGGGGCCGTGATGCACGGCCTCGATGTTGTTGCCGTCCGGATCAAGCACGAAGGCCGCGTAGTAGCCCGGGTGGTAGGGACGCAGCCCCGGGGCGCCGTTGTCGCGGCCGCCGGCCGCCAGCGCCGCGGCATGGAAGGCGTCGACCGCGCCACGGTCGGCCGCCTGGAAGGCCAGGTGCACGCGCCCGGTCAGCTCGCCGGCGGCGGCCTCGCTGTCGATCGCCGAGACGAACAGCTCGTCGATCCAGAACCAGCCTTCGCCGCTGCCGCCGAGGGGAATGCCGAGCGCCCCGGCCACCGCGGTGTAGAAACGCTGGCTGGCGGGCAGGTCGCGCACCACCCGCTGCAGGTGGTCGACCAGGTGGCCACGGTGAAGCTCCATCGTCTCCATGTCGGGCTCCGGCGGATCGGTGCAGCGGTTCAGCGGCGCGGACGGTCCGGGGACATGCGCTCGTAGTCCTCCGGCACCGTGTGGTTGCGCTCCGGATCGGTGTCGGGCATGTCCGGGCCCTTGTGCCGGCCCTTTTCGTTGGCGTAGCGGTCCGGGGTGTTCGGCTTGTCCTGGTCGGCGGCCGGGCGCTTGTCGCGGGTGCTGTGGGTTTCGGGCGGGGCAGAGGGACGGGTCATCCGGATCTCCTGGGCTACTTGCGCGGGCTGGCCGTGGCGTCGGGCTGCGGCTCGGCGGCCGGGCGCGGCTTGCCATCGTGTTCGTGCGCGCTGCCGGGGGTCAGGTGCTGGTGGCGCGCGGCCTGCAGTTCCTGCGCGGTGACGTAGCCGTCGCCATCGGCATCTTGGGCGGCGAAGTCCTCGGCGGTGCGCTGGCTGCCGGCGGTGAACTCGGCCAGCGACAGGCGGCCGTCGCCATCGACGTCGGTGCCGGGCAGGGCATCGGCCTGCCCGGGGTGGCCGGCGTGCGCCTCCTGCGGCGCCGTGGTGGCGGGCGGGTCGACGTCCTGGTCCTGGGCCAGGGCAGGGCAGGGCCGCAGCCGAGCACGCCGGCCAGGACCAGGATGGCGGGCAAACGGGTTTTCATGGCTGTTCCTCGCGGCGTGGGCGGCATGGCCGGACCGCCATCTGCGCACGCCGGGCGTAAAGACGGGGGCGAGGAAACGTGAAGGCCGGCCTCAGGACGCCAGCGCCAGGGCGGCCACGTCGATGCCGGCCGCTGCCGCCGCGGCCGCGGCCTCTTCCAGCGCCCAGACCTCCACGCTTTCCGGCTCGCACAGGCCGAAGGTGCAGCTGGTGGCCACGTCGGCGGCATCGCGGCCACGCGCCACCGGCACCCGTGCCGGGCAGGCGCCGCCGGTGCGCGGATCGAACGCATGCCAGCGGCCGTCGAACCAGGCCTCGATCCAGGCGGGAAAGCGCGGTTCCGGGGTGGTGCCAGGCGGCGGATAGCCGGTGCAGTAGCGCGCCGGCACGCCCACGCCGCGGCACAGGGCGATGGCCACGTGGGCGAAGTCGCGGCACAGGCCCTGGCCGTCCTGCAGGGCGCGCAGCGCGCCGCGGGTGCAGGCGGCGGTCTCCGGGACGTACTCGATCGAGCGCGCCACGTGCGCGCAGATCGCCTGCACCCGCACCCGGTCCGAGGGCAGGTCGCCGAAGCGGGCCTGGGCATGGCGCAGCAACGGGCGTACCTCGCAGTGGCGGCTGGGCTGCAGGAACGGCCCCAGGTCCTCCGGCGCCGGCGCCACCGCCGGGCGGAAGCTGCCGTCGCGCACCAACGCCTCGCCGCGCAGCACCAGCAGCCCGGCCGGCGCCAGCAGCCGGGTGCAGGTATTGCCGAAGCGGTCGCGGTAGCGGTGCAGCGGCACCTGCGGCGAAGTCCATGCCGTCGGCCCGGACAGCAGGCGGTGGGCCTCGCTGTCGGCCACGTCGAGCATCGCCACCATGGGGGTGGACTGGGCGAAGCGGTAGGCGATGCGGAAACCCAGCCGGAATGGCATCGGGGCGGCCCGAGGGGGAAGTGGTGCCATTGGGCCGGGCGCGCGCGCAAGGGCGCGTGAAGCGGCGCGGGTGACGGCCGCTTCACGCCCGCCGCGCCAAGGTCGCCGGATCTTCGCCAGGAGTTCCCATGCGCCACCAGCGACTACGCTTCGGCCGCGGTTTCCGCGTGCTGTTCGAACACCGTCGGGTGCAGGCGGCGCAGATGGTGCTGGCGCCGGGCGCCAGCGAGGGCGGGGAGGGCAATCGCCACCGCGGCGCCGACCAGTGGCTTTACGTGGTTTCAGGCAATGGCGTGGCGATCGTCGCCGGGCGCCGGCAGCGGCTGGCGCCCGGCAGCCTGCTGCTGGTTGAGCGCGGCGAGGAGCACGAGATCCTCAATGCCGGCCGCACCCCGTTGCGCACGGTGAACTTCTACGCGCCGCCGGCGTACACCGGCGCCGGCAACGAGCGCCCGGCCGGACGCCCGCGCTGAGCCGTCAGTGCACCGCGACCACGCGGTTGCGGCCGTCCTGCTTGGCCCGGTACATGGCGCGGTCGGCGCGGTTGAGCAGGTGCTCGCGGTCCTCGCCCAGCTGGCGCACGGCCACGCCGGCGCTGAAGCGCACCTCGATGCGCCGGCCCTCGTGCAGCAGCGGGCGCGCCGCCAGGGTGCGCTGCAGGCGCTGCAGCAGCGCGGCGGCCTCCTCGAGGGTGGTGCGCGGCAGCACGACCACGAATTCCTCGCCGCCGTAGCGGGCCAGCAGGTCGTCCTTGCGCAGGCCTTCGCCCAGCACCTGCACCACGTGGCGCAGGGCGGCATCGCCGCCGGCATGGCCGAAGCTGCCGTTGAGCCGGCGGAACTCGTCCAGGTCCAGCACCGCCACCGCCAGCGGCCAACCCTCGCGCTCGGCCCGCGCCAGCAGCTGCGGGTACTGCTCCTCCAGGCCGCGGCGGTTGAGCGCGCCGGTCAGCGGGTCGCGGCTGGCCAGTTCGCCGATGTCGCGCAGCTGCGCTTCCAGCTCGCGCACGCGCGCCTCGGCCGCCTCCACGTCCGCGCGCGCGGCCTGCAACTGCTCGTGCGAGCGCAGCGCCTGTTCCTGCAGGCGGCGGGTGTCGTCGAGCACGTCCTCCAGGCGGTGGCCGAGGTCGGCGATGGTGCGCGCCTCGCGGATCGCCGCCAGGTGCGCCTGCAACCGGTCCTGGTACTCGCCGGCGCGGGCGGCCATGCCGTCCAGGCTCTCGACGAAGGACACCATCATCACCCGCATCGCGTCCTTGGACTGTTCGATGCCCTGGCGCAGCAGGCCCTGCTGGTAGGCCAGCTCGCGCAGGCCCTGGCGGGTGGCTTCCAGGGTCTGCAGGTCCGGGTCCTGGCCCAGCAGGCGGCGCACCGCGGCGACCTGGCCGCGCAACCAGCTGCCGTCGTCCAGCAGTTCGAACAGGTTTTCCAGCAGCAGATCGAACAGTTCCAGCAGCAGGCGCTGCTGTTCGGCGGCCTCGCCGGCGTGCACGCCGACCTGGTGGCACAGCTCGCGCACCCGGGTCGCCAGCGGCGACAGGTCCGCGCCGGGCGACCAGCGCTTGAGGTCGCCGGCCAGGGCCGTCGACTCGTCGGCCAGGGCCGGCAGCGGCCGCAGCAGCGAGGCCAGGGCCACGCCCACCGCCTGCCGCAGCAGGTCCCGCAGCTGCTCGGCCTCGGCCGCGGCCGGCGCATCCAGGGCGGCGGCGAAGTCGCGCAGGTACTTGTCCAGGAACTGGCGCAGCACGCGCGCGGCGGTGGCCCAGTCGGCGGCATCGGTAGCCGAGGCCAGGCGCCGGCCGAGGTCGCCCAGCTCGCCCGGCAGCGTGGCCATGCCGCACGCGAACACGGGCAGCACGTTGCCGGCGTCGGGGACGACGCCGTCGCTGGGGACGGAGCGCACTGCGGACTGGCCGCTGGCGGCTCCGCGGTCTCGGAGGGACATGCGCATGGCTCTCGGGCGCGGAACCTGGCTGGAGGAACGCCTCGTTAGCGGCCGCCGGCGGCCGGGGTTTAGCCCGGGACGGACCTTTCCACGGGCGCTGGCGCCGGTTGTGCGAGGCTTGACGCCCCTACCCACGACAGGAGAACCCATGGATATCGGCATGGTCGGACTTGGCAGGATGGGCGGCAACATGGCCCTGCGCCTGGCCCGTGGCGGCCACCGGGTGGTCGGCTACGACCCCGGCGCCACCGCCCGCGGCGCGGCGCCGGAACTGGAAACCGTCGAATCGCTGCAGGCCCTGGTCGAGGCGCTGCCGGCCCCGCGCGCGGTGTGGCTGATGGTGCCGGCCGGCGCCCCGGTCGACTCCACGCTTGACCGCCTGCTGCCGCTGCTGCAGCCGGGCGACGTGGTGGTCGACGGCGGCAACTCCAACTACCGCGACAGCGAGCGCCGTGCCGCGCGCTGCCGCGACGCCGGCGTGCATTTCCTGGACTGCGGCACCAGCGGCGGCGTGTGGGGCCTGCAGGAAGGCTACAGCCTGATGGTCGGGGGCGAGGCCGAGGCGGTGGCGCTGCTGCGGCCGGTGCTGGAGACCCTGGCGCCGGCGCCGGACCGCGGCTGGGGCCACGTCGGGCCCAGCGGCGCGGGACACTTCACCAAGATGGTCCACAACGGCATCGAGTACGGGATGATGCAGGCCTACGCCGAAGGCTTCGCCATCATGCAGCGCAAGGAATCGATGGCGCTGGACCTGGCCCAGGTCGCCAGGATCTGGCAGCACGGCAGCGTGGTGCGTTCCTGGCTGCTGGACCTGGCGACCGATGCGCTGGAGCGCAACCCGACCCTGGAGGGCATCGCCCCCTACGTGTCCGATTCGGGCGAAGGGCGCTGGACCGTGGCCGAGGCGATCGACCTGGACGTGTCGGCGCCGGTGATCACCCTGTCGCTGCTGGAGCGGCTGCGCTCGCGCGAGAACGATTCCTACGCCGACAAGCTGCTGGCGGCGTTGCGCCAGGGCTTCGGCGGGCACGGCATCCGCCCGGGCTGAGCCGCGCTCAGCCGGAGTATTCGAAGGCCACCTCGCGGCGGCCGGCATCGCTGCGTTGCGCCGCCTCGATCAGCGCCATCGCCAGCAGCGCGCTTTCGGCGGTCACCGGCGGCAGGCCGCCGTGCAGGATGGCGTCGCGTACGCCGGCGTAGTACGCCGGCCAGTTGCCGGGCAGCGCCGGCGCGGCCGCGTCCTCGGCGACCGAGCCGTCGGCGCCCACCCGCAGCAGGCTGCCCGGGCGTGGGTCGCGTCCCCACCCGCCGTGGCCGGGACGCAGGCCGGCGCGCAATGCGTCCTCCTGCGGATCCAGGCCGTGCTTGATCCAGCTGCCGGCGCTGCCGTGCACGGCGAAGCGCAGGCCGTGGCCGGGCACCAGCGAGCCGCCATGCAGCAGCACCCGCAGGCGTGGATAGCGCAGCTGTACGTGGAAGTAGTCCACCGCGGTGGCGCCGTGGCGCTGCATGCCCAGGTCGGCGGTCACCGCCAGCGGCGGGCCGAACAGCTGCAGCGCCTGGTCGGCCAGGTGCGGGCCGAGGTCGTACCACAGTCCGGCGCCGGGGCCGGCGCGGTCGCGCCAGCGGTCCGGCACCTGCGGGCGGAAGCGGTCGAAGTGCGAGTGCAGCTCGGCCACCTCGCCCAGCGCGCCGGCGTCGAGCAGGGCGCGCAGGGTGAGGAAGTCCGCGTCCCAGCGCCGGTTGTGGAACACCGACAGCACCTTGCCGGCCTGGCGTGCGGCTTCCGCCACCGCGCGGGCCTCGTCCAGGTGCAGGGCGAACGGCTTGTCCACCACCACATGCTTGCCCGCCTGCAGTGCGGCGCGCGCGATCGGCGCGTGGCTGTCGTTGGGCGTGGCCACCACCACCAGGTCCACGGCCTGGTCCTCCAGCACTTCGGCCACCTGCGCGCAAACCCGCGCCTGCGGATGGTCGGCGGCAATCTCCGCGGTGCGACTGGACACCACGCTGTGCAGGCGCAATCCGGGCGTGGCCGCGACCAGCGGCGCGTGGAACACGCGGCCAGCCAGTCCGTAGCCGACCAGGGCGACGTTCAGGACATCCGGGCTCATGGAAGCGATTCCAGCGGCAATGCGCCGATTAGACGTGCGCATGGCCGCCATCGCAACTGGTTCAGGCGCTTGAACCAATCACGAATCCATCGCGCGCGGTTCACCCGTGCTGGACGCTGCCCTGGCGGAGACTGGCCGCCCATTCGCCAAGGAGCCAGACCCATGCGCAAGAACGCCACCGTGCTCGCCGCCACCTTTGCCGCCCTGCTGTTCTCCGGTGCCGCCATGGCCGGCGACAACGATCCGCAGAAGAAGAAGGCCGCCGACGCCGATTCCAGCCAGCCGGTGTCCGACACCTGGATCACCACCAAGGTCAAGTCCAGCCTGCTGGCCGACAGCGACGTGTCCGGCACCAAGATCGAGGTCGACACCGTCGACGGCGTGGTCTACCTGACCGGCACCGTCGGCAGCCAGGCCCAGGCCGACGAGGCCAAGCGCATCGCCGGCGAGATCGACGGCGTGGCCAAGGTCGACACCAGCCGCCTGAAGGTCGACGCCCAGGCCTCGCGCTGATCGGCCTGCTGTTTTTTGCGGCACCCGTCACGGGTTGCCGCCGCGGCGCGGGGCCACGGCCCCGCGCCCTTCTTTTGTCCGCGGCACGGCGCGTGCCGCGGACAGCGGGCGTCAAGGGGCCGCGGTGGCCGCTCCGCTAGAATCGCCGCACCCCCGCACTGCCCGCACCGATGCCGACCACCCTTCCCGCCGACCCGCGGGTCGAATCCCTGATCCCGCGCATGACGCTGGAGGAAAAGGCAGGCCAGCTCGGCGTGTTCGCCGACATGGTCCGCCCCTTCGCGCCGGACGTGAATCCCGAGACCAACGTGCGCAATGCCACCGAAGTGCTGGAGCAGGTGCGCGCCGGCCGCGTCGGCACCCTGTTCAACGGCGTCGGCGCCGAGGCCGGGCGCGAGATCCAGCGCGTGGCGGTGGAGGAGAGCCGGCTGGGTATTCCGGTGCTGCTGGCCGCGGACGTGATCCACGGCATGCGCACCGTGTTCCCGATCCCGCTGGGCGAGGCCGCCAGCTTCGAGCCGGACCTGGCCGAGCGTACCGCCCGCGCCACCGCCATCGAGGCCACCGCCGCCGGCATCCACTGGACCTACGCGCCGGCGGTGGACATCGCCCGCGACCAGCGCTGGGGCCGAGGCGCCGAGGGCGCCGGCGAGGACGTGTACCTGGGCTGCCGCTTCGCCGCCGCGCGCGTGCGCGGTTTCCAGGGCCCGGACCTGCGCGCGCACGATTCGTTGCTGGCCACGGCCAAGCACTTCGTGGCCTACGGTGCGGTGAGCGCGGGCCTGGACTACAACTTCGTCGAGATCGCCGAAGGCACCCTGCGCGACGTCCACCTGCCGCCGTTCAAGGCAGCGGTCGACGCCGGCGCGCTGGCGGTGATGACCGCCTTCAACGACATCAACGGCATCCCGGCCAGCGCCAACCACGCGCTGCTGACCGGAGTGCTGCGCGGGGAATGGGCGTTCGCCGGCGTGGTCGTGTCCGACTACACCGCCGACATGGAGCTGATCGCGCACGGCTATGCCGCCGACGAGCGCCACGCCACCGAGCTGGCGTTCTCCGCCGGCATGGACCTGAGCATGCAGAGCGGCTTCTACGCCGCGCACCTGCCGGCGCTGGTGGAATCGGGCCGCATCCCGATGGAGAAGCTGGACGCGGCGGTGCGCCGGGTGCTGTCGCTGAAGGCGGCAATCGGCCTGTTCGACGACCCCTACCGTTCGCTGGACCCGGCGCGCGAGGCCGATGCCTCCCGGCGCGAGGCGCACGAGGCGCTGGCGCGCGACGCCGCGCGCCGCTCGATGGTGCTGCTGAAGAACGAGGGCGGGCTGCTGCCGTTGCGCCGCGACGCGCGCATCGCCCTCATCGGCCCGTTCGCGCGCGACCTGGACAACATCGAAGGCTGCTGGACCCTGTTCGGCGACCGCAGCCGTTACGTCAGCCTGGAAGCCGGCCTGCGCGCGGCGCTGCCGGACGGCGGCGCGCGCCTGCGGGTGGTGGATGGCTGCGGGCTGGAGGCGCCATTGCAGGGCGGCATCGAGGCCGCGGTCGCGGCCGCGCGCGAGGCCAACGTGGTCGTGCTGGCGGTGGGCGAGCCGCAGCGCTACAGCGGCGAGGCGCAGTCGCGCACCCAGATCGTGCTGCCGCCGGCGCAGCAGGCGCTGGCCGAGGCGGTGGCGGCCACCGGCACGCCGGTGGTGGTGCTGCTGCGCAACGGCCGCGCGCTGGCGCTGCAGGGCGCGGTGCGCGACGCGCAGGCGATCCTGGTCACCTGGTTCCTGGGCAGCCAGACCGGGCACGCGGTGGCCGACGTGCTGTTCGGCGACTACGGCCCTTCCGGGCGCCTGCCGGTGAGTTTCCCGCACGATTCGGGGCAGCAGCCGTACTTCTACAACCACCCGCGCACCGGCCGTCCGGAACTGCCGGACATGAAGGAGTTCAAGGCGCGTTGGCGCGAGCACCCGCACCAGGCGCTTTATCCCTTCGGCCATGGCCTGACCTACGGCCAGGTCGAGTACGGGCCGACCACGGTGGAATCCCCCGCGGTGGCCTGGGACGGCGAGGCGGTGTTGCGCGCGACGGTGCGCAACAGCGGCACGCGCGCGGTCGAGGAGGTGGTGCAGCTGTACGTGCACGACCGCGTCGCCAGCCGCGTGCGCCCGGTGCGGGAACTGAAGGGTTTCGCGAAGCTGGCGCTGCAGCCGGGCGAAGCACGCGAGGTGGAATTCCGGCTGTCGCGCGCGGACCTGGCATTCACCCGCGCCGACGGCACGCAGGGTGCCGAGCCGGGCTGGTTCGACGCCTGGATCGCGCCTTCGGCGGTGGCCGGCGAACCTGCCGCGTTCGAACTGCTGCCGCCGCAGGGCTGACGCGCGGACGCCACGCCGGTGGCCGGCGTGGCGTCCCTGGACGAGGTATCGGGCAGGCGCCGCGAAGACTACATGCCGTGCGGATCGGCGCCGCGTTCCCAGGCACGCAGCACCGCCTGGCGCGCGCGGGTCCAGTCCAGCCGCGACTTGCCCTTGCGGGTTTCCCATTCGCGCCGCAGCTGCTCCTCGGCGGCGGCGAACTCGGCGGCCGGGTCGCGCTGGCGGAAGGCATAGCCGGTCTCGTACGCGGCGGCGTAGTCGTCGTAGGTATCGCCTTCCATGTAATAGGGCTCGCTGCGGTACTGCTGGTTCCAGTAACCGGAGTCGGGGAACTGCTCGGTGGCCGTGCGGCCGGGCACCTGGTAGCCGGGCGTGCTCATCGGCGTCTCCTCTGCGGTGGGTGGAACGCCACGCTATCGGGGGCGGCGTTAAACAGGCCGATCCGGCGGGTGAGCGCGGTGTTAGGCATTCAGCTGGCCGCGCTGCTGGCCTCGTACGGCAGCAGGATGGCGCCGGTGCGCACGATGGCCGCGTCGGCCACCGCCAGCTCCTGCTCGTCGCCGTCGACCACCAGCAGCACCTGCCCGTCCTCGATCGCCTCCTCGAACTTGCGCCGCACCGGATCCTGCACGGTCGCGCCCATCAGCGCCGACGACCAGCTGCCGACCGCGGCGCCGACGCCGGTCATCAGCGCCGCGCCGGCCAGGGTGATGCCCAGCGGCGGCACCGCCACCGCGACCAGGCCCGCGACCAGCCCGATCGCGCCGCCGCCGGCGGCACCGCGCAGCGCCGCGGGAACCATGTCGGTGTGCGCCTCGCGCAGGTCGTCCGGCACCGAATCCATCTCGATGTCCGCGCGCGCGATCAGCGACAGGCAGTCGCGCTCGATCCCGGCGTCGTGGGCGGCGCCCAGCGCGGCCTGCGCCGTGACCAGGTCGGGGGTGGTGTAGATGCGCCGCTGCTTCATCGCGGTGTCCTCCTGCTTCGGATGCAGGGGAATGTGGAGCGCGCGCGGCGACACCTGCGTGAGCGGGCGCCGCGCGCGTTCAGGCGGCGTCCTTCGGCTCCGCGTCGGCGTCGGCGGCGTCCGGGCTGTGCCGCGAGACGATGCCCGCCGCGGCCAGGTCTCCGGTGACGTTGCCGGTGGTGGCGAACACGTCGGGGATGGTGTCCACCGCCAGCAGCAGGCCCAGCGGTTCCACCGGCAGGCCCATGGACTGGGTCACCGGCAACACCGTGGCCATGAAGCTGACCTGGCCGGGCAGGCCGACCGAGCCCAGGCTTATCACCACCGCCAGCGCGGCGCCGGCGGCCAGCTGCAGCGGGGTCAGCTCGATGCCGTAGGCCCAGGCCACGAAGCACGCCGCGGTGACGTATTGGATGGGGCTGGTGATGCGGAACAGGGTCACCGCCATCGGCAACACCAGGCCGGCGACCGCGCGCGGGATGTGCAGGCGCTCGCGCGCGCTTTCCAGCATCGCCGGCAGCGTCGCCAGCGAGGACTGGGTGCTGGCGGCCACCACCTGCACCGGCAGCGCGGCCCTGGCGAAGGCCAGTGGCGAGCGGCCGGCGAACAGTGCCACCAGCAGGTAGCAGATCGCGGTCGCGCCGAGGTACAGCCCGCACTGCAGGCCGATGTAGCCGGCCAGCGCGCCGACCACGCCCAGGCCCGCCTGCGCGCACACCGCCAGCATCAGCGCGAACACGCCCAGCGGCGCGGCCAGCAGCACCCAGTGCACGATCACGATCATGGTGTCGGCGATGGCCTGGCACAGGCCGGTCACCTGGGCGCGGCGCTCGGCGGCGATGCGGGTGAGGGCGAAGCCGAAGAACAGCGCGAACACCACCAGCGGCAGCATCGCGCCCTGGGCCGCGGCCATGATCGCGTTGGACGGGATCACGTTGCCGATCCACTGCGCCAGCGTGGGCGCGGTGCCGGCCTCGACCGCGGCGGCGCTGCCCTGCAGGGTGGCGGCCAGCTGCGGGTCGGGCGCGACCCAGGCCAGCACCGCCGGCGCGGCCAGCGCGGCGTAGCCGGAGAACAGCGACAGCAGGACGATGAACACCACCATCGCGCGCCGCGCCACGCGCCCGGAGGCGGCGGCGTTGGCGGCGTTGGCCACGCCCAGGATCACCAGCGACAGCACCAGCGGCACCACGGTCATCTGCAGGGCGCTGAGCCACAGCCGGCCGATCGGCTGGGCGATGGCGGCGGCGGTGGCGGCCGCCGCCGCGCTGGTCGCGGCAAGGACCAGGCCGGCGATGGCGCCGGCGGCCAGCGCCAGCAGCACCCGCGCGGTGGCGCCCGGCCACCTCATCGCGCCGACCCCGCGGCCGGCAGGCCCCAGCGCGGCGCCAGGCGCGCGTACTCGGCGCGCGGCAGCAGCACCAAGCGCGGCTGCGCCGCCGGATCCAGCCAGGCCAACAGGCGGCGCATGTCGGCCTCGGCCATCGCGGTGCAGCCGGCGGTGGCTTCGCCGGGCTGGCGCCAGAGGTGGGCGAAGATGCAGCTGCCGGCACCGGGCGCGTTGTCCGGGTTGTGCGCGATCACCAGGCCCAGGCGGTAGCGCGGGTCGCCGTCGTGGTGCAGGTCCAGGCGCATCGGCTCGCTGGAGCCGGCCACCGCGGCCTCGCCGACCTCGCGGGCGTCGACGATGCGGTTGTAGTGCGGCGACTCCGGCACGTCCATGCACCAGTGGCTGGCATCCATCTGCCGGTAGGGCAGGGCGGTGGCGGCCTCGCCGGCCGGCAGGTAGCCGAACGCGCTTCCCAGCGCGAACACGCCGGCCGGGCTGCGGCCGTCGCCCTCGCGTTTGGCCGGGCCTTGGCCCTGGTCGGCGGCCGGGTGCAGGCCCTGGCCCCAGGCCGCGCCATTGCGGCCGATGGCCACCGCGAAGTGGCCGGCCTCGCGCCAGGGCGATTGCGCGCCTTCGCGTTCGTAGTAGCGCAGGGTGCCGGTGGCGGCGTCCCAGCCGGCGGTGGTCACCACCACCAGCTGGCGCGGCGCGGGCTCGCCGGCGCCGGGCAGCGCCGCCAGCACGGTCGCGGCCACCAGCAGCAGGGCCAGGGCCGCCAGCAGGCGCAGCGACGGGGGCAGGCGGTGGGTGCCGGGATGCGGGGCCATGGCTCAGCTCTCGATCAGGTGCTGGATGCGTTCGAGGTTGATGTTGAGCTGGCGGTGCCGGTCCGGGTTGGCCTGGCACAGCAGCACGAACAGGAAGTCGAGCAGGTACTGCAGCGAGGAGCGGTACAGCAGCTGGGCCACGTGCGGCGCCGGGTCGTGCGCGGACACCACCAGGGCGGCGTCGGCCTGGGCGCGCAGCGGGTTGGCGGTGTGCCGGGTGATCGACACCACCTTGCCCTCGCAGGCCTGGAACTGGCGGCTGAGCTGGTGCAGCGGCGCCAGCTGGCCGAACTCGGAGAACAGCAGCAGCACGTCGCCGGGGCGGGCCGCGGAGATGTTGGCCATCATCAGGATCGGGTCGGCGTGGTGCACCACCAGCACCCCCAGCAGCGACAGGCGCATGGCGAACTCGCGGGCGAACAGGCCGTCGTCGCCGAGGCCACAGACGAACACCTTGCCGGCGCCGTCGAGCATGCCGACGATGGCCTCGATCCGCTCGCGCGGGTTGATCAGGCGGGTCTCCTCCTCGGCCGCGGCCTTGGAGCGGCGCAGGGTTTCCTCCAGCCGCGCGTAGGCATCGCCGGGCTCCTCCGGGACCCCGGCCGGGGCGTCGCCACCGTTGCGCGCCAGCGCCTGGCCGATGCTGAACTTCAGGTCCGGGTAGCCGCGGAAGCCGAGCTTCTGGCTGAACTTGACCACCGAGGACTGGCTCACGCCCAGGGCGCTGGCCAGCTGCTGCGAGGAGTAGTCACGCAGCAGGTGGGCGTTGTCGAGGATGAAGTCCGCGATGCGGCGCTCGATCGCCGACATCTGGTCGCGTTCGGAACGGATCTTTACCAGGGGCGGCATGGCGGCGATCTTCATCCGGAGTGCCGGCACGTGGCAACCGGCGCTCAGCGCGCCAGCGGCTCCAGGCCGCGGATCTGGCGGATGCCCAGGCCCGGCGCCTCGGTGATGCTGATCTCCGACTCGTTGAAGATGACCCCGCCCTCGACCGGGTTGAACTGGCCCAGCGAGGGGCCGTCCAGGTCGACCTTGCTGATCGCGTCGGCCTTGGCCACCGCCAGGTGCACCGCCGCGGCCACCGAGATGGCCGACTCGATCATGCAGCCGATCATGCACTGCACGCCGTAGATGGAGGCGATGTCGGCGATGCGGATGGCGTTGGACAGGCCGCCGGTCTTCATCAGCTTGATGTTGATGATGTCAGCGGCGCGGCGCTGGATCAGGTCGAACACCTGGTCCGGGCCGAACACGCTCTCGTCGGCCATCACCGGGGTGTGCACGCGCTCGGTGACGTACTTCAGGCCCTCGATGTCGGCGGCCTTGACCGGCTGCTCCAGCAGCTCCAGCAGCACGCCGGCGTCCTCCAGCGCGCGCATGGCGTAGACCGCCTGCTTCGGGGTCCAGCCCTGGTTGGCGTCCAGGCGCAGCAGGGCGCGGCCCTCGACCGCGGCGTGGATCGCCTTGACCCGCTCGATGTCCAGGCCGATGTCCTTGCCCACCTTGATCTTCAGCGAGTCGAAGCCGCGCTCCACCGCCGAGATCGAGTCGGCCACCATCTTGTCGATGTGGTCCACCGAAATGGTGATGTCGGTGGTGATCACCGGGTCGCCGCCGCCGAGCATCTTGTACAGCGGCGCGTCGTACAGCTGCGCCCACAGGTCGTAGACCGCGATCTCCACCGCCGCCTTGGCGCTGGTGTTGCGCTCCAGCGCGCCCTGGATCAGGCCGCAGATGCGGTTGAGGTTGGCGATCTCCTGGCCGATCAGGCGCGGCTTGATGAAGCGCTCGATCGCCTCGGCGATCGAGCCGTGGGTGTCGCCGGTGATCACCGCGGTGGCCGGCGCCTCGCCGTGGCCGGTATGGCCGGTGTCGGTGCGCACCAGCACCACGATGTCCTCGACCGTGTCGACCGTGCGCAGCGCGGTCTTGAACGGGGTCTTCAGCGGCACGCGCAGCATGCGCAGTTCGATGTCGGTGATCTTCACTTGGGCTTTCTCAGCGGGAAGGGCGCGGGCGGACGCGCTGGATGCTGGTCATGCGGTCCACGTAGGTCTGCTCGTCGTTGAACAACAGCGGGTCAAGCGGGGTGAGCGACACGCCGTTGAGGCCGGCGGACACGCGGCCGCCGTCCGGGCCGCGCCAGCCGCCGCCGTTGGTGTCGTGGATGACGTAGGCCATGCCGTCGCGATGGCCGATGGCCATCATCACGTGGCCGGGGATGTAGACGAGGTCGCCGACCTGCAGCCCGCGCACCGCGGCCTGGCGGCGCGCCGGGTCGTCGCCGGGCTCGAAGCCGATCCGGTCCAGCGCCGGGCTCACCGCCTGGTCGCGGGTGTTGCGCGGCATGAGGATGCCGAAGCTGCGGTAGACCTCGGACACGAAGCCGCTGCAGTCCCGGGCGTCGTAGGAATGGCCCCAGCCGTAGCGTTCGCCGAGGAACTTGAACGCCTGGGCGATGAGGTTGGCCGGGGTCAGCGGCAGGTAGTCGGCGGCGACGTCGGCCGAGCGCGGGACGAGGGCCGGCACGAACTCCAGGCTGCCGTCGGCGCGGCGCGCCGGCAGGTCGACCACGTGCGAGGCGTAGGGATGCTGGCCGTTGACCGTGCGCGACGGGTCCAGCACGGTGCGCAGCGGCAGGCGCAGGCCCATGTCCAGCTGCAGCGCCGACACCCGCGGCTCCTCCGGGGTGTAGGTGGTGCGGACGGTGGCGCCGGTGACCACGATGTACGGCGTGCGGCTGGCATAGCCCAGTACTTCCTCGCGCGTCCCGATGGCCACGTGCCGGGCCTCGATCCACGCGGAGTAGCGCTCGGAGGCCACGAACAGCCATTGCCGGCCGCGGCTTTCGTGCAGCACCGCCACCGCGTCGCCGGGGAACAGCGCCGATTCCTGGAAGCGGTCGATGTCGGTGTCGCCGGGCGAGGAGAACACCCGCAGCGAGGTCGGGAACGCGCGCAGCGCGGCGCGGTGCACCACCAGGCCGTAGCGCAGCGGGCGGCTGGCGGGGATCGCGTCCAGCGCCAGCTCGCGCTGCAGTGCCGCCAGGGTGCGCGCCGGCACCGGCTGGCCGCGTTCGTCGTAAAGGGTGCGCGCCGGCGGCGAGGACAGCTTTTCCACCTGCGCGCGCACGAACTGGCGCGGCAGCGGATCGGGCAGGGCGGCGATGTCCTGGATCGAGGGATCCTCGGCGCGCATGCGCGCGTTGAGCGCGGCGATGCCCTCGCGGTCCAGGAGCAGCTGGTGCGGCTGTTCCTGCCTGGCGATCCAGCTGGCCGGGTCGAGGTCGGACAGGCGCACGCCGACCACGGCGGTGTGCCCGTCCGCGTCCGGGGACAGCGACCAGGCCGGCGCTGCAGCCAGCAGCAGGCTGGCCAGCAGCGGAGCCGCCAGCCGGGCCACGCGCTTGCGAACCGGGGTGTTCCGCGCGGATAGCGCTTTCATGGTGACGGCCTCCCCTTGGGCGGGTGTTCCGAAAGAATAGTTATTCCAGCTATTCAGTACGTCAAGAATAAATTATTGACCGCGCCCCCGGTGCGTGTTACATCGGCATTACCACCGCACCGGGAAGTGTCGTCGTGGAAGCCTCTCCTCGCCAACCAGCGGCACACGCCAACGCGCGGACCCCGGTCCGCGGCGGGCGCGCATCCCGCCTGGCCGCCGGCCTGCTGCTGTGCCTCGCGCTGGGGAGCGTGCAGGCCCGCGCGGGCGATCCGCTGCCGGAGATCGTGGCCGCGGTGGACGCCGGCCGCTTCGCCGAGGCCGAGGCCCGGATCGCGGCGCTGCTGTCGCAGGGCGATGCCGCGCAGCGGCGGGCGCTGGAGTTCGAGCGCGAGCGCATGCACCGCATCCGCCTGGACTTCAGCCTCGACCGCGCGGCGGTGCTGGCACAGCTGCGCCGGCAGATCCCGGACCTGCGCGAGTCCGAATTCGACGCCTGGGACGCGGCCGGCCTGGCCGAGCACATGGACATCGACGGCGAGCGCCGCTGGTTCAAGCGCTCGGTGTCCAACCTGTTCCGGCTCAGCCCCGAGGCCGCGGCACGCCGCGCGCCGCCGGTGCGGCCGTTCTCCGAAGGCCCGTTCGAGCGCCTGCATCCGCACCACGCCGAGGTGCTGGCCGCGGCCGCCGGCGGCGCCACCAGCGTGGCCCCGCGGCGGCTGGAAGTGACCCAGTCGCTGGTCGTGGACGCCGACGCGGTGCCGGCGGGGGAGACCGTGCGCGCCTGGATCCCGTACCCGCGCGCGATCCCGGGGCAGCAGGAAAACATCCGCCTGGTGCGGACTTCGCCGGCCGGCGGCCAGGTCGCGCCGGAAGACGCGCCGATGCGCACCGTGTACCTGGAAGGCCGCGCCGAAGCCGGCAAGCCGACCGAGTTCTCCATCACCTACGAACTGACCGTGTACGCCCGGCACTTCGCGGTGGACCCGGACAAGGTGGTGCCGGTGGACCGCACCGACCCGGAGCTGGCGCCGTACCTGGCTGAGCGCCCGCCGCACGTGGTGTTCACCCCGCAGCTGCGCGCGTTCTCGCGCCAGGTGGTGGGCGGGGAGACCAATCCGTACCGCATCGCGCAGAAGCTGTTCGCCGCGGTCGACCGCATCCCCTGGGCCGGCGCGCGCGAGTACTCGACCATCTCCAACATCAGCGACTACGCGCTCAACGCCGGCCATGCCGACTGCGGCCAGCAGACCCTGCTGCTGATCAGCCTGCTGCGGCTCAACGGCATCCCCGCGCGCTGGCAGTCCGGCTGGACCTACTCCGACGAGGACGTCGGCTACGACAACATGCACGACTGGGGCTGGCTGTACCTGGCCCCGTACGGCTGGCTGCCGATGGACGTGACCACCGGCCAGCTCGACAGCGACGACCCGGCGCTGCGCTGGTTCTACCTGGGCGGCCTGGACGCCTACCGCATCGCCTTCAACGACGACTACGCGCGCGACTTCGTGCCCGCCAAGACCCATTTCCGCTCCGAGACCGTGGACTCGCAGCGGGGCGAGGCCGAATGGCGTGGCGGCAACCTGTACTTCGACCAGTGGGACTACCGGTTCCAGTGGCGGATGCTGCCGCCCGAAGGCGGGCGGACGGGCGGGGATTGACCTCAACACCACTGTGGGAGAGACACGGGGATGAACAGCAGGATCCTGAGGAAGGCGGCGCTGGCGATGGCGCTCGGCGCGTGCCTGGGCACGATGGCACCGATGGCGATGGCGCAGAGCGCCACCGGCGCGGTGGCGGGCCGCGCCGAGGCCGGGGCCAGGGTGACGATCACCAACCCGGCCACCGGCTTCACCCGCACCGTCACCGCCGGCGAGGACGGCAGCTACCGCCTGCCGTTGCTGCCGCCGGGCACCTACACGGTGCAGGCCGAGGGCGGGCAGCAGGCCACCGTGACCGTCACCCTCGGTGCCACCGCCTCGGTCAACCTGGCGGCCGAGCCGGCGACCCTGCAGAGCATCGAAGTGGTCGGCACCCGCTTCGTCACCCCGGTGGACGTGACCTCCACCGAGTCGGCGATGAACATCAACGCCGAGGAGCTGGCGCGCCTGCCGGTGGACCGCAACGTCACCTCGGTGGCGCTGCTGGCCCCGGGCGTGGCTTCCGGCAGCGCCTCCTTCGGCGGCATCTCCTTCGGCGGCTCGTCGGTGGCCGAGAACGCGTTCTACGTCAACGGCCTCAACGTCACCGACTTCTACAACCGCGTCGGCTTCTCCGAGGCGCCGTTCGACTTCTACGAGGACTTCCAGGTCAAGACCGGCGGCTACTCGGTGGAGTTCGGCCGCACCACCGGCGGCGTGGTCAACGCCGTGGCCCGCTCCGGCACCAACGAATTCCACTACGGCTCCAAGCTGGTGTGGGGCCCGAAGGACTGGGAGTCCTCGGCGCGCGACAGCTACCTGGACGGCGAGCGCTACCTGACCCGCAGCAAGGACAAGACCGACTCCACGCGCCTTAACGTGTGGGCCTCCGGCCCGATCGTGAAGGACCGGCTGTTCTTCTTCGCCATGTACGAGGGCCGCAAGGTCGAGCCGGAGAACACCAACGACGCCGGCACCTCGTTCAACCGCGGCGACTCGGACGACGGCTTCTGGGGCACCACCCTGGACTGGCAGGTCACCGACCGCAACCTGCTGAGCCTGATGGCGTTCTCCAACGAGAACCGCACCGACACCACCACCTACGCCTACGACTTCGACAGCGGCAAGGTCGGGCAGAAGCTCAGCGACTCCTACTCGGAGACCGGCGGCACCAACTGGGCGCTGACCTGGAGCTCGTACCTGACCGACAACCTGTCGATGAAGGTGATGCACGGCCGCAACGAGCGCAACAGCGTCACCGGCTCGCCCAACGACGTGGACTGCAACTACGTCACCCGCGCCTCCGGCGTGCCGGACCCGGGCGTGCCGCTGGGCTGCACCAACAACGCCACCGTCTACGACCGCAACGACGAGCGCAAGCAGAGCCGGATCGACTTCGAGTGGGGCCTGGGCGACCACCTGCTGCGCTTCGGCATCGACGACGAGCGCAACACCTCCGACCTCGACCAGGTCTACTCCGGTCCCGGCGGCGTGCAGTACAACGTCTATACCGCCACCCCGCTGACCAACAACTCCAACTGCGGCGGCTTCCTGGTCCCGGCCGGCTACACCGCCTGCGTGCGCGCCCGCCAGTACGCGATCTTCGGCCAGTTCGAGTCGACCAACCGCGCCTACTACGTCGAGGACAACTGGTCGATCACCGACAACCTGGTGCTCAACCTGGGCCTGCGCTACGAGGAGTTCGACAACAAGGACGCCGAGGGCCGCACCTACATCAAGATGGACGACATGTGGGCGCCGCGCCTGGGCTTCTCCTGGGACCCGGTCGGCCAGGGCACGATGAAGGTGTTCGGCAACATCGGCCGCTACTTCCTGCCGGTGGCCAACGTCATCAACATCAAGCAGGGCGGCGCCCTGCTCGACGCGCGCACCTACTACGGCCTCGACGGCTGGGAGATCCGCGAGCGCGACGGCGTCCAGTACGCGGTGCCGGTGCTGGGCCAGTACATGGGCTTCGACGACGACCAGGGCGACGGCACCGTCGGCGACCTGCGCGCCGAGGTCGACGCCGACATGGACCCGGTCTACCAGGACGAGCTGATCCTGGGCTTCCAGCAGGTGCTGGGCGAGAAGTGGTCGTGGGGCGCGCGCGGCATCTACCGCAAGCTGCACAACGCCATCGACGACATCAACATCACCGCCACCCACTGCGGCCGCGTGCCCAGCGTGTGGGTGATGGGCAACCCGGGCAAGGACGTCACCATCTGGGGCGACACCGACTGCGACGGCAGCAACGACGGCTACATCACCGTCGATACCTCGAAGGGTGGCTACTGGACCGAGTCGGACGATTACGAGTACATCGACGGCGAGTGGGAGTACGTGGGCTCGACCCCGACCGGCCAGCGCGGCTGGAGCAAGCCCAAGCGCACCTACAAGGCGCTGGAGCTGCAGCTGGACCGCGCCTGGGATGGCAAGTGGGCGTTCAACGCCTCCTACACCCTGTCCTGGAGCGAGGGCAACGCCGAGGGCCCGGTCAACACCGACACCAACTTCGGTGATACCGGCCGCACCGAGAACTTCGACGACCCGTTCGTGAACTACCGCGGCCATGGCCCGCTGGCCAACGACCACCGCCACCAGGTCAAGCTGCGCGGCACCTACGCCCTGACCGAGAACTGGAGCCTGGGCGCGACCGTGGACGCCCGCTCCGGCGGCCCGATCACCGGCTTCGGCGTCGGCAACCCGTACAACTGGAAGCTCTACCACAGCTACTTCGTGTGCGTGGACAAGTGCACCCCGGAGGAGGCCTTCGCCAATCCGCAGGAAGGCGACACCTGGAGCACCTCGGACCGGGTGTACGAGCATTCCGCGCGCGGCGGCGCCGGGCGCATGCCGTGGTACATCGACGTCGGCCTGAGCGTGGGCTACGAGCGCCAGTTCGGCCCGGCCAGGTTCTCGGCCAAGCTGTCGGCGTACAACATCTTCAACCGCCAGCGCCCGGTCTGGGTCTACCAGGACCTGGAGTCGAGCATCGGCACCCGCGACGAGTTCTTCGGCCGCGAGCGCTTCCTGCAGTCGCCGCGCTACGGCCAGCTGGTGCTGGCGCTGGAGTACTGACAACCGGACGACGCGGGCCCGATCATGGACGACAGGCCCGCATCGAGGAGCAGGTGATGCTGCGTTTCCTCCCTCCTGCGGCCGCCCTTGCGGCCGCTTTTTTTGCCGCGCCGGCCGTGGCCGGCGCAACGCTTCCCGGCCCCGCGCAGGCGTTCGTCGAGCGCGCGGTGGACGAGGCGGTCGCCCGCTACGACCTGCCCGGCATCGCGGTCGGCGTGATCGAGGACGGCAAGGTCGCCGCGGTGGTGGCGCGCGGCGAGCTTGCCGCCGGCAGCGGCGAGCCGGTGACGCCGGAGGCGCTGTTCAAGATCGCCTCCAACAGCAAGGCCATGACCGCGGCGGTGCTGGCGCGGCTGGTCGACCAGGGCCGGTTGCGCTGGGACGACCCGGTGGTGAAGCACCTGCCGCAGTTCCGCATGCACGACCCCTGGGTCACCGCCAACATGCAGGTGCGCGACCTGCTGGTGCACAACAGCGGCCTGGGCCTGGGCGCGGGCGACCTGATGCTGTGGCCGGAACCGAACGATTTCACCCGCGCCGACATCATCGCCGGGCTGGCGCACCTGGAGCCGGTGACCAGCTTCCGCTCCGGCTACGCCTACGACAACCTGTTGTACGTGGTCGCCGGCGAGGTCGCGGCCGCGGCCGGCGGCAAGCCCTACGCGCAGCTGGTGCGCGAGGAGGTGTTCGCGCCGCTGGGCATGGACGGCTGCCGCGTGGGCAGCTGGAACGCCGGCGAAGCCGGCCCGATCGCGCGCCCGCACCGGCGTGTGGACGGGCGCAACCTGCCGGCGCCGCCGGAGCGGGGCGTGGTCCCGGACATCACCTCGATGGCCGCCGGCGGGATCCGCTGCAGCCTGGAAGACATGCTGCGCTGGGTGGGCGCCTGGCTGGATCCGGCGCAGCCGTGGCTGTCGGCGGAGCAGCGCCAGCAGGCGTGGACCGGGCACATGCCGATGCCGGTGGGCCGGCGCATGCGCGAGTGGGACAACAGCCACTTCCATGCCTACGGCTACGGCTGGCGCCTGTCCGACATGGACGGGCATTGGAAGGTGGCCCACACCGGCACCCTGTCGGGCATGTATTCTTCGGTGATCCTGCTGCCGGACCTGCGCACCGGCATCGTCATCCTCATCAACGGCGAGGCCGAGGACGCGCGCACGGTGCTGGGCCAGGTGCTGGCCAAGCGCTACACCCGCCCGGATCCGGCCCTGGACGTGGCCCACTACGCCGCCCTGCTGGAGCGCGAACACGCCCTGCGCCGCCAGGCCGAGCCGGCGCCGGACACCCGCGCGCGGCGCCCGGCCACGCGCCGCGAGGCCGCGGCGTTGCTCGGGATCTGGCGCGATCCGTGGTTCGGCGAGGTGGCGCTGTGCCCGCGCGCCGACGGCATCGGCTTCGCCTCGGTGCGCTCGCCACGCATGCGCGGGCGGCTGATGCGGGTGGGCGAGCGCTGGCTGCTGGACTGGGACGACGACGGCATCGACGCGGAGGCCTGGCTGCACCCGCCGGAGGCGGGCGGGGGTACCCTGCGCCTGTCCAAGGTCGATCCGGAAGCGGACTTCAGCTATGACTACCAGGACCTCCGTTTCGTGCGCGAGCGCGACTGCCCCTGAGCGCCTGTGCGCGCTGCTGGCGGCGCTGCTGCTGGCGCCGGCGGTGGCCGGCGGCGAACCGGTGCGGGTGTCGCCGGCACGCGACGCCGCCGCGGCCGGCCTGGTCGAGGTCCGCACCCTGGCCCCCGGCATCCGCGTGGAGGCGCGCTATGCCGGACCGGACAACTTCACCGGTGCGCCGGTACCCGGCTACGAAGGCAACGCCTGCCTCCTGCTGCGGCCGGTGGCCGAGGCCCTGGCCCGGGTGCAGCAAGACCTGCAGGCCGAGGGCCTGGGCCTGCTGGTCTACGACTGCTACCGCCCGGTGCGTGCGGTGCAGGCCTTCATGCACTGGGCGCGCGCCGACGACGACCCGGGACAGAAGGCACGTTGGTACCCGCGGGTGGACAAGGACGCGCTGGTGCCGGAGTACATCGCCGACAGTTCCGGCCACAGCCGCGGCGCCACCGTCGACCTGACCCTGGTGCGCTGCGACGGCGACGGCCGCTACGAGCCGCTGGACATGGGCACCCCGTTCGACTTCTTCGACCCGTCCGCGCACACCGACGCCCCGGTGGCGCCGGCGCAGCAGGCCAACCGCCAGCGCCTGCGCGCGGCGATGGAGGCCGGCGGCTTCCGCAACTACCCGCGGGAGTGGTGGCATTACACCCTGGCCCCGGAACCGGATCCGACCCTCGCCTACGACGTCCCGGTGCGCTGACGGAGGTGCGCTGATGGAAGAGTGGCTGACCGTGCAATGCCCCTGGTGCGGGGAGAGCTTCGAGACCCCGGTGGATCCCAGTGGCGGCAACCAGCAGTACGTGGAGGACTGCCAGGTCTGCTGCCAGCCGATCCTGCTGGACGTGACGGTGGACGCGGACGGCCAGGTGGCGCTGGCCGCCCGCCGCGAGGGCGAGGACTGAGGCGACCGGCCCGGCTAGACTTGTCGGCCCGTTTGCCCAGGTCCCGCCCGCCCGATGAACCTTCCGCTGCACACCGGCCTGCTTGGCTGCCTCGAAGCCGGACTGATCGCCTTCCTCGTCGGCGTGCTGGTGTACGCCGGATGGGCCTGGCTCGGGCGACGCACCGGCATGCAGATCGGGCACGTGGTTGGCTGGGGCGCGGTCATCGCCACCGCCATCGCCGCGGGGCTGGATGCCTGGAACCTGTTCTACATCGGCATGGTGAAGCTGGAGTCGCCGCTGTACGCGCGCCTGGCCCTGGCCGGCATCCACGACGCCGACAACCTGGGCACCCGGGTCCTGCTGGAAGTGATCGGCGCCACCTCCGGCAGCGTGCTGGGCTGGTGGCTGTTCAGCCACCGGCGTGCCCCCGGCGGGAACTCCACCGGGCCCGACGAGGCCCGCTAAAGCGGTTACATGGCGTCCTTGAAGACGCCCCTAACCTGGCGTCCACGCGCCGCTAACCAGCGGCTACAACGCAGCGCGGACGCTGTGGTTAACGCCGCGTTCGCGGCGCGGCCGCGGCCCAAATCCGGTTCATCCGCGGCGTTGCAAGGTGCGACCCGTGTTCTGCAAAGCAAGCAGTCACGTCCTTCCACCCGACGGAGTACGCCAATGAACAAGCACCACACCCGCACCCCGACCGGCCTGCTGTTCCTGGGCATGATTGCCGTCGCGCCGCTGGCGTTCGCGCAGAGCACCACGCCCACCGAGCAGCAGACCCCGACCCAGGCCCAGGCCGGCGCGGCACAGCAGTCGCAGGCCGGCGCCAGCGGCCAGGGCCAGAGCTGGGCCGACCTGGACACCGACGGCAACGGCAGCATCAGCCGCAGCGAGGCCCAGGCCCACTCCGCGCTGTCCAGCGTGTTCGCCACGGCCGACGCCGACGGCGATGGCGAACTGACCCCCGAGGAGTACCGCACCTTCATCCAGAACCAGCAGCAGGGCGGCGCGCCGCAGGAGTGACGCGGCATCCCCATGCACGACCGAAGCGGGCCCCGGCCCGCTTCCTTTTTCCCGGGGCCGTCCCCGCTGCTATCCTGCACGCCCGCCGTGATGGCGCCCGCGTTCCGGATACCCCCATGCACGACATCCGCCTGGTCGGCTTCGATGGCGACGACACCCTGTGGCGCAGCGAGGACTACTACCGCGCCGCGGAGAAGCGCTACGAGGAAATCATCGGCCGCTACATCGACCTGCACGACGCCGGCACCCTGCGCCACCTGCTGGAGGTGGAGCGCCGCAACCTCAAGGTGTTCGGCTACGGCGTCAAGGGCATGACCCTGTCGATGATCGAGGCGGCGATCGAACTGACCGAAGCGCGCATCAGCGCCCGCGACCTGCAGCAGGTGGTCGACATCGGCCGCGACACCCTGGCCCATCCGGTGGAGCTGCTGGACGGCATCCGCGACGCGGTGGAGGCGGTGGCCGCGCGCTGGCAGGTGGTACTGGTGACCAAGGGCGACCTGTTCCACCAGGAGGACAAGATCGCCCGTTCCGGCCTGGCCGACCTGTTCCCGCGCATCGAGATCGTGTCCGAGAAGGACCCGCCGACCTATGCGCGGGTGCTGGCCGAGTTCGGCATCGCGCCGGAGCAGTTCGTGATGGTTGGCAACTCGTTGCGCTCGGACATCGAGCCGGTGGTGCGGCTGGGCGGCTGGGGCGTGCACATCCCCTACGCGCTCACCTGGGCCCACGAGGCCGACCATGGCCTGGCCGAGGCGCATCCGCGGGTGCGCACCGTGGCCAGCGCGGCGGAGCTGCCGGAAGCCATCGCCCGGATCGCCGCCGGCACCGCCGCCTGATCCCGCACACGGCCCGCCGGCGGGAGCTGCGCGCGCCGCGCCCGCGGCCGCGGCACAATGCCGCCATGGCCCGCTTCCGCTTCCCGCACGCGACGTACCGCCGGATCCTGTTCGTAACCCTGTGCCTGGCCGCCTGCGGTGCGGGCATCCCGCTGCCGCTGGCGGCGCAGGCCCGCGCCACGGCCACCGCAACGCCGGAGCCCGGACCCCGTTACGACACGGGCGATGCCTGGATCGACGGCCGCCTGGCCGACATCGACCGCTACGCCCGCGCCTATCCGGAGAGCTTCGCCGCCGAGGTCGAGCGCTATGCCGGCGCCTCGCGCGCCTATGTGCGCGGACTGCTGGCGCAGCCGGGCTGGAATCCCGGCGACGCCTGGTATGCCTGCTTCCTGGCGCGCGCGCTGGACACCGACTGCCGCAGCGTGGTGCGCGCCCGCGCGCGCCTGGGCCGCGCCGGCAGCTGGGCCCAGGCGACCTCCGCGCTGCGCGGCGAGGACAAGCCGGATCCATATCCCGCGCTGCGCCTGGCCCTGGCCGACAGCTACCGCCGCTGGGATCGCTCCCTGCAACCGGACGCCGCCCTGCGCCGCGCCCTGCAGCAACGCCAGCGGGCGGCCGGCGAAGGGCGCTAGCCGGCGGTGCGTTGGCGGACTGGCGCCTAGCGGCTGTCCGGCTGCCCGGGCTTGCGTGCCGACAGCCTGCGCATCAGCGGATCGCGCTCGCCGTTGAGCGCGAAACGCCCGAACATCCAGGTGCCGCAGGCGGCGCCGGCCAGCACCGCGTATTCCAGTGCCGAGGCCTGTGCATCGCCCTGCACCAGCTGGATGAGCCGGGAGACCAGGACCACGACGCCGGCGAGGGACAGCATCGCGGCGAGGATGCGGATCACGACGCTTTTCATTGGCGGTCCCTCCTGGGGCCTGACGGGGCAATGCGACGGCCGGGAGCCACACCGCCGCGCATGCCGGCAACGGCGTACACCAGGTCGAAGGCCAGCTCGGCCAGCAGTATGCCCGGAAGCGCATAACCGCCGAACAGCAGGACCGCGCCGGCAAAGCCAAGCCACAGTACCAGCCGGATGCGGCGGGCATCCTTGCGGAAGACGGCAGGCAGGCGCCCGGCCAGATCGAGCAAGCCCAGGCCTGCGAACAGGACGCATAGGAAGACGTTGTCGAACCCGTCCATGGCGGTGGCCAGGGCGAGACGGGCTGCGGGGGAGTGCAGCGCGAGCGCCAGCACCAAGGTGGCCGAGGAAACGACGAGGAGTTCCGCAATGCTCCTGCGGGTACCTGGGGCTGGTTGGCCGTGTGCAGTCATCGGTCTCGATGCCCCGCGCGCTTGCGCGCGCGGGGCCAGTGGCTCAGTTCAGCAGCCAATCCAATCCGGCCTGGATCTCATCGTCATAGGTCCGGTAGATGGCAGAGCCTATCGCCCAGCCGAGTGCGGCCGAGCCGGCCACCGCCCGTGCCGGCAGGCTTACCTGCCAGATGGTGCCGAGCACGGAAGCACCGCCATTCACGTCATGGAGCTCACGACAGGTCAGTTCGCGCATTTCCGTGTCCTCACTTGGTGATGTACTCGACGTACTTGAAGCCGGCGCGGGCGAACGTCACCCCGAGCATGGCGCTGCCAACCGGACCGCCCGCAGCGCCAAGGAGGGCGCCAACCATTCCCGCGGCACCCGCCATGATCAGGCCGGCGGCAAGTTCGCCGCCGGTGTCGATAACGCCGGCGGACGCAACCGCAACTTCGTTAGTGCTCAGTTCGCGCATATCAACCTTCCTTAGTGGACGCAGTGCCCCTGCGTTTGGGGCCAGATCACCCTGGCGGATGCATGAAGGCCCACACCTCGCGCGGGAGCGGGGATTCCGCGTCCGGTTCCCGTCCCGGGAGCTCGCCACGCAGTTGCGCGCCATCTCCCGCATTGCCCCCGGTAGAGAACGACGACGATCGTGCGGCTGCCCGGATTGCATGGCGAGGTTTGCATTTGCGGTGAGGCGATTCAATGCCAAAACCACTTGCATCACGCGCGCTGATGTCAGGCCAGGTTGCGCAGGGTGTTCGCGCAAGTCCAACTGACTGGTCGACGCGTCGCATGACTGGGGCTGTGAGGCTGCGCGTGTCGCGTGAG
>NZ_RRYK01000011.1:0-72919 GCF_003931635.1 Pseudoxanthomonas sp. SGNA-20 | reverse complement strand
GAATGACCGGCCGGGCGCCCTGCGCCCGGCACCAGTCTCCCAGCCATGTAGACGCGGCGGGCGTGAGCCTTCCTTTATTCCGGTGCGAAACTAACCCGGATGGATCGCGGTCGCCTCAACCCCGGCCGTACACGTCCTCGAAACGAACGATGTCGTCCTCGCCCAGGTAACTGCCGGACTGCACTTCAATCAGTTCCAGCGGCAGCTTGCCGGGATTGCGCAGGCGGTGGGTGACGCCCAGCGGGATATAGGTGCTCTGGTTCTCCGTCAACAGCACGACCTTGTCGCCGCATGTGACCTCGGCCGTGCCACTGACCACGACCCAGTGCTCGGCGCGGTGGTGGTGCATCTGCAGGCTGAGCGCTGCGCCAGGCTTGACTGTGATGCGCTTGACCTGGTGGCGATCGCCGTTGTCGATGGAGTCGTAGGCTCCCCAGGGCCGGTAGACCTTGCGGTGCAGGCTGGTTTCCGCGCGCCCCTGCGCCTTGAGCCGGGTAACGATTTCCTTGACTTCCTGCACCCTGTCCTTGTGCGCAACGAGTAATGTGTCGTCGGTATCGACGACCACGATGTCCTCCAGGCCGAGCAGGGCCACCAGGCGACCATCGCCCCACGCCAGGGTGTTGCGACAGCCGATGGAGATGACGTCGCCGTGGTGCGCATTGCCCTCGCCGTCCTGTTCGGCGACTTCCCACAGGGCCGCCCAACTGCCAACGTCGTTCCAGCCCACGTCCAGCGGAACCACCGTGGCGGCGGTGGTCTTCTCCATCACCGCGTAATCGATCGAATCCGACGGACAGGCGGAGAAGGAAGTCGCATCCAGGCGCACGAAGTCCTCGTCGCGCCGGGCGCCCTCGAATGCCGCCCGGCAAGTAGCCAGCATCTCCGGCTGCAGGCGTTCCAGCTCCTGCAAGTAACGCGATGCGCGGAACAGGAACATCCCGCTGTTCCAGTAGTAGGCACCGGCTGCAACGTACTCCCGAGCCTTGGCCAGATCAGGCTTCTCGACGAACTGTTCGACCGGCCGCGCGCCTTCGCCCGGGCCGGCCTTGATGTAGCCATAGCCAGTCTCAGGTCCGCCGGGAACGATCCCAAACGTGACCAGCCGACCCTCTTCGGCCGCGATGGTGGCCTGGTGCACTGCGTCGCGGAAGGCCGCAGCGTCACGGATGACATGGTCGGAAGGCAGGACCAGGAGCAGCGGATCGCCGCCATCGGCGACGGCCTGTAGCGCGGCCGCCGCGATCGCGGGCGCGGTGTTTCGGCCAACCGGTTCCAGTAGCACTGTCCCCGGCGTGCAGCCGGCCTGGCGCAACTGTTCCGCAACCATGAAGCGGTGATCGACATTCGCCACCACGATTGGTGGCTGGGTGGCCAGCGGTGCAACACGCCGCCAGGTTGCCTGGAGCAGGCTGTCCCCACCGAGGAGTGGAAGGAACTGCTTTGGATAGGCTTCGCGGGACAGTGGCCACAACCGCGTGCCGGAACCGCCGGAAAGGATCACGGGAATCATGGGGGGCTTCCGTGAGTGGAGGATTTTGAGAATAACAACGTGAGAAGCGTGGGTGGGGCGGGAAAAACTTGTTGCTAGAATACATGTACCCCCCCAAGTCGAGCGAGAAGTCCCATGGAAAAACAGGACCGTATTTTCGTTGCAGGGCATCGGGGCCTGGTCGGCTCGGCGGTCGTCCGCCGTCTGCAGGCGCTTGGCTACAACAACCTCCTCCTGGCCGGGCGCGATGTCCTGGATCTGCGTGACGCCGCTTCCGTGGAGGCCTTCTTCACCAAGGAAAAGCCCCAGGTGGTCATCCTCGCGGCGGCGAAGGTTGGCGGTATTCACGCCAACGACACCTATCCCGCGCAGTTCCTTTTCGAGAATCTCCAGATCCAGAACAACGTAATCGACGCCGCGTACCGCCATGGTGCGAAGAAGCTGACCTTCCTCGGGTCGTCCTGCATCTATCCGAAGTTCGCCGAGCAGCCCATCCGCGAGGATTCCCTGCTCACCGGCGCGCTGGAGCCAACCAATGAGTGGTACGCGATCGCCAAGATCGCCGGGATCAAGCTGTGCCAGGCCTACCGCAAGCAGTACGGCTTCAATGCCATCAGCCTGATGCCGACCAACCTTTACGGCCCTGGCGACAACTTTGACCTCGCCAACTCCCACGTGCTTCCAGCGCTGATCCGCAAGTTCCATGAAGCGAAGCTGCGCGGCGACGCGGAGGTTGTCATGTGGGGAACCGGGACTCCGCGACGCGAGTTCCTGCATGTGGACGACATGGCCGCGGCGACGGTCTTCCTGACCGAAACCTACAACGACCCGGGCATCGTCAATGTTGGGGTCGGCGAGGACGTCAGCATCCGGGAGCTGGCCGAACTGGTGAAGGAAGTCACCGGCTTCCAGGGCAGGATCGTGAACGACACCAGCAAGCCCGACGGCACACCACGCAAGCTCCTCGACGTCTCGCGCCTGCACGCACTGGGGTGGCGTGCACAGATCAGCCTGCGGGATGGCGTCCAGCAGACCTACCAGTGGTTCCTGGAAAACCAGACCCAACTGCGTGCTGCGTGAGCACCTGCGGGCCGGGTTGCCCAGGCTTTTCCAGGGAATCCGGCCGGAACTCAGTCTCGTGCGCATCATGGGCCGATTCCGCTGCCGTCAGTTAACTGCCGCGGATCTCGAGGCTCGCCAGCTGTTCCAGCGAGTACCCTGTGCGCCGGGACAGTTCGGCCAGGATTGCCTGCCGGTCTTCCAGATGCGCGATGGCCGCTTCCAGCTCCATTAGCTTTGCCCCCACGAGGAACCTGTACCACCAACCTTGCAGGAAGTGGTAAACCAGTCCGGAGCGTCCGTCCAGGAAGCCGAGCTGGAACACGTAGCGCCAGAGAAAGTAGAGCGTTGAGCTCACCGTGAACGGGATCCGGTTGTAGATCCTCTCCTTGGCCCAGCGTTTGAACGAAGCCTGTAGCGACGCGCCTCCACGGGTGAGCGCATGGTCGCGGGCGAACAGGCCCATGCGCTGGTTCAGCACGTCGATTGCTTCGCGGGTCGCGTACTTGTTGTGCTTCTCGGTGAAGTACGTGAGGTCCTGCAGGTTGTGGTCGGCGAAACCACCTTTGAAGGTTACGGTGCGCCCACCCCATACGATGATGTGCTCATCCATCCAGCGTTGCTCGATGCGTCCCTGGCCTCGTCGCCAGATACGGAGCATGCGCAGAGGGTAGCGGCCGCCGTGTCGAACCCATCGCCCCATGAAAATGTGCTTGCGGTCCAGGTTGACGCCAACCACATCGGTGGGAAGGCGGGGAAGTTCCCGACGGATCTCCTCGGCAAGATCCGGTTCGACCACCTCGTCCGCGTCCAGACGCATAACCCAGTCGGCCCGGATCGGGGCATTGTCCAGCGCCCACTGGAACTGCTGGGCCTGGGTCACGAACGGATGTACCAGCACCGTGGCGCCGTGCGAACGGGCGATCTGCGCCGTTGCGTCGGTAGAGCCGGAATCGATTACGAAGACTTCGGTGGCGACCTCGCGGATCGAATCCAGCGCACGCGCAAGGTGCAATTCCTCGTTGTAGGTGAGGATGACGACGGCAAGGCTCATGGCGACACGGTGCCCGTATGCATGTGGAGAACCTCATCCAACGAGCGCCTTGGCGATGCGGCGACTCGCAGTGGTTCATCGACGGTCTTTCCGAACGCGATCATCATGATCAGCCGCTCTCCCGTGGGTATGCCTCCCGCGACCTTGATCCTGCGTTCCACCGCGTTGGTGACGGCAAGGTTCAGGGGGCAGGCGCCAAATCCGAGCGCATGGCATGAAAGAAGGATGCACATGGAGAACAGCGCTCCATCCACGTAGGTCTGGTTGCGCTGGCCCGGGCCGCCCCAGGCAGCGATCTCGGACGTCACTACGAACAGGTTGCCAACGTTCTCTGAGAAGCCGCGCGATCCGCCCTGAAGGGCCAACAGCGCGTCGATCGTCGCCCGGTCCTGATACAGATGGACCTGCGTGGACTGCCGGTTGCACTGCGACGGCGCGCTCTGCGCCAGGGTGACCACCTGGCGTACCGTCTCCGCGGGCAGTGGGCGGCCATCGAACATCCGAAGGCTGGAGCGTGACTGCAGCCATGCGACAGGACCAGCAGGGTCGTGGCCTTCGAATCTGTATGGCTTTATCCCGCCACGAAGTTCAAGCTGCCGGTCCTGCCACCGTGCAAGCAGTGCGGCGACCTCGTCGAGCAAAGGGTCCTGGATGCCCTGCTCGCGGTGGAAGCGAAGGTACGCGTCCAGTGCACCCAAGGCCATCTGCGCCGGCAGCGGCGAAAATTCCGGCTCATAGGCATCGAGCGCGGACATCACGAAGCGCACCTTGTCGCGCCCGAACAGTGTGCGTCGACGGGGCAGGGACAAGCCCTTCTCGATCGTATGCGTCTCGATGATGAGCTTGTAGAACTGGCGTCGGTTCCGCTCGACAAGTGGCGAGTAGCCGTTGTAGCGCAACGTCAGCCACAGGTCCTGGGCGTACTCGGACAGGAACTGCAGCACCTTCGCGGCTTTTGAGAACATGGTTCAGGCGCCTGTGGGGGAGTCGGAAAGCGTACGTTGCCTGACAAACCTGCAGGGATTGCCGACACAAATGGACCAGGGAGGAAGGTCGCGCGTGACCACGGACCGTGCACCGACCACGGTGCCTTCGCCGATGCTGGTGCCGGGATGCACAAAGCACTCGGCGGCGATCCAGGCATGGTCGCCGATGGTGATGGGCGCGGTGGTAAGCGGCCGCAGCAGGCTCGTGGCGTCGTGCGAACCCGTGCAAAGGAAGGTGCGTTGGCTCACCGCCACCTTGGAGCCGATGCGGATCCGGTCCATGGTGTAGCAGTCCACGCCGTCGGCCAACACAGACAGCGTGCCCATCTCCAGCTTCCATGGCGCCCAGATCCTGCAGCTGGGGGCGATGCGGCAGCCCGGGCCGATTCGTGCGCCGAAGAGCCGCAACAGGAGGCGACGCCATCCGTGCAGTGCCCACCGTGGAGTTGGCCGGAACGCCAACAGCCAAACCAACTCCCACAGCAACCGCCTGAGCTTGTCGCTGGCTGGCAGGGTGTCGACGTACTTGTACTGGTCGAATCCGCTCATCCGTTCTCCACCTGTGCGACCTCGTGCGCAAGGAACGAACTGCCGACCTCCCGGAGCCCCTGCTGTTTAGCTTCCACCGCATCCCAGTCGATCGGCCGCGCGAGCAGTTCATCGAGGCGGGGCAGGTCCTCCTTGCGCACGAAACGGTCCATAAGGTCGAGCTGCGAGAGCAGGTTTCGCGAGCGGGCGTTCATGGCTACGCGCGAACCTGGAAGCTCGGCAACCAGGAAGGGCTTGCGGAACAAGATCGAGAAAACCGTGCCGTGGAAGGAATTGGTGACCACGAAACTGGCGTTGGCCAGGTGCGAGACCCACTCGGCCGGGCCGGGGTGCACGGTCTGACCGATTTCGCGCCAGCGGCGGTGCACGTTGTACGGGGACAGGATGGGTGTGCCGGTCATCCGCGCCGCGCCCTCGGCGACCTCGCGGATGACTTCCGCAGTGCGGAGCGCATAGCAGAACACATGTCCCTCCTGGCCGCTGGACGCGCCGGCAAGGAGCTGGTCGTATTGCTCGTGCAGCAGGGTTGGATCGGGCACGCAGGCAGCATCGCGACCGGACGCCTGCCTGACAATGTCCACACCACTCAGCTCGCGGACGGAGATGCTGGACAGAGGGCGTAGCAGCGGGCCGAGGGCGGTGATCTGGTCGGCGCCCAGCGTGTCACGGCCGAAGCTGGCCGCGTAGGAGATCCTGCGCACGCGCGCGTCCTTTGCGAACTCGAGGAAGTAGGCCGGATCAAAGCCGTACTGAACCGACGGGCTCCAGATCTGGTCGCTGCCGGCCACGATCAGGTCATAATGGCCAGCCGCCTCGACCAGTTCCTGTCTTTCGCGCAGCGGGCTACCGGTGATCCCGAGCTGTTCCTGCCGGAAGCGTGCGAACCGCCGGGCCTGGTCCTTGTTTCCGAAGTGCTGGTGCAGGAATGCCGTGGACTTGAGGTAGAGGGTCTTGGCATTGGACTTGAACGCGGCGGGCGAAAGCGAAAGCCGCAACGATCCGCCCTCCTCGACGTGCGTCGGGTGATAGGCGATGAACTCAGCGTCATGCCCGCGGTCGGTGAACCATCTGCGCAGCGCATACGCCTGCAACAACGCGCCGAAGTTGTCGCTGAACTGGAAAGTTAGAATTCCGACGCGCATTGTTCGACACCAAGTTCGGTTAGATAGATAGCCCACTCATCAGCGGAAAAGCGTGCCCTTATCAAGCGAGCAGGATTGCCGCCGACGATGCTGTTTGGGGGAACATCCCTTGTGACAACGGATCCAGCCGCAACGACGGAGCCGACTCCCACCCGGACACCCGACTTCATCACGACGTCATGCCCAATCCAGACGTCTGCCTCTATAACGGTGATGGAGTGACGCCAACGGAAGTCAAGGCGAGTGGGAACCCTTGGGTTGTCGATGCCATGGTCGTCGCCGACGATCCGCACGGATGTGGAAAGCATGCTCAGATCGCCAATCGTTACCGGACTTGGCGAATAGAAGCCGCTGCCGATATAACAGTAGTGCCCGAGTTTGCTACCGGCGGGGACATGTACTCGCTTTCCGAACTGCACGCCCTCGCCAACCTCGGAAAGGCGATCTCTCCACCGTTGGTACGCGTTGACCGCCATCCGCGCGACCCGTTTTGGGGCGCTATCAATCTGCTGACGGCACTTCTCAACCAGCGGCAATCGAACCCGCATGGGTTCGGGCACAGGCGGTGTCGCGCCTCGCGTCGCAGTCATCTTCAGATTCCTGAGGGGCAGTCGTCCAGCGCTTGTTCGATGAGCAGGCGCTGATTCTCGGGATTCCATTTCTGAGCAACAGTGGCCCGGCATTTCGCACGTACTTCAGTCCTGTCAGGGTTGCTCAGCAACCACCGTGCCAGCACTTCAGCAAGATCGTCGGCATCGCCTTCGCGGAAGTAGCCACCTGTCTCCCCAGGAACTATTGCCTCTACCTCAGGCATCTGCCGATCCATGTTCCCATGAGTGAAGGCGGGAGTTCCGTATGTGAGGCTATGGATCGCCGTTAGTCCGATCTTTCCGGGAGACACAGTTGCATCCGCTTCATAGATCAGTTGCCCGACCGTGGATTCGTCGTAGCAGGCGCCGAAGAAATGCACATCTACGCTAAGGTTCCGCGCGAGAACTTCCAAGCGCTCCCTCGCCGGCCCATCGCCTACTAGGAGAACGTTCACGGGCGTGCCCCGACGACTCAGTGTCGCTGCAGCCATGATTAGGAGATCAAGCTTGCACAGATCTGTGAGTCTTGCCGTACAAATAAGTAGGGGCCGCTCTGGCTCAGTGAAGAGGCTTTTTGCCAATGGCTGCACGGTGCCGGACTCGAGCTTCTTAAGGATCCTCTCTGACTCCGCATAATCAAGACTGTTGTAGATGACCCTTATGCGATCTTCGGGAAAGCCTTCAAGCCGTCCGATCTCCCGTGCTCGCTCGCCGTAGACGAGGACCGTGTGTGCCAGGCAATAGTAGAGGCGTCGAATAGAGCGCTGGACTCCTCTTTCGCGCTTCAGCCAGCCATGGGTCCAGAACAAGACCTTCTTTCCAGTAAGTCGCCCCCAGATCGCAAGCAACCACGTAGCTTGAATATTAGGATTACCAAGGATGATGTAGGCATCGAAACTCGACCGGATGATCTTTCCGATGCCAGAAATCCTAAATCCTCTCTTTGTCTTTACTACATTGAGCGGCTCAATGCGAATCGATTCGTCGCCGGTGAAAGCCCTGATACCCGAAAAGTCATTCAGAGATCCATAGAACGAATAACCATAGGCTTCGCTCTGAGAGAGAAGGCGCAGGACCGGTGCGCGGTAGTGGGGGAACTGATGATAAAGCACCGCCACACGGGGGCGGCCGCGACCAACCTGGCTCATGGTGGCGTTACTTATCGTTTGATCCGTTCGTAGCGTCACTTCAAGGTTCCCGTCCGAAGGGTGCGGGGAAGATTTCTAACGGCGAATATCATCAATGGAGCAAGAACGAAGCCGCCGGATTGCATCGCAGTGTGTAGCTCCCGCGATGATAGGAAGTACATGTTCAGGCCAACCACTGAAAAGAAGGCAATCCGCTGCCAGAGCACATCAATTTTTCCCTCATAAGCCGTAAGGAGGGAAACCCATCCACCGACGAACAGGGAGTAAACCCAAATACCTGCATAGCCGAACGAAGCGTACGCCCCGCCGATGTATCCTGCCTGGAATGTGGTGTTTGCATCCAAGTAATATGAAGGAACAGCTATCGTGGGGGCGAATGGCTCCATCCCGAAGATTCTGGCAACGGCCGGTACGTTCGCTAGGCCCACGAAGTCATGTTTCTGTGGAAATACGTCGAACCAGTAGTAAAGGGAGCCATGGTTTCCGGCAAATGGTCTGGAAATAATCCGGAAGAGGATCCTGTCGCTGGTTACTATTCCCGCCTCAATCTCGTTCCTGTACTGAATCCAGTAGAGCGCTGTAAGCAGACCGACCAGGCTTCCACCTGTGATCGCCACCTTGAAAGCTATTGACTTGTTAATGAACACGCCTGTCCTGTAGGCCCTGTGCGCGAATACGACAAGGGACGCCAGTAGCGTGTAGTAAAGGAAAGGGAACTTGTTCATCTGCAGGCAGCAGATGATGAACAACAGTGCGGCCATGCCAAAAAAGACCAGGCGCCAAGTCCTGAACTTGATTCCGGAGTACACGAGCGCACTAAAGATGATGGCGCTGCTGGTTTGCCTCGTGACAGCTGCTAGGCTCAAGCCTGCATCGCCTTCGTAAAGTTCGCGCCGGAGCTCGGTATAGGTGTAAAGCGAATTTCCGCGGAAGAAGTTGAGATAGTTCAACGTCCGGCTCAGGTCAAAGCCTTGATAGGCAACGAAGAGAACCAAGTATGCAGCCGCAACCCCTAGTATCACGAACGATCGCTTCAGGGTCAGGTCGGCACCCCGAAAAGGATAGAGCTGTACGGATCGGGTCTTGGCAAGTGCACCCGCGGCGAACAATCCGGTGGCCAATCCGCAGAACGCCAGCGTCAACCCTGTCGCGTACTGTGGGTACACCGAGGATGCGAATCCCCGATCCTCCAAGTATGGATGAAGGAAGATCGAGTGCGGTCCGAACTGCAAAGAGAACATGAAGAAGAACATGTCCATCACGGACAGAACCTTCTTCGGACGGACGTACTGATACGCCATAAAGAACAGCAGGTATGAGACGGCAGCGGCGGCACCCACGAAGAAATTCAATGTGGCTCTCCCTTCTTCATGGAATCACTCTTTGGAAATCGAGGCGGCTACGTGCGCTAAGTGCTGTTCGAGGGTCGCTGCGGAGGTATGCAGCATCCTTCCGAGCTCCGCTCCCTGCCAGTGTGAGACCAACGCACTGAGCTTGGCGGGAGTAATACTTGATACCTCCTTCGCGGCTATAGAGGGCACATCTCCGAACGTCGGCGCAAGAGTGGGCACTAACTTCGTGTTCCCGCCGCTTACGATTGGCACCGGGTAGGCTCCGGCCATAGCGCCCATGATCAGGCCGTGGAGTCGGTTACTCAGCACAAGGGCCGAGGAGCGATATAGCTTCTCTACAGCGTCCCTCTGAGCCCTATGCGTGGCTCCATCCCACTCTAGGAGCTCCGCGCCGTGCGCGCGCGCCATGCGGCTCATCCAAGGGTTGTCCCGCTTTACCTGGGTAACGAACACGGGCTTCAGTCCCAAGTCGCGAGCAGCGGCCACGGGTGCCTCGAAGGCTGACTCGTCCAGGTCAGGCTCCTCACGGACAGAAATAGCAATTCGATCCCTGGCGCCGCCCAACTGCGGGCAACCCATGAACGCGAGATCTGGCATCGCTGATGCCCGGCCACTCACAAGCTCACTGGAGAGGCGATCGCGGACCGTAGCGGTATTCGCCAGACGAAGCGCAAGTACCTCGATAGCTCTGGTCAATCCATTGCCACGATAGGCACGCCCGACGATGTGCACTGTGCCTCCACTGAGCCTCGCGAGCACCATGTTGGCCAAATTGGCCAGGCTTTTCAGGATTGCCCTCGGGCTTGACGTGAATCTGGAGGGGCCCGGTGCCATCAAGAAGTGGATGCGGTGGCCACGAAGCAGTCGAGAAAGCACCTGCGTCTGAAGGCGCACGGAAGATTCGAACCACTGTGTGCGGTCCGCATCGTCGAATGCGTCGACATACGAATCGGATGCGGTGCCGCGATAGACGAGCATCTCTGCGCCAGTGGCGGCTACGCAGCTAAAAAGCCGCTGGCGGATCTCGATGTCACCAAGATTATCGTCTTGAGCCATGATGCTCATCACTGCAACGTTGATTCTACGCACCTTTCCTCGCTCCATAGAAAACGAATGCGGCCTGGGCAATCGTGGCAAGCATGAAGCCCGTCGCGGCACCTGCTGCGCCGCACAGCTCAGTCCCGATGGCGACGAGAGCAAGTAGCGCGAGCATCGTTCCTGTCGATATGCGCGCAACAAGACTGGCGCGTTTCCTTGACTGCAGGATGGCATTGAATATCGAGATGAACGCGGAACCAGCCAGGCCCACGCACATCAGCTGCAAAGGGAGCGAGGCGCCTTCGAATCCGTCTCCAAGATGCCTTACTGCCCAAGGTGCTGCGACAGCAAGCGCCAGGTACGGGAGCCCTATCACGAGCGCGGCGTAAAGGCCGAGCGAGATGTCCTTGCGTCCGACGCCGCCGCTTCTTACGAGGTGGGGAAGCAGCGCAGTGGCCAGCGTGGCCGGAACCATGCGAAGGGGGGTCATCAGTCGCGCGCCGACACCATAGTAGGCAGCCTGTACGGGGCCCGAAATCATTGCCACTAGCGCAGCATCGAGATTCCGTAACTGCGTAGCAGCGGAGTGGATCCAATACGGTTTGCAGCGCATGAACGCGTACAGAAGCCGCTTCTTGCGAAATGGTAGAGCAGCAGGACGGGGTAGCTTTCGCCACATCCATGCAAGCACTAGCGCTGATCCTAGAAGGAGCGATATCGAGTATGCCCAAGAGGCCCCAATTCCGGAATGGAAGAACAAAACAAAAAGCAGGAGCTGAACTAGACGGCGGGAGACGAGATTGATTGTGCCGAGACGGACGTCGCCCAAACCCCGTGCTATTGCCGAGCGAATGTCGCTCCCGCGATCCAGTGCAATCCATCCCGCAAGGGGTAGAAGAGAGAGGTAGCGCTCGCCAGATACAGCAGTTAACGCTAGTACCACGAACAACCATCCAGCGACGACAGACGCCATTACCAGCCGGCTCAGCTGTTCGGCATAGGCGACGCTGTAGTTGATTCCATGTGCGGCGGTCTCTCTTACGATGTATGTGGTGGCCCCGGCATCTCCGATCGCTTGGAGGGTCACCGACACGCCCAGAGCCGACGCCATGACGCCAAACTCATCAAGCCTCGCCCACCGTGCCAAGAGATAAATAGAAACAGCTTGGATTCCTGCGGCCGCGAACCGGCCCCCCAGCAATGTGACGAACTGCTGAGTCAGCCGGCTTCGGCGGAAGCGTTCGATGAGCGACATCCAGGGTATTCCTTGACTCACTCAGGGGCACTATTGGTGAACGCATAGCCGTGCGTCCGGAGCAGGGCAGCCTTCTTAGCCTGCTGTAGATCATGCGCAATCATTTCCTCGACCATTGAATTGAGTGTGACGGAGGGAATCCAGCCGAGCTCCGTCTTCGCGGCCGATGGGTCGCCGAGCAGGGTTTCTACCTCTGCTGGACGGAAGTAACGCGGATCCACCGCAACGATCACGTCGCCAATTTTCACAGCGGGAGCGGAGTCGCCGTCGACTGCAGTAACCACCGCCTTCTCCTCCACGCCCTTGCCTTCGAAGGATAGGGAGATGCCGAGCTCCTTGGCCGCCATCGTGATGAACTCACGGACGCTGTACTGGACGCCGGTCGCGATCACGTAGTCCTTCGGCGCCTCCTGCTGGAGCATCATCCACTGCATGCGCACGTAGTCCTTGGCGTGGCCCCAATCACGCATGGCATCCAGGTTGCCCATGTACAGGCAGGACTCCAGGCCTTGGGCGATGTTGGCGAGGCCGCGAGTAATCTTTCTGGTGACGAAGGTCTCGCCGCGACGTGGACTCTCGTGGTTGAACAGGATGCCATTGCAGGCATACATGCCGTAGCTTTCGCGGTAGTTGACGGTGATCCAGTACGCATAAAGCTTGGCCACGCCATAGGGACTGCGAGGGTAGAACGGCGTCGTCTCCCGCTGCGGGATCTCCTGGACCAGACCGAAGAGCTCGGAAGTCGATGCCTGGTAGAAGCGGGTCTTGTCGGCAAGCTTGAGGAACCGGATCGCTTCGAGCAGGCGCAGGGTGCCGATGGCATCCACGTCGGCGGTGTATTCCGGTGCTTCGAAGCTGACCGCCACGTGGCTTTGTGCTCCGAGGTTGTACACCTCGTCGGGCTGCACCTCGGCGATGATGCGGGTCAGGTTGCTGGTATCGGTCAGATCGCCATAGTGCAGATGAAAACGCGCGCCGGACTCATGTGGATCCTGGTAGATGTGGTCTACTCGCTGGGTGTTGAACGAGGAGGCACGACGCTTGATGCCATGGACCTCGTATCCCTTCTCGAGCAGGAACTCGGCGAGATAGGATCCATCCTGTCCGGTGATGCCGGTGATGAGTGCGCGTTTGGTCATTGCGATCAGTTCCTTGTATCGACTATTAGGGGATCAGGGGGCGAGAAGCGCCTGCTCGAAGCGATTGAGGATCGATTCGCGCGCCAGCGTGTTGAGCGCCTGGCTCCGCGCGGCGTCGCCCAGTGCCTTGCGTACTGAAGGATTGGCGGCTAGTTCCCGAAGAGCGGAGGTGAAGGCCTCGACATCGCCGGGAGCAACCACCCGCCCGCTGCGTTCCAAGGCAAGCGCAACGCCGGTGCCAGGGAGTGCGGTGGCTAGCGTGGGGCGGCCGCTCGCCAGCATCCCCGTGAGCTTGGACGGCATCACGAGATCGGCCACGTCCGCGCGCTGTGGCAGCAGGTGGATGTCAGCCAGTCCAAGCCAGTCCTTGAGGCGCTCGGTGGGCTGCAGGCCAAGGAAGCGTACGTTCGGCAGGCCCGCGCATTGAACCTCCAGTGCGTCACGCCCTGGACCCTGGCCCCCGAACACGAAGTAGAGACGTTGTTCATCGCACAGGCGCAGTGCTGCTTCCCCAAGCAGTTCCAGGCCTTGCTTGAGACCCATGTTTCCAGAGTAAAGGGCCACTACGGCGTCGTCCGGGATTCCAAGCTCCTGGCGGTATGTGCTTGGTCTGGACAGAGGTTGGATCGCGTCGATGTCGGCCCAGTTCGGGAACAGGACTCGGCGCGCCGGTGCTACGCCCTTCTTACCCAGTCGCTCGACCATCTTGGGCGAGATGGTGGACACACGGTCAAAGGAGCGCAGCAGTAGACGCTCCAGGCCCATTGCCAGACGTTTCATGGGGCCTGCCTCGACAATTCCCATGTCCAGCGCGGCATCGAGTTCGAAATCCTGGATATGCAGCCAACCGCGCGCACCGGAAAGTCGGGCGACCAGGGCGGCCATGGGAGCATTTGCGAGCGTCGGCGCGATTGAAACGACGTGTGTCGGGCGCCAGCCGATGGACCAGAGCAGCGCCAATGAGGAGCTGAGCCCGAAACTGGCCAGATGCAGGATCCGGGTAATCCCGCTCGGCTTCGTCGGGACCCACAGGGGGCAGCGGATCACGTCCACCTCCGAGATGCGCTCTCGGCGGTACCACATTGGGCGATAGCCATCCCACACCTTCCAGGCAGGGTAGTAGGGAGGTGCGGTGACCACACGGACGCTGTGCCCGCGTGCAGTCAGCCACTCGCACATCTCACTCGTGTACTTGCCCGTCCCGATGTTCTCGGGGGCGTAATTGATGCCGACGACGAGGATGCGGGGGGAATCGCTCGGGACGGACATGTCAGCGCACCGTAGTGGGTCTTGGCATGGATCAGGTGTTTCCCCTTCAATCCGCACCGAAAAGGTCGCGGGTGTAAACGCGCTCCGATACGTCCTGGAGCTCGGGCGTGATGCGGTTTGCGACGATGACGTCGGCAAGCTCCTTGAAGCAATCGAGGTTATTGATTACCGCGGACCGGAAGAAGTCCGGTTCATTCAGTACCGGCTCGTAGACGATGACGGGTATGCCCTTGGCCTTGATCCGCTTCATCACCCCCTGGATGGCAGAGGCGCGGAAGTTGTCCGAGCCTGTCTTCATGACCAGACGGTAAATCCCGACGGTCCTGGGATTTCGCGCGATGATCTCGTCGGCGATGAAGTCCTTCCGGGTTCGGTTGGACTCCACGATCGCGCGTATGAGGTGTTGGGGTACGTGGCTATAGTTGGCCAGCAGCTGCTTGGTGTCCTTGGGCAGGCAGTAACCGCCGTAGCCAAAGCTTGGGTTGTTGTAGTGGCCGCCGATGCGGGGATCGAGGCAGACGCCCTCGATGATCTGGCGCGTGTCCAGACCATGGGTGCAGGCGTAGGTGTCCAGCTCGTTGAAGTAGGCAACGCGCATGGCCAGGTAGGTGTTGGCAAACAGCTTGATTGCCTCGGCCTCGGTCGAGTCGGTGAACAGCACCGGGACGTCCTTGGCGACAGCGCCCTCTTGAAGGAGGGCCGCGAAACGCTCCGCGCGTGGGGAGCGTTCGCCGACCACGATGCGACTTGGATAGAGGTTGTCGTAGAGTGCGCGGCCCTCGCGCAGGAACTCCGGCGAGAAGATGACATTGTCTGTGCCGAGCGTCTCACGGATCCGGCGGGTGTACCCGACCGGCACGGTGGACTTGATGATCATCACGGCGCTGGGATTGATCTCCTTCACGTCGCGGATGACCGACTCGACGGAGGATGTATCGAAGTAGTTGGTCTTCGGGTCGTAGTCGGTAGGCGTCGCGATGACAACGAAGTCGGCTCCGGCGTAGGCCTCCTGCTTGTCCAGCGTGGCCTTCAGATCGAGCTGGCGGTTGGCCAGGTAATCCTGGATTTCGCGGTCCTCGATCGGCGACCGGCGTGCGTTGATCAGTTCAACGCGCTTTGGATCGATGTCCAAAGCCACCACACTGTGGTTCTGCGCGAAAAGGACAGCGTTGGACAGGCCGACATAGCCCGTGCCGGCAACAGCAATCTTCATCAGACACTCCTTGTAACGACGACTCGGAACGACGTCGGCTCAGTACGCGTTCTTGTTCACAAAGCCCTTGAACACGGTTATCAGGATGATCCGCAGATCGAACCAGGGTGACCAGTTCTGCATGTAGTACAGGTCGTACTCCACGCGGCGTGCCATCTTCTCGACGGTATCGGTTTCCCCGCGCAGGCCGTTGACCTGGGCCCAGCCAGTTATGCCGGGCTTGACCCGGTGCCGCTGCATGTAGCGGTCCACCAGGGTCTTGTACTGCTCGTTATGGGCGATGGCGTGCGGACGCGGGCCGACGATGGACATCGAGCCCTGCAACACGTTGATGAACTGCGGAAGTTCGTCCAGGCTGGTGCGGCGCAGGAAGGCGCCGAACGGCGTCACGCGCGAATCATTCTTGCGCGCCTGGGTGACCTTGCCGTCTTCCTCCTGGTGCACCCGCATGCTGCGGAACTTCCACACCTCGATGGGCTTGCCGCCCAGGCCGTGGCGCAGCTGGCGGAAGAACACCGGTCCCGGAGAGCTGAGCTTCACGCCGATGGCAATCGCGATCATCAGCGGCGAGATCATCAGCAGGATCAGCGAGGCCAGCACCTTGTCCATGGTGGCCTTGACCAGATGGGCCGGGCCATCCAGGGGGCTGGAGCGCAGGTTGAGTACCGGCAGGCCGCCAATCTGCTCCACCGAATGGTTCAGCAGCTGCAGGCCGAACAGGTCGGGCAGCAGCTTGATGTCCGCGGTCGAGAAATCCAGTTGCCGCAACACGTAGGCGATCTGGCCCTGCTCGCGCATGGGCAGGGCGATCCAGACCTGGTCGATGTGCCGGGCCTCCACGAAGGCGGCCAGCCGGTCCACCCGGCCCATGGGGCGGATGCCATGCAATGCGCAGCGGTCGGCGCTGGTGGCAAACCAGCCGACAACCTTGATGCCCATCCAGGGATTGCGATGCAGCGTGTCGACGATGCGCTGTGCATCCGGGTTGCCACCCACGATCACGGCGGTACGCAGGTCCATACCGCGTGCACGGGCCCACGAGGCGCAGCCGCGCAACACGATGCGGATGGAGGCGGCGCCGGCCAGGCTCAGGCCGAACCAGGCGCCCAGCCACAGCCGCGACAGTTCGCCGATCATCTGGATCAGGGTCGTGTAGAACAGAACCCCGGTGCAGATCAGCAACCAGCACAGGCCCAGATGCATCAGCTCGGCGCCAAGGCCGCGGCCACGCCAGCTGCGGTAGAGGGAGGAGGACCCGAAGATCAGCAGGCCGAACAGCGTGGTGATCACCACCAGGCTGACGTAGTCCTTCTGCAAGTGCCAGGTTCCGAAGCGGATGCGGTACGCCAGCAGCGCGCCGCCGACGAGGATCAGCGGGTCCGCGATTCGTATCAGCGCACCGATGGCGGCCGTGAACTTGCTCGCCGTCCGAGGTGGGGCACTGGTTTCCGACCTGATTGGCATGAGCAGCATGGTATTTCCCCTTCATCCTTGTGCGTTGCCGGCAGGCGCCGGCTGGGGAGACTTGATGTTGCATTGCAACATCAAGTCTTGCAAGTCCTTAGTTTGTGCCTCCCGCTCATCCAATCTGGGAGGCTATGTCAACGGGTTATGGATCTATGTATTCAATATTGTCAAAGTAAAAGTGGCTGTCGCGTTCGCCGGTGAGCGAATAGAGGCTGTACTTGCGCTGCAGGCGCGCGCCACCATCGCGTACCAGCGGGTGCCACATCAAACGGGAACGCACCTGGCTGGACCGGGGGAGCAGCAGGTCCATCGGCACGGACAGGTAAATGCCCTTGTCAAAGCTGCCTTCGCCAAACTCCGCCGACGAGACATCGGTCTTGGTGGCAAACGCGCCCATCACCACGCCATTGCGGAACATGCGTGAAACATCCAGGGTCACGCCCCAGTCGCCGGCCAGGTAGCGTCCAGCCGAGGTGGCCACCTGTACGCGGCCGTCGTCGCCGAAGTGGGTGTAAAGCGTCGCGTGCCCGGTCGCGACCTCGTAGTCGCGGAACGAGAACTTCTGGTCGAAATCGCGCTGCTTGACCCAGTTGGCCTCCACGCCCAGTGCCCAGCGCTGGCCGACGGGACGGTACAGCAGCTCGCCGCCCACGCCGCCGTACATCATCTCCAGCAGGCCCGCATAGGCCATGCCATACAGGTCACGGCCCAGTGCATGCACCGTGGTGACCTGGAAGTTCGGGATGGTGACGTCGGAGGTGGTGACGTAGTGGCGGATGTCGGTGCGGACGCGCGGCAGGTTGCTCGGGGCGTCGTACTTGAACTTGCGGAAGTTGTTGTGCACGTCCACCGCCGTGGTGGCGGTAAGCCAGGTGCTGTCATTGACCCGCAGGCTCGTGTGCAGGTTCGCGGTCAGCTGGTACAGGAAGAACCCGTTCGGGCCGCCAATGATCTCGTTCAGCCCGGGGGAGACGTGGTAATCGAAGCGTCGCCCCTTCGGCCCCTCGTAGACCACCTCGCCCTCGCGCGAGCTGCCGGGCGGATTGACCTCCACATGGCGCGCCATTTCCGCTAGGTCGATGTCGCCCTGCACGTAAGCATTCAGGGCGCTACGAGAAACGCTGCTCTGCGCGATAGGCATGTTCTGCCGCGTGTATTCCAGGGTGACCCAGTCAATGCTGGGATCGATCGCGGTGTCCAGCACTCGCGCCGCGCGGCCGAGACCCTCAGTCGGATAAAAATACTTCAATTGGTTGCCGTGCAGGATCACCTCCTGGTCAGTGACCTCGATCTTCTGCACGTAGAAGGCCGCGTAGTGCCGCAGCTCAGCATCAAGGCGTTCCCATGTCTTGCCCGGCAGCAGGTAGGGTTTGAGCTCCGTCGAGGTAGAAACCTCGGATGCCTCGTAAAGTGGCTGGGGCTCCGCATCCGGGCCTATGGATGCCGATTCGCTGCGCAATGGCGCTTTGGGCGTATCCATCCAACGTGGCTGACGCGGAGCACTCTTGAGGTTACCTCGCAGCGTTAAGCTGGCTGTGAACTCGGTACCACGCTCCCACCCGAGCGTGATCCTCACGCCCGGACTTGGTGTGTAGTTCAGGCCGAAGTTGATTCGTGAGTCCTGACGGAGCGGCCCAACACGAACATGCTCCATGCTGTAATCGTGGCCGTCATACTCCACCTTGACCGTCAGATCCTCCCACGGCGTTTGCCAAGCAACACCGCCGAAGATGCCAACAGGCCCTCGCAGCAGGGACTTCGCGTTGAAAGATCCTGCGCCATCTCCACGTGGACGACGTGATTCAAAGCGGTCGTCGATCCAGTTAAGGGGATTTGTCAGGTTACCCTGGCTACCAAGATAACCAGTGGCGAAGCCTAAGCTGGCATCGACCGAACCGAACCGCTTGCTTGCCACGAGGTACTCGGAAGAGAAGAAACCAGTACCGCCAAAATCCCGAACGCCAAAGGCCAACTCGGGCATCCAGCGGCCTTCGGACCACAAGCGCAGCTTGAAGTCGATCGACTTGTCTTTGTAGTTTTGGTCGCCGCTGAGCGATGGTCGGCCGTAGGGGACGCCCGCTACGTTTACGTACCGGTAGATGCCCTCCAGCCATGGGAACGGCTGCATCGCCACGTTGTAGCGGCTATAGGGCGAGGTATGGCTTGCGGTAAAAGCAAACTCGCCCTCCTCAGCCATGCGCGCCGTGGGGGTCTGCAGAAGTCCGATACCGCCCCAGTCGTTCTGCGTGGCCGGCACCTCGGCACGCAGCCCGCCGCATACCGCCAGGCTGAGCAGGCTCAGGGCGGGCAGGGCGCGGTGGCGGAGGGTGTTGCGGCTCATGGCGTCACCAGCCTGTCGTGGGGCAGGGGCAGGGTGGCGAGGAAGGCGGTCATCGCGCCATCCAGCTCGGGCGCGAATTTCACCGTGGCGCGTGCGCGCAGCGGCACGTAGACGATGGCACCCGGAGCCAAGGCCAGCGGCTCGCTGCGGTTCCACAGCGCGATGCCAAGTTCGTGGATGCTGCCGTCGGGCTGCACCACGTGGATCAGGTCGCGGTTGGCCGCCTCACCATCCACCGTGCAATCGCGCAGGTAATCGGCCGCGTCGCGCAGCGGCACATGCGCCACCGCGCAGGGTTGGAGCACGGCGCCGACGATGGTCACCGTTGCCGGGCGCTCGGGGAAGTGGAAGCGGTCGCCATCGGCAAGCAGCCGGTTGCGGTCGCCCTTGCTCGCCTCCAGCCGCCGCGGGTTGCCTTCCAGCGGCAGGCGGCCGGTGGCCGGCAAGGCGGAGACCCAGGCATGCAAGGCACGGGCGCGTGCGGCCACGGCGTGCGGCGCATCGGTGGCCGTGGCCAGGGATTCCAGGTCATGGAGCAGGCCGGCGCGCAGCCTGACCTGTCGGGCAAGTTCTTCCCTGCGGAAGACCGAGGCGCCCAGGGCATAGGCATCACGGCGCGGCATCGCGGCCACGACGGCGTCGTCGAACCGGCTGCCCTCGGGCAGCTGCAAGGTGCCGGCGCGCTGCACCGCGCCCTCGGCCGAAACCTGCAGCGTGCGGGGCTGGGCAGCGGAAGCGAAGGAAATGCAGGCCAGCAGGCCGGCCATGGCCATTACCCGCGATCGCATCATTGCGACCTCCGCCGGTAAGGCTTGATCAGGTTGATCTCGAGGTAGACATCCGGGGCGGCCAGCTGCCGGCTCTTCCACAGCACGCCGGTGGCCGGATCGACCCAGTAGGTATTGGTGCCTTCCACGCCGGGGCCTTCCAGGCGTTCCTCGTACCTGGCCAGGGTGCGGCTGCGTCCCAGAGGGTCCGCCACGGATTCCTGGCCCACCCGGCGCAGCTGGCCGGTGACCGGCACCCCATAGCGGTAGCCGCTGCGCCAGTCGTAGCGGCGGCTGACGGTGATGCCCGCCTCGCCCACCGTGCGCAGGTCGGTGAACGGGTTGTCGCCTTCGATCCGGGCATCATCCAGGCCCGCGCGCAGGCCATGGGTGCCGCACAGCACGCCGCCCTCGCACAGGAACACGACGGCCTGCCGGCTATGCCAGGAAAGCCGCCCCTCGTCATCGTTGCCCAGCACCATCACCGCGCGGTACTGGCCATCGTCCATGAGCAGGCTGGCGTAGGGCAGGGCGGCTACCTTGGTTGCGGCCTCGGAGAGGTCGTCCTTGCCGGCCACGGCGGTACGAACGAAGTCCACACTGGTTTGCATCACCGTGCCGCAGCCGGCCAGCATCAGCACCAGCGCCAGGGAAACCAGGGCGCTGGTGCATGCCGAAAACAGGCTGGAACCGGGGCGGCGGCGGGAGCCGTGGGCCCGATGGACGGTAGACGCGTGCACGGCAGCCGTCAATTATTGGAGATGTCGTTGCTGGTGGCAGCGGCGTTCCGGATGATGCCGGTGAATGGCAGCAGCTGGTTCACGAAGCGGCTCCAGCGGGTGATGCCGGCGGCGCCCACGAACACCACGTCGCCGGGCAGCAGATCGAACTGGCTGGCCACCGCGAATGCGGCGGGGGACTTGGCCTCCAGCTGGTAGACCACCGATGGTTGCTGCTCGAGGGCATCGGGCTTGGCACCGCGGATCACGTAAACCGCATTGCCGTCCGCCGTCGCCTGCGCCAGGCCGCGCGCACGGCCCAGGGCCTGGCTGAGGCTGATGCTGCCGGTCTTGAAGTTCTGCGCGCCAGGCAGGTTGACCTCGCCCACCACGAAGACTTCCTTGGAATCCAGGAACGGGATGTAGATCTGGTCGTCCGCGCGCAGGTAAATCGGACGGCCACCCAGGCGGGTGACGTCCAGCGTATAGGTCACGCCGTCACGCGTGAGTTGCACGCCGGAAAGGTCTGCCTGCGTGGGGTTGTAGCCAGTGCTGCTGATCGCATCCTGGAGCGTTTGAGGTGCCACCGTCAGGGGCACTGCGCGCGATTGCTGGACGGCGCCGGTCACCCACACCCGCTGGCTCGCATAGGTCAAGATCGAGACATCGACTTGAGGTTCATGGATCACCCGGGCCAGTTGCCGCGCAACACGTTCACGCAGCTCAGGGGGGGTGCTGCCAGCCGCTTGAAGCTTCCCAATGTAGGGGTAGAAAACCGTGCCATCACTTTGGACAACTCGGCCGGCCAAGGCGCCTTGCTGCTGTGAGCCGGCAGGGACGGTCAATTCCGGGTGTTCCCAAACCGTGATGTATAGCACATCCCCGACGCCGATCCGATAGGGTTCGGGCTGGTAGTTGAGTAGTTCCTGCGGAACGTGCTCTGCGGCACGCCCTGCCTGCTCCTGTGCGATCAGGCGCGGGGTAATGGCGACCAGATCCAGCTGGTCATTACCGGAAGTTCGGATCTGGCCGGGGCCCGGCTTGGTGCGTGCCAGGTGCTGGCCGGGGGCCCAGACACAGCCGGAAAAGAAAAACGCCGCCATCAGCGCAAGCGCGCCGGACCGGTAGGCTCGATTCATGTCGCTTCCATTCGAGTTCACGGGGGAGGGGGCCCCGTACACAAAAAAGCCCGCCGGACATCGAAGGCCGGCGGGCCTTGTGCTCAAGACATCCAGGGCGGGCTATCAGCCGCCGGTGCCACCCGTGCCGCCGGTACCACCCGTGCCGCCAGTGCCACCGGTACCGCCGGTGCCACCCGTGCCCGGATCAGGACCCGGGCCCGGGCCCGGGCCCGGGCCGGGACCCGGCTGGGCACGGTTGTCGTTATCGTCATTGATCACCGACAGCACGCCGATGGCCAGCGCGGTGCCAGCCGCAGTCCAGGCAATCGCTTCGCCATCGACGCCGCCACCAGCAGCGGTGTCGCTGCCCGCCGCATCGCCGCTCTCTTCCTGCTGGGCGCTACCGGAATCCTGCGCAAACGCGTACGGCTGCGCGACCAGACCCAGTGCGATGGCCAGACCGATCAGTTTGGTCTTCATGGGGGAAACTCCGTTTCAAGATGGACGGGCTACTTCACAGGCCAGACCATAAGCGTGCCCAGGGGGGCTTGTCAATCAGTGGTTTATGCACGAAACCTTCACGCTGTCGCGCTGCAGCATCGGGTTGCATCGGGTAAGCTTGCGCGCGGCCGGGACGTACTGCGCTCCGGAACCATTGGAACCAGTCAGCGCGGGGACCGGCGTTAGTGTTCAGAAAGATCCTGTTCGTCTGTGTGGGCAACATCTGCCGCAGTCCCACGGCGGAGCTGCTGATGCGCCACCGGCTGCAGGGGCGCCCGGGCGTGGAAGTGTCGTCCGCGGGCCTGCAGGCCCTGGTCGGGCGGCCGGTCGATCCGGAAGCGGCCGCCCTGCTGCGCGAGGCGGGCATCGACCCCGACGGGCACCAGGCGCGGCAGGCGACGCCCTCCATCCTGGCCGCAGCGGACCTGGTCCTGGTCATGGAGCACGCCCACCAGACCAGGATTGCGCGCGAAGTGCCCCAGGTCAGCGGCAAGACCTTCCTCCTCGGCAAGTGGCGGGGGCAGCGCGAGATCCCCGACCCGTACCGCCAGCATCGCGAAGCCTTCGAGCACGTGTACCAACTGATTGATGATTGCGTCGACAGCTGGCTCCCCTACATCAAGTGATGTTGCCGGCGTCACGTTCCCCCGGTCTTACAACTCTGGAAGAGAACTATGGGCAAGGAAAAGGCAGCGGTAACGCCCGCCACTGAAGACGAGATCGACCTGCGGGAACTGGTCGGCGTACTGATTGACCGCAAGTGGTGGATCATCGCTACCACGGCAATCTTTTTCGTGCTGAGCGTGGCCTACGTACTGTTGACCGCGCCGGTATACCGCGCCCAGGCAATGGTGCAGGTCGAATCCAAGATGCCTAGCATCCCGGGCCTGTCCGATCTGACGTCGTTGGCCGGCGGTGGCAGCGTTGCCGCCACTACTGAGGTGGCCCTGCTCCGCTCCCGCACCGTCGTTGGCTCTGCAGTGGATCAGCTGCGCCTGGACATTCGCGTGCAGCCACAGAGGTTTCCTCTGATTGGCGGCGCGATGGCGCGCCGGTTCAGCCCCGTGGAGGCTGGCGAGGTTGCCGAACCTTTCCTGGGCTTTGATAGCTATGGCTGGGGAGGGGAGGCGCTCGAGTTCCAGCGCCTGGAGGTCCCTGCGGCTCTTGTCGGCAGCGAGCTGACCCTTGAGGTGCTCGACGAACAAGGCGCTTACGTATTGCGTGACCAGGATGGCAACGAACTGGTGAGTGGCAGGGCGGGGGAACCCGCGGAGCGTGGCTCCGTCGTGGCTGAGGTCTCGACGCTGCATGCCAACCCGGGCATGAAGTTCAAGGTCGTCAAGGCGCGTCGCCTGGACGTTGTGGCCGCCTTGCAGCAGGCCATTAGTGTGTCGGAGCAGGGCAAGGAGTCGGGCATTCTTCTGGTCGCCTATGAAGATACCGACCCGGCGCGCGCCGAAGCCGTAGTGCAGAAGGTCGTAGAGGCCTACGTGCGCCAGAACGTCGAGCGCAGTTCGGCCGAGGCCGCTGCCCAGCTGCAGTTCGTCAAGGACCAGCTGCCGACCGTGCGCAAGCAGGTGGAGGAAGCGCAGGAGGCCATGGCCCGTTACCAGTCCTCGGCCAACTCCGTGGACATCACCATGCAGACCAAGGGCCTGTTGGATCAGGAGGTCGCGGTAGAAACCGCCATCCAGCAGCTGCGCCTGAAGCAGGCGGAGATGGACCGCAGCTTTACCCGCGACCATCCCGCCTACCGCGCGCTTATGAGCCAGATCGGCGAGCTGGAGGCGCGCAAGGCCAGCTTCCGCCGCCAGGTCAGCGAACTGCCGGATACCCAGCAGGAACTGCTGCGCCTGACCCGCGACCTGCAGGTCAGCAACGAGCTCTACACCGCCCTGCTGAACCAGGCCCAGCAGCTGGATGTGGCGCGCGCGGGCACGGTGGGCAATGTGCGCATCGTCGATCCGGCCGTGGCTGACACCTCCAACCCGGTCAAGCCGCGCAAGGCGCTTGTGGTGCTGGTGGCGACGATGCTGGGCGCATTCCTTGCCATCGCCTTCGTGTTCGTCCAGCGCATGCTCAACCCGGGCATCGAAGACCCGGCCGTGATCGAGGAGCTGGGCCTGCCGGTCTATGCGGCCATCCCGCTGAGCAACTCCAAGGCGCTGCCGACGGCCAAGCGCGACCGCCTGGGTGTGCACCATATCCGCGCCGACGGCCGCCAGCACCTGCTGGCCGTCGACGAGCCTGCGGACCTGGCGGTGGAGGCATTGCGCAGTCTGCGCACCAGCCTGCACTTCGCCATGCTGGAGGCCAAGAACAACATCCTCACCATCTCCGGTCCGCGTCCGGGCGTGGGCAAGACCTTCGTCTCCTCCAACCTCGCCGCGGTGATCGCCCAGGCCGGGCAGCGGGTGCTGGTGGTCGATGCCGACATGCGCAAGGGCACCTTGCACAAGCTGCTGGGCATCAGCCACAAGAACGGCCTGTCCGACGTGCTGGTCGGCAAGCTGGACCTGGACGCGGCCATCCACGCGGTGCCGGACCTGCCGAACATGCACTACATCGTGCGCGGCGACATCCCGCCAAACCCGTCCGAACTGCTGATGCACCCGCGCTTCAAGCAGATCGTCGAGACGCTGGCGCCGCGCTACGACCTGGTGATCATCGATACCCCGCCGATCCTGGCGGTGACCGATGCGGCCATCGTCGGCGCCCACGCCGGTTCGACCCTGCTGGTGACCCGCTTTGGCCTCAACCAGGCCAAGGAGATCCTGCTCACGCTCAAGCGCTTCGAGCAGAACGGCGTGCAGGTCAAGGGCACGATCTTCAACGCGGTGGAGAAGCGCGCCACCGGCTACTACAGCTACGGCTACTACGAGTACAAGGCGGCCGACGCCTGATGTAGCGGAAGCAGGCCGGCACCCGTTGCCGGCCTGCTAACCTTTGCGCCATGGGTTACGAACGTTACGAGCGGGCCACCGCGCCGCGCCCCGGCTGGCGCGAACGCCTGGGGCAGTACTGGAAGCTGGTCCGCGGCGACCGCCCGATCGGCGTGCTCCTGCTGCTGTGGCCGACCTGGTGGGCGCTGTGGCTGGCCGCCGGCGGCGTGCCGGGTCCCTGGACCCTGTTCGTGTTCACCGCCGGCGTGTGGCTGACCCGCTCGGCCGGCTGCGTGATCAACGACTACGCCGACCGCTGGCTCGATCCCAGGGTCGAGCGCACCCGCGACCGCCCCCTGGCCACCGGCGCCGTCTCCGGCCGCGAGGCGCTGGCGGTGTTCGCGGCACTGATGCTGGTGGCCTTCGCCCTGGTGCTGACGCTCAACCTGCTGACCATCCTGCTCAGCTTCGTCGGCCTGTTCCTGGCGGCCACCTATCCCTACCTGAAGCGCTACACCTACCTGCCGCAGGTCTACCTGGGCATGGCCTTCGGCTGGGGCATCCCGATGGCCTTCGCCGCGGTGCAGGGCGAGGTGCCGGCACTGGGCTGGCTGCTGTACTGCGCCAACATCCTCTGGTCCACCGCCTACGACACCTGGTACGCGATGGTCGATCGCGAGGACGACATCCGCGCCGGGTCGAAGTCGACCGCCATCCTGTTCGGCGACCTGGACCTGGTCGCGCAGGGCGTGCTCTACGCCTTGGCCTTCCTTGCCCTCGCGCTCGCGGGGCGGCAGGCACAGCTGGGCATGGCCTACTGGGCCGGCCTGGGCGTGGCCGCGCTGCTGGTGGCGTGGGAGTTCTGGATCGCGCGCCGGCGCGAGCGCGGGCCCTGCTTCCGCGCCTTCCTGCACAACAACTGGGTCGGCGCGGCGGTATTCGCTGGCATCGCCGCGCACTACCTGATGGCCGGCTGAGCCGGCCGGCCCGCCGCGCCACCCCGGATCCCTGCCCTCCCCTCGCCGTGTTGCGGCGCAAGATGAAACCGCGGGCGGCATTGGGTAACGTTACCTGAGGCCGGAAGAGGCGGGGGCGATTGCGCCGCCGCGGAGACGCCACGGGCTGGGGAGGATCGGATGTTGGATCGCGTGTTGCGCAACGCGTGCGGGTGGCTGCTGGCTGCCGCGCTGTTCGCGCCGTGCCCCTCGGGCGCCACCGAAGGGCCGTGGAACGTGGAGGCGCTGTCCGGGGGCACCGGCCTGGAGAAGCCGCTGGCGGAGGCCTCGGCCCTGCGCGCGGCGGCGGACTGGACCGTGCATGGCTGGGTCCGCGCGGACGAGGTGCCCGCCGGGCGCATGCTGCTGGCCGGCCACGGCGATCCGCAGGGCGCGGGGCGGTTCTTCCAGAGCGACGGCGGTGCGCTCGGGTTCTGGTTCGGCGACGGGCGCAGCGTGGAATCGCAGGCGCGGCTGCAGCCCGGGCGCTGGCACTTCGTCGCCGCGGTCGCCCAGGGCGGCCGCCTGGCCCTGTACCTGGACGGGCGCCGCGTCGCCGGGGGCGACGCACCGGCGGCAGCGGTCGCGCCGAAGCTGGCGTTCGCCCCGCACCTGCAGCCCTGGCCGCAGGCGCCGCACTTCGCCGGGCGCATCGCCGGCTTCACCTGGGAGCCGCGTGCGCTCGATGCGCGGGCCCTGGCCGAGGCCGGCCGGCAGCCGCCCGACGACGGCCTGACCCGCTACGAGCAGGCCTCGCCGGCGTGGCCGGTGCAGACGCGGCAGCAGGCCGGGCAGGTGACGCCCCAGCCGCCGGCGACGCTGCCGCGCAGCCGCGCCGGGTTCGACGCGCCGCGGGCCACGCCGCCGGCCGCCGGCGCGGCGCTGCAGCCGCTGGATGCGCACACCTGGACGGTCGCGCGCTGGCGCCTGGCGTCCGCGCGCGACGTCGGCCCGGCCGGCGGCGCCGCACTCTCGCGCCCCGGCGCCGCGGCCGGCGGGCCCTGGCACGAGGCCACCGTGCCGGGAACGGTGCTGGGCACGCTGGTGGACCGCGGGGTGTACCCGGACCCGGACCACGGCCTCAACAACATGGCCATCCCCGAGGACCTCAACCGTCAGGACTGGTGGTACCGCAGCGAGTTCGACGCGCCGGCCGCGCTCGCCGGCCGGCAGCTGCGCCTGGATTTCAACGGCATCAACTACGCCGCCGAGGTCTGGCTCAACGGCCAGCGCCTGGGCCACACCCGCGGCGCCTTCGCGCGCGGCCGCTTCGACGTCACCGGGCGCCTGCTGCCCGGGCGCCGCAACGTGCTGGCGGTGCGGGTCTCGCCGCCGCCGCACCCGGGCGTGCCGCACGAGCAGTCGCTGGCCGGCGGCGTGGGCGAGAACGGCGGCATGCAGGTGCTCGACGGCCCCACCTTCGTCGCCAGCGAGGGCTGGGACTGGATCCCCGCCGTGCGCGACCGCAACACCGGGCTGTGGCAGGACGTGCGCCTGCATGCCGGCGGCGCGGTCGCCATCGGCGACGCCTGGGTGGCCAGCACCGTGGCCGCCGACCACCGTACCGCCGAGCTGGCCATCGAGGTTCCGCTGGCGAACGACACCGCGGCCGCGGTCGAGGGCGAGCTGTCCGTCGCGTTCGACGGCGTGGACCTGCGCAGCGCGGTGGTCGTGCCGCCGGGCGGCACCACCGTGAAGCTCGATGTCGCCCGCTTCCCGCAGCTGCGCGTGCAGCAGCCGCGGTTGTGGTGGCCCAACGGCTACGGCGCGCCGGAGCTGTACACCCTGCACCTGGCCTTCCGCACCGGCGGCGCCGAGTCCGACCGCAAGGCCGTGCGCTTCGGCATCCGCGAGGTGAGCTACGAACTGTCGCTGTTCGACGTCGAAGGCCGCCTGCGCCGGGTGGAGTACAGCCCGGCGCGCGAACCGGGCCGGCGCGTGGTCGACGTGCGCCACGAAGCCATCCGCAAGGCGCCCGGCGGCTGGGCGCAGTCGCTGCTGCCCGGCGCGGAGGCCTCGCCGGCGCTGCGACCGTTGCACGACACGCGCCTGGCGCCGCACCTGGCCCTGCGCGTCAACGGCGTGCGCATCGCGGTCAAGGGCGGCAACTGGGGCACCGACGACTGGCGCAAGCGCAGCTCGCGCGAGCGGCTGGAGCCCTACTTCCGCCTGCAGCGCGACGCGCACATGAACGTGATCCGCAACTGGGTCGGGCAGAGCACCAATCCGTCCCTGTACGAGCTGGCCGACGAGTACGGCATGCTGGTGTTCAACGACTTCTGGGCCTCCACCCAGAACTACAACCAGGAGCCGGCCGACGAGGCGCTGTTCCTGGCCAACGCGGCCGACGTGGTCCGCCGCTACCGCAGCCACCCGTCGATCGTGCTGTGGTTCGGGCGCAACGAGGGCGTGCCGCCGCCACTGCTCAACGAGGGCCTGGACGAGCTGGTCGCGCGCCTGGACGGCACCCGCCTGTACATGGGCAGCTCCAACGAGGTCAACCTGCAGGGCAGCGGCCCGTACAACTACCGCGAGCCGGAGGAGTACTTCACCCGGCTGGCGCAGGGGTTCTCGGTGGAGGTCGGCACGCCCTCGTTCGCCACCCTGGAGGCGTTCCGGGCGATGGTGCCCGAGGCCGACCGCTGGCCGATCAGCGACGCCTGGGCCTACCACGACTGGCACCAGGCCGGTAACGGCGATACCGCCAGCTTCATGCGCGCGCTGGAGCGCAAGCTGGGCCAGGCCACCGGGCTGGAGGACTTCGAACGCAAGGCGCAACTGCTCAACTACGAGACCCACCGCGCCATCTTCGAAGGCTTCAACGCGCACCTGTGGGAGAAAAACAGCGGCCGGCTGCTGTGGATGAGCCACCCGGCCTGGCCCAGCCTGATGTGGCAGATCTACAGCCACGACTACGACACCCACGCGGCCTACTACGGCGCCCGGAAGGCCGCCGCGCCGCTGCACCTGCAGATGAACCTGCCGGGCCGCGACCTGGCCGTGGTCAACAACACCGCCGCCGCCCGCACCGGCCTGCGCGCCCACGTGTCCGCCTGGGCGCTGGACGGGCGCGCGCTGGGCCGTGGGGAAGCGGCGGTGGATGCCGCGCCGGTGGCGGTCACGCCGGTACGCACCGCGCTGGACCTGGGCGCGATCGTGGCCCGCGAGCGCGTGGCCATCGTCGCCCTGGAGCTGCGCGACGCGACCGGCACGGTGCTGGACGACAACGTCTACTGGACCGCCGCCACGCCGGAGGACCTGCGCGCGCTGGAAGGGCTGCCCCGGGTGGCGCTGCAGGCGCAGGTGGCCGCGGCCGGGCCCGGGCGGCTGGAGGTGAATCTGCGCAACCCGGCGCCGGTGGCGGTGCTCAACGCCAAGCTGACCCTGGTCGACGCACGCGGGGAACGCATCCTGCCGGCGTACTACAGCGACAACTACCTGCACCTGCCGCCGGGGCAGTCGCGCACCGTCGCCATCGAGGTGCCGCGCGGCACGATGCCCGACGGCGCGCGGGTCACCCTGCGCGGCTGGAACGTCGAGCCGGCCACGGCCGAACCCGCCGCCGTGCCCGCCCGGGCCGCCGCCACCCCGTCCGCAGAGGAGTAGACCGATGCATTTCGCTGGCCAGCAGGAACCCGGAGCGCCAGGCTCCGCCACCGCCTCGACCCGGCTGCTGCCGCTGGTCATCGCCCTGTTCTTCGCCTGGGGCTTCTGCACCGTCCTGGTGGACGTGCTGATCCCCAAGCTCAAGGCCACCTTCTCCCTCGGCTACGCCGAGGCGATGCTGACCCAGTTCTGCTTCTTCCTGGCCTATTTCATCGTTTCCATCCCCGCCGGCCTGCTGGTCAGCCGCATCGGCTACCTGCGCGGCATCGTGCTGGGCCTGCTGGTGATGGCCGGCGGCTGCCTGATGTTCTCCCCGGCCGCGTCCATGGGCTGGTACCCGGCGTTCCTGGCCGCGCTGTTCGTGCTGGCCGGCGGCATCACCATCGTGCAGGTGGCCGCCAACCCCCTGGCAGCCGGCCTGGGCGACCCGGCGCGCGCGCACAGCCGCCTCACCCTGGCGCAGGCGTTCAACTCCGTGGGCACCATGCTCGGCCCGCTGTTCGGCTCGGCCATGATCCTGGCCGCGGGCGTGAGCGAGCCGGCGCCGGGCATGGATGCGGCCGCGCTGGCCGCCTTCCGCGTGGAGCAGGCCGGCCACGTGCGCGTGCCGTACATGATCATTGCCGCGGTGCTGGTGCTGCTGGCGGCACTGTGCTGGTGGGTGCGGCGCGCCCCGGTGCCGGCGGTGCGGCCGGTGAACCAGGGCGACTACCTGCGCCTGCTGGCCATCCCGCGGCTGAGCCTGGGCGCGCTGTCCATCTTCCTCTACGTCGGTGCCGAGGTCGCCATCGGCAGCGCGCTGGTGAACTACCTGATCATGGCCGGGGCCACCGATTCCGAGCACGCCGCCGGCAACCTGATCTCGGTGTACTGGGGCCTGGCGATGGTCGGGCGCTTCGTCGGCTCGTGGGTGCTGCGCTTCGTGGCGCCGGGCCTGGTGCTGGCCGCGTGCGCGGTGGGCGCCGGCACGCTGGCGGTGCTGGCCGCCACCACCCTGGAAGGCACCGTCGCGGCCGTGGCGATCCTGTCCATCGGCCTGTTCAACTCGGTGATGTTCCCGACCATCTTCACCCTGTCCATCGACGGCCTCGGCGAGGACACCGCCGGCGGCTCGGGGATCCTGTGCCTGGCCATCGTCGGCGGCGCGGTGGTGCCGCTGCTGATGGGCCTGGCCGCCGACCGCATCGGCCTGGCCCTCGCGCTGCTGGTGCCGGCGGCCTGCTACGGCTGGATCGCCTGCTACGGACTGCTGGTGAAGTGGGGCCTCATCGGCGCTTCGCGCGCCACGGCCACCGCCGTGCCCGGCGCATGACCTGAGCGGTGCCGCGCGCGCCCCGGCGCCGGCCGGGGCGGTCGCAGCCGCCGCGCATAGCGGAGATATCGTTACCTCAACTGCGGCCCGGCCGCACATGCAAACCACCCTGGGAGGGGCACATGAAGCAGTCGCACCATCGTAGGAAGCCGCTGGCGACGTCGATCGCCGTCACCCTGTTCGGCCTGGCCGGGACCATGCCGGCGCTGGCGCAGGACGCCGCCCCGCCGCCGCCGCAGGAGGGCGCGGTCGAGCTGGACCGCATCGTCGTGCGCGGCGTGCGCGGCGCGCAGGCCACCGCCATCAACACCAAGCGCGACGCGCTCCAGATCGTGGATTCGATCTCGGCCGAGGACATCGGCAGGCTGCCGGACATCACCATCACCGACTCGCTGCAGCGCGTGACCGGCGTGCAGATCCGCCGTTCGGCCGGCGAGGGCGCGCAGGTCAACATCCGCGGCATGCCCCAGGTGCAGACCACGATGAACGGCGAGCTGTACCTGGGCGCCGGCGGCGGCGACCAGTTCGGCCAGCCCAACCTGGGCACCGCGCAGGCCGATTTCGTGGACGTGCCGCCGACCCTGTTCGACGGCGTGGACGTGATCAAGTCGCAGACCGCGGCCGACCTGGAAGGGGGCATCAGCGGCACCATCTCGCTGCGCACGCGGCGCCCGTTCGACCTGCCCGAGGGCGTGACCGCCAGCGGCCAGGCCGAGGCCTCGTACGGCGACGCGGTCGAGGAGGTCAACGCGCTCTACTCGGGCCTGTTCAGCTACCGCAACGACCGCTGGGGCGCGCTGCTGTCGGTGTCCTACTCCGACGCCACGCTGGAGAACAAGCGCCCGAGCGTGTGGAGCAACGGTGCGCAGAAGTCCAGCGAGGCCAACGTCGGCTTCGACTTCAACGGCGACGGGGTGGTGGGCGGCAACACCGACCCGGCCAACGAACCGCGCGAGTACTTCTACAACTGGGTCGCCACCGAGCTGGAGACGCGCCGCACCGAGCGCGAGCGCACCGGCGTGAACGGCTCGTTCCAGTTCAACGCCACCGACGCGCTGACCCTGATCGGCGACGTGGCCTACACCCGCCTGGAGGACTTCAACGCCTCGGTCGCCGCGCAGCTGCACACCGGCTGGGCCACCGACCAGCTGCAGCCGGGCTCGATCGTCGACGGGAACGGCGTGGTCGAGTACGGCCTGTTCCACTACAACCGCTTCCAGGCCCACAGCGTCGGCGCGCCGAGCACGTCCGAGGCGCTGAACACCAACCTGGAGCTGCGCTACGACAACGGCGGCCCGTTCCGCGGCACCCTGCGCTGGGTGCACGGCAAGTCCGAGCGCACCTACGACGAGGCGCGCGCCGACGCGGTGGTCACCCGCGGCAGCCAGATCACCCGCGCCGACGGCACCACCCAGTGGGCGAACGCCAACGGCCTGGAGTCCGTGGACGCGGCGATCGACTTCCGCGGCCGGTTCCCGCAGCTGACCATGCTCACCGACGTGTCCAACCCGGACAACTGGCAGCTGATGTCCACCTGGGCACAGGGCAACAGGATCGACGCGACGCTGGACGCGCTGCGCGCCGACGGCGTTTTCGAGTTCGACGACGGCGCGGTGCGCTCGTTCCAGTTCGGCCTGCGCTACGGCGAGCGCGACTACGAGTACGCCGCCTACCGCTACCTGTCGCCGGTCTCGCCGGGCCCGTGCGCCAACCCGGACCGCGCGCTGTACTACTTCAAGGACCCGCTGATCACCGACGCCTGCACCGGCTACTCCGAGGCCCGCGTGCTGCCGTTCAACGCCATCGACGGCTACTGGGCGCGCTTTTCCGACTTCGGACCCGTGCGCATCGAGGGCATCGGCCAGGGCCTGCCGGCGGTGGACCCGGAGGCGATGCGCGACCCGGTCGCGTACCTGGACAGCCTGTACCCGGGCAACGTGGCCTACATGCACGCGCCGGACTCGTTCAAGGTGGCCGAGAAGACCCTGTCGGGCTACTTCATGGCCAACCTGGAGGGCACCACGGGCGGCAACGGCATCCCGTGGCATGCCAACGTCGGCGTGCGCGTGCTGCAGACCCGCACCGACATCGACCAGTACCAGGTCGACGGCGGCGATTTCATCGGCAGCCACGACTGGAACGGCGTCAACCCGGCCAGCGACGTGAACCGCATCGCCAAGAGCCGCACCGACGTGCTGCCGGCGCTCAACCTCACCTTCGACCTGTCCGACGAGCAGAAGCTGCGCTTCGGCTACAACAAGGCCATCGCGCGGCAGAGCCTGCCGGACCTGGGCCGCGGCCTGGTGGTGTTCTACGCCGCCAACGGCACCCCGCCGCGCAACCCGGCCCTGCCGCCGGACGCGCAGCTGTTCCTCAACGGCCGCGCCGGCAACCCGGACCTGGAGCCCTACGAGGCCGACTACTTCAACACCTCCTGGGAGTGGTACTTCGCCGACGCCTCGCTGCTGAACGTGGGCGTGTTCCTGATCGACGTGGAGAACTCGCCGGCGGGCGTCACCCGGATCGAGCTGCTGCCGGACGCCGACGGCGTGGTCCGCGAGGGCGGCCCGGTGCAGCGCGTGGTCAACGGCGGCAGCGGCACCATCAAGGGCTTCGAGGTGGGCTACCAGCAGGCGTTCGACTTCCTGCCCGGCTGGTGGAGCGGCCTGGGCGTGAACCTCAACTACACCTACTCCGACGCCACCGCCGGCGGCGGCGAGGACATCGAGGGCAACGTGCTGCCGGTGGCCGACAACTCCCGCCACCAATACAACGCCATCCTCTGGTACCAGAAGGACCGGTTCCAGGCCCGCCTGGCCTACAACTGGCGCAGCAAGCGCTACAGCGCGCTGGACACGGCGGCCTGGGGCGACGCGCTGGCGCTGTGGAACGAAGCGGTGGGCTACCTGGACGCCTCGGTCAGCTTCGACATCACCCCGGCCTGGAGCGTGTACCTGCAGGGCACCAACCTGACCAACGAGAGCGAGCGCCGCTACGCGCAGTGGAGCAACCACTTCTACGACGCCAACGTGTTCGAGCGTCGCTACTACGCCGGCGTGCGCTTCCGCTTCTGACCGGCCACCGCCGCCCGGCCCGCCCTCCCTCCCCTCCGGGGCGGGCGGGGCGGCGGCATCGCGCGGCCGCTGCCGTATGCTGCGCCGCGGCCGGCACCTGCCGCGTTCGGCCGCGCCTTCGCCCGGCGCGGCCACCTTCTTTCCTCCGTCCGCCAGCGAGGCCCGCATGACTTCCATCGCTCCCCTGCCCCGGCTCGTGGTCTTCGGCGAGGCGCTGACCGACTTCGTGCGCACGGGCGAGGCGAGCTGGCGCAGCGTGGCCGGCGGCGCCTGCTGGAACGTGGCGCGGGTGGCCGCCACCCTGGGCCTGCCGACCGGCTGGGGCGGGGCGGTGAGCGAGGACTTCCTCGGCCGCGAGATCGTGGACAAGTCGCGCGAGGCGGGCTTGGACCTGCGCTTCCTGCAGGTGGTGGCGCGGCCGCCGCTGGTGGCGATGGTCCACGAGCTGTCCCCGCCACGGTACTTCTTCCTCGGCGAGGGCGCGGCCGACCTGGCCTTCGACGCGGCGCGCCTGCCCGCCGGTTGGGAAGCGGCCTGCGAGTTCGCCCATTTCGGCTGCATCAGCCTGGTGCGTCAGCCGCTGGGCGCGCAGCTGGTGGCGCTCGCGCAGCGTCTGCACGCGGCCGGCGTGCCGCTGAGCTTCGATCCCAACTGCCGCAACCTGATGGGCGCGGACTATCCGCCGCTGTTCGAGCGCATGGCCGCGCTGGCGCGGGTGGTCAAGCTCTCGGACGAGGACCTGCGGCATGTCTACCCGTCGCTGCCCGCGGACCAGGCCCTGGCGCGCGTGCGCGGGCTGGCGCCGCAGGCGGTGCTGCTGTACACCCGCGGCGGCGAGGGCATGAGCGTGCACCCGCCCGGCGGTGCGGGCTTCGAGCAGCCCGCCTTCGCCGTGCCGGTGGCCGACACCGTCGGCGCGGGCGATGCCTGCGTGGGCGGGTTCCTGGCCAGCCTGCTGGCGCGCCCGGACGCCGGCCTGGCCGGGCACGCGCGCTTCGCCGCGGCCACCGCCGCGGTGGCCTGCACCCGCGCCGGCGCCTATGCGCCGACGCGGGCGGAGGTGGAGGCGCTGCTGGCCTCGGCGTGACCGCGCCGGTCGCCTAGGCGAGGACCCGCAACACTTCGTAGCAGGCGCCCATGGTGTGGTAGTCGGTCTTGCCGGCCGGGCTCTTCTCGTCGTCGTACTTGCGGTTGTCGCGGGTGAGGATGCGGTACCAGGCGCCGTGCCGGTGGTCCACGAAGTGGGCCCAGCTGTAGCGCCACAGGCGGTCGTACCAGTCCCAGTAGCCGGCCTCGCCGGTGCGCTCGCCCAGCAGCGCCGCGGCGGCCAGCGATTCGGCCTGCACCCAGAAGTACTTGTCGTCGTCGTAGAAGCGGCCTTCCGGGTCGTTGCCGTAGACCAGGCCGCCGTGCGCGGCGTCCCAGGCCATGGCCACCGCGCGGTCGAACAGCGCGCGTGCGCGCGGCAGGCGCCAGTCGGCCGGCGCGTGGCGGTCCAGGATCAGCAGCAGCTTGGCCCATTCGGCCTGGTGCCCGGGCTGGAAGCCCCAGGGGCGGAAGATGTTGCTGCGGTCGCCGCGGTTGTATTCCCAGTCCACGCTCCAGTCGGGCCGGTAGTGTTCCCAGACCAGGCCCCCGGCCAGCGTGGCCTGGCGCAGGGTCATGTTGTGCGCCAGCAGCGCGGCCCGCTCCAGGTAGCGGCGCTCGCCGGTGGCCTCGAACGCCGCCAGGAAGGCCTCGCATGCGTGCATGTTGGCGTTCTGGCCGCGGTAGGGCGACAGCCGCCAGTCGGCGGTGGCCTCGTCGGCGTACAGGCCGTGCTGCGGTTCCCAGAAGCGCTGTTCCATCAGCGTCCAGGTTTCGTCCAGCCACCCGCGCGCCTCGCCGATGCCGGCCTCCAGCGCCTTGGCGTAGGCCAGCACCACGAAGGCCAGGCCGTAGCAGTGGTTGGTGGCGTCCACCGCCTGGCCGTCGCGCAGCAGCCAGGCGTAGCCGCCGGTGCGCGGGTCGCGGTGCGCCTCGCGCAGGAAGGCCACGCCGTGCGCGACCGCGTCGCGGTAGGCGGGATCGCCGAAGGCCTGCCACGCCATCGCGTAGTTGAAGACGAAGCGCGTGCTGCTGACCAGGTGGCGGGTGCGGCGGTCGTAGACGGCGCCGTCGTCGCGGAAGAAGTGGAAGAAGCCGCCGTCCGGGTCGATGCAGCGCGGATGGTAGAAGGCCATGGTGTGGCGGACGTGGTCCAGCAGGAACGCCCGCGAGCGGAAATCGGGCGTGGGGCCGTGGCCTGCCTGCGCTGCCGTCATGCGTGGCTCTCGTGTCTTGGATGGAGAGGGCCGCCTCGCCGGAAAGCCTTGCGCGACGGGCGTGGTAAGGTTACCTCATCGCCCGCCCCGGCGCATGGTGCGGCGCCGCAATCAGCCGGGCGCGGCCGAGGACTGGCGTCTGACCAGCGCGTACTTCATCACCTGGTGCGCCGCTTCGCGGCTGCGGCCGGCGCGGCGGTCGCGGATGCGCTCCAGCAGCGCGGACACCGCGGCCTTGCCCATCGCGGTCACCGGCTGGCGGATGGTGGTCAGTTCCGGCCACAGCGTGGTGGCCACGGGCGTGTCGTCGAAGCCGACCACGCTCAGCTCGCCGGGGATGCGCAGGCCCATGCCGTGGGCCACGGCCATCGCGCCGGCGGCCATGTCGTCGTTGCTGCAGAAGATCGCGGTCGGGCGCTGCGGCAGGTCCAGCAGCTGGCGCGCCGCCGACAGCCCGGAGCGGTAGGTGAACAGCCCCGGCGCCACGTAGGCGTCGGGCACGGCGATGCCGGCCTCGGCCATGGTGTCGCGGAAGGCCTGCAGGCGCAGCTGCGCCGGGGTGTGCTTGGGGTCGCCCTGGATGAAGCCGATGCGGGTGTGGCCCAGGTCGAGCAGGTAGCGGGTCATCGCCCGCGCGCCCTGGTAGTCGTCGATGCGCACCGAGGGCACGTCCTGCATCGGCGCGGCGGTGGCCACGGCCACCACCGGGATCCCGCGCTCGTCGAGCTCGCACACGGTCTGCGGCGAGTCGCACAGCGGCGGCGGCAGGATGACGCCGTCAACGCCCGCCTCCAGCAGGCGCTGGGTCGCCGCGCGCTGGCTCTGCATGCCGGCGCATTTCTCCACCAGCACCTGCACGCCGCTGAGGCTGCTCTGCTCGAGGATGCCGAGCATCAGTTCGTTGAGGTAGGCGGCGCTGGGGTTGCTGTACAGCACGCCCACGCGCGCCGAGCCGGTGGTGCGCAGCGAGCGCCCGGCCAGGTTGGGGCGGTAGTCGAGTTCGCGCACCGCCGCCTGCACCCGTTCCCGCAGTTCCACCGCCACGCGGGTGCTGCCGTTGATCACGCGCGAGGCGGTCATGGGCGAGACGCCGGCGTGCTTGGCCACATCGAGGATGGTCACCGCGCCGGGGGTCTTACGTTTGCGCTGGGGCATTCTGGATCCGGATGGGACGCGCGGGCGGCCCGCGCCGGGCCGTTAGCGTAACCGCTCGCGCGCGTGCCGGCGCGCGCTAGGGCGTGCGCGCGCAGACCCAGGCGTCGACCCGGGCCACGCCGGCGCGGCGCAGCGCGCGGGCGGCCGCGTGCAGGGTCGCGCCGGTGGTCATCACGTCGTCCACCAGGACCACGTGCGCGGGCAGGGGCGGGCGGCCGTGCACGGCGAACGCGTCGCGCAGGTTGCGCCGCCGCGCCATCGCGCCCAGCTCGGACTGCGCCGCGGTGCGCCGGTGCCGCTGCAGCAGCCCGGCCGCCAGCGGCACCCCGGTGGCCCGCGCCAGCGGCCGCGCCAGTTCCAGCGCCTGGTCGTAGCCGCGCTGGCGCAGGCGGCTGCGGTGCAGCGGCACCGGCACCAGCGCCTGCGGGCGCTCGACGCCGTCCAGGGTCTCGGCCAGCAGGCCGGCCAGCAGGCGTCCGGCGGCCAGGTCGCCATGGAACTTGTAGCGCGCCAGCAGGCCATCCACCGGCGGGGCGTAGACGAAGGCGGCGTGGGCGAAGTGCAGCAGCGGTTCGCGCCGCAGGCAGCGGCCGCAGGTGCCGGGCACCGCCAGCGGGATCGCGCAGCGCGGGCAGGCGCAGTGGTTGCGCGGCAGCCACCAGTGGCAGGCCGCGCACATGTCGCGGCCGTCGTCGCCGGGCTCGCCGCACAGCAGGCAGCGCGGGGGCAGGAGGGTGGTGCCGATCCGGGCCGGCAGTCCGCGCAGCCATTGCCGCCAGTTCGCGGCGACCTTGTAAACCAGTGCGTCCATGTCAAGGTTGACAGCTTCCGGAGGTATTTCCAGACTGCCCGCCTCTTCTTGCCCCCGCAGTCAGGAAACTCCCTCCCATGGCCTCGGAAATCCGCCACGACTGGCGCCGCGACGAACTGCTCGCCCTGTTCGACCTGCCGCTGCCGGAACTGCTGTACCGCGCCGCCCGCGTGCACCGCGAGCACTTCGACCCCGCCGAGGTCCAGGTCTCGACCCTGTTGTCGGTCAAGACCGGCGGCTGCCCGGAGGACTGCGCCTATTGCCCGCAGGCCCAGCGCTACCACACCGGGGTGCAGGCCACGAAGCTGATGGACACCGAACAGGTGCTGGAGAAGGCACGCCAGGCCAAGGCCGCCGGCGCCTCGCGCTTCTGCATGGGCGCGGCCTGGCGCAGCCCCAGGGACCGCGACATCCCCAAGGTGGCGGCGATGATCGCCGGGGTGAAGGCCCTGGGCCTGGAAACCTGCGCCACCCTGGGCATGCTCTCGCCGGACCAGGCGCGCGCGCTGCGCGAGGCCGGCCTGGACTACTACAACCACAACCTCGACACCGCGCCGGAGTTCTACGGCGACATCATCCACACCCGCGAATACCAGGACCGCCTGGACACCCTGGCCCACGTGCGCGAGGCCGGGCTGAAGACCTGCTGCGGCGGCATCGTCGGCATGGGCGAGAGCCGCGAGCAGCGCGCCGGCCTGCTGCAGGCCCTGGCCAACCTGCCGGCGCATCCGGACTCGGTGCCGATCAACCGCCTGGTGCGGGTGCCCGGCACGCCGCTGGCGGAAACCGCCGAGCTGGACCCGTTCGAGTTCGTGCGCACCATCGCCGTGGCCCGGATCGCGATGCCGCGCTCGATGGTGCGGCTGTCGGCCGGGCGCGAGTCCATGTCCGACGAACTGCAGGCGCTGTGTTTCATGGCCGGGGCCAACTCGATCTTCTACGGCGAGCAGCTGCTGACCACCCCCAATCCGGCCACCGGGCGCGACCAGGCCCTGTTCGCGCGTCTCGGACTACGTGCGATGCCCCTCGTCGTATGTGATGATCATCACGGAACGGGCACGGTTGCAGGCGCTACCGTGCATGCGCAGATCATCGAGCCGGCATCCGCCTGAGCTGGGATGCGGCTCCCGCAGGTAGGGCTTACGCCCAGGGAAGTGCAGGGAATCATGGGCCGCATCGACATCCGCGAACGCATCCAGTCCGACCACCGCCTCCGCGCCGCGCAGGGCCGGCTGCGCCAGCGGCGCACCATCACCCGCCGCGACGGCGTGCGCCTGGAGGTCGACGGGCAGTGGCTGACCGGCTTCTGCGGCAACGACTACCTGGGCCTGGCCGCGCAGTTCGAGGTCGGCGCCGCGCTGCAGGACGCCGCCGCGCGCGAAGGCGTGGGCGCCACCGCCTCGCACCTGGTGTGCGGCCACCACGCGCTGCACCAGCAGCTGGAGCGCGAGGTCGCCGAATGGCTGGGCGTGCCGCGCGCGCTGCTGTTCGGCAGCGGCTTCGCCGCCAACCTGGCGGTGCAGCAGGCGCTGCTGGAGGACGGCGACGTCTGCGTGCAGGACCGCCTCAACCACGCCAGCCTGATCGACGCCACCCGCCTGGCCGGCGCGCGCCTGCGCCGCTACCCGCACCTGGACGCCGAAGGCGCGATGCGCCAGCTGCGCGGCACCGGCGAGGGTGCGGCGATGCTGGCCACCGACGGCGTCTTCAGCATGGATGGCGACGTGGCCCCGCTGCGCTCGCTGGCGCTGGTGGCGCGCACCGGCGAGGCCCTGCTGTACGTGGACGATGCCCACGGCGCTGGTGTGCTCGGCCCGCAGGGCCGCGGCAGCGTGGCCGAGGCCGGGCTGGGCGTGGCCGACGTGCCGCTGCAGCTGGTCACCCTGGGCAAGGCCCTGGGCGGCTACGGCGCGGTGGTGGCCGGCGACGCCGACCTGATCGAACACCTGGCCGGCACCGCGCGCCCGTACCTGTACACCACCGCGCTGCCGCCGGCCCTGGCCGCCGCTTCGCTGGCAGCGCTGAAGCTGGCCCGCCGCGACGACTGGCGCCGCGAGCGCCTGCGCGAGCTGGTGGGCCTGTTCCGCGAGGGCGCCAGCCGCTTCGGCCTGGAACTGATGCCCTCGAACACGCCGATCCAGCCGATCGTGTGCGGCAGCGAGGCCAGCGCGCTGGCCATGTCCGCGGCGATCGAGCGGGCCGGCTTCCTGGTCACCGCGATCCGGCCGCCCACCGTCCCCGAGGGCAGTTCGCGCCTGCGCGTGACCCTCTCGGCCCTGCACACCCCGCAGCAGGTGCAGGCGCTGCTGGCTGCGATCGCCGATGCGCGCGAGCGCGTCGACAACGGACGCGAAGCCGTGGCGTGAGTACCACCGCGCCAACGCCGGAACGCCGGCAGGTGTGGGAAGCGATGTCCGAGTTGTACCTCGACACGGACGTCGACGCCGAAGTGCTGACCCGCGTCGCCGGGGTGCTGGCGCAATCGCCGTACTCGCTGGACGAGCTGCAGAAGATCCTGCGCAACGAGGTCCACCCGGTGCTGGTGCCCAACCTGTGCAGCGTGGCGCCGGTGTGGGACGGCTTCGACCCGGAATGGCTGGCCACGGAGATCGGCGCCCACCTGCGGCGGCCGTGGCCGGTGCGCTGGTGGCGCGCGCGGGTGATGCGCAGCCACGCCATCATCCTCTGGCACCGCCTGATCCGGCGCATCGCCTCGGCCCGGCGCCGCCACCATTGAGCGGCGTACGTCGCCCGCCATGGGCGACAATGCACGCATGCACATCGAAACCCTCGGCAGCGGACCGGACCTGGTCCTGATCCATGGCTGGGCGCTGCACGGCGGCGTGTTCGCGCCGCTGGCCGAACGCCTTGCCCCGCGCTTCCGCCTGCACCTGGTCGACCTGCCCGGGCATGGCCACAGCCGCGACTCGCAGGTGCCGCTGCAGCCGGCCGCGGTCGCCAGCGAGATCGCCTCGCGCGTGCCGCCGGCGCTGTGGCTGGGCTGGTCGCTGGGCGGCCTGTTCGCGCTGCGCGCCGCCGCCTCGCTGCCCACCGTGCGCGGCCTGGTGATGGTCGCGGCCACGCCGCGCTTCGTGCGCGCACCGGACTGGCCGCACGCGGTGGAGCCGGCGGTGTTCGAACAGTTCGCGCGCGACCTGGAGCAGGACTACGACGGCACCCTCGAGCGCTTCATCGCCCTGGACACGCTCGGCTCCGAGCATGGCCGCGCCGAGCTGAAGTCGCTGCGCACCCTGCTGCACGCGCGCGGGCGCCCGCAGCCGGAAGCGCTGCACGCCGGCCTGCAGCTGCTGGAATCCACCGACCTGCGCCGCAGCCTGCCCTCGCTGGCGGTGCCCAGCCTGTGGCTGGCCGGGCGCCGCGACCGCCTGGTCAACCCGCGCGGCATGGCCGCCGCCGCCGGGCGCGCGCCGGGATCGCGCTTCGTGGAACTGCCCGGCGCCGGGCACGCACCGTTCCTCGGGCATGTCGATGCGGTCGCAGCGGAGCTGCTGGCTTTCGCCGACAATACCGGGCCCTGAGCCGCCCTCCGCCATGGATCCCGTATTCGACCCCCGCCAGGTGCGCCGCGCCTTTTCCCGCGCCGCCGCCGGCTACGACGATGCCGCCGCCCTGCAGGCGGAAGTGCGCACGCGCCTGCTCGAGTCGCTGGTCTACCTCGACGACAAGGTGCCGCAGGTGGTGCTGGACCTCGGCAGCGGCACTGGCCATGCCGCCGCGGCCATGCGCAAGCGCTGGCCGAAGGCGCAGGTGGTCGCCGTGGACCTGGCCCTGCCGATGCTGCGCCAGGCGCGCCGCCAGGCCGGCTGGTGGAGGCCGTTCGCGCGCGTGTGCGCCGATGCGCGCGCGCTGCCGCTGGCGGACAACAGCGTGGACGTGATCTTCTCCAACCTCTGCCTGCAGTGGGTGGAGGACCTGCCGGCGGTGTTCGCCGGCTTCCGCCGCGTGCTCAGGCCCGGAGGCCTGCTGCTGTGCTCCAGCTTCGGCCCGGAAACCCTGGTCGAACTGCGCGAGGCGTTCTCCGTGGCCGACGAGGCGCCGCACGTGAGCCCGTTCGTCTCGATCGCCGGCTTTGGCGACGCCCTGGTGCAGGCCGGTTTCCGCGACCCGGTGCTGGACCGCGACCTGTTCACCCTGACCTACACCGGCCTGCCGGCGCTGATGCGCGAACTGCGCGCGATCGGTGCGACCAATGCGCTGGCCAGCCGCCGCCGCAGCCTGACCGGCCGTGCCCGCTTCGCCGCCGCCGAAGCCGCCTACGAACCGCTGCGCGACGCCGACGGGCGCCTGCCCAGCACCTGGGAAGTGATCTACGCCCAGGCCTGGGCCCCGGACCCCGGCGCCCCGATCCGCCACGGCGGCCACGAGATCGCCGCCGTCCCCGTCTCCTCCATCCCCATCCGCCGCCGCAATCCCTGAGGCGCGTGGCGCGCCTCCCCCACCGGGGAGGCGCCGGGGAGAAGGTCGGCACGCCTGCGCGACCAGCACTCCGCCGTGCGCAAAGCCCCGGATGCGCTTCGCTTATCCGGGCTACGCGCGATTACGAATCACAAATCACAAATCACGAATTCCCGCTCTCACCCCACCTGCGCAATCCAGTCCTGCAGGTTGTAGTAGTTGGTCACCCGCGCGATCTTGCCGTCGCGGATGTCGAAGAACGCGCCGCCGGGCAGCACGTAGGCCTGGCCCTTGGCCGGCGGCAGGCCCTCGTCGTCCTTCAGGTACTGGCCGTGGACCACGTACTCGGCCGCCGCGCGGGTGCCGTCGGCCGTGGCCAGGACCACGATGTCCTCCAGCCGCTCGCGGTAGCTGGCGTCCATGCGCTGCATGAAGGCGGCGAAGGCCTCGCGGCCGGTCTCGCGCGGGCCCTGGTTGAGGTCGTGGACCACGTCCTCGGCCAGCAGCGCGAGCATGGCCTGGCGGTCGCCGCGGTTGAACGCGTCGTAGTAGGCGGTGACCAGGGCAATGGCCCGGGCCTGCGGGGTGGTGTCGTTGCTCATCTTGGTTCCGGTGGAGGGAAGGCCGCGCATGATACGGCGCGCTTCAGGCCACGCGCGCCACCAGGTCGCGGTGGAAGAAGTAGACCTCCTGCAGCAGGAAGCGCCACTGGGTCTGGAAGCTGCGGAAGCGGGTGCTGGGCGTGGGCGAGCCGGCCGCCTCGATGCCCAGGTGCCGGCACAGGCGCAAGGCGCGGGACATGTGCAGCGGGTCGCTGACGATGATCGCGCTGTGCAGGTCGCGCTGCCGCATCAGTTCGCGCGCCTGCAGCAGGTTCTGCAGGGTGGTGCGCGAGGAGGTCTCGATCAGGATCGCCTCTTCCGGGATGCCCTGGCGCACGGCGTAGCGCCGCGCCACCTGGGATTCGGCGAAGCGCGCGCCGGTGCCGTAGCCGCCGGTGAACAGCAGCACTGGGGCGTAGCCGGCGCGGTACAGGTTCAGGCCGTGGCGGATGCGTTCCTCGAACACCGGCGAAGGCCGCGCGTCGTAGGCGGCGGCGCCGAGCACGATGATCGCGTCGGCCGGGCGCGCATCGTCGCGGTGCCCGACCCATACGATCCAGCCGGCCACGCCGGCCAGCCAGGCCAGGACCAGCAGCATCAGCCGCGCCATCCAGCGGCCGAATCCGCCGCCGCGCCGGCGCCGCGATCTCAGGCGCGCCAAGGCAATGCCTCCAGGTCCACGTTGCCTCCGGTGAGGATCACGCCCACGCGCTTGCCGGCCAGCTGCGGCGCACGCGCCAGCACCGCGGCCAGGGCCAGCGCCGAGGACGGTTCGATGGTCTGCTTGAGCACCTGCCAGGCCAGGCGCATGGCCTCCAGGGTGGCCGCGTCATCGACCACTGCGACCTCGGCGCCGGCCGCGCGCAGCACCGCCAGGTTGGGTGCGCCGATGCGCGCGCGCAGGCCGTCGCACACGGTGTCCGGGACGAAGTCCTGCGGCGGCGCGCCATGCGCCAGGGCATGCGCGGCATCCGCGGCGCCGGCCGGTTCGGCCAGCAGCAGGCGGCAGCCGCGCCCGGCGACTTCCAGCGCCAGCGCGCAGCCGGCCGCCAGGCCGCCGCCGCCGACCGGCGCCACCAGCACGTCCAGGCCGCCGGCCTGGTCCAGCAGTTCCAGCGCGGCCGTGCCCTGGCCGGCGATCACCAGCCGGTTCTCGTAGGGGTGCACGATGCTGGCGCCGGTTTGCGCGGCGACGTCCGCGCAGGTGGCCTCGCGCGCGGCCTGGGTGGGCGCGCAGCGCCACAGCACGGCGCCGTGGCGGCTGATGTTGGCCAGCTTGGCCCCGACCGCGCCCTCCGGGACGACCACGTGGCAGGGAATGCCGCGCTCGCGCGCGGCCAGCGCCAGGGCGGCGCCGTGGTTGCCGGAGGAGTGGGTGACCACGCCGCGGGCGGCGGCTTCGGCATCCAGCGCCGCCACCGCGTTGCAGGCGCCGCGGAACTTGAACGCGCCGCTGCGCTGCAGGTGTTCGGCCTTCAGGAACAGGGTGCAGCCGGCCAGTGCGTCGAGCGTGCGCGAGCGCAGCACCGGGGTGGTGGCTGCCCGGCCTGCGATGCGCGCGGCGGCGGCGAACACCTCGTCGGCGGCGGGCAACTGGGGGATCATGCGACACAGGTTAACTGAACGGCCCCGCCGCCGACCCCTGCCCAAGGCTGCATTGGGGCGCGGGAGCGGCAAGGGTTAAGCACGGATTCAAAGCGCGGCACCGAAGCTGCCGGCATACCGTACAGGGGGTGGCCCATGAAACTGAGGATGCTGAGCGGACTGGCCTGCGCCCTGGCGCTGTCCGGTTGCGCGACCTACGACTACGTGGGCACCGGCTACGGTGGCGACTATTACAGCGGTGCGCCGGTCACCGAGTACCACTACCACGAGTACGGTTACGGCTACCCCTATTACCGCTACACCCCGGGCGTCTCGCTGGGGGTGCATTACTACTACGGCGGGCGTTACCCGGCCTACGGCTATCCCGCCTACCCGTACTACCACGCGCCGTACCGCCCGCCGGTGCGGCCGCCGGCCACCGCCGGCGGCAGCCGCCCGGAAGGCCATCGCCCGCCGCCGCCGAAACACGACAATCCCGGCCATGATCGCCCGCGCGAGCGCGCGCCCTGGCGTGACCTGGACCGGCTGCGCGAGCAGCGCGCCGGCGCCGCGCGCGGCCCCGGGCGTCCGCAGCCCAGGCCGCAGGCGGCCCAGGGTGGCCCCTACCAGTCCCGCCCGCAGGCCGCCGGCCGGCCGGGCGGCATGGGGCCGGCCGCCGCCCCGGCGCCGCGCCCGGTGCAGGAGTACCGTCCGCGTCCGGACAACCAGGGTCGGCGCCTGCCGCTGCAGCAGCGCCTGCGTGCCGAGGAGGCCAACGCCGCCCCGGCCGCGCAGCCGGCGGTCACGGGTGGGCCGCGCCCGGCCACCTACGGCGAATCGCGTCCGGCCACGGTCCGCTCGCCGCGCCCGGTGGCCGGCGACGTCCCGCGTCCGGTCAGCAGCCCGCGGCGGGCCGAGCGGGTTCCCAGGTTTGAGACGCGGCGCACGCTGGAGCGCTGAAAATACGCTTGCGTTTGTGCGGCGCGCGCCGGCAAGCTAGCGCCCGTGTGACCGGCGGCGTCAACTTCTGACCCAGTCCGGCCAAGCCATGTCGATGTCCGGTAGGGAAATCTGGATCCCCCCTGTTCCGGCCCTACCGGACGTCGGCACCTCTGCACAGCCCGGCCCGAAAGGCCGGGCTGTCCCTTTTCCGGGCCGGAAAACCCGTAGCGACGCGGGTTGCGGGCAAAAAAAGGGGGCCGGCAGTCCCCCGACTGCCGGCCCCAGGCTTCCCCATCGCGTGCATGATCGGCCCCTGTTCCAATTCCGATCAGCGCCCCCCGACGCTTTGCCGCGATGGGTGCACATCCGGTATATCCGCACGAAGCGTGCCAAACTTTAGGGCCTGTCCTAAAAAAGCCCGGCCGTGCCTGGTCCCCGCGCGGGCCCCCCGGCCGTGGCGGGAACCGCCCCCATGCCTTCCTCCTTCCACCAGTACGACGTCATCGTGATCGGCGGCGGCCACGCCGGCACCGAGGCCGCCCTGGCCTCGGCCCGCTCCGGGGCGCGCACCCTGCTGCTGACCCACAACATCGAGACCGTGGGCGCGATGAGCTGCAACCCGGCCATCGGCGGCATCGGCAAGGGCCACCTGGTCAAGGAGATCGACGCCCTGGGCGGGGCCATGGCCCATGCCGCCGACCTGGCCGGCATCCAGTGGCGCACCCTCAACGCCTCCAAGGGCCCGGCGGTGCGCGCCACCCGCTGCCAGGCCGACCGCGCGCTGTACCGCGCCGCGATCCGGCGCATGGTCGAGACCCAGCCCAACCTGACCGTGTTCCAGGCGGCGGTGGATGACCTGGTCATCGAAGGCGACGCCGTGCGCGGCGCCATCACCCAGACCGGGCTGCGCTTCGAGGCCCCGGCCGTGGTGCTGACCGCCGGTACCTTCCTGGCCGGCAAGGTCCACATTGGCCAGACCACCTACGCGGCCGGGCGCATGGGCGATCCGCCATCCACCACCCTGGCCGCGCGCCTGCGCGAGCGCCCGTTCGCCATCGACCGCCTCAAGACCGGCACCCCGCCGCGGATCGACGGCCGCAGCCTCGACTACTCGGTGATGGAGGAGCAGCCCGGCGACGATCCCCTGCCGGTGATGTCCTTCCTTGGCCGGGTCGAGGAGCATCCGCGCCAGGTCCCGTGCTGGATCACCCACACCACCGCGCGCACCCACGAGATCATCCGTGGCGCGCTGGACCGCTCGCCGCTGTACACCGGCCAGATCGAGGGCATCGGCCCGCGTTACTGCCCCTCGATCGAGGACAAGGTGGTGCGCTTCGCCGACAAGGAGAGCCACCAGGTCTTCGTCGAGCCGGAGGGCCTGGACGTGGTGGAGATCTACCCCAACGGCATCTCCACCTCGCTGCCGTTCGACGTGCAGCTGGAACTGGTGCGCAGCATCCGTGGTTTCGAGCACGCGCACATCACCCGTCCCGGCTACGCCATCGAGTACGACTTCTTCGACCCGCGCGGGCTCAAGCCCACGCTGGAGACGCGGCTGGTGTCGGGCCTGTTCTTCGCCGGCCAGATCAACGGCACCACCGGCTACGAGGAGGCCGCGGCCCAAGGCCTGCTGGCCGGCCTCAACGCCGCCCGCCACGTGCGCGGGCAGGAAGCCTGGGCGCCGCGCCGCGACGAGGCCTACCTGGGCGTGCTGGTCGATGACCTGATCACCCACGGCACCAACGAGCCGTACCGCATGTTCACCAGCCGCGCCGAGTACCGGCTGCAGCTGCGCGAGGACAACGCCGACCTGCGCCTGACCGAGACCGGCCGCCGCCTGGGCCTGGTCGACGACGTGCGCTGGGCGCGCTTCTGCGCCAAGCGCGAGGCGATCGAGCGCGAGACCGCGCGCCTGCGCGCGCTGTGGGCCACCCCGGCCAATGCCGTGGGCCGCGAGGTGGAGCAGGTGCTGGGCGTGGCGGTGAGCCGCGAGACCAGTGCCCTGGACCTGCTCAAGCGCCCGGAGCTGGACTACGCCGCGCTGATGCGGGTGCCGGCACTGGGCCCGGGCGTGGACGATGCCCAGGTGGCCGAGCAGGTGCAGATCGGGGTCAAGTACGCCGGCTACCTGGACCGCCAGCGCGAGGAGATCGAGCGCCAGCGCCGCCATGAGTCCACCCCGATCCCCGCGGACTTCGACTACGCCGCGGTGCGCGGCCTGTCGGCCGAGGTACAGCAGAAGCTGGAGCGCGTGCGTCCGCTGAGCATCGGCCAGGCCCAGCGCATTCCCGGTATGACCCCGGCGGCGATCTCGCTGCTGCTGGTCCACCTGGAACGCCAGCGCCGCAGCCGCGTGGCCTGAAGCGGCCGCGGCGGCGCCGTATGATCGGCGCGTACGCCGTCGCCCCGGCGGCGCGAAGGAGCGTGCCGATGTACGTGCTGCATATCGCCAACCGCAACTACTCGTCCTGGTCGCTGCGGCCGTGGCTGCTGCTGCGGATGCTCGGTATCCCGTTCGAGGAGCGCATGGTGCCGTTCCACGACACCGCGGCCTGGGAGCGGTTCCGCGCGCTGTCGCCCAACGCCAAGGTGCCGCTGCTGGTCGATGGCGACACCGTGGTCTGGGAATCCCTGGCCATCGTCGAATACCTGGCCGAGCGCCATCCGGGCGTCTGGCCGGACGATCCGCTGGCACGCGCCTGGGCGCGCAGCGCCGCCGCGGAGATGCACGCCGGCTTCGGCGAGCTGCGCACGCGTTGCTCGATGAGTTGCGGCCAGCGTGTGCGCCTGCGCGAGGTCCCGGCTTCGCTGCAGCGCGACCTGGACCGGCTTTCGGCGCTGTGGCGCGACGGCCTGGACCGCTTTGGCGGCCCGTTCCTGGCCGGCGCGGCCTTCAGCGCGGCCGATGCGTTCTTCGCGCCGGTGGCGTTCCGCCTGCAGGGCTACGGCCTGTCGCTGGCGGACCCGCAGGCGGAAGCCTACGCGCAGCGGCTGCTGCAGCTGGAGCCGATGCGGCAGTGGTACGAACAGGCGCTGGCCGAGGATTTTCGCGACCTGCCGCATGACGAGGAAATCACCACCTGGGGCACGGTGGTCGAGGACCTGCGGGTGCCGCCGGCAGCCGGATAACCCGGACGCCGCACGCCGTGGTTCAGGCGCGCATCGCCCGGTTCCATGGCATGCGCAGCAGCACGTGGGCCAGGCCGCAGAAGCCGGACACGCCGGCAAACAGCAGGCCGGCGCCGAGGAAGCCGGTCAGCAGCAGGAACCAGGGCGAGACCGTCGCCGCCAGCGTGCTGCCGGCCAGCAGCAGCACGCCCACGGCGATCTGCACCTGGCGGTTCAGTTCCAGCGGCGCCCCGGCTTCGCGCACCACCGGTAGCCCAGCCTGTTTCCACGCATTGATGCCACCGTCCAGCAGCAGGACCTCGCGACCGCCGGCCGCGGCTTCCAGCGCGGCGGCATTGGCCCGGGTACGCATGCCGGAGCGGCAGTGGAAGACCACGGTGCTGGCGGCGGCGTCGCGCAGCTGCGGCGCGGCCTGAAGCCGGTCCAGCGGAACGCAGCAGGCGCCGCTGATGCGTTCGCGCGCATGTTCGTCCGGCGCGCGGATATCGACCAGCAATGCGCCCTGTTCCAGCAGCGAACGGGCGGTGCGGGCATCGATGGTTTTCATGGGGAATCCCTCAGGGGCAGAACACGGACTTGAGCGCGCCCACCAGCGTGGCCACGCGCGGATCGGCGATGCGGTAGTAGACGGCCTGGCCTTCGCGCCGGCAGTCGACCAGGCCGTCGGCGCGCATCCGCGCCAGGTGCTGCGACAGCGCCGACTGGCTCAGGTCCACCTGCTCCAGCAGCTGGCCAACGCCCAGCTCGCCATGGCCGACCAGCAGGCACAGCACCAGCAGGCGCTGCTCGTGGCCGAGCGTGCGCAGCATGGCGGCCGCCTCGGCGGCGCCTTGCTGCATGAAGGCGAGGTCCTTGCGGGTGATGGCTGGGCTCATGCGGCCAGTATATGAGTATTGCCTAATTTAGCAATCACTAATATTCTCGCTGCACATCCTACTGCCGGAGGCCAGCATGAACGCCGCCAACTACACCGAACTGACCCGTGACATCTCGCGCAACCTCACCGCGCTGCGCACCCACAATGCCGACGTGATGCAGGGCTTTGGCGCGCTGGCCAAGGCGGCGATGGCGCCGGGCGCGCTGGACGAGAAGACCAAGGAACTGATCGCCATGGCCATCGGCGTGGCCAACCGCTGCGACGGCTGCCTCGGCTTCCACGCCAAGGCGCTGGTGCGCCTGGGCGCCACCCCGGAGGAGTTCCGCGAGATGCTGGGCGTGGCGGTCTACATGGGTGGGGGGCCGTCGCTGATGTACGCCGCCAATGCCCAGGCCGCCTACGACGAGTTCCGCAAGGCGGCCGAAGCGGCCTGAGCGGTTCGCCCGGGTTGCCGGGCGCGGCCGATTCCGCTCCGGCTTCCCCGGCCCTGCTTCCGGCGTGGCCTGCCCGGCGCGTCGCGACGGGGCGCTACCGGGCGGTGCCGCATGCGCCAGACCGCCGCCGCCGCGTTAACCTCGACGCCATGTCGTCGTCGCCACTTCCGCCACGGCAGGTCCAGGCAGGTCCCAGCGAGCAGACGGTGCTGGCCGTCTCCATCGGCGTGACCCTGCTGGTCGCGGCGCTGGGGATCGTGTTCGGACTGCTGTCCCGCTCCTTCGCCATCGTCTTCGATGGCGTGTACTCGCTGGTGGACGTGCTGATGACGGTGGTCACCCTGCTGGTGGCGCGGCTGATCGCCGCGGCCGATGCCGGCGGGCCGCAGAACCGGCGCCTGGTCGAGCACTTCAGCATGGGCTTCTGGCACCTGGAGCCGATGGTCCTGGCCTGCAGCGGGCTGATGCTCACCAGCGCGGTGCTGTACGCCCTGATCAACGCGGTGCACAGCTTCATCGAGGGTGGCCGCGTGCTGCACTTCGGCCACGCCATGCTGTATGCCGGCGTCACCCTGGTGGCCTGTATCGTGATGTCGGTCTACCAGCTGCGCGCGAACCGCCGCCTGAAGTCGCAGCTGGTGGCGCTGGATGCGCGGGCCTGGATGATATCCGGAGCGATCACCACCGCCCTGCTGCTGGCCTTCGCCATCGGCAGCACGCTGCAGGGCACGGCGCTGGAGCACTGGACGCCCTACATCGATCCGGGCGTGCTGGCGCTGGTGTGCGTGCTGATCCTGCCGTTGCCGCTGGGAACGATCCGGCGCGCGCTGGAGGACATCCTGCTGGTCACTCCGCAGGACCTGCGCCTGCAGGTGGAGGAGGTCGCACGCCAGGTGGTGGCCGAAGAGGGCTTCCTCGACTTCCGTGCCTACGTGGCCCGGGTCGGGCGCGGTCGCCAGATCGAGCTGCACTTCATCGTTCCGCGCGGCCAGCCGCCGCGCACGCTGGAGTCGTGGGACCAGCTGCGCGACAGCATCGGCGAACGCATCGGCGGCGATCCGCAGCAGCGCTGGCTCACCATCGCCTTCACCACGGACCTGGAGTGGGCCGAGTAGTCCCCCGACGCGACCGGTACGCGGGTAGCCATCTGCAAAAAAAGAAGGGCCGGCAATGCCGGCCCCTCGTTGGTCGCTGCCGGCCTGCTCAGCCGCGGCGCAGGTTCTTCAGCGCATCGGCCATGGCGCTGTTGAACGGCGCGGCCTGCTGAGGCGCACGCGCCGGGTTGCCGCCACGGCCACCGCGATCGCCGCCGCGCGGGCCGTTGCGCTGGTCGCGGTCGCCGCCACGCGCATCGCGCGCGCTGGCCTGGCCCGGCTCGTCGCTGAGGCGGCAGGTCAGGGCGATGCGCTTGCGCGCCACGTCCACCTCCAGCACCTTCACCTTGACGATGTCGCCGGCCTTGACCACGTCGCGCGGATCCTTGACGTAGCGCTCGGACAGGGCGGAGATGTGGACCAGGCCGTCCTGGTGCACGCCGATGTCCACGAACGCGCCGAACGCGGCGACGTTGCTGACCACGCCTTCCAGGATCATGCCGGGCCTGAGGTCCTTGATGTCCTCCACGCCCTCGGCGAACTTCGCCGCCTTGAACTCCGGGCGCGGGTCGCGGCCGGGCTTCTCCAGCTCCTTGAGGATGTCGCGCACGGTCGGCACGCCGAACTTCTCGTCGGTGAACTGCTCGGGCTTGAGCGAGCGTAGGAAGGCGGTGTCGCCGATGATCTGCTTCACCTCGCGGCCGGTGCCGGCGAGGATGCGCTCGACCACCGGGTAGGCCTCCGGGTGCACCGCCGAGGCGTCCAGTGGCTGCTCGCCGCCGTTGATGCGCAGGAAGCCGGCGCACTGCTCGAAGGTCTTCTCGCCCAGGCGCGGCACCTTCAGCAGCGCCTTGCGCGAGGGGAAGGCGCCGTTCTGGTCGCGGTAGGCGACGATGTTCTCGGCCACGGTCGGGCTCAGGCCCGACACGCGCGCCAGTAGCGCGGCCGAGGCGGTGTTCACGTCCACGCCGACCGCGTTCACGCAGTCCTCGACCTTGGCGTCCAGTGCGCGCGCCAGGCGGAACTGGTCCACGTCGTGCTGGTACTGGCCCACGCCAATGGCCTTGGGCTCGATCTTGACCAGCTCGGCCAGCGGATCCTGCAGGCGGCGGGCGATCGACACCGCGCCACGCAGCGACACGTCCAGGTTCGGGAATTCCCTGGCGGCCAGCTCGGAGGCCGAGTACACCGAGGCGCCGGCCTCGCTGACCACGACCTTCTGCATCTTCAGTTCCGGCGCCAGCTTCAGCAGCTCGCCGGCCAGCTTGTCGGTCTCGCGCGAGGCGGTGCCGTTGCCGATCGCGATCAGCTGCACGCCGTGGGCCACGCACAGCTTCTTCAGCGTGGCCAGCGACTGGTCCCACTGCCGCTTGGGCTCGTGCGGGTAGATGGTGTCGGTGGCCACCAGCTTGCCGGTGGGATCGACCACCGCCACCTTCACGCCGGTGCGCAGGCCTGGGTCCAGGCCCAGCACCGCCTTCGGGCCGGCCGGGGCGGCCAGCAGCAGGTCCTTGAGGTTGTCGCCGAACACCGCGATGGCCTCCGCCTCGGCCTTCTCGCGCGCCTGGTTGAACAGGTCCAGCAGCAGGTGCATGTGGATCTTGGCGCGCCAGGCCAGGCGGCAGGCGTTGCGCAGCCAGGCGTCGGCGGGGCGGCCGCGGTCCTCGATCCCGGCGTGGCGGGCGATGCGGCCCTCGGCGTAGGCGTGGCCGGACTCGGCGTCGGCGCCCGGCTCCAGGTCCAGCTGCAGGAACTCCTCGCGGCGGCCGCGGAACAGCGCCAGCAGGCGGTGCGAGGGGATCTTCGCCAGCGGCTCGGCGTGGTCGAAGTAGTCGCGGTACTTCTCGCCGGCGGTCTCCTTGCCTTCGACCACCTTCGAGCGGATCTGGCCATTGGCCTCCAGCCAGGAGCGCAGCTCGCCCAGCAGGGTGGCGTCCTCGCCCCAGCGCTCGATCAGGATCGCGCGCGCGCCCTCCAGCGCCGCCTTGGGGTCGGCCACGCCCTTGTCGGCGTCGACGAACTGCGCGGCGAACTCCTCCGGGACGCGGGTCGGATCCTCGAGCAGGCCGTTGGCCAGCGGCTCCAGCCCGGCCTCGCGCGCGATCTGGGCGCGGGTGCGGCGCTTGGGCTTGTACGGCAGGTACAGGTCCTCCAGGCGCGACTTGCTGTCGGCCGCCTCGATCTCCGCACGCAGTTCGTCGGTCAGCTTGCCCTGCTCGGCGATGCTGGCCAGGATCGCGGCGCGGCGCTCCTCCATCTCGCGCAGGTAGGCCAGGCGCACCTCGAGGTTGCGCAGCTGGGTATCGTCCAGGCCGCCGGTGACTTCCTTGCGGTAGCGCGCGATGAACGGCACGGTCGCGCCCTCGTCGAGCAGCGCGACGGCGGCCTGCACCTGCTGCGTCTGCGCGCCGATTTCCTCGGCGATGGTCTGGGCGATCTTGCGCGCGAGCGCGGGGGAAATCTCGGTCATGGACTGCGGTTTTCGCGAGGAAAGAGTCGGAAAACCGATTGTCGCCCCCTGCTGCCGGCGATGTAAGCCGTTGACAAGCGCCGCGCGCGCAGTCCCCGGTCCGGCTCAGTCCCCGCCCATCGCCGCCGCGCGGGCGCGCGCCCCGGCCAGGTTGGGCACGCCCATGCGCAGCCGCTCGGCGTCGTCGACCGCGTCCTCGTCAACCGGGGAAAGCTCCAGCGCTCCGTCCTTCCCGGCCTGGTACTGGGTGCCGTACCACTGCGGCTGGCCGCGGTGCAGCAGCAACCGGTCCCAGGCCGCGGCGGTCAGCCAGCGCGCGGCGCTGCGTTGCGGATCCAGGGTTGCCGAAACCTGCGCCAGGGCCAGCGCCGTGCGGTAGTCGTCATCGCTTTCGCCGTGCTGGAACAGGATGCCGGCGCGGAAGTAGTCGGTGGCCGTGCGCAGCTGCCCGGCGCGCAGCAGCGCCAGTACCTCGGCGCGGTGGGCACGGTCCTGCTCGCGCTGGATGTCCCAGTCGATGTCGTCGCGGCTGCGGGCGGCCTGGTCGGCCGCGTAGATCGCTGCCAGGCGCGGGTTGTCCGCGGGGGCGGCGGGGTCGTCCGCCATGGCTGGGCCGGCGATCGCCAGCCCGAGCATCGTGCAAAGCAACAGCCTGCGCATGCAGCCTCCCTGTCGGCACGTGGACGCGCCGACAGGGAGGTGGCCGGGCTTACAGCCCCATTTCCCGCAGCACGTGCGGGGCAGGGTAGACCTTTTCCATCAGCCAGCGCATGTAGCGCATGTCCACGTGGACGGCGCGCTTGTAGCGCGGGTCGAACCACCAGCTGGCACTGACCGCTTCCCAGTTGCTGTCGAAGTTCAGGCCGATCAGCTCGCCGCGGGCGTTGAGCACCGGCGAGCCGGAGTTGCCGCCGGTGGTGTCCAGGTTGGTGAGGAAATCCACGGTCTGGGTGCCCAGCTCCGGATCGGCGGTGTGGCCGAAGTCGCCGGCGGCGATCGCGTCCAGCAGCGGCTGTGGCGCGTCGAACGGCACCTGGCCGGTGTGCTTCTCGACGATGCCGGCCACGGTGGTGACCGGGGCGTAGCTCACCGCGTCGCGCGGCTGCAACGGCGCGAGCTTGCCGTAGCTGACGCGCAGGGTGCCGTTGGCATCCGGGTACAGGGCGCGGCCCTGGGCCTTGCGCCAGGCGGCCAGCGCGCGCATGTATGCCGGGCGCAGGCGCAGCTGCTCGCCCTCGCTGGTCTTGCGCACGTTCTCCAGGCGGATCTGCGCCGGGACCAGGCGCGCGGCCAGGGCCAGCAGCGGATCGGCCGGCAGCGCCTTGCCCTCGCGCGCGGCGGCGAAGGCGTCCAGGCGCGCCTGCTCGTCGCCCAAGCCGGTGCCGGCGTACAGCGCATCCAGCGCCTGCGCCAGCGCCTCAGGGGTGCGCCCGAAGGCGGCGTCGAACTCGGCCACGCGCTGCGCGTCCGGCAGCTGCTGGTAGCGGCCCAGCAGCTCGCGCAGCAGGGCCTTCTCCACCTCCGGGTGGAAGCGGCGCTGCACCTGGCGCAGCTGGCCCTCGATCAGGGCCAGGTCGCGTGCCTGGTAGCCGGGGGCACGCGCGGCGTCGGGCTTGCCGGACTCGATCCGCAGCCGCTCCAGCACCAGGGCCGAACGCAGCAGCTGGCTCTGCGAGGTGGCCACGCCCAGCAGCAGGTCGCGCTCGCGCATGGCGTTGTCGCGCTCCAGCACCTCGGCCAGCGCGTCGATCTCGCGGCGCTCGGCAGCGGGGGTTGCGGCCAGCATCGCCTGCTCGTCGGCCGTGCGCTGGCGCACCGCGTCGCTGCGGCGCAGGCCTTCCAGCTCGCCGGCGGCGCGCTTGCGGTTGTTCTTCAGGCCCTGCAGCTGCGAGGCGTACAGGGTGCGGGCGCGGGCGTCCTCGCGGCCGGCCTGCTCGATCACCGCGATCAGCGCGTCGAACAGCTCCACGCGCGCCGGCAGGGTCCACTCCACCTGGCGCGCGAACTCGGCCGCGGTGCGGTGGCGGTAGGTCACGCCCGGGTAGCCGGCGAGCATGGCGAAGTCGCCAACCTTCGGCCCGGTGGCCGAGACCTGCAGGTGCGAGGGCGGGTTGTAGGGCACGTTGTCCGGCGAATACGCGGCCGGCTTGCCGTCCTTGCCGACGTAGGCGCGCAGGATGGTGAAGTCGCCGGTGTGGCGCGGCCACATGAAGTTGTCGATCTCGTCGCCGTAGTTGCCGATGGCGCGCGGCGGGGCGTAGACCAGGCGCAGGTCGCGCAGCTCCAGCTGGCGGATGCGGTAGAAGTCGCTGCCGGCGTACATGGCCGCCACCGAGCAGCGGATGCCCGGCTCCTGTTCGCATTCGGAGACGATGCGCTTGGTCGCCGCCTCCACCGCCTCCTGGTAGGCGCGGCCCTTGCGGCCGCGGGTGCCGGCCAGGACCTGGTCGGTGACCCTGTCGAAGCCGACCGTCACCAGCACGCGGAAGTCCGGGTTGGCCGGCAGTTCCTCGGCGCGGGTGGCGGCGACGTAGCCGTTGTCGATCAGGTTGCGCTCGGGCGTGGAGTTGTACTGGATCACGCCGAAGGCGACGTGGTGGTTGGTCAGCACCAGGCCGTCGGCGGACACGAACGCGCCGGTGCCACCGCCGGCACGCACCACCGCGTTGAGCGGGGCGGCGGTCAGGTCGGCCAGCTGCGCCGGATCGCCGGCGTAGCCTGCCTCGCGCAGGGCGCCGGCCAGCTGCGGCAGCTGCGAGGGCATCCACATGCCTTCGTCGGCGCGCGCGGGCGCGGACAGGGCGGTAAGGCAGGCCAGGGCGAGGCCGGCGAGCGCGGCGGGTCTTGCTTTGGACATCTGGGGATCCAGCTGGGAAACGAACCGGGGACGGTAGCCGCGCGCGCCGCGCGCGACAACCGCCGCAGGTCACGGATCAGCGTTCGTGGCGCCAGTTGACCGAGCCGCGGGTCTCCACCGTGGACGACTCGATCTCCAGGTCGAAGCCACGCCGCAGCAGGTACTTGAGGATCAGCACCTGGCCGCTGCCGACCAGCGACACGCCGTAGCCGACGTACAGCTTGGGCGACAGGTACTTGCCCACGCCCACCACCGAACCGCCCAGGGCGCGCGACTGGGTCACGCCGGCGTCGTCGAAGCCCAGGCGCGAGCCCAGCTGCGCCGCCAGCAGGCCGGTGCCGGCGGACATCGCCGCCGAGGCCGCGGTCACCTGGTTGGCCTGGTCGCGGGTGGCGCCTTCCAGGCTGCGGCCCAGCATCAGGTAGGCCAGGGCCTCGGACTGCGGCATGCCCGGGTTGGACCACACCTCCACCCGCGGGGTGGTGGCGTTGCCGGTGACGTCGATGCCGGCGGTGACGTCGCCGACGCGGCGTTCGGCGCGCAGGTTCACCCGCGGGTCGCTGACCCGGTTGTTGCTCCAGGTCATCTGTCCGCGGGTGATCTGCAGCTCCTGGCCGTAGGCCTCGTACTTGCCGCCCACGTCCAGGGCGCCGGTGGCGGTCATCTCGCGGCCGGGGCGGGCGCGCACCTGCAGGCGCCCGGCGAGGGTGCCGGTGAGGCCGTAGCCGCTCAGGCGCACGTCCTCGCCCAGCACCAGGGCCAGGTCCAGGTCCAGCGGTGCCTCGGCGGTTTCCTCCGGGTCCACCGGGTCCAGCACCACCACGTCCTCGGAGATCTCCGCGCCCTGCTCGAAGCGTTCCAGGTCGATGCGCGCACTGGGCACGCCGACCTCGCCGGTCAGGACCATGGTCGGCCCGTCCATGCTGAAGCGCAGGTCGGGATTGGCCACCGCGTGCAGCATCGGGGTGTCGGCGATCAGCACGTCCTGGCCGCGGATGGCCAGCTGCAGCGGCGTGGCCTGGCCGTACCAGGACAGGCCGCCGTCCACCCGCAGCGTGCCTTCGCCGGAGCGCATCGAGGCCTCGATCCGCGCCGAGCCGTCCGGCTGCGCGTCGAGCATGCCGCGGCCCTCGCTCAGCACCAGGCCCAGCGCCGGCAGTTCGCCCTGGAAGTCCTCCAGCAGCAGCTGTCCGCCCAGCGCCGGCGCGGCGCGGGTGCCGCGCAGGCTCACGTGGCCGCGCAGCACGCCGCGCGGCCGCACCAGGTCCGGCGAGAACAGCTCCAGCCAGAACAGGCGCGACATGTAGGTGTAGATCTCGCCGTTGAGCGGCGAGCCGGGATCCCAGCCGGTGGCCACCCGGGCATCGATGTAGCCGTCGCCGGAGAAGCCGCTGCCGAGGCGGCCGCTGATCTGGCGCGGGTCGAACTCCACGTCCAGGCTGAAGTGGTCGTAGCGCACCAGCTCGCGGCGGGTGCGGTCGCCCAGGCGCAGGCCGCCCTCGAGCGAGGCCAGGTGCACGCCGCCGCTCCAGCGCCCGCCCTGCGGGCGCAGGTCGGCGTCCAGCGACAGCTCGCCGCGCAGCACCAGCGAGCGGCCCTCGTTCTTGGGCAGCCACGGCTGGACCAGGGTCAGCGGCAGGCGGTCGCTGTGCAGCTGCAGGCCGCGGCGCGGCCAGTCCGCTTGCGCGCACAGCGCGGCGTCGCCGTCGGCGCCGGTGGTGGCAAGGCAGGCCGGCTGCAGCTGGAAGCGTTCGCCGGCCTGGCTGAAGGCGGCGGGCTCCTGCAGCGCCCAGGCGCTGCCGCGCGCCGGCGCGATCCGCAGCCGCTCGAGCGTGCCCTGCCAGCCGTTGCCGCGTTCGCGCAGCTGCGCGGACAGGACGATGCCGGCGGCCTCCGGGCTGTCGACCTCGGCGTCCAGGTGCAGGTCGGCGACCGCGCCGCGGGCGTGCACGTCGATGCGCTGGATCGCCAGCCCGGCCTCGATGTCGCGCGCCAGCAGGCGCAGGTCGCCGTCGCGGCCGCGCCAGGGCAGGCGCCCGCGCAGCGACAGCGAGGCGGCGCGCCAGTCGTCCCATTGCAGGCCCATGCCCTGCAGGTCGGCGTCCAGGTCCGGCGTGGCCCGCGGGCCGCGCAGGCGCAGGCTGCCCTGCAGGCTGCCGGCGGTGCCGGGCAGCAGGTCGTCCAGGCGCAGCGGCTGCAGCCGGGCCTGCACGTCGATCCGGTCGCCAACCAGGCCGCTGGCCTGCACCCGGCTGCCGCCCAACGCCAGTTCCAGCGCGCCATTGCCGGCCTCGCCCTGCAGCTGGAAGCGGCCGCGGCCGTCCAGCGGGCGCCCGCGCAGGCGGCCGCCGAGGTCCTCCAGCACGAAGCTGGCGTCGAAGCCGTCGGCCGGCTGCCCCGGCGCGGCGCGCTCGCGGCCGTTGCTGGCCAGGCGGCCGTTGACGTTGCCGTCCCAGCCGGGGACGAAGTAGCCCGGATCGAAGCCGTCCAGGCGCAGCGCCAGGTCCCAGGCCAGCACCGGATCCCAGCTGGCCTGGCCCTGCGCCTCCAGGGTGCCGGTGGGCATGCGCGCGCGCAGCGCATGGATGCGCGCGCTGCCGGCATCGCCGCGCACGTCCAGCTGCAGGCTGGCGCGGTCGCTGCCGCGCTGCAGGCCGGCATCGCCGTAGGCGGCCCACAGCGTGGTGCTGCCGGCCAGGCCCAGGGCGGCGTCGATGCCTACCGCCGGCGCGTCCGGCTCGGCCGGCTGCAGGCGGATGCCCTCGGCATTGAGCGCGAAGCGGAAGCGGCCCTCGTCGGGATTGGTGAAGTCGGCGCGGCCGCGCAGCCTCACCTGGCCTTCGAGCAGCTGCAGCACCAGCGGCTCGACTTCCAGCACCTGGTCCTCCAGCCGCACGTGCGAGGGCGCGACCACCACGTCCTGGCCGGCCACGCGCGCGCGGCCGGAGATGTCGGCCGCGCCGCCGCTGCCGTCGGCCTGCAACTCGAACGCCAGCGGCTCGTCCATCGGCGCGGCGCCGGTGAACAGGCCCGGATCCAGGCCTTCGCTGCGCGCGCGCAGCTGCCAGGCCGGCGCGTCGGCGTTGCCGCCCAGGCCCAGGGTGGCGCGCAGCGGCTGCGGCGCGCGCCCGCCGATGCCCACTTCCATGCGCGACAGGTCGCCGCGCGCGATCAGCCCCAGCCGCGCCGGCACCCCGCCGTCGGCGGCGGGGAACACCGCGGTGGCCAGCAGGTCGCTGCGGTAGTCCTCGGCCGGCACGTAGTCGCCGTGCACCGCGAACAGGCCCAGGTCGCTGTCCACCTGCAGGTGTTCGGCGTGCAGGCGGCCGTTGGCGATGTCGATGCCGCCGCGCAGCCTGCGGATGTCGATCACCGGCTCGCCGCCGGAGCTCACGCGCAGGCCGTCGACCATGATCGCGTCGGCCTGGATCGCCAGTGGCATCTCGATCGCCGGCAGCGACTCCGGCCAGCTGGGCAGCTCGAACGGTTCGTCGCTGCGTGCCAGGTTGAGGGTGGCGTCCTCGAGCACGAACGCATCCAGGCGCAGGCGCCTGCCCAGCAGCGGGCGGATGTCGGGATCGAGCACCGCCCGGCGCGCGGTGAACCGGTAGTCCTGGTAGCGGAATTCGAGGCCATGCAGGACCAGCGGACCGGCGACCGGGCCCTCGGCGCGCTCCCAGGTCAGCGCCGAGTCCACCGGCAGGCGCGAGACGATCTGCGCCAGCAGCACGTCGCGCCCGGCCACGGTCTGCAGCAGCCAGTACACGGCGACCAGCACGGCCAGCACCAGCGCCAGCACGCCCAGGCCGGACCAGGCCCAGAAGCGGCGGCGCCGGTAGAAGCGCGGGCGGCGCGGCGGCGGGGCGGGGGCGTCGGTCGTGCTCACAGGTTGGCCCCCAGGCTCAGGTAGATCTGGAAGCTGGAATCAGGGTCGTCCAGGCCATGGGCGATGTCGATCCGCACCGGACCCACCGGCGAACGCCAGCGCGCGCCGATGCCCACGCCCACGCGCGGGTTGAAGTCGCCGTCGAAGGCATCGCCGGCGTCGACGAAGGCCGCGCCGCCCCAGGGGCCGCCCTTGAAGTAGTGCTCGTACTCGACCGAGGCGGTGACCACCCGGCGCGCGCCGAGGGCGAAGTTGTCCGGCGGCGGGGTACGCGGGCCGACCTCGCGCCAGGCGTAGCCGCGGATGCTGCGGTCGCCGCCGGCGAAGAAGCGCAGGCTGGGCGGCATCGCCACCAGTTCGCCGGTCCAGGTGGTGCCGGCCTCGCCGCGCACGATCAGGCGGTCGGCCACGCCGAACGGGCGGTACCAGGTGCCGCTGCCGTGCAGCTGGATGAAGCTGGTGTCCGAGCCCACGTTCTCCACGCCACCGCGCACGGCCAGGGTGCCGCTGAGGCCACGGCGCGGGAACAGGCGGTCGTCCACGTCGACGTAGGTGGCGCTCAGTTCCGGGTAGACCAGGGTGGAATAGGTGTACAGGCGCGAGCCGGTGGCCGTGTCCATGTCGTAGCTCCAGCGCTCGCGCAGCGCGTTGAGCGAGGCCACCGCGGTCCAGTGCTCGCTGATCTCGCCGCTGCGGCTGGCCACCAGCTTCACGTTGCGCAGGTCGATGTAGTCGGTCTGCTCGTCGTAGAAGCCGATCGAGAAGCCGTACCAGCCGTCCAGCCAGGCGAACGCGGGGACCCGGTATTGGGTGAGGAAGCTCTTGCGCTTCTGCGCCCAGTCCAGGTCCCAGTTGAGCTTGTGCCCGCGGTCGTTGACGTAGCGCCGCTCCACGCCCAGGCGCACGCCGGTGCCGCTTTCGGTGCCGTACGAGAGGCCGGCGGTGTAGATGTTGCGCTTGGCCATCACCAGGTTGACGTCCACCGGCACGCGCAGGTCGTCGCTGGCTTCCTCCGGCTTGGGCTGGATGTCGATCGCGCTGAAGTAGTCCAGCCGCACCAGCGACTCGCGCAGGCGGTCGAGCTTGCCCTCGTGGTAGTAGCTGCCTTCCTCCCAGGTCACCAGCTTCTCCAGCAGGCCGGGCCGGAAGTAGTCCTGGTGGAAGGTGGTCGGGCCCATGTCGTAGCGGAAGCCGCTGTCCCAGACCAGGTCGACGTCGGCCGCGGCCTCGGCGCGGCTGACCCGCACCTCGCGGGTGAGGAAGTCGGCGTCGAAGTAGCCGCGTTCGGCCAGGCGCCGGGTGATGCCGTCCTTGTGTTCCTCGTACAGGGCGTGGTCGAAGCGCTCGCCCGGGCGCGGGCGGAAGCCGGCCAGGTCTTCCTGCAGGTAGTGGTCCTCGCCGCCGGGGCCGGCGATGTCGACCCGGAAGTCGCGCACCTGCACCGGCTGGCCCTTGTCGATGCGCAGGGTGACGGTGATCCGGTCCTGCTCGTCGCGGACCGAGTCGACCTCGATGCTGGGCGAGTAGTAGCCGAACGGCTCCAGCGCGCGGCGGGCGTCGCGCTCGGCGTTGAGCAACAGCAGCTCCAGCCGCGACTCGCCCTGTTCCTTGCCCAGCACGTCGTTCAGGCCCAGCGACAGGCGCACGTTCTGCTCGATCGCCGGGTCCTTCTCCAGGCCGTCGATCTCGATCTTGCTGATGGTGCCGCGCGCCAGCGCCAGCGACGGCGCCAGGGCCAGGAGCAGGAGGGGCAGGCAGGCTTGGACGCGACGTGGAAGCGGCATCGGCGCAGGATACCGGGATCGCGCCAAGGCGGCCTGAAGGGCCGCGTACCGCCGGCCGCGAACCCCGCGGCCGGCAATGGAGGCGGTGGCGCGCGGCGGGGCCGCCACGCGCCGCGGGGATCAGGCCGACAGGTGCCCGATCGCGGCCACCGCGCCGAAGCGGTCGGCCAGGCGCTTGAGCAGGGCCAGGCGGTTGCCGCGCACGGCCGGGTCCTCGGCGTTGACCATCACCTGGTCGAAGAACGCATCCACCTGCGGGCGCACTTGCGCCAGGCGCTCGAGCACGCGCACGTAGTCGTGCTGCCGCAGCGGGCCGTCGGTCTCGGCCAGCGCCGCCTCCACCGCCTCGCCCAGGGCGCGCTCGGCGTCCTCGGCGAACAGCGCCGGGTCGGTCGCCTCTGGAATGGCGATGTCGGCCTTCTTCAGGATGTTGCCGATGCGCTTGTTGGCCGCGGCCAGGGCATCGGCCTCCGGCAGCGCGGCGAAGGTGCCGATCGCGGCGATGCGGGTGTCGAAGTCGGCCAGCGAGGCCGGGCGCAGCTCCGCCACCGCGTTGAAGTGCGCGGCGGGCACGCCCTTGTCGGCGTAGTAGCCGCGCAGGCGGTCGAGGATGAAGTCGTACAGCTCGGCCGGATCGGCCGACGCGGTGGCGCCGTCCTTGCCGGCCGGCAGCGGGCCGATCGCCTGCGCCGCCCTTTCCAGCAGTTCCTTCAGCGACAGTTCGAAACCGGACTCGATCAGCGTACGCGCCAGGCCCAGCGCATTGCGGCGCAGGGCGAACGGATCCTTGTTGCCGGTCGGCTTCAGGCCCGCGGCGAAACCGCCGGCCAGGGTGTCGGCGCGTTCGGCAATCGCCAGCACCTGGCCCAGGCGCGAGCCGGCGATGGCGTCGCCGGAGAAGCGCGGCATGTAGGCCTCGTCGATCGCCAGCGCCACTTCCTGCGGCTCGCCCGCGGCCAGCGCGTAGTGGCGGCCGGCGATGCCCTGCAGTTCCGGGAACTCGTTGACCATGCGGCTCTGCAGGTCGTTCTTGCCCAGCTCGGCGGCACGGCGCGCCTGCGCCGGATCGGCGCCGACCTGGACGGCGATGGCCTCGGCCAGCGTGGCCACGCGCGCGACCTTGTCGGCCACCGTGCCCAGCTTGGCCTGGTAGGTGACGGTCTTCAGGCTCTCGCCCATGGCCACCAGGCCCTGCTTGAGGTCCTCGTCGAAGAAGAAGCGGGCGTCGGCGAAACGCGGGCGGATCACGCGCTCGTAGCCCTTGCGCACCTCGGCCACGTCGCGCGACTCGATGTTGGCGGTGCCGATGAAGTACTCGGTCAGCTTGCCGGCCGCGTCCAGCACCGGGAAGAACTTCTGGTTGATCTCCATCGTCTCGATCAGCGCTTCCTGCGGCACGGCCAGGAAGTCGCGCTCGAAGCTGCACAGCACCGCCGCCGGCCATTCGGTCAGGCACACCACCTGCTCGAGGTTGTCCTCGGTGATGCGCGCGCTGCCGCCGGCCTGGGCCGCGGCCTGTTCGGCCTGCTCGACGATGCGGGCGCGGCGCTCGGCCGGATCGACCAGCACCTTCGCCGCGCGCAGCGCTTCCACGTACTGGCCCGGCGCGGCGATCTCCACCGGGCCATTGGCCTCGAAGCGGTGGCCGCGGCTGCTGCGGCCGGCGGCCACGCCCAGCACCTGCGCCGGCACCACCTCTTCGCCCAGCAGCAGCACCAGCCAGTGCACCGGACGGGCAAAGGCGTAGTCATGGCCGCCCCAGCGCATGGGCTTGGGTACCGGCATCCCGGCGATGGCCTCGGCCAGCACCTCCGGCAGCAGCTCGGCGGTGCGCGCGCCCGGCTTCACCGAGCGGTGCACGAAACGCTCGCCCTTGGCGTCGCTGGTGCGTTCCAGCGTGGTCCACTCGACCCCGGCCTTGGCGGCGAAGCCTTCCAGCGCGCGGGTCGGCTTGCCCTCGGCGTCCAGGGCGATGTTCAGGTACGGGCCCAGCACTTCCGAGCGCTGCTCGGGTTGCTCGGTGCCCACGCCCGGCAGCAGCACCGCCAGCCGGCGCGGGGTGTACAGCGGGCGCGCGCCGGTGGCGTCCACCGCCACGCCGCGCTTCTGCAGCGCGGCCACGACGCCGTCGAAGAAGGCCTGCGCCAGGCCCGGCAGCGCCTTGACCGGCAGCTCCTCGGTGCCCAGTTCGATCAGCAGGGGAAGTTGCGTGCTCATGGATGTTCCTGTGGTGGATGCGGCGGCCGGGAAGGGGGCGCGGTCACGCGCCGTTCTTCAGTCCCGGGAAGCCGAGCTTCTCGCGCTGGGCGTAGTAGGCCTGGGCCACGGCCTGGGCCAGGGTGCGCACGCGCAGGATGTAGCGCTGGCGCTCGGTCACCGAGATGGCGCGGCGCGCGTCCAGCAGGTTGAAGGTGTGGCTGGCCTTGCACACCTGCTCGTAGGCCGGCAGCGGCAGCTGCGCCTCGACCAGCTTCAGCGCCTCGCGCTCGCAGGCGTCGAAGCGGTGGAACATCTCGGCCACGTCGGCGTGCTCGAAGTTGTACGCGCTCTGCTCGACCTCGTTCTGGTGGTACACGTCGCCGTAGGTCACCGGGCCCTGCGGGCCGATGGTCCAGACCAGGTCGTAGACGTTGTCCACGTTCTGCAGGTACATGCATAGCCGCTCGAGGCCGTAGGTGATCTCGCCCAGCACCGGGCGGCACTCCAGGCCGCCGGCCTGCTGGAAGTAGGTGAACTGGGTCACCTCCATGCCGTTGAGCCACACCTCCCAGCCGAGGCCCCAGGCGCCGAGGGTCGGCGATTCCCAGTTGTCCTCGACGAAGCGCAGGTCATGCACCTTCGGGTCGATGCCCAGCGCCTCCAGCGAGCCCAGGTACAGCTCCTGGATGTTGTCGGGGTTGGGCTTCATCACCACCTGGTACTGGTAGTAGCGCTGCAGGCGGTTGGGGTTCTCGCCATAGCGGCCATCGGTCGGACGGCGCGAAGGCTGCACGTAGGCGGCGTTCCACGGCTCCGGGCCGAGGGCGCGCAGGAAGGTGGCCGGGTGGAAGGTGCCGGCGCCGACCTCGAGGTCCAGCGGCTGGATCAGCACGCAACCCTGTTCGGCCCAGTAGGCATTGAGGGCCTGGATCAATCCCTGGAAGGTCGGACCAGTCATCGGCATTTATTGCGCTGCGGAAAAGCGGGCTAGTATAGGCCCAAGCCCCGTCCCGTACGGGTTTCCGCCGCCCCGGACCCCCCGGATCCTGCCGTGACCGACCGCGCGCCCTTCCTGATCGTGGAAACCGGCCAGCCCGTGGGCAGCCTCAAGCGCTATGGGCGCTTCCCGCACTGGATCCGGGTGGCGGCCGGCCTGGCGGCCCGGGACGTGACCGAGGTCAACGCCGAGCGCGGCGAGCCGCTGCCGGAGCCGCACGGCCTGGCCGGGGTGATCGTGACCGGTTCGGCGGCGTTCGTGACCGATCGCGCCCCGTGGAGCGAGCGCACCGCCGGCTGGATCCGCGAGGTGGTGCAGGAGGGCACGCCGCTGCTGGGCATCTGCTACGGCCACCAGCTGCTGGCCCACGCCCTGGGCGGTGAGGTGGACTACAACCCGGCCGGGCGCGAATCGGGCACGGTGTTCATCGACCTGCACCCGCCGGCGTTCGAGGACCCGCTGTTCGCCGGCATGCCGCCGCGCTTCGCCGCCCACGCCACCCACCTGCAGACCGTGATCCGGCCGCCGGAGGGTGCGGCGGTGCTGGCCCGCTCCGAACAGGACGCCTGCCACGCCTTCCGCTGGGGGCAGGGCGCCTGGGGCGTGCAGTTCCACCCCGAGTTCGCCACCCACCACATGCGCGGCTACGTCCACGCCCGCGCCGAGTGCCTGCGCAACCACGGCCGCTGCCCGCGCACGGTGGCGCGCGAGGTCAGCGCGGCGCCGCAGGCGCGGCGGTTGCTGCGGCGATTCGTGAAGCATGCCCGCGGCCAGCACGGCGCAGGTACCCACGCCCGCGGCGCCGATCGCGGATAATTGCCGCAGACGCGCCGACCCCCGGCGGCGACGCACACGGAACAGGAATGGACACGATTCGCAGGCTGCCGGCTTCGGCCGGCGCGGAATGGCTGCTGGGCGGTTTCGCCCTGCTGCGCCAGGCGCCCCTGGCGCTGGGTTCGCTGGGCGCACTGTGGGGACTGCTGGGCACCCTGGTGCTGGCGGTGGCCGCCACCGTGCCGGCGCTGGGCGCGCTGGTGCAGCTGCTGGTCGCGATCGCCGGCCCGCTGCTGTTTGCCGGCCTGGTATGGGCGGTGCGCGAGGTCCAGCAGGGCCGCCCGGCGCTGCCTTCGCACCTGGGCCAGGGCGTGCGCGACGGGCACCTGCCCGGGCTGCTGGCGACCCTGCTGCCGCAGGTGGTGGCGGGCCTGCTGCTGGGCATCCTGCTGCTGGTCCTGGTCGGCCCGGAGCAGCTGCAGCGGCTGAGCGCGGTCAGCGAGGAGCTCAACGCGATGGCCGCCTCCGGCGTGCAGCCGAGCCCGGAGCAGGTGCAGGAGATGATCGCCGACCTCCCGGCCGGGCGGATCCTGCTGTGGCTGCTGCTGGGGCTGGGCCTGGCCGTGGTGGTGGCGATGACGGTGTTCGTCTCGGTGCCGCGGATCGTGTTCGACGGCCGCCCCGGCCTGGCCGCGATGGGCGACAGCCTGCGCGCCTGCCTGCACAACCTGCCGGCGCTGGCGGTGTTCTTCCTGCTGGCCGTGGTCGCCCTGTTCGCGGTCTACTTCGCGGTGATGCTGCTGGCGCTGCTGGCCCAGGCCCTGGCCGGCCCGCTGTTCGGGGCGCTGGTGGCGCAGGTGCTGCTGATGGCGGTGGTGATGCCGCTGCTGGCCGGCGCGGTGCTGGTGGCCTGGGGCCAGCTGTTCGGCCATGCCGCGCCGCCGCCGGTGCCCGGCGCGGCCGCGTCCGGCCGGCTGGAGGCCTGAGCGCGGCTCAGGCCTGGTCCGCTTCCCCGTCCTCGCCGCGGCCCAGCAGCCGGGCCGCCCAGATCCCGGCCTCGTACAGCAGGCACATCGGCACCGCCAGCAGCAGCTGCGAGACCACGTCCGGCGGGGTGATCACCGCCGCCAGGATGAAGATGCCGACGATCGCGTAGCCGCGCCCGGCACGCAGCTGGTCCGGGGTGACCCAGCCCAGCAGCACCAGGATCACCAGCGCCACTGGCAGCTCGAAGCTGGCGCCGAAGGCCAGGAAGATCACCAGCACGAAGTCCAGGTAGGCGCTGATGTCGGTCATCATCGCCACGCCCTCGGGCTTGACCGCGGCCAGGAAGCCGAACACCGACGGCAGCACCACGAAGAACGCGAACGCGCAGCCGGCATAGAACAGCAGCACCGAGGACACCAGCAGCGGCAGCGCCAGGCGCTTCTCGCGCCGGTACAGGCCCGGGGCGACGAAGGCCCAGGCCTGGTACAGCAGCCATGGCGCGCTGCCGAGCACGGCGGCGAAGAACGCCAGCTTCAGCGGGGCGAAGAACGGCGAGGCCACCTCCACCGCGATCAGCTGGCCGCCCTCGGGCAGCTTCTGCAGCAGCGGGGCAGCCAGCCAGGCGTAGAGCCGGTTGGCGAACGGCAGCAGCGCCAGCAGCAGCACCACCAGGCCGGCCAGCGCGCGCATGATCCGCGCGCGCAGCTCCAGCAGGTGCTCCATCAGCGGGCTTTCGCTGTCCGTCTCAGGAGTGGCGGGGTCCATCGCGCTCCTCGGCGGGATCGGCGGGCGGGGCGGGTTCGGTATGCGACCCGGGTGCGGGCAGCGGCGCTTCCGGGTCGGCTGCGGGCTGGGGGGCTTCCCCGGCCGGTTCCGGCGGGCGCAGGTCCGCCTCGACCTGCTGGCGCAGACCATCCAGGCCGCTGCGCGCGGCTTCGGCTTCCTGGCGCAGGGTGGCTTCGGCCTGGCGCAGCGAATCCTGGGTCTCGCGCAGGCTGCGCTTGAGTTCCTCGGCGGCCAGCTCGCGCTCCAGCTCGGCGCGCACCGAGTACCACTGCGCGCGGGCGCGGCGCACCCACAGCCCGGCGAAGCGGGCCGCCTTCGGCAGCCGCTCCGGGCCAAGCACGACGAGGGCGACCACCGCGATCAGCAGCAGTTCGCCAAAACCGATGTCGAACATTCCGCGTACGCCGACGCGGAATCAATGCTGCGCGCGGTCGCGCTCGGCTTCGGTCTTCGATGCGTCGGTCCGCTCGTCGCCGAGCTGGCCGGCCGGCTTCTCCGGCTCGCGCATCCCTTCCCTGAAGCCCCTCACCGCCTCGCCGATGTCCTTGCCGGCACCGCGCAGCCGTTTGGTGCCGAATACCAGCAGCACCACGACCAGCACGACGATCCAATGCCCGATGCCCCAAGCGCCCATGGCTGCTCACATAGTCAAATCAACGGTCTGACAGCATAGCGCAGGCCCAGCGGAACCGGGCCGTTCCGCTGGATGGTTCAGCAATCCCGGTCAGTACGGCAGCGGCTCGCTGCGCACGCCATCGTCCACCGGCTCGAAGCCCTGGGTCGGCGCCGGGCCGGCCGGCGGCGGCGCCGGCAGGGTCTGCAGGCCCTGGGTCTGCGCCTGCGGCTGCTGGTTGGGGATGGTCACCCGGCCGACCGGGGCGGCGGCCGGGGCCGCGGTGCCGCGGGTCACGCGCGCGGCATGGGTGGCTTCCTCCAGCTGGTCGCGGAAGGCCACGATGGCGTTGCTGGGGGCAGCCTGGGCGCGGTCCTCGAACACCATGCGCGGCGTGGTCGTCGACCCGTAGACCACGGCCTGGGCGTTGCTGTCGATGCGCAGCACCGCGCCGTCCAGGGCCACGCCGGCGAACAGGCCGCGGGCGCGCGACCAGGACCAGATCTCGGCCTTGAGCTGGCCGTCGGTGGCCGCGGCGGCATTGCGGCCCACCGGGCCGGCGGCCACGGCGGCGTCGGCGCCGAGGGTGAACTTGCCGTTGACCACGTTGTCGAGGCTGCGGTCGTTGCGGAACACCAGCACGATGTCCGAGGACTGCACGCCGGCCTGGAAGCCGATGCTGCCGCCGGTCAGGGTCACGAACACCGGGTTGGACCAGGTACCGTCGGCGGTCTTGACCGACATCAGGCCGTGGCCGCGGCGCCCGCCGATCACCAGGCCGGCCTTGATCGCGTCCGGGATGACCACGATCGCCTTGGCCTCGTCCAGCAGCTTGTCCGGGATCGCCTGCTCCGGGATCTTCTGGATCTCCTCCAGCACCCGCACCGCCTCGCGCGCCCGCGCGTCCTCCTCCGGGCCGGCGATGGCCGGAGCGGCCACCAGCAACAGGACGGGAAGCAGGAACTTGCTCAGTTGCGACATCGTTGGACTCCGCGAGGGTGGCCGGCGGCCACGGTTCGCCCGGAACTTAGGTTTGCGGCAATGAATCGCGCCTGAGGCGCGCTGCCCCCGCGCGGCGTCCCGGGCCGGGCCGGCGCGCGTCTGTCAGAATACGACGCCATGAACAACGCCGCCGCCACCACGCTGCTCGTGGTCAACCTGGGGACGCCGGAGGCGCCGACCGCGCCGGCCGTGCGCCGCTACCTGGCCGAGTTCCTCGGCGACCCGCGGGTGGTGTCGATCCCCGCGATCCTGTGGAAGCCGCTGCTGCATGGCCTGATCCTGCCGCTGCGCGGGCCGCGTTCGGCCGCCAACTACGCCAAGATCTGGCTGCCGGAAGGCTCGCCGCTGCTGGTCTACACCCGCCGCCTGGCCGCGCGCATGCAGGAGGCGATCCCCGAGTGGCGTGTGCTGCCGGCGATGCGCTACGGCGAGCCGGCCCTGCGCCAGCTGCTGCGCGACCTGCGCAGGCAGGGCGTGCGCCGCCTGGTGGTGCTGCCGCTGTACCCGCAGTACTCGACCACCACCACCGCCTCGGTGGCCGACGTGGTCGCCGCCGAGACCCAGGACATGGACGTGACCCTGGTCGAGGACTATTCGACCGACGCGGCCTGGGTCGAGGCCGTGGCCGCCAGCATCCGCGCCCACCGGGCGCAGGGCGGCGAAGGGCGCCACCTGCTGTTCTCCTTCCACGGCCTGCCGCAGCGGGTGGCCGATGCCGGCGATCCCTATCCGCAGCGCTGCACCGCCAGCGCCGAGGCCATCGCCGCCGCCGCCGGCCTCCAGCCCGGGCAGTGGTCCATCGGCTACCAGTCGCGCTTTGGCCGCGAGCGCTGGCTGGAGCCCTCCACCCAGGCCGAACTGGACCGCCTGGCCGCGGCCGGCGTGCGCGAGGTCGACGTGGTCTGCCCGGGCTTCGCGGTGGACTGCATCGAGACCTTGGAGGAAGTGGCCCTGGGCCTGGCCGAGCACTTCAGGTCGAAGGGCGGCCAGCTGCGCTACATCCCCTGCCTCAACGACGCGCCGGAACACGCCGCGGCCCTGGCGCGGCTGGCCCGCCACGCGGCCGGCACGGTGGAATGACCCCGGCCGAGGTCGCGCTGCCGGGCAGCTGCGGCGAGCTGGCGGCGCTGCGCGTCGAACGCCCCGGCGCGCCGAAGGTAATCGCCCTGCACGGCTGGCTGGACAACGCCGCCAGCTTCCTGCCGCTGCTGCCGCACCTGCCGCCGCTGGACCTGCTGCTGCTCGACTTCCCCGGCCACGGCCGCAGCGCGCACCTGGCGCCGGGGGCCGAGTACGTGATGGTCGCCTACGTGCACGCGCTGCTGGACGCGGCCGATGCCCTCGGCTGGGAGCGCTTCGCGATCCTGGGCCATTCCATGGGCGCGGCGGTGGCGGCGATGGCCGCGGTGGCCCAGCCGCAGCGCGTGGCCCGCCTGGCCCTGGTCGAGAACCTCGGCCCGCTGGCCGAGGACGAGGACGCCGCGCCGGCGCGCCTGCAGCAGGCGGTGTCCGCCGCGCGTGCCCGCCGCGGCAGGTCGCTGCGCGTGTTCCCGGACCTGGAGCTGGCGGTACGCGCCCGCCTGCAGGCCAGCCCGATGCAGGAACACGCCGCGCGCCTGCTGGTGGAACGCGGCACCCGCGCGGTCGACGGCGGATACGTGTGGAGCAGCGACCCGCGCCTGACCTTGCCCGGCGCCAACCGCCTGACCGAAGGCCAGGTGCGCGCCCTGCTGCGCGCGCTGGAATGCCCGTTGCACCTGCTGCATGCCCGCCGCGCCCAGCCGTACTTCCCGGAAGATGTGCGCGCGCAGCGCCTGGCCGAGGTGCCCCGGGCCGCGGTCACCGTGCTGGAGGGCGGCCATCACCTGCACATGGACCAGCCCGAAGCCGTGGCCGCGGTGCTGGGCCCGTTCCTGGCCGCGGGCTGATCGCGCGCCACCGTCGACAGGGCCCGGCCCGCAGGCGAGGATGCGCCAAGGCCGTCAGGGAGAAGACCGGATGGGGCTGTACCCGCTGTTTGCCGATCTGGCCGGGCGCGAGGTGCTGGTGGTCGGCGGAGGCGAAGTGGCCGCGCGCAAGATCGCCGCGCTGCTGCGCGCCGGCGCCGAGGTGCACCTGCATACCCGCAGCATCGACCACCCTGACATCCAGGCCGCGGTGGACGCCGGCCGCATCGCCTGCCTGCACGGGGAGTTCGACCCGGCCTGGCTGGACGCGGTGTGGCTGGTGGTCGCCGCCACCGACGACCACGCCTTCAACGCCGCCCTTGCCGCGGAAGCCGGGCGCCGCCGGCGCCTGGTCAACGTGGTCGACGATGCCGTCCTGTCCACCTACCAGGTGCCGGCGGTGGTGGACCGCTCGCCGCTGGTGGTCGCGATCTCCTCCGCGGGCGCGGCGCCGATGCTGGCCCGGCGCATCCGCGAGCGCCTGGAAACCCTGCTGGATCCGGCCATTGGCACGCTGGCCGGCCTGTTCGCGCGGCATCGCGAACGCATCCGCGAAGCGCTGCCGGACCTGGCCCTGCGCCGGCGCTGGTTCGAGCGCATCCTCGATGGGCGCCTGGATCCGGTGGCCGCGGACCCGCAGGCCCTGGAAGCCGCCTTCCTCGGGGAACTGGACGCGGCCGCTGCCCGCGGCGACGTGCGGGGCAGCGTGTCCGCCATCGCCGCGGTCGAGCCCGACCTGCTCACCTTGCGTGCGCTGAGGGCGCTCAACGAGGCGGACCTGATCCTGGTCGGCCCGGAGGTGCGGCCGGAAGCGCTGGAGCCGGCGCGGCGCGACGCCAGCCGGGTGGCTGCAGGGTCGGCCGACGAGGCCGCGCGCCTGGCGGTCATGCATGCCGGCGATGGAGCGCGCGTCGTCTATCTATATGCAGCGCGTGCTGGCGGCGACGGTATCGACCGCGTCGAAGCCGCTTGCGCCAATGCCGGCGTGGCTTTCCGCCGCATCCCCGGGGTGCCGGTGAAAATTCCCTGAAAATTTCCCTATTCAGGTACTTCCCAAACGCGCCGGGCACGTGCACAATGCGCGCCCTCCCGACGACACCACGGTGTTGCCGGGGGGTCCGGGAAAACGGAGTGGCTTCAACACGAAGTGCTTGCGGATTTCTGGAAGTCGCCTATACTGGGCGGCTCGCTCACCAAGGA
>NZ_RRYK01000010.1:0-86087 GCF_003931635.1 Pseudoxanthomonas sp. SGNA-20 | reverse complement strand
CCGAGGAGCGGCCAAAGAAGGCATTGGGCGGGCTGACACCGAGCGCCTACGCGAAGCAACTGGCATCGGCTACCATCCACCCCGGACTCTAAATCGCCCCGCTACTGAAGGCGGGGGGACGTCGGTGCAAGTCCGAGATCCAGCCCATCAGCTGATCGATCTTCTTGGACGCGATCCGGACGTGCTCAGCAGCCGCCTTCGTCGGCTTGCTTGCCAGCTTCCGCTCATTGTCGGCCTTGCGCCGGGCTTGGGCGAACCGCTCGGCCTCCCAGCGCGCCTGGTCCCGTGCGAAGCGCTGATCGAGCACCTGTCTCACGTCCGGGGGCAGCAGCGGCCCCACCGTGTCGATGACGCCCTTGGGGATGTGGTCGCGCTCCAGGCCGTTCTCGCGCAGCCAAAGGCGAGCGAAGGCCTCCAAGTCCATGACCGGCCCGACGTTGCGGACGAACTTCCGGTAATCCGACTTGATCTGGGCTGAGTAGCACATGCGTCGAAGGTACACCCGGGGATGAGTGCTGAGTGTCTAAGAGGATCCGCCCGCCCAGTCTCAGCGCGCGCGACGGCAATGCCTAGGATCACGGGCCATGAAGCCGACGCCTTACGACGATCTCCTTGCGAAAGCCGGCCTGCACGCGTGCTATTGGTGGCTTGAGTCGGGAGGCAGCGTTTACCTGAGACGACAATGGGCCTGCATCGGGATCGTGCAGGATGACGGCCAGTGGCGCCTTCAGACGGACCCGCCGCTCATGACCCGGAAGGCTCCAAATCAACGGATGGGAGCCAAGTACATGGCGCGTTTGGTAGCGGTATGCGGCGAGGACGGAGGGAGGGCACTCTGGGCGAACCGGCGTCGAATGATGCAACGAGGTACGTCCCGCGCGAACGCTTTCTAGCTTGAAGCAAGTTTTTCCCGGAGCCGCCGGGCGCTGGCCATCAATTCTTGTGAACGGACGTCATCCAGGATCCCGACATGCTGGATCCGACCAATAGCCGACCGGACCTCAGCGGGCGGCGTTTCCGGCCCCATGGCTGAGAGCGCCTCATGCATGTACCTGTGCTGCTTGTTCGGAGCTCGACTCTGGCCATTCCGAAGCACTCGGCCCGTAATTTCGCGCGGCTGGCCGGCCCGATAGACTCGAGACTTCTTCCGCGCCAGCCTGAAGCCATACCTTCCGACGTGTCTTTCGATGAATGACACGTCTCCCCTGCCCGCCGTCCTCGCGGTAAGAGTGATGTCATCAACGTATAGAGAGAAGCGCCCACCGAGCCGCTTGGCACGTTCCGCGATCCCGTCAAACATGTCCTTGGCCGCCCAGAATGCGACGAGGGCACTTGCGGGTGAACCTGTTGCAAGGCTCCCTCCGCAGGAGAGCAAGCCAGCGAGGGCGTCTGCGACGTCCGAAGAACATTGGAAGACGGTGCGGAATAGGACGAAGAGCCTTTTCCTGGTGACGCTCGGGTAGAAGTCGGAAATATCCACCGTGACCGTCGCGCCCTCGGCGTCCCTATGCAGCGCGGAATTCGTCAGGTAAGACCGCCCGACAGTGCCCGAATGGAGATACTCAGGCGCGTCAATCCGTTGCAGAAGATCATTCAAGCGTCGCTGAAGGGCTTTAATTGCTGGCTTTGGCGCCTGAATCCTTCGCGGCTTCTTGCCCGGCCTGGCCTGATCAAACTCATCCCAGTTGTCCTGCCGCGAACACAGCGCGCGGAGCGCGCTGGGCGACTTCTTCCAGTGCAGCAGGCGGGCCAAAGCGCCCATGGTTCGAAGTCGATAGAGACCCGAGTTCTCCAAACTACGGGGTAGACGCTCCTTTTTCGCCATTCCCACTCCCCTTCGCGGTCACCCAGTCCAGCACACTTAAAAGACGCTTCGCGTTCTCCTGGCGACGTGGCGACGTCCCCTCAAGAGCTTCTGCAAAACTCAGGAATGTCGACGGAGGAACATCAAAGGCGTCCGCGTATCTGTTGAGCAGCTCTACGGACACAGCTTTCTTGCCACTCTCGATCTCGGATAAGTGAGACCGGGAGATTTGAAGCTTGGCCGCCATCTCCGCCTGGTGGAAACGGTGGACCTCACGAATGGTGCGTAGCGCAGAGTTCAGCATCATGGTTCAACAAGAAGATCAGAAGGAGGGTGCTACTCGGTCTTTCCGTTTCGTCGCCCTGTGCACCTTAGGTGGGAGTCAGTCGCGATCAAGTGAGTCATAAATCTTCCACGCGACCATCAGAATCCGGAACAACCATGGACCTGAAAGGAACTTCTGAATCCAGGTCTTGAGCAGCGGCTGGCGAGTATCATCATTCCTAGAGAAGGTACTCATTTACTCTGGGTCTCCGTTGCGCCCAGGCGGGATGCCTAGGCCCTTCGCTGCAACGAGAGACGGGGTCCTGCGCCAGCTTTGCCCCTCCATCCATCTTTGGCTGCGTGCCTTCGCCGCAGCCACCTGACCGGATAGACGTTTCCCGTGCGGCCATAAGCCGGGTCGTCCGCCGGATGTCGTAGGGATCTGATCCCCTCGAGTGCATCACACTCAGCCGTTTGCGAAGGTTCTCCCCGCTTTGATGACGGGACGATCCTACCTTGACCTGGACAGGAATGTCGCCCTGGGCGACTTTAAGTTCATCTTTTGTTCATTTTTTGACGCCCCGGACCATCAAGGAAGTCCCGGCCAGCTTCTTGAAGCCGATCCGTCCGTAGTGCAGCTCAAGTTGGCGAGTTGCAGCTTTCTCTGCGCGTCGCAGGCCTTCCAAGTCCTCGGAGGCCTCCCACCGCTGCCGGACCGGATGCCCGGCCTCAAACTGTAGCGGGAAAGGTTTGAGAGCCACGAAATCGCAACCGAATCCAAGATGCTTAATCGCCGCGTTGATTGCGCTGTGGCCGAGATTACGACCCCGATATGACTCATTGATCTCCACACGATCAATGAGAAGGATGCGTCCGGATACGGGGCCAACCTGAAGGAGTCGGCGCAACCGAGGCCGCCATACTGCGCCGCCACCGGTCGCCCAGCAACCGATCAGAAGCTCCGTGAAGCAGGCCGTGCTTGTCCTGTCGTCGAACAGTTCGCCCGGCACGTACCCAGCTTCTCGGCCCCCAGCCAAGTCCGCGACGCAGACAGTCATTGAGCCAACCTCAGTGAACTCGCCGCCGCCTTCTTCCAATCCCCAGACTGAAATTTTTCCGCTAAAGGCCGTCACGAAAGCCGCAGGCTGTCCCGGATCCTCCCCAAACTCAACACGAAAGCTCAGCTTAATACCAATCTCTTCTTCCATGAAATCCGCTTCTTTCTAGAGATATCTATATATTACTAGCAGCGATCAAAGCTGTCGGGTTGGTTATTTAGGAAGAAAGAAAAATTTGTGCATTTGTCATCCGGGCATGCACCTTGATCTGCGACCTCAGGGATTCCGTGATTGCAAACATTCTGACTGCCATCCAAGGTTGGAACAGCTGTTCGTTCTTATAGTGGGTGGATAAAGACTGAGGTTACTAGAGTTTCCGATTACCGGAACTCTGCAGTGCACTAATTGTCATGAGTTTTCCATGACATTAGCTTGAGGCGTTGCTGCGTCGGAGTGCAGCGTCAGTGGGATAACCATTGACGCTGCCACTCCTCGATCTTTACGAAGTTTTCGGCGCCGTCGGCAAGTACGCATCCGTCCTCGGCAGCCTAAAGCGAGCCGAGGGACCAAATGCCAACTTCTCGACAGCCTTCTTCAGCTTCCTAGACAGGCGATCATCCATCTGCTGCATCGCGCCGATATGAACGACGGGGAACGGGAGCACTCGGGCCTTTGCCCAGCGAATCTTCTTGACTACGAACTCCACTGCCACGTCCTCTGCCAGCCCCCGACTGAACGGCGAGGAAAAGACACGATGGATTTCCACGAAGATGTTGTCCCCCGTCTCCCCGGCTTCGACGTCCAGGCTGTAGAACAACTCTGCAGTGCCAGCGCCATCAGGCAGTTCAAGCACCTCATGCCGCAGTTTCGGATCGGTAGCGCACTGCGCCTTGAACCCGGCGATTTCATCAACGTCAGTCATAGAACTCCATAAAAGTTGAAAGGGAATCATTCTATGGAGATTCGCCGGAGCGCTTTCAAGTCCGGAGCGTTGATAACAGGTCGCCTAGGAAAAACCTAGGACTTCGACTAATTGGGGCTAAAGTTGGACGCAATAAGGGCCCTTGCCCTTGCCCTTGCCCTTGCCCTTGCCCTTGCCCTTAAAATTTCGCTCTTATCTTTGTTACTTATTTACTATCTATCTCTAAGGGGAGCGTCGAGAGGAGCAAACAGTCCCCTTACCCGCAAGATGCAGGTTTGGAGGCTGCTCGTCCCGTCTCGACATCGCGTCGCGAGGAACTCCGCTTCATCACGCACTATCTGTTGCACCGACAAACCGAAGGGGTCAGCTAGCTCGTCGTGCTCATCAGGCACCGCTGCGTGGCTTTCGCACAGTGCGGCTACCCCTATGCCTGAACTCTTCTAGGGGCCGCTCCAGAGGTCGACTGACATGGAGCTCGCGAGGCAGCGCGAACATACGGACGCCGTTAACGCTGCCAGGTACCTTCAGGAAGCCCATGGGCTTTGACGAGAGGGCGCACTTGGCCCTAGGCACGGGGAAATGATGACAAAGTTCGGGGGGCAATTGCAACACAAACCCCTTATTTTTCAATAGTATACAGATGACTCTTTTCGAAAGCCGGGGCAGCCGGAACCTGCTGCACGCGGATAGGACCGCACCCACGCAGGAGCTCACCAGATGCGCCTTGGGGCGCGCGCTGTAGCGCTCGCGTACACCCCTACTATGGCGCCCTCAGATCACATCAGGGCGCGCCTGGTGCGCCCGTATCCGTGAGAAGCGAAAAGTCTACGGAGGGGTAGCAGACCCTCTCGATCAACTCCCGTCGCCGGGCCGGCGTAATCGCCGCCTCCAAACCATAGTGAGAAGTCATTTTGGCGACGTCGTAGCTATGACCGAGCAGCTGAGCGATCTCGTGCTCGTCTACGCCACCTCTGCGAAGTGCGTCTGCAATCGTATGACGCCAGCGATGACTGCCCCCAAGGTCGCCCTCGCCCTTCACGCCGATCCGCGTCAGGAAACCGCGGAACCACTTGCCGGCCCGATCTGACCGCCGACCATTAGTCAGCGGGATATCGGGCCAGAGGTCGGAGTGACCCGCAGCCGCAGTCTTTTCGCGATAGTTCAGAAGCCCCAGCTCCTCAAGCTTCGAATGCATTGGGACCCAGCGCTTAGAAGATTCCGTCTTGAGTGACCGGCCATCCCCATCACTGATGAAGAAGCCCCAGACCCCGTCCTTCTTGGACAGGTCTTCCACCTTCAGCTGCGTCACCTCATTGAGCCTGGCGCCCGTAAACGCCTGCACGAGGGGCAGCCAGAATCGCCAATCTCGGATGCGATGGCTACCCGGCTTGGACTGATTCTTTTCGGACTCGCAGCCCACAAATGATGGCGCATTGAGGATTCTGCGCACCTCATCATCCGTGAAGGGATTCATCCGATTTGAGTTCTTCCTGGGCGGCAAGGTCGTCTGGAAGTTCGACGCATCGACGCCGTCAACATTTCCCTCGAGCCATTTCCCGAAGGCCGAAAGGATGCTCAGCTTGTTGCGGACGGTCGCGTCCTTCATCAGCGGCTTCCCGGCCTTCCCGTTCAGTTCCACAGCCTTCGGCAACGGCACTCCCGGGAATAGCTTCTCGCTCCGAGCCGGGGCTTGGCTCAGCAATCGCTTGAATCGAGCGACGTCGCTCCGCGTGTATTCGGTCACCGGCTTGTCGCCAGCGCACTCAATGAACTGCCGAATTGTCGCCCTACTGTCCTTCAGCCCGTTCGATCGGAGACCAGCGCGCGCCTCCTTCAGGTAATCCTCAAAGTAGTCACGCAGCCCCTCGCCCTTCTTTAGCTTCCGGATGGTGCGGCTCTCGTTGGCGGCAGTCACCGGCGGCGCATGGGTAGGAACAGGCGACACAAGCAGGGAACTATCAGGTTCCTCATACAAGCCTTGGTCCCGCTTCCTAGCGGTGGACAGAACCTGCAGCCATCCCTTGATCAGCATGCGCCCTAGCAGTTTGTAGGTCAGCGAATCTGGCTCAATAGCCCAACGGTTTGTGTGCGCGAGCTCTTCTATCGCCCAATCAACGAGCGCGAACTCGTTCCGGGCCAAGCACTGCTTCAGCTCCTCCGCAAGGCGCTCTCGCTTCTCAGACTCCCAAGCGGCGATCTCATCGGGACACTGAATGCTGAGAACCCGGACGACGGCTTCAAGCGGGGAGGATGGCGGATTAGTTGCACACTCAGCGACAAGACGCGCCCGGGCCATTTCAGCCTGACGGAACGTCGGCCTATTGATCCGCTGAACCTCGTCCTGGTGCAACTCGGCCCGAATGAAGTGGAAGACAGCGCTTTGTAGCGCGTGCTCGTCTGGCACCACGAGAGGAGGCTTCGCCACGGCGTGCAGCAACGCTGCCTTCTCGGCCTCAAACGCTTGTTGGATCTCAAGGAGCACGAGTGGGAATCGTGCTTTCGCCTCGGCGCGGTCCTTGGTGCCCAGGCTCCTCCAGACGTCGTTCCTACCCGTCTTGCCCAGACTGTTGCGGAGTTCCTGCAACGCCTTAGGCGCCTGCATCCTGACGTAGTACGTCCCGTTCCGCGTAACCAAGTTTTCTGCCATGAGCCTCGATCTCTCTCTCCGTCTGGGATGCCGTAGCAGCTTCCCGTAACACTCAGACGTAGCAGTAAGAGATCGAGGCCCCCGGCAACTGCTTGAAAGCTCTCACATTTCCAAGCAGGTCAAGCACTTACGTGCTCTGAATTGGTCGGGGTAGCCGGATTCGAACCGACGACCACTTGTCCCCCAGACAAGTGCGCTACCAGGCTGCGCTATACCCCGGGAAAGCTTCCCGCCATGGCGGGCTGGCGATTATACCGGTTGCCCGGCGCAACCGCGAGTCCGCGTTCAGCGGCGCAGCAGCTGCAGCACTTCCTCCAGCTCCATGCGCACCTGGCGCACGATCTGGCTGCTCAGCGCCGACTCCTGCTTGGCGCCCTCGCCTTCCAGGCGCAGGCGCGCGCCGCCGATGGTGTAGCCGTGTTCGTACAGCAGGCTGCGGATCTGGCGGACCATCAGCACGTCGTGGCGCTGGTAGTAGCGGCGGTTGCCGCGGCGCTTGACCGGGCTGAGGCTGGGGAACTCGGTCTCCCAGTAGCGCAGCACGTGCGGCTTGACGTCGCACAGCTCGCTGACCTCGCCGATGGTGAAGTAACGCTTGGCGGGGATCGGCGGAAGCTCGCGGTTGCTGCCCGGATCAAGCATTCGGCGCCACTCCCGCGAAGGCTTCCACGCGCTCCTTGAGCTTCTGGCCGGGGCGGAAGGTGACCACGGTGCGCGCGGAGATCGGGATCTCCTCGCCGGTCTTGGGGTTGCGGCCCGGGCGCTGGTTCTTGCGGCGCAGGTCGAAGTTGCCGAAGCCGGACAGCTTCACCTGCCGCCCGCCCTGCAGCGCCTCGCGCAGCACGTCGAAGAACGCGTCGACGAATTCCTTCGCCTCGCGCTTGTTCAGGCCGACTTCGTCGAACAGACGCTCGGCCATCTCCGCCTTGGTCAGTGCCATGTCCCTTGTTCCCGTATCAGCCGCGGATCCTCGCGCCGTGGTTGTTGCCCAGTGCGGCGACCACGCGCGCGACCACGGCATCGGCGTCCTGGTCCGTGAGAGTGCGCGTGTTGTCCTGCAAAATCAAGCCCATAGCCAGACTCTTGAAGCCGGATTCCACGCCCGGGCCCTGGTAGCGGTCGAACAGCTGCAGGTCGCGCAGGACCTCGCCGGCGGCCTCGCGGACGCTGGCGGCCAGCTCCGCCCAGGCCACCTGTTCGGCGACCACGAAGGCCAGGTCGCGGCGCACGGCCGGGTAGCGGGACAGGGCCTGGGCGCGCGGCAGCGGGCGCTGCTGCAGGGGCTCCAGGTCCAGCTCGAAGCCGTAGGCGTCCACGTCCAGCTCCAGCGCCTTCGCCAGGCGCGGATGCAGCTGGCCGATCCAGCCCAGCAGGACCTCGCCGCCCTCCAGGTCGGTGCGGTACACATCGGCGCTGCGGCCCGGGTGGCCGAACGGCGCGCCCGAGGGCCGGAACGCCAGCTTCGCGCCGGCCAGGGCGGCCAGCGATTCCAGGTCGCCCTTCAGGTCGTGGAAATCGACCGGGCGCGCCTGCAGGCCCCACTGTTCGGCCACCGCTTCGCCGCAGGCCACGGCGGCGATGCGCCGCGTCTCGCGCGGCGCCGGCAGGGGCGCGCCGGGCTGGCGGTCGCCCGGATCGGCCTCGGCGAACACGCGGCCCAGCTCGAACAGGCGCACGCGGCCGGCCTGGCGCGCGGCGTTGCGCGCCAGCGCGTCGACCAGGCCCGGCAGCAGGCGCGGGCGCATCACCGCCAGCTCCGCGCTGAGCGGATTGGCCAGCGGCACGGTGCCGGACTCGCAGCCCCAGGCCTGCAGCAGTTTCTGGTCGACGAAGGCGAAGCACACCGCCTCCAGGTAGTCGCGCGCGACCAGGTGGCGGCGCAGGTCACCTTCCGGCAGCACGCCCTCGCTGGGCGCGGCCACCCGCGCCGGGCCAGCGGGAATGGTCGCCGGGATGCGGTCGTAGCCGTGGATGCGCGCCAGCTCCTCGACCAGGTCTTCCTCGATCGCGATGTCGAAGCGGCGGCTGGGCGCGGTGACCTGCCAGCCCTCACCGGTGGCGACCACCTGCATGCCCAGCGCGCGCAGGATGCGCTCGACCTCGGCGTCGGCGATGGTGGCGCCCAGCACCCGGGCGATGCGCGCGCGGCGCAGGGCGATCGGCTGCGGCGCGGCCAGCGCGCCGGGCACGGTGGCTTCGGTGACCGGACCGGGACGGCCGCCGGCGATATCCAGGATCAGGCGCGTGGCGTACTCGATCGCCGTGCGCGGCAGTTCCGGGTCCACGCCGCGCTCGAAGCGATGGCCGGCGTCGGTGTGCAGGCCCAGGCGGCGGCTGCGGCCGATGATGGCCGAAGGCACCCAGTGCGCGGCCTCGAGGAACACACGCGTGGTGCTGGCGCCGACCTTGGTGGCCTCGCCGCCCATGATGCCGCCCACCGCCACGGCGCGCGCGCCGCGGCCGCCGCGGCTGTCGGACACGACCAGGAACTCCCCGTCCAGGGTGGCCTCGCGGCCGTCCAGCAGCTGCAGGGTCTCGCCCTGGCGCGCCGGGCGCACGACCACCGGCGCCTCCAGCTTGTCCAGGTCGAAGGCGTGCATCGGCTGGCCCAGCTCCAGCATCACGTACTGGGTGACGTCGACCAGCAGGCTGATCGGGCGCACGCCGGAACGGCGCAGGCGCTCGGCCATCCACACCGGGGTCGGCGCCGCCGGGTCCACGCCCTCGATCACGCGGCCGACGAAGCGCGGCACGCGCTCGCCGGCCTCCAGCGCGACCTCGACGGTGGCGTCGGTCGCGGCCGGCACCGGCGCGTTGTCCATCGGCGCCACCTCGCTGCCCAGCGCGGCGGCCACGTCGTAGGCAATGCCGCGCACGCTGAAGCAGTCGGCGCGGTTGGGGGTCAGCTTGATCTCGATGCTGGCGTCCGGCAGGCCCAGGTACCCGGCCAGCGGCACGCCCACCGGCGCGTCGGCCGGCAGTTCCAGCAGGCCGGAAGCGTCGGCGTCCAGGCCCAGCTCCTTCGCCGAGCAGAGCATGCCGAACGACTCCACCCCGCGCAGCTTCGCCGGCTTGATCGACATGCCGCCGACGTTGGAACCGACCGTCGCCAGCGGCGCGGCCAGGCCGACGCGCGCGTTGGGCGCGCCGCACACGATCTGCAGCGGCTCGCCGTTGCCGATGTCGACCTTGCACACCTGCAGGCGGTCGGCCTCCGGATGGCGGACGGCTTCCACGATGCGGCCGACCACCACGCCGGCCAGGCCGTCGCCCAGTGCGGTGACTTCCTCGACCTCCAGGCCGATGGCGGTCAGCGTCGCCGCGAGCGCGTCGCGGTTGGCCAGGGTCGACACGTGGCTGCGCAGCCAGTTCTCGGAAAATTTCATGGGGTGCCGTGATTCGTGGTTCGTGATTCGTGATTGGAAGTGCCGCGACGGTGATGGCCCTGTTGCTGATCCTGCGTGGCCGGCTGGCCGTACACGCTCTTCCGGATCACCAGTTGCCAATCACCAGTCACGGCCCTCAGGCGAACTGCCTGAGGAACCGCACATCGTTCTCGAAGAAGGCGCGCAGGTCGTTGACGCCGTAGCGCAGCATCGCGAAGCGCTCCACGCCCAGGCCGAAGGCGAAGCCGGTGTAGCGCTCCGGATCGATGCCGCAGTTGCGCAGCACGTTCGGGTGGACCATGCCGCAACCGAGCACCTCCAGCCAGCGCACGCTGCCGTCCGGCTGTTGCCAGGCGATGTCGACCTCCGCGCCCGGCTCCACGAACGGGAAGTAGCTCGGGCGGAAGCGCATCTGGAAGTCGCGCTCGAAGAAGGCGCGCACGAACTCGGAGAGCGTGCCCTTGAGGTCGGCGAAGGTCGAGGTCTCGTCGACCAGCAGGCCCTCGACCTGGTGGAACATCGGCGAATGGGTCTGGTCGGAGTCGGAACGGTACACCTTGCCGGCGGCGATCATGCGCAACGGCGGGCGGTGGTCGCCCATGTAGCGCACCTGCACGCCCGAGGTATGGGTGCGCAGCAGGTGGCCGTCGCCGAAGTAGAAGGTGTCGTGCATGGCGCGCGCCGGGTGGTGCGGCGGGAAGTTCAGCGCCTCGAAGTTGTGCCAGTCGTCCTCGATCTCCGGACCGTCGGCCAGTTCGTAGCCGAGGTTGCCGAAGATGGTGGCGATCCGCTCCAGGGTGCGGGAGATCGGGTGGATCCCGCCGCGCTGGGCCAGCCGGCCCGGCAGGGTCACGTCCACCGCCTCGCCGGCCAGGCGCGCGTCGAGCGTGGCCTCCTCCAGCAGCGCGCGGCGCGCCGACAGCGCGGTCGAGACTTCGTCGCGTACGCGGTTGATCGCCTCGCCGGCGGCCTTGCGCTGCTCCGGCGGCAACGCGCCGAGCTGCTTGAGCTGGGCGGTGATGGCGCCCTGCTTGCCCAGCAGGCCCACGCGCAGCGCCTCCAGCGCCTCGGGAGTCTGCGCCGCGGCGATGTCGGCCAGCGCCTGCGCCGCCAGGGTTTGGATATCGCTCATGGAAAACGGGCCCTCGGAAAAACAAATGGGGAAGGACTTGCGCCCTTCCCCATGCATGCATGCGGTGACCGGCGCCAGGCCCGCGGACGGGCCCGGTGCGGTTCGCAACTTATGCCGCCAGAGCGCTCTTCGCCTTCTCCGCCAGCGCGGTAAACCCGGCCGCGTCGTGCACGGCGATGTCCGCCAGCACCTTGCGGTCCAGGGTGATGCCGGCCTTCAGCAGGCCGTTGATGAAGCGGCTGTAGCTCAGGCCGTTGGCGCGGGCAGCCGCGTTGATGCGGGTGATCCACAGCGAACGGAAGTTGCGCTTCTTCTGCTTGCGGCCGATGTAGGCGTACTGCTGCGCCTTGATGACCGCCTGCTTGGCGACGCGGAAGACCTTGCGGCGGGCGTTGTAGTAACCCTTGGCCTGGCTCAGGACCTTCTTGTGACGGCGGCGCGCCTGCACGCCACGCTTGACTCGTGCCATTGTTCAGTCCTCCTCAGAGATACGGCAGCATGCGGTCCAGGCGGCCGGCATCCTCGGCGCGGACGTGGTTCGTCTGCCGCAGGTTGCGCTTCCGCTTGGTGGCCTTCTTGGTGAGGATGTGGCTACGGTTGGCGTGGCCGGCCTTGTACTTGCCGGAGGCGGTCTTGCGGAAACGCTTGGCCGCCGCCCGGTTGGTCTTGATCTTGGGCATTGCGAATGTCCTTGATGGGAACTGTCACTGGCACGGGCGGCGGGTTGCCCCGCGCTTTCCATCCTTGCCCATACCGGTCGGTAAGTCGCTGAGTCCCCAGGGGAAACCGCGACGGGTCCTGTAGCTGTTGCCAGCCCTCCGGAAAACCGGAGCCGCGCATTATGCCCCGGCTGGCTTTCCTTTTGCAAATCAGCGGGTTTCGCCGGGCGGGCGCAAGAGCCGTGCGCAGGCCAACGGAAGGCCGGCGGCACCGCCCGGGCAGGCCGCCGGCTTGCTTCCGGCCAGCACAGGCCCGGCCAACCGGAGCACGATGGGGCCGCCGGCGTGGCAACGCCAGGACCGGATACGGCGAAGGGCGCCATGGGGCGCCCTTCGCCGGGGTCGGCCACCGGGCCGGACCCCCTGCCGCGTCGCGGCTTACTTCTTCTTCGGCGCGATCATCATGACCATCTGCCGGCCTTCCAGGCGCGGCCGCGACTCGATCACGATGTCCTCGCCCAGGTCGGCCTCGATCCGGGCGGCCATCTGCCGGCCCAGCTCCTGGTGGCTCATCTCGCGCCCGCGGAAGCGGATGTTGACCTTGACCTTGTCGCCATCCTCCAGGAAGCGGCGCATGTTGCGCAGCTTGATCTGGTAGTCGCCCTCGTCGGTGACCGGGCGGAACTTCACTTCCTTGATCTCGACCTGCTTGGACTTCTTCTTGGCCTCGCTGGCCCGCTTCTGCTGTTCGAACTTGAACTTGCCGAAGTCCATGATCTTGCAGACCGGCGGATCCGCGTTGGGCTGGATCTCGACCAGGTCCAGGCCCTCCTCTTCGGCAAGGCGCAGGGCCTCGTCGCGCGAAAGGACGCCGATCATTTCGCCATCGGACCCGATCACGCGCACGCGCGGGACACGGATCTCGTGGTTCTTCCGGTTTTGCTTCTCGGGGGTGCTGATATTCCAGTCTCCGGGGGTGGTCTAGGCCACGTGCCGGCGCGGGGCCGGCACGCATCTGTTTTTACGCCAGCTGCTGCGAACGCAAGGTATCGGCAAAGGCGGACACGGACATTGTGCCCAAATCTTCGCCGGTACGCGTGCGCACCGCCACGGCGCCGTTCTCCTTCTCGCGGTCGCCGACCACCAGCAGGTACGGCACGCGCTGCAGCGTGTGCTCGCGGATCTTAAAGCCGATCTTTTCGTTCCGCAAATCGGCCTCGACCCGGAAGCCTTGATTTGTAAGGCTTTTCCTAACCTCGTTCACGTATTCAGCCTGGGCGTCGGTGATGTTCATCACCACCGCCTGGACCGGCGCCAGCCAGGCCGGGAAGGCGCCGGCATGGTGCTCGATCAGGATGCCGATGAAGCGCTCCATCGAGCCGACGATGGCGCGGTGGAGCATGACCGGGTGCCGGCGCTGGCTGTGCTCGTCCACGTACTCGGCGCCCAGGCGCACCGGCATCATGAAGTCCACCTGCACCGTGCCCAGCTGCCAGGTGCGGCCCAGGGCGTCCTTCAGGTGGTACTCGATCTTCGGGCCGTAGAACGCGCCCTCGCCCGGCAGCTCCTGCCACTCCACGCCGGAGGCGCGCAGGGCCGAGCGCAGGGCCTCCTCGGCCTTGTCCCAGGTGGCGTCGTCGCCCAGGCGGTTGTCCGGGCGCAGGGCGATCTTGACCTGGATGTCGTCGAAGCCGAAGTCGCCGTAGACCTTCAGCGCCTGCTGGTGGAAGGCGCGGACCTCGGACTCGATCTGCTCCTCGGTGCAGAAGATGTGGCCGTCGTCCTGGGTGAAGCCGCGCACGCGCAGGATGCCGTGCAGCGCGCCGGAGGGCTCGTTGCGGTGGCAGGAGCCGAACTCGCCGTAGCGGATCGGCAGGTCGCGGTAGCTGTGCAGGCCCTGGTTGAAGATCTGCACGTGGCCGGGGCAGTTCATCGGCTTCACCGCGTAGGTCCGCTTCTCGGACTCGGTGAAGAACATGTTGTCCTGGTAGTTGTCCCAGTGGCCGGACTTCTTCCACAGGGTCACGTCCAGGATCTGCGGGCAGCGCACCTCGCCGTAGCCGGTCTCGCGGTAGACGCGGCGCATGTACTGCTCGACCACCTGCCACACCGCCCAGCCCTTGGGGTGCCAGAACACCAGGCCCGGGGCCTCTTCCTGCAGGTGGAACAGGTCCTGCTGCTTGCCGATGCGGCGGTGGTCGCGCTTCTCGGCCTCCTCCATGCGCTGGATGTAGGCCTTCAGCTGCTTCTCGTCGGCCCAGGCGGTGCCGTAGATGCGCTGCAGCTGCTCGTTCTTCGAGTCGCCGCGCCAGTACGCGCCGGAGATGCGGGTCAGCTTGAAGGCCTTCAGGAAGCGGGTGTTGGGCACGTGCGGGCCGCGGCACATGTCCACGTATTCCTGGTGGTAGTACAGGCCCATGTGGGTCACTTCCGGGCCCATGTCCTCGATCAGGCGCAGCTTGTAGTCCTCGCCGCGGGCCTTGAACACCTCGATGACCTCCTCGCGCGGGGTCATCTTCTTGATGACGTCGTAGTCCTGGGCGATCAGCTCGCGCATGCGCTGCTCGATCGCGGCCAGGTCCTCGGGGGTGAACGGGCGCTCGGAATAGATGTCGTAGTAGAACCCTTCCGCGATCACCGGGCCGATCACCATCTTCACGTCCGGGTACAGCTGCTTGACCGCGTGGCCGACCAGGTGGGCGCAGGAGTGGCGGATGATCTCCACGCCCTCCTCGTCCTTGGGGGTGATGATGCGCAGGGTGGCGTCGTGGTCGATGACGTCGCAGGCGTCGACCAGCTTGCCGTCGACCTGGCCGGCGACCGTGGCCTTGGCCAGGCCGGCGCCGATCGACTGCGCGACCTGCATGACGGTGACGGGACCTTCGAACTGGCGCTGGCTGCCGTCGGGGAGGGTGATGGTGATCATTGGGGAAGAAGCCGTGATTGGTGATTGGTGATTCGTGATTGGGATGGCATCGGGACCGGGGCCAGGGCGGCCGCTTCGAATCCCCAACTACGAATCACCAATCACGAACCGCAAAAAAAGCGCCACCAGGCGCCTGCAGACGTGGCAGCCTGGGGGGCGGTCAGCGGTAGGCGGTGGTAGTGCTCATGTCGCACGCTCGGCCGGCGTCTTCCGCGGGCCACCTTGTCCTGGGGCGCGCCGGCACCGTGCCGGCGGCGAGGCCCCCGATTCTAGCGCAGCCGGGCGGACGGACGTAGTGGCGGGCCCCGTGGCATCATGTCCCGCCGTTGCAGCACCGTTCCGGGCTCGGAGGAGCCGGTTTCGCATGACCATCCGGGGCAAGGCCACGTCCCTCGACATCGCCTACCTGGCCGGGGTATCCCAGCCGACCGTCTCGCGCGCCCTGCGCGGGCACCCGTCGGTCAACCCCGAGACCCGGCGCCGGATCCTGGCCATTGCCCGCGAGCTCAACTACAAGGTCGACAAGAACGCCTCCAACCTGCGCGCCCAGCAGTCCGGGACCCTGGCCCTGCTGTTCTTCGAGGACCCGACCCCGGACGACTCGCTGATCAACCCGTTCTTCCACTCCATGCTCGGGTCGATCACCCGGGCCTGCGCGCGGCGCGGCTACGACCTGCTGGTCTCCTTCCAGCAGCTGTCGACCAACTGGCACGCGGACTTCGCCGACAGCCACAAGGCCGACGGCATCATCCTGCTGGGCTACGGCGACTACCTGGAATCGCAGTCGCGGCTGCAGCAGCTGGTCGAACAGGGCACCCACTTCGTGCGCTGGGGCGCGGCCCTGCCCGGGGAGCCGGGGGTGTCGATCGGCTGCGACAACTTCCAGGGCGGGCACGACATCACCGCCCACCTGCTGGAACGCGGCTGCCGCCGGATCGCCTTCCTCGGCCACGCCTCCGAGCACTACCCCGAGTTCCGCGAGCGCTGGCGCGGGTACCAGGCTGCGCTACGCGAGGCCGGGATCGAGCCGGAACCGGAGCTGCAGGCCGATGCCATCACCACCGAGCAGTCCGGCTACCAGGCCGCGCGCGCCCTGCTGGACGCCGGCCAGTCCTTCGACGGCGTGTTCGGGGCCAGCGACCTGATCGCCCTGGGCGCGATGAAGGCCCTGCGCGAGGACGGACTGGCCATGCCCGAGGACGTGGCGGTGGTCGGCTTCGACGACATCGCCATGGCCAGCTTCGCCCAGCCGCCGCTGTCGACCGTGCAGCAGGACACCAAGCAGGCCGGCGAAGTACTGGTGGACAGCCTGATCCGGCTGATCCAGCGCGAACCGGTGGAGAGCCAGCGGCTGCCGGTGCGGCTGGTGCTGCGCGAGTCCAGCCGGCGGCCCGGCTGAGCACCGCCGCAGGGCGCCCGGCAACCGGCGCCCCTGCTGCTTACTGCCGCGGCGTGGCCTTCAGCGCGGCCTGGCGCAGGTCGGCGCGGGTCACCGGGCCGTCGTACAGGAACACGCGCACGCCGTGCGCCGGCACCTCGACCCGGAGCTTGCGCCCGACACTGACCTCCTGGCCGCTGAAGCCGTCGCGCCAGCGCCCGGGCTGGAGCATGCGGGTGACCGTCGCCGTGCGCGGACGGTCGCCCTTGTTGAGCAGGACCAAGGCGGTCTGGGCCTGGCCGGCGTCCTCGTAGACCCGGTAGAACACCGCGCTGTCGCCCTGCAGTTCGACGTTCAGCTGCACCCCGCGCTGCAGCGCCGGCGAGGCCTTGCGCAGGTTGGCGATGCGCCGCAGGCTGGCGTGGATCGGGTGCGCGGGGGCGGCCTGGATGTTCTCCACGCCGTAGTAGGCGCGGTTGCCGCCGTGCTCGCCCTGGCCGCGCATGAACCCGGTCTCCGAGCCGTAGTAGACCACCGGGATGCCGCGTGCGGTGAACAGCCAGTTGTGCGCGTCGATGAAGCCCTCGTCGCTGGCGTCCATGCGCGGCATGTCGTGGTTGTCGTAGAAGGTGGCCAGCTCGTACGGGTTGGCGTACGGGCCGTCCTCCAGGTACAGCGCTTCGGCCAAGCGTTCGAACCCGGCGCTGGCCTGGCGCGAGAACACCTCGTCCATGGCCTTCTTCATCGGGAAGTCGAGCACGCTCACCCCGCCGTTCTCCGGGCGGGTGAACTGGGCGATGTTGGCCGCCTCGTAGTCGAACGATTCGCCGAACATGAACATGCCCGGGTGGCGCTCGCGGATGCGGTCGGTGAAGGCCTTCCAGAACGCCAGCGGCTGGTGGCGGATGGTGTCGATGCGCAGCGCATCCACGCCCTGGCCGATCCACTGCAGGTAGGCGCCAACCAGGTAGTCCATCACCGCCGGGTTGTCGGCATTGAGGTCGGCCAGCTGGGCCAGGTCGGGCTTGTCGTTGTAGAAGGCGTGCAGCGGGTTGCCGGCCGGATCGAGGCGCTCCGGCGGCAGGTTCTGGTGGTCGGCCACCAGGCGCCCTTCCGCGTCGAAGATCTGGCCGTACTGCGGCTGCGGCACCGGCATGGTCCAGCCCGGCGAACCGTGGTTGGCGACGATGTCCAGCACGGTCTTCAGGCCATGGCCGCGCAGGCCGGCGGTCAGGCCGGCGAAGTCCAGGCCCTCGCTGGGCAGGTGCTCGTCCAGGCGGTAGAAATTGACGCCCCAGTAGCCGTGGAAGCCGGTCTTGCCCTGGTCGGTGAGGAAGCCGTCGCAGGTGATCGGGTCGCCGCCGGTGAAGGCCTGGTCCGGGTTGTCCACGATCGGCGTGATCCACACCGCGGTGAAACCCATGTCGGCGATGTAGCCGGCGTTGTCCAGCAGGCCGCGGAAGTCGCCGCCCAGGTAGCCGACGTTGCCGACCACGCCGTCGCAGGGCTCCAGCGGCCGGTCGAAGGTGTGGTGCTCGCCGCCCTGGTCGCGGTGGTCGTTGGCCGGGTCGCCATTGACGAAGCGATCGGTCATCACGAAGTACACCGCCTCGCTGGCGAACGGTTCGCGGGTGCCGTAGATGGACTGGGCGAAGGCCGACGCGGCGGCGATCGCCAGGGCCGTGCCCAGCAGGGCCTTGCGCAGGAAGCGATTCATGCGCGCGCCTCCGCGGTGCGCGGCACCGCCAGCACGCAGGCCGCGGCCAGCACCAGGCTGGCGCCACCCAGGGCCAGGGCCCACAGCGGCTGGCCGCCGAACAGCGCACGCAGCAGGAAGCCCAGCAGGCTGGCCGCGACCAGCTGCGGGATCACGATGAAGAAATTGAAGATGCCCATGTAAACGCCCATCTTGGCCGCCGGCAGGCTGTCGGACAGCATCGCGTACGGCAGGGAAAGGATCGAGGCCCAGGCGAAGCCCACGCCGACCATCGACAGCAGCAGCCACTGCGGATCGCGCACCCACAGGAAGGACAGCAGGCCCAGCGCGCCCAGGCACAGGTTGAGCACGTGGGTGCCGCGCAGGCCGATGCGTGCGGCCAGCCATGGGATGGCGATGGCCGCCACCGCGGCGAAGCCGTTGTAGGCGGCGAACAGCACGCCGACCCAGTTGGCGCCTTCGTTGTAGGCGGCCGAGGTCGGGTCGTTGCTGCCGAAGTGGGTGCCGGCCACCGCCGCGGTGGTGTAGATCCACATCGCGAACAGGGCGAACCAGGAGAAGAACTGGACCACGGCCAGGCGGCGCATGGTGCGCGGCATGGCGCGCAGGTCGGCGGCGATGGCCGGCAGCATGCTCCCGGCCGGCAGCACCCGCGCCACCAGCAGCAGCACGCCGTAGGCCGCGGCCATGCCGGCCAGCACGTAGAGCATGCGGTCCCAGCCGTTGGCCGCGATCAGCGCCGCCAGGCCCAGGCCGGCCACCAGCCAGGCCAGCGCCGGCAGCGGGCCGGGCACGGAGGCCATGACAGGGGCCGGCTCCGGCGACTCGGCCTGTTCGAAGCGGGCCAGGTCCTCCGGCGGGTACTCGCGGGTGCGCAGCACGGTCCAGCCGATCGCGCCCAGCAGCACCACGCCGCCGACGTAGAACGCGTAGCGCACGGTGTCCGGCACTTCGCCCGGAGCCGCGGTATTGGCCAGTCCGGCCTTGGCCAGCAGCCACGGCAGCAGGCTGGCGATGATCGCGCCGGCGCCGATGAAGAAGCTCTGCATCGCATAGCCGCTGGCGCGCTGCTCCTGCGGCAGCTGGTCGCCGACGAAGGCGCGGAACGGCTCCATCGAGATGTTGATCGAGGCGTCGAGGATCCACAGCATGCCGGCGGCGATCCACAGCGCCGGGGAGTGCGGCATGAAGAACAGGGCCAGGGTCGCCAGCACCGCGCCGGCGAGGAAGTACGGGCGGCGCCGGCCCAGCGGGGTCCAGGTGCGGTCGGAGAGATAGCCCACCACCGGCTGCACCAGCAGGCCGGTCAGCGGTGCGGCGATCCACAGCCCCGGCACCTGCTCCATGTCCGCGCCCAGGGTCTGGAAGATGCGGCTGACGTTGGCGTTCTGCAGGGCAAACCCGAACTGGATGCCCAGGAAGCCGAAGCACATGTTCCAGATCTGCCAGAACGACAGGCGTGGTTTGCGTTCAATCACGCTGTATCCCCCCTCCGGGAACCGTTGCGTCGCGATCCGCCGGCCGGCGGTACCGGGGCATGGTAGGCGGCGGCCGTACGCGGCGGACAGCGCATGCATACGTATTCATCGGCATGCGCGCCCATGCTGCACTGCACCCGTGGAATAGTGCGGCCCCTCGCGCCGCGGCCGGCTGCCGTGGACGCGGAGCGTTCTGGGAGGGGCGATGCTACGAAGCCTGCGGCGGCGCACCGTGCGCGCCATGTTCCATGCCTTTGGCGCGGCCGGCGGCTGTGCCCTGCTGCTTGCCGCCCTGCCCGCGCATGCGGCGGCGCTGCCCATCGCAGCCTGCGACGCCGGCGAGGCCGTGGTCCTCGCCGCCGAGGCCGGCACCGTTCCCGACGCACGCGCGATCTGGCTGGACCGGCGCACCCTGCGCTGGCCCGGCGCCCCGGACCCTGGCCGTTACCGCCTCTACCACGGCAAGGTGCTGCCGCAGGCCATCCCCGGCCAGCGCGTGCGCGGCGCCGAGGGCCAGGTAGCGCTGGCCGGCGCCACCGTGGCGGAAACGGTCGCACGGCGCTTCCGCCATGTCGCCCCCGGCGCCACCCTGGCCCTGGACCTGGACGACCAGGCCCTGCGCGCGCTTTACCGCCAGGCCCTGCTGCTGGTGCGCGAGGACCCGCGCGGCCGCGTGCTGGACGCCACCCGGATCCAGCTGCCCGGCGCACTGGACGACCTGTATGCCGCCGCGGTCGATGCGCCGATGCCCGGCGCGCACCCCGCGCCGGACGGCACCCGCTTCAGCGTATGGGCACCGACCGCGCGCGAGGTCTCGCTGTGCCTGTACCCCGGCGACCATGCCGCGGCCACCCGCCGCGTGGCCGTCGCGGCCGATCCGGCCACCGGCATGTGGACCGCGCGCCTGCCGCAGGACCTGCGCGGCGCTTATTACACCTGGCTGGTGGACGTGTACGTGCCGGGCACCGGCCTGGTGCGCAACCGCGTCACCGATCCGTACTCGGCCAGCCTCGGCACCGATTCGCGCCGCAGCTACGTGGCCGACCTGGACGACCCGGCGCTCAAGCCCGACGGCTGGGACCAGGCCCCGCGCCCGCCCGCGCTGCAGGCGCAGGTGGACATGTCGGTGTACGAACTGCACGTGCGCGACTTCTCCATCGGTGATGCCACCGTGCCGGAACCGCTGCGCGGCCGCTACCTGGCGTTCACCGCCGCCGGCAGCGCCGGCATGGCCCACCTGCGCGCCCTCGCCCGGGCCGGCCTGACCGACGTGCACCTGCTGCCGGTGTACGACTTCGCCTCCGTGCCCGAAGCCGGCTGCACCACCCCGCAGGTGCCCGATGCACCGGCGGACAGCCCGCTGCAGCAGGCCGCGGTGATGGCCGAAGCCGCGCGCGACTGCTTCAACTGGGGCTACGACCCGTTCCACTTCAATGCGCCCGAGGGCAGCTACGCCACCGATCCGTCCGACGGCGCGGTGCGCATCCGCGAGTTCCGGGCCATGGTCATGGCCCTGCACGCCCTGGGCCTGCGCGTGGGCATGGACGTGGTCTACAACCACACCTATGCCGCCGGCCAGGACCCCGGCTCGGTGCTGGACCGCATCGTGCCCGGCTACTACCACCGCCTCGACGCCAGCGGCACGGTGGAGACCAGTACCTGCTGCAGCAACACCGCCACCGAGCACGCGATGATGGCGCGGCTGATGATCGACTCGGCCGGGCTGTGGGTGCGGCACTACCGGATCGACTCGTTCCGCTTCGACCTGATGGGCCACCAGCCGCGCGCGGCGATGGAAGCCCTGCAGCGCCGGGTCGACGCCGTCGCCGGCCGCCACGTGCCGCTGATCGGCGAGGGCTGGAACTTCGGCGAGGTGGCCGATGGCGCCCGCTTCGTCCAGGCCTCGCAGCTGTCCCTGGGCGGCAGCGGCATCGGCACCTTCAGCGACCGCGCGCGCGATGCCCTGCGCGGCGGCGGCCCGGGCGACAGCGGCCGCGACAAGCTGGCGCGCCAGGGCTGGCTCAACGGCCTCGGCTACGCGCCGAACGAGGCCACTGCCGGCGACGACCCGGCGGCCAGCCGCGCCGCCTTGCTGCGCGCAGCCGACCTGGTCCGTGCCGGCCTGGCCGGCACCCTGCGTGACTACGTGCTGGATACCGTCGACGGCCCCCGCCCGCTGCACGAGGTGGACTACAACGGCCAGCCGGCCGGCTATGCCCACGCACCGGGCGAGGTGGTCAACTACGTCGAGAACCACGACAACGAGACCCTCTACGACCTCAACGCCTACCGCCTGCCCGCCGGCACGCCGGCCAGCGAGCGGGCGCGGGTGCAGGTGCTGGGCATGGCCACCACCGCGCTCAGCCAGGGCGTGGCCTACTTCCACGCCGGCATCGACCTGCTGCGCTCCAAGTCCATGGACCGCAACAGCTACGACTCCGGCGACTGGTTCAACCGCATCGACTGGAGCGGCGGGGACAATTTCTTCGGCAGCGGCCTGCCGCCGGCCAGCGGCAACGAAACCGACTGGCCGTGGATCGCGCCGCGCCTGGCCGATCCCTCCATCCGCCCGGCCCCGGAAGACATCGCCTTCGCCCGCGCCGCCCTGCGCGAGCTGCTGGCAATCCGCGCCAGCTCCAGCCTGTTCCGGCTGCGCACCGCCGAAGAGGTCGCGCGCCGGCTCAGCTTCCCCAATAGCGGCCCGGGCCAGAACCCGCTGGTGGTCGCCGGCCTGCTCGACGGCCGCGGCCATCCGGGCGCCGGCTTCGCCGGCATCCTCTACCTGCTCAATGCCTCGCCGCAGGCGCAGGTACTGGAACTGCCGGAGCTGCGCGGCCAGCGCTGGCGCCTGCATCCGCTGCAGCGCGGCCCGCACGCCGCCGATCCACGCGTGCGCGAAGCACGCCACGAACCCGCGCGCGGCCGCTTCACCGTGCCGCCGCGCACCGTCCTCGTCTACGTCCTGGAGTAAGCCCCCATGCCCGCACGACGTCTCCCGTGCCGCCCCCGCGCCCTGCTCGCCCTGCTGCTCCTTGCAGCAGCCGCCCTGCCCCTCCACGCCCGCGACCTGGCACGGATCGAGTCCCCCGGCCAGGTGCTGGCGGTGACCATCGAAGCCCAGCACGAGGACCGCCTGGCCTACCGCGTCGAACGCCGTGGCAAGCCCGTGATCGCCTCCTCGCGCCTGGGCTTCCTGCTTGGCGACGGCCGCCTGGAGCGCAACCTGGAGCTGATCGACCACTCCAGCCGCAGCTTCGACGAGACCTGGGAGCAGCCCTGGGGCGAGCGCCGCCTGACCCGCAACCGCTACAACGAGCTGCGCGCGCGCTTCGCCGAGCGTCCGGCCGAGCCGGGCCAGCCGCCACGGCGGATCGACGTGGTGTTCCGCGTCTACGACGACGGCGTCGGTTTCCGCTACGAGTTCCCGGCCGAGCCGGGACCGCGCCAGGTGCGCATCCGCCAGGAGCTGACCGAGTTCGCCCTGGCCGATGCGGACAACACCACCGCCTGGTGGATCCCCGCGTTCGAATGGAATCGCGAGGAATACCTGTACTCGCGCACCCCGCTGCGCGAGATCGGCACCGCGCAGACGCCGCTGACCCTGCGCACCGGCGACGGGCTGCACGTCTCCATCCACGAGGCGGCGCTGGTCGACTACGCCGGCATGAACCTGGCCCGTGGCGACGGCAACGTGCTGCGCGCCGCGCTGACCCCGTCCAGCGAGGGTGGCGCGGTGAACCGCACCACCCCGTTCGCCACCCCGTGGCGCACGATCCAGATCGGCGAGCGTGCCGGTGACCTGGTCGAGTCCAGCCTGATCCTCAACCTCAACGAGCCCAACGCCATCGGCGACGTCAGCTGGTTCAAGCCGGCCAAGTACGTGGGCGTGTGGTGGTCGCTGCACCTGGAGAAGGAGACCTGGGGCACCGGCCCCAGGCACGGCGCGACCACCGCCAATACCCGCCGCTACATCGACTTCGCCGCGAAGAACGGCTTCCGCGGCGTGCTGGTGGAAGGCTGGAACCCGGGCTGGGACGGCAACTGGTTCGCCAACGGCTGGGGCTTCGACTTCACCCGCTCCACCCCGGACTTCGACCTGCCGAAACTGGCCAAGTATGCCGCCGGCAAGGGCGTGCACCTGATCGGCCACCACGAAACCGCCTGCGCGGTCAGCCATTACGAACGCCAGCTGGAGGCGGCCTTCGACCTGTACGCGCGCAACGGCGTGGACGTGGTCAAGACCGGCTACGTCTGCGACGCCGGTGACATCCAGCGCCAGGACCAGCCTGGCGGCCCGGTGGTGCGCGAGTGGCACGAGGGCCAGTGGATGAGCAACCACCACCTGCGCGTGGTCCAGGCCGCGGCGGAGCGGAAGATCGCGGTCAACGCCCACGAGCCGATCAAGGACACCGGCCTGCGCCGCACGTACCCGAACTGGGTCTCGCGCGAGGGTGCGCGCGGCATGGAATTCGCCGCCTGGGCCGATCCGCCGAACCCGCCGGAGCACGAGGCCACCCTGGTGTTCACCCGCATGCTGGCCGGGCCGATGGACTTCACCCCGGGCATCGTCAGCCTGGTCGGCCGCAACGGCCAGAAGCTGCGCAGCACCCTGGCCAAGCAGCTGGCGCTGTACGTGGTCCTGTACAGCCCGATCCAGATGGTCGCCGACCTGCCCGAGCACTACGCCAGGCAGCCGCAGGCGCTGAAGTTCATCCGCGACGTGGCGGTGGACTGGGAGGAAAGCCGCATGGTCGACGGTTCGGTCGGCGAGTACGCGGTGCTGGCACGCAAGGCGCGCGGCGGCGGGGAGTGGTTCCTCGGCGCGGTCGGCGACGACACCCCGCGCGTGCTGCAGGCGCCACTGTCCTTCCTCGATGCCGGCCGCCGCTATCGCGCCGAGATCTATCGCGACGGCGACGGCGCGGACTGGGAGCACAAGCCCTTCGCCTTCGTCCACGAAACCCGCGAAGTCGGCGCCGGCGACGTGCTGGAGCTGCGCCTGGGCCGCGGCGGTGGCCAGGCCGTGCGGTTCGTGCCGCTGTAAGGCGCTCCCGATGAATACGTATGCGCCCCCGCTCGGCCGCGAGGGGGCGCCACTACCATAGCCGCGGCCAATGGAAGCGCGCCGGGCAAGCCCTGCCGCGACCGGAACCGCCGGTGGCCCGGGCAAGGGATTGCCCACCCCGGCCCTCCATCCCCGCCGCGCCCGTCGGTGCGGCTTCCCATCCGTAATGGTTCCCGTATGTCCGATACCCAGTGGTGGCGCGGCGCCGTCATCTACCAGATCTACCCCCGCAGCTTCCTCGACACCAACGGCGACGGCATCGGCGACCTCCCGGGCATCACCGAGCGGCTGGACTACGTGGCCTCGCTGGGCGTGGACGCGATCTGGATCTCGCCGTTCTTCAAGTCGCCGATGGCCGACTACGGCTACGACATCGCCGACTACCGCGACGTCGACCCGCTGTTCGGCACCCTGGACGACTTCGACCGCCTGCTGGCCAAGGCCCACCGCCTGGGCCTGAAGGTGATGATCGACCAGGTGCTGAGCCATACCTCCGACCAGCACCCCTGGTTCCTGGAAAGCCGGCAGAGCCGCGACAATCCCAAGTCCGACTGGTACGTGTGGGCCGATGCCAGGGAAGACGGCACCCCGCCCAACAACTGGATGTCGATCTTCGGCGGCGTGGCCTGGCGCTGGGAGCCGCGCCGCTGCCAGTACTACCTGCACAACTTCCTGTCCTCGCAGCCGGACCTGAACTTCCACAACCCGGAAGTTCGCCAGGCCACGCTGGACAACGTGCGCTTCTGGCTGGACCGCGGCGTCGACGGCTTCCGCCTGGACGCGATCAACTTCTGCTTCCACGACGCGCAGCTGCGCGACAACCCGCCCAAGCCGGCGGACAAGCGCGTGGGCCGCGGCTTCAGCCCGGACAACCCGTACGCGTTCCAGTACCACTACTACAACAACACCCGCCCGGAGAACATCGGCTTCCTCGAGGAGCTGCGCCGGCTGATGGACCAGTACCCCGGCGCGGTGACCCTGGGCGAGATCTCCTCGGAGGACTCGCTGGCCACCACCGCCGAGTACACCTCTGGCAAGCGCCTGGACATGGGCTACAGCTTCGAGCTGCTAGTGGACGACTTCAGCGCCGGCTACATCCGCGGCACGGTCGAGCGCCTGGAAGCGGCAATGACCGAGGGCTGGCCGTGCTGGGCGGTGTCCAACCACGACGTGCGCCGCGCGGTCACCCGCTGGGGCGGCGCCGAAGCCCCGCCGCAGCTGGCGCGCATGCTGGCAGCGATGGTCTGCTCGCTGCGCGGCTCGGTCTGCATCTACCAGGGCGAGGAACTGGGCCTGCCCGAGGCCGACGTCCCGTTCGAGGCCCTGCGCGACCCCTACGGCATCACCTTCTGGCCGACCTTCAAGGGCCGCGACGGCTGCCGCACGCCGATGCCGTGGAAGGACGCGCCCGACGCCGGTTTCAGCCCGGTGCAGCCATGGCTGCCGGTGCCGGACGAGCACCGCGCCCTGGCGGTGGAGCGCCAGGAAGCCGACCCGGATTCGGTGCTGCACGCGTTCCGCGCCTTCATGCGCTGGCGCAAGCAGCAGCCGGCCCTGGTGCGCGGCTCGATCCGCTTCCTGGACACCGCCGAGCCGGTGCTGGCGTTCGTGCGCGAGCACGAGGGCCAGCGCATGCTGGCCGCGTTCAACCTTTCCGCCAACGCCGCCACGCTGTCGCTGCCGGACGGCCAGTGGCAGCCGCAGGCCATCCCCGGCTACGCCGCGGTCGGCATCGATGGCGGCCAGGCCACGCTGCCGGCATGGGGCGTGTTGTTCGCACTCGCTGGCTGATCCCTCCCTCAGCCGCGGTCGGGCCGGGGCATCAACGATGCCCCGGCTTTTTTGTGCCCGTGGTCCAGCGCCGGAAACGGACACAGGCACGCTTCACGACCCCGCGCACGCGCCGTGGCAGCGGGGCGGCGATCCTTCGCGCCCGTTTCACCGCGAAGGCCGCAGCTTGCCTGCGTCCTTCCGCGGAGAGCCAGCGGCATGCCTTCCCCCACGAACCGGTGCCGTCGCGCGGTGGTCACGGTGTGCGCGGGCGGGCAGCCGCGCAGCGACCACGAACGCGCCTCGCAGGCCTGGGTGGCGCGGCGCCTGGCCGAACTGGCCGGCTGGGAGTACGCCGGCGAGTACGACCCCGCGCATCCGCCGGCGCTGCGCCCCTACTTCGTGCCCGACGACACCCTTACCGCCGCCCAGGCGGCTCGGCTGGGCATCGCTGGCGAGGACGACCTGTTCGGCGGGGTGGTCCCGCACGCCTTCATCGCCAGCAAGGTGATCACCCACGGCCTGCCGCGCGAGTGCGCCTCGGCCCCCGAGGGCTGGCGCGCGGAGCTGGGTGAGCGCCTGCGCCCGGTGGTACTGGACGGCTTCAGCGCCTTCTGCCCGCACTCGGCCGGCAGCGCCGGGCGCGAGCTGCTGGCGCGCGGCGGCGCGATCCGGCTGAAGCCGGCCCAGGCCCGCGGCGGCCAGGGGCAGCAGCGGGTCGAGCACCCCGACCACCTGGAACAGGCGGTGGCCGCGCTCGACCTGCTGCAGCTGCAGCAGCACGGCATGGTGCTGGAGCAGGACCTGGTCGAGGCGACCACCTGCAGCGTGGGCCAGGTCCGCATCGCCGGCCTGGTCCTGTCCTACCTGGGCACCCAGCAGCAGGCCCCGGACCGCGAGGGCCTTGAGGTCTACACCGGCTCGCGCCTGCAGGTGGTCACCGGCGGCTACGAGGCGCTGGAGGCCGTGGCCGGCGACGCATTCCAGCGCGAGGCCCTGGACTGCGCGCGCCGCTACGACGCCGCGGTGGCGGAGGTGCACCCGGGCTTCTACGCCTCGCGCCGCAACTACGACGTCATCGCCGGGCGCGACGCCCGCGGCCGCTGGCGCTGCGGCGTGCTGGAGCAGTCCTGGCGCCTGGGCGGGGCCTCGCCGGCGGAAGTCGTGGCGCTGGACGCGTTCCTGTCCGGGCGCGTGCCGCGCGGCGCGCTCACCGCCTCCTGCCACGAGAGCCACGACCTGGCCCACCGCCCGCCGCCGCATGCGCAGGTCCACTTCCACGATCCGTTCGCAAGACGTGGACCGGTGCTGAAGTACGCTGTGGTCCATGGAAATCCGCCTTGACCCGGTCGACATCAGGGTCGACGACGAGGTCGTCCGCGGCACCGTGCTGTCGCCGCCGCCCGCGCTTCCCGGCGTGCTGTTCGTGCACGGCTGGGGCGGCAGCCAGGACCACGACCTCGGCCGCGCCCGCCGCATCGCCGGCATCGGCTGCGTCTGCCTGACCTTCGACCTGCGCGGCCACGAGGAAACCGCGGCGCAGTGGGAAACGGTCAGCCGCCCGCAGAACCTGGCCGACCTGGTCGCCGCCTACGACTGGTTCGCCGCGCGCCCGGACGTGGACGCGTCGGCCATCGCCGTGGTCGGCATCAGCTACGGCGGCTACCTGTCGACCCTGCTGACCGGGCTGCGCCCGGTGCGCTGGCTGGCCCTGCGCTCGCCGGCGATCTACAAGGACGAGGGCTGGGAACTGCCCAAGCGCCAGCTGCACGCCGACCCCGACCTGCCCGCGTTCCGCCGCCGCCGCGTACCCTGGCAGGAAAACCGCGCCCTGCGCGCCTGCCACGACTTCCAGGGCGACGTGCTGCTGGTGGAGGCCGAGCACGACCAGACCGTGCCGCACATGGTCGGTGAGAACTACGCCGCCGCGTTCTCCAGCGCCCGCTCCCTGACCAAGCGCCGCATCGCCGGCGCGGACCACGCCTTTTCCGGCAAGCCCGAGCAGCAGGCCTATACCGAGGTCCTGGCCGGCTGGCTGGGGGAAATGGTGCGTGCGGCGCGCGAGCGCGAGGCCGGGCAGAAGGTCGCCGAGCGCAAGCAGGCCCGCCGCGCGGGGGCGCCGGCAGGGGGCTGACCCGCCCCGGGGCGCTCCGTCCGTCCGCCAGGCGGCATTTTTTGCCGCTTTTCCGCGCTTTTCCTCTTGGCGACGCCCCGCGCATCGCCTACATTCGCCGTGCCGATGCTCTCGGCCCACCATCCAATACGTACGGAACAGGAAATTTATGGCGAAGACCACCAAGAAGCCGGCCGCCAAGAAGGCCGCGACCAAAGCGGCGAAGACGACCGCAGTGAAGAAGGCTGCTGCTCCGAAGAAGGCTGCCGCTGCTCCGAAGAAGGCCGCCCCGCTGAAGGAAGTCCTGGGCAAGTCCGCCCTGATCAAGCACCTGTCCGAAACCAGCGGCGTCGTCGCCAAGGACGTCAAGGCCGTGCTGGCCGCCGTCGAGGATGCGGTCTCCGGCGCGATCAGCAAGAAGGGCGTCGGCAGCTTCACCCTGCCGGGCCTGTTCAAGGTCACCGCGGTCAAGGTCCCGGCCAAGCCGCGCCGCAAGGGCATCAATCCGTTCACCAAGGAAGAGCAGTGGTTCGCCGCCAAGCCGGCTTCGGTCAAGGTCAAGGTGCGCCCGCTGAAGAAGCTCAAGGACGCTGCCGCCTGATCGGCGCGACGGGCTTACCAGCTTCTTCCGACGGGGTGGCCGCAAGGCCGCCCCGTTTTCGTTGGCGCCGGCCTTGCCATTGCGGGCACGCGCGCCGGGCCATGCTCGGCGCATGGGATCGCACCGCCCCACCCGCGCCCGGCGCCTGGCCGGCCTTGCCTGGACCCTGCTCTGGCTGGCCGTGCTGGGCCTGGCGCTGGCCTGGGCCTGGCAGCACCCGGCGGTGCAGCGCGCGCGGCTGGCCCTTGAACTGGCGCGCGAACCGGCGCCACAGGCGCTGCCGGTCCCGGTGCAGGGCGTGGCCGCCGGCAGCATCGCTCCGACCTGGGGCGCGCCGCGCGGCACCGGCCGCCGCCACGAAGGCGCGGACATCTTCGCCCCGCGCGGCACGCCGGTGGCCAGCACCACCCGCGGCATCGTCACCGCGGTGCGCGAGCGCGGCCTTGGCGGGCGCCAGGTCTGGGTGCGCGGGCCCGGCAACGAATCCCACTACTACGCCCACCTCGAGGACTGGGCGCCGGGCCTGGCACCCGGCGACCTGGTCGAGGCCGGCACCGTGCTGGGCAGCGTCGGCGACAGCGGCAACGCGCGCGGCACCCCGCCGCACCTGCACTACGGGATCTACGGCCGCGGCGGGGCGGTCGACCCGCTGCCGCGGCTGCGCGCGGGGCAAGCGCCGCGCTGAGGCGGTGGAACGGTCCATCGTGGCCAGGGGCCTCGTTCCCGGGTGGCGGCAGGCCTATCGTGGCCACACCCCTTTCAGGACCCCGCAACAATGGCTTCATCCCCACAGCGCTACCGCATCACCGTGACCCCGGTGGAGAACGGCGGACTGCCGTGCCAGGGGCGCTGCGCGATCGAGTTCGAGCAGCCCTGCTGCGACGACTGGATGCGCGTGATCGAGTCCAACCAGCGCCTCCCCGGCCTCAGCGCCGACGAACGCACCGCCCTGGTGATCGGCGCCCGCCTGCTCGACGGCATCGTCCGCCGCCACCCGGCGGTGGCCGATGGCCTGCTCGACGGCCTGCCCGCGCCGCTGTCGCGCCTGCTGGCGCGACTGGATCCGCGCGAGGAGAGCTGAGCGTCGCGCCGGCGGTGCGCTGCTAACGACCGGTTCACCGCGCCGCGCCAGGATGGTGCTTCCGATCCGCGAGGAATCCGCGATGCGCCTGTCCCGCCCTCTTCCCGTCCTGCTGGCCGCGCTGCTGGCCTTGCCGCCGGCGCTGGCCGCGCCCCGTTTCGAGGGCCGCCAGGTCAGCGTGCAGGCGGCCGACGCCCAGGCCTTCCTCCAGGGCCGGTTCCCGCAACGGCACAGCGCCCTCGGCGGCCTGCTCGAACTGACCGTGTCCAACCCGCGCCTGGAACTGCCGCCGGGCACGCGCATGCGCCTGGGCCTGGACCTGGCCGCGGCCACTGCCGGCGGCACCCCCACGCCGGTCGGCCGGGTGCAGCTGAGCAGCGCGTTGCGCTACGACCCGGCGCGCAAGGCGTTCTTCCTGGAGCAGCCGGCGATCGAGGACTTCCGCCCCGCGCAGGCCGGCCTGGCCCTGGACGAGGGCACCCGCGGCCTGCTCAACGCCTGGCTGGCCGACTACGCGCGCAGCGAGCCGGTGTACCGCATCGAGCCGCCGCTGGCGGCCCTGCTGGGCGGGGTGCAGGTGGAAGCGGCCGGCGTGCGCGACGGCCAGCTCTACGTGCTGCTGGACCGCGACCCGGCGCTGCCGGCGTCGGAGTGACCCCGCCTCAGCGCTTGGGCTGGAGCATGGTCCCGGTGCACTTGGGCGAGCCGCAGCGGCAGGCCCAGATCTTCTTCAGCCGCGGCGTATGCCGCTCGGCCAGGGTGATGCCGTAGTTGTAGGTCAGCTCCTCGCCGGGGCGGATGTCGCGGATCGCCTCGATGAAGATGCGGTCCTTGCTGCGGTCGTCGCCCTCGTGCTCGACCACCACGGCCTCGCAGTTCGGGTCGCAGCTGTGGTTGATCCAGCGCGCGTCGTTGCCCTTGTGGTTGGCGTCGATCACGTAGTCGTCGTTGAGCGTGAACAGGAAGGTGTGCCCGCTCTCGACGTCGCCGGCGCTGTCGGCGTCGACCTCGGCGTGGGTCCGGCGCAGGCCCTTGTACTCGATGATGCGCTCGCCCTTGCGGATGGGCTCCACCGCGAACACGCCATTGCCGTGGATGGGGGACTTGCGGGCGACGATTTTGCAGGGCATGGACGTTCCGGGGCGGCGACTGGAACGCGATTCTCGCCCATGCCGCCGCGCATCCCAAGCCCGCCCACCCGCATACCCGTCCGATGATGCCGGACATCGCCGTGCGCGCCATGGACGGGCAGGACCGCCGCGCGATCTACCGCTACCTCCGCAGCCCCGGCGCGGCCGGCGTGCCGGCCCCCGATGCACTGCCGCCGGGGAAGGCGCCGCCCCCGCCCTACCTGGGACCGGGCCTGCGCCAGGCGCCGACAACCCGCGCTGAAGCGTTCCACCCGTGCCGGCTTGGCCTCGGGGCGGGCGAAAGCGTACAATTTCGGTACGTTTTCACCCGACCCTCTGCCATGCTCCGCGTCACCAAGCTGACTGATTACGCCACGGTCGTCCTGACCGTCATGGCCTCCCGTCCCGGCGAGGTGCTCAGTGCGGCCGAGCTGGCCGAGCACTCCGGCCTGGAACAACCCACCGTCAGCAAGCTGCTCAAGCCGCTGGCCCAGGCCGGACTGGTCGAGGGCCTGCGCGGCGTTCGCGGCGGCTACCGCCTCGCCCGCGACGCCGACCGCATCACCCTGATCGAGATCGTCGAGGCGATGGAAGGCCCGCTGGCGATGACCGAGTGCAGCCAGGCCGGCAGCAACCAGTGCGGCATCGCCCACCAGTGCGGCGTGCGCTCCAACTGGCGCCTGATCAACGACGTGGTCGCCGATGCCCTGCGCGGCGTGACCCTGGCGCAGATGCTGCGCCCGCTTCCTCCCCCCTCCACCGCCACCCGCCGGCAGATCGCCGTGCAGGTAGCCAGCTGAATTCCCCAGGCAGCCCCATGGCCACCGACATGCAGACCCCCACCGCCGAAGCCGCGCCGCAGAACGCCGAGATCCTCGAGCGCCTGGGCCGTCGCTACGACGCCGGCTTCGTCACCCCGATCGAGTCCGATTCCCTGCCCCCGGGCCTGGACGAGGACGTCATCCGCCAGCTCTCGGCCAAGAAGGAGGAGCCGGACTGGATGACCGAATGGCGCCTTGAGGCCTACCGCCGCTGGCTGCAGATGCCCATGCCCAACTGGGCCAAGCTGCAGATCGCGCCGATCGACTTCCAGTCCATCAGCTACTACTCCGCGCCCAAGGGTCCGAAGTACAAGTCGCTGGACGAGGTGCCGCCGGAGCTGATCGAGACCTACGACAAGCTCGGCGTGCCGCTGCACGAGCGCGCCAAGCTGGCCGGCGTGGCCGTGGACGCGGTGTTCGACTCGGTCTCCGTGGGCACCACCTTCCGCAAGGAGCTGGCCGAGAAGGGCATCATCTTCTGCTCGATGTCCGAGGCCATCCGCGAGCATCCGGACCTGGTGCGCAAGTACCTGGGCAGCGTGGTGCCGCACGGCGACAACTACTTCGCCGCGCTCAACTCGGCGGTGTTCTCCGACGGCAGCTTCGTGTTCATCCCGAAGGGCGTGCGCTGCCCGATGGAGCTGTCCACCTACTTCCGGATCAACGCCGGCCACACCGGCCAGTTCGAGCGCACCCTGATCGTGGCCGAGGAAGGCGCCTACGTCTCCTACCTGGAGGGCTGCACCGCGCCGATGCGCGACGAAAACCAGCTGCACGCGGCGGTGGTCGAGCTGGTCGCGCTGGACGACGCGGAGATCAAGTACTCGACCGTGCAGAACTGGTACCCGGGCGACGAGGAAGGCCGCGGCGGCATCTACAACTTCGTGACCAAGCGCGCCGAATGCCGCGGCGCGCGCAGCAAGGTGACCTGGACCCAGGTGGAGACCGGCTCGGCCATCACCTGGAAGTACCCGTCCTGCGTGCTGCTGGGCGACGACTCGGTGGGCGAGTTCCACTCCGTGGCCCTGACCCACCACCGCCAGCAGGCCGACACCGGCACCAAGATGGTCCACGTCGGCAAGCGCACCAAGTCCAAGATCGTGTCCAAGGGCATCAGCGCCGGCCGCGGCCAGAACACCTACCGCGGCCTGGTGAAGGTCGACCGCAACGCCGACGGCGCGCGCAACTACACCCAGTGCGACAGCCTGCTGATCGGCAAGCAGTGCGGTGCCCACACCTTCCCCTACATCGAGGTGAGGAATCCCGGCGCCACGGTCGAGCACGAGGCCACCACCTCCAAGATCAGCGAGGACCAGCTGTTCTACTGCCGCAGCCGCGGCATCTCCGAGGAGGACGCGGTCTCGCTGATCGTCGACGGCTTCTGCAAGCAGGTCTTCCGCGAGCTGCCCATGGAGTTCGCGGTGGAGGCCAAGAAGCTGCTGGAAGTCTCGCTCGAAGGCAGCGTCGGCTGAGGCCGCCGCTTCCGGGGGTCGATCCGGGGAGCCGGGGACCGCGCGAGTGTCCCCTTCCTCCGGCCCCCGGCGCCTTCCGGATCCAATCCCGAATACCGAATCCCCAATCCCGAATCCCCAATCCCATGCTCAAGATCGAAAACCTCCACGCCAGCGTCGCCGGCAAGGAAATCCTCAAGGGCCTCTCGCTGGAGGTGAAGCCGGGCCAGGTGCACGCCATCATGGGCCCCAACGGCGCCGGCAAGTCGACGCTCGGCAACATCCTCGCCGGCCGCGACGGCTACGAGGTCACCGCCGGCTCGGTCGAGTTCGACGGCCAGGCCCTGCTGGAACTGGAGCCGGAGGAGCGCGCCGCCGCCGGCCTGTTCCTCGCCTTCCAGTACCCGGTGGAGATCCCGGGCGTGAACAACACCTACTTCCTGCGCAGCGCGCTCAACGCCCAGCGCAAGGTGCGCGGCCAGGACGAGCTGGACTCGATGCAGTTCCTCAAGCTGGTGCGCGAGAAGCTGGCCGTGCTGCACCTGAAGGACGAACTGCTGCACCGCGGCGTCAACGAGGGCTTTTCCGGCGGCGAGAAGAAGCGCAACGAGATCTTCCAGCTGGCCGTGCTCGAGCCGAAGCTGGCGATCCTCGACGAGACCGACTCGGGCTTGGACATCGACGCGCTCAAGACCGTGGCCGACGGCGTCAACGCCCTGCGCACCGCCGAGCGCTCGTTCCTGGTGATCACCCACTACCAGCGCCTGCTGGACTACATCAAGCCGGACGTGGTCCACGTGCTGGCCGACGGCCGCATCGTCCAGACCGGCGGCCCGGAACTGGCGCTGGAACTGGAGAAGCACGGCTACGCCTGGCTCAAGGACCGGGTCGCCCCGGAACGGGTGGCGTAATGGCCGCGCTGCTGGAATCGTTCCGCCAGGGCTTCGATGCCCTGCGCGCGCCGGAGGCGCAGGAACTGGGCCCGGGCCGCCGCGCCGCGCTGGAGGCGCTGCTGGCCGACGGCCTGCCCGGCCCGCGCGAGGAAGCCTGGAAGTACACCCCGCTGCGCGCGCTGGAGCGCCGCAGCTTCGCCCCGGCGGATACCACCCCGCCGGCGTTCGACCCGGCACTGGTCGAGGGTATTCCCGCCCCGCGCCTGGTGTTCGCCAACGGACGCTTCGACGCCGCCCGCAGCGACCTGTCCGGCCTGCCGGACGGCGCCAGCGTGGAGGCGCTGTCGCAGGTACTGGAGCGCGGGCAGCCGCGCGACGCCAACTTCCTGCTGCGCCGCTACGAGCGCCGCGACGAGGTCTTCGCCCGCGCCAACGCCGCCCTGGCCGAGGACGGCGCGGTGGTGCGGCTGGACGCCGGGGTGCGCCTGCCCGCGCCGCTGCACCTGGTGTTCGTGGGCGTGCCGCAGGACGGCGACCGCGCCTGGCACCTGCGCCACTTCATCGACTTGCGCGACGACGCGGCGCTGGACATCGTCGAGCACCAGCTCGGCGCCGGCGACCACGCCCACCTGGCCAACGACGTGCTGCACCTGCATGCTGGCAAGCGCGTGCTGGTCCGCCACGTCCGGGTCCAGGCCGACGCCGCCCGGGCCACCCGCTTCGCCCGCACCGACGCGGTGCTTGCGCGCGATGCGCAGTACCGCCGCTTCGACCTGGAGCTGGGCGCCGGGCTCAGCCGCAACGAACTCAACGTGCGCCTGGAGGGCGACGGCGCCCGCCTGACCGCCAACGGCGTGCTGCTGGGCAGCGGCCGCCGCCATGTCGACACCCGCCTGGGCATCGAGCACATCGCCCGCGACACCGCCTGCGACCTGCTCTGGCGCGGCATCGCCGACGGCCGCAGCCGGGTGGTGTTCCACGGCGGGATCAACATCCGCCCCGGCGCCGACGGCACCGACGCCAGCCTGTCCAACAAGAACCTGCTGCTGTCGGCCGACGCCGAGATCGACACCCAGCCGGTGCTGGTGATCGACGCCGACGAGGTCAAGGCCGCGCACGGCGCCACCGTCGGCCAGCTCGACGCCAACGCGGTGTTCTACCTGCGCTCGCGCGGCGTGCCGCTGGCCGAGGCGCAGCGCCTGCTGACCGTGGCTTTCTGCCGCGAGCCGCTGGGCGCGCTGGAGGACGAGGGCCTGCGCCAGCTGCTGCTGGACCGCCTCGACGCGGCGCTGGCCACTGCCCTGGGCGGCGGGGTGGCGGCATGAACGGGATCCCCGCCGTGCACGACGCTGCCCTGCCCGGCCACCCCGGCGCGGTGGACTGGGAGCGGGTGCGGGCCGACTTCCCGCTGCTGATGCGCGAGGTCCACGGCCACCCGCTGGTGTACCTGGACAATGCCAACACCTCGCAGAAGCCGCTGCCGGTGGTTGCCTCGCAGGACGAGTTCTACCGCCGCCACAACGCCAACGTCAGCCGCGCCGTGCACGCCCTTGGCACCGAGGCCACCGAGGCGTACGAGGCCTCGCGCGCGCGCCTGGCGCGCTTCCTCAACGTGCGCGCCGACGAGGTCGTGCTGTGCAGCGGCACCACCTTCGCCATCAACCTGGTGGCGTACTCGTGGGCGCTGCCGCGGCTGAAGCAGGGCGACACCATCCTGGTGTCGCGCATGGAGCACCACGCCAACATCGTGCCCTGGCAGCTGGTGGCGCAGCGCACCGGGGCGAAGATCAAGGTCGCCGAGATCCTGCCCGACGGCAGCCTCGACCTGGACGGCCTCCACCGCGCGATGACCCCGGACGTGAAGCTGCTGGCCGTGGCCCACGTATCCAACGTGCTGGGCACGCTCAACCCGGTGCGCGAGATCTGCCGCGAGGCGCGCCGCCGCGGCATCGTCACCGTGGTCGACGGCTCCCAGGCCGCGCCGCACCTGAAGCTGGACGTGGCCGCCATCGGCTGCGACTTCTACGCCGTCACCGGCCACAAGATGTGCGGCCCCACCGGCACCGGCGCGCTGTGGGCGCGGCGCGAGCACCTGGAGTCGATGCCGCCGTTCATCGGCGGCGGCGAGATGATCAAGGAGGTCAGCTTCGACGGCACGGTGTTCAACGACCCGCCGCACAAGTTCGAGGCCGGCACCCCCAACATCGCCGGCTTCGTCGGCCTGGGCGTGGCCATCGACTACCTCGACGCGATCGGCATGGACGCGATCGCCGCGCGCGAGGCCGAACTGCTGGCGCACGCCACCGAGGCGCTGCAGGCCATCCCGGGCCTGCGCATCTTCGGCACCGCGCCGGGCAAGGCCGCGGTGATCTCGTTCCTCGTGGAGGGCGCGCACGCGCACGACCTGGCCACCCTGCTGGACCTGGAAGGCGTGGCCGTGCGCTCGGGCCAGCACTGTGCCCATCCGCTGCTGCAGTACTACGGCGTGGCCGCGACCCTGCGCGCCTCGCTGGCGTTTTACAACACGCACGAGGAGATCGACCGTTTCGTCGCCGCGCTGGAAAAGACCCGCCGCCTGCTCGCCTGAGCGGCGGCGCCCGGCCCGTTGCTCCGTCCGCCGGGCCGCCGCGCACGGCCGCCCGCGGGCTGCCGGCCGGCACGCCCCGGCCTAGAATGCGCGGATGGACGCACTGACCTTCCGCCACGCCACCCACGCCGACATCCCCGCCATCGTCGAACTGGTCACCTCCGCGTACCGCGGCGAGAGCAGCCGCAAAGGCTGGACCACCGAGGCCGACCTGCTGGACGGCCCGCGCATCGATCCGGACGTCCTCGCCACCGACCTCGCCCGCCCGCGCAGCATCGTGCTGCTGGCCGAGCGCGGCGGCGCGCTGCTGGCCTGCGCGCACGTGGCCGAGGAGGACGGCGCCGGCTACTTCGGCATGTTCGCGGTGCGCCCGGAGCTGCAGGGCGGCGGCCTGGGCAAGGCGGTGCTGGCCGAGGCCGAGCGCATCGCCCGCGAGGACTGGGACCTGCCGGTGATGCGCATGACCGTGATCGACGTGCGCGACAGCCTGATCGCCTACTACGGGCGCCGCGGCTACCGCCGCACCGGCATCCACAAGCCCTTCCCCTACGGCGACGAGCGCTTCGGCATCCCGCTGCGCGACGACCTGCGCTTCGAGGTGCTGGAGAAGCCGCTGCACGCCGGGGTGGCGGCATGAGCGAGACCTGGACCTTCGTCTGCGCCCCCGGCGAGCTGCTGCCGGGCGAGATGCGCACCGTGTTCGACGAAGTCACCGATACCCCGATCCTGGTGGTCAACCTCGACGGCGAGCTGTACGCGCTGGAGGACCGCTGCAGCCACGAGGACTACGAGCTGTCCGCCGGCTCGGTGGATCCGGCCGAGTGCAGCATCGAGTGCGTGCTGCACGGCGCCCGCTTCGACCTGCGCGACGGCCGCGCGCTGTGCGCCCCGGCCTACTCCCCGGTCCCCAAGTTCCCGGTGAAGCTGGACGCCACCGGCATCTGGACCCGCGACGACCGCTGACGATCGCGCCGATTTACCTTGTGAATGGGAATTAATCTCATTAAGATGGCGGGACAACCTTCCCGGTCCCGCCCTCTTGCGCCGCATCCAGTCCCATTGCCGCCCCCTGCGCACGCTGGCCCGCGCCGGCGTGCTGGCCGCCATCCTCATGGCCGCGGCTGCCGCGAGCGCGGGCCAGGCGCAGGCCCATGCCCTGGCGCTGCTCGTGCGCGCCTGCATGCACGCCCCCGCGCACGGCGGGGATCCGGGCCTGCTGCCGCCACTCCCGGTTGCCATGGTGGCGGACCCGGCCGGCGCTGAGCCGGCCGCCCTGCCTCAGCCTTCCGCCTCCCCCACGCCCCCGGCCAGGGCCGTACCGGCGGCCGCGGCCCGGTTCCCGGCCGCCAGCCGGCCGTGGTACCGGCCACCGCGTGGCGGCGCGCCACCCCAGCAGGCCTGAGCCTGCACTGCCCGCGCCCGCACCGCCGGTCGCCCCGCGGCAGGCGCCATCCGCTTCCCTCCCCGATTCCGGCAGCCGCCGCCAGCCGGTGCGTACCGACCCGTTCCGCGTACCGCCGCCATGCGCGTCCTGCCACCCCCTGTCCCCAAGGATCCATCGGTGTCCTACATCAAGTCCCGCAAGCACCCGGTCCCACGTTCCACCTCCGCCCTGCCCGGCGCCTCGGTCCTGGCCGGCGCCTCGCTGGCCATGCTCGCCGTGCCGGCGCAGGCCGCCACCCCGGCCGATGCCAACCCGGAACCGGCCGCGACCGACCTGGACCGCGTCGACGTGCGCGGCAGCTGGTTCAACCCGTCCTCGTCCAAGTTCACCGCCGACCTGGTGGACACGCCCAAGTCGGTCTCGATCATTCCCCAGGGCCTGCTGGAGCAGACCGGCGCCACCAGCCTGCAGGACGCCCTGCGCCTGGTGCCGGGCATCACCTTCGGCGCCGGCGAAGGCGGCAACCCGACCGGCGACCGCCCCTTCATCCGCGGCTTCGACGCGCAGAGCAACACCTTCATCGACGGCCTGCGCGACGTGGGCTCGCAGACCCGCGAGGTGTTCAACCTCGAGCAGGTCGAGGTGGTGAAGGGCCCCAGCTCGGCCTACGGCGGCCGCGACTCCGGCGGCGGCAGCATCAACCTGGTCAGCAAGACCCCCAGGCTCAAGGACGAAACCAGCATCGGCCTGGGCGTGGGCAGCGACGGCTACCGCCGCGGCACGGTCGACGCCAACGTGCAGATCGGCGAAGGCAGCGCCGCGCGCCTGAACCTGATGCGCCACGATGCCGACATCCCCGGCCGCGACGCGGCCAACGTCTCGCGCTGGGGCGTGGCCCCCTCGCTCGCCTTCGGCCTCAACGGCGACGCCCAGCTGATCCTGTCGCACTACCACCTGGAAACCGACGACCTGCCCGACGCCGGCGGCTTCCCGTACTCCAACCCGCTGTCCGGCGCCAACGCCGTGCTCAACGGCGACGGCCGCCCGCTGGTCCCGGACCGCAGCAACTACTACGGCCTGAAGGACCGCGACTTCCAGCGCACCCGCGCCGACATCACCACGGTCGACGCCAGCTTCGCCCTGGGCGAGCACAAGCTGCGCCAGGTCCTGCGCTACGGCGAGACCCGCAACGACTACCTGTGGACCCAGCCGGACGACAGCAAGGGCAACCCGCTGCTGTACGGCACCCTGTGGCGCCGCACCAACAGCCGCGACACCACCACCCGCACCCTGGCCGACCAGCTGAGCCTGACCGGCAGCTTCCGCACCGGCGCGCTGGCCCACAGCTACAGCGCCGGCATCGAGTACAGCGACGAGAAGACGCGCCGCGGCAACTACATCCTGGCGCCGGGCACCAACAACTTCCTGACCGGCGACACCAGCTGCCCGACCACGGGCGCGGCCACCGGCTACAACTGCACCGACTTCCGCCATCCCAACCCGGACGACCCCTGGTCGGCCGGGCAGACGGTGACCCGCAGCAACCGCGCGCTGGACGTGCGCCAGGACACCGAGACTACCTCGCTCTACCTGTTCGACACCATCGAGCTTTCGCCGTCCTGGCTGCTCAACCTGGGCCTGCGCTACGACGACTTCCGGACCGTGCAGGTCACCCCGTCGGCCAACGCCGCGCCGACCGTGCTGCGGCACGGATCCGACTACCTGAACTACCAGGCCGGCGTGGTGTTCAAGCCGACCCGCAACGGCAGCATCTACCTGTCCTGGGGCACTTCGTCCACGCCCCCGGGCATGGACGGCGGCGACGGCTCCGACGGCCTCAGCGCCGCGATCCAGGACCTCAAGCCCCAGGAAAGCGAGAACATCGAGCTGGGCCTGAAGTGGAACCTGCTCGACGACCGCCTGTCGCTTACCGCGGCCGCGTTCCACACGGTGATGGACAACGCGCGCATCACCGTCGCCAGCGGCACCACGCAGAACGCCGGCAAGAAGCAAGTCGACGGCGTGGAGCTGGGCTTCAACGGCAGGCTGACCGACAACTGGAACGTGTCCGGTGGCTACACCTGGATGGACGCCGAACTGGTGGAGAACGGCTACGTCTGCGCCGTGCCTGGCCGCACCTGTCCCGGCGGGGTCTACGTGCCCTCGCCGTACAACGGCAACGTGTTCCCGAACGTGGCCGAGCACAGTGCCAACCTGTGGACCACCTACAGCTTCGCCTCCGGCCTGACCATCGGCGGCGGCGCCACCTACTCCAGCAAGCAGTACGGCGACGCGGCCAACAGCAAGTGGATCCCCGGCTACACCCGCTGGGACGCCATGGCCAGCTATGCCTTCGGCCAGCGCTACACCCTGCAGCTGAACCTGCAGAACCTGACCGACGAGCTGTACTTCACCCGCGCCTACGCCTCGCACTACGCCAGCATCGCGCCGGGCCGCGCGGCGACCCTGACCTTCAACGTGAAGTTCTAATGCCCGCGGGGCGGCAGGCCACCTGCCGCCCCCCGTCCGATGGACACGCCTCCCGCCAGCGCCACACCGCCCGCCTTCGACGCCCAGGCCCTGGCCGGGCTGCTGAAGGACGCCCCGGAACAGGCCTTTGCCGAGGTCGCCCGCCTGGCCAGGGCCGGCACGGTGGCGGCGCAGACCCTGCTGGCGCAGATGCTGGTGGAAGGCCGCGGCACCGCGCGCGACCCGGAGGCGGCCGTGCTCTGGTACCAGGTGGCCGCCAACAACGGCGACGCCCTGGCGATGAACATGCTCGGCCGCTGCCACGAGCTGGGCGAAGGCACGCCCGCCAACCCGGCCCTGGCCGCGGTCTGGTACCGGCGCGCGGCCGGGCTGGGCCTGGACTGGGGCATGTACAACCTGGCCAACCTGATGGCCACCGGCCGCGGCCTGCCCCGCGACGAAGCCGGCGCCTACGCCCTGTACGCGCGCGCCGCCGCGCTGGGCCATGCCAAGTCGATGAACCTGGTGGCCCGCTACCTCGAGGAAGGCCGCGTGGTGCCGGCGGACCCGCAGGCCGCGCTGGACTGGTACCGCCGCGCCGCAGAGGCCGGCGATTTCCGCGGCCAGGCCAACCTGGCCTCGATCCTGCTGCAGCAAGGCGAGGTCGCCGCCGCGGTGGCCCTGCTGCGCCAGGCCCTGGCCCATGGCAGCCCGGCGTTCCTGGAACGCATCCGGCCGGAGCTGGCCACCTCGCCCCATCCCGAAATCCGCACACTGGTCGCGGCCCATGCACCGGAGTAAGCCATGCTGCTGCATATCCCCGAAGTCCTGACCAGGGACCAGGTCGCCGGATTCCGGCGCAAGCTGGAACAGGCCGACTGGACCGACGGCCGCGAGACCGTCGGCCACCTCGGCGCCCAGGTGAAGCGCAACGAGCAGCTGCCCGAGTTCTCGCCGCTGCGACGCGAGCTGGGCGAGGCCATCCTCACCGCCCTGGCGAAGCATCCGCTGTTCTTCAGCGCCGCGCTGCCGCTCAAGTACCTGCCGCCGCGCTTCAACCGCTACGCCGGCGGCGGCACCTACGGCTTCCACGTCGACGGCGCGGTGATGGACCTGGGCCAGGGCGAGCAGCTGCGCAGCGACGTGTCCTGCACCCTGTTCCTCAGCGACCCGGAGGAATACGACGGCGGCGAGCTGTTGGTCAGCGATACCTATGGCGAGCACGAGGTGAAGCTGCCGGCCGGCGACCTGATCCTGTACCCGTCCACCAGCCTGCACCAGGTCAACCCGGTGACCCGTGGCGCACGCCTGGCCTCGTTCTTCTGGATCCAGAGCATGGTCCGCGACGACGGCCGCCGCCGCCTGCTGTTCGAGCTGGACAGCTCGATCCAGGCCCTGCGCCGCAGCGGCGCCGACCAGGCCGCGGTACTGCAGCTGACCGGCGTGTACCACAACCTGCTGCGGCAATGGGCCGAAACCTGAGCCAGACGGGACCCGTTTTCCGTTGCATTTGAGAACCATTCCCGTTTAAGATGCCACGGTCGGCCCAGGGCCGCGCATCGGGGAAATGTGTGAACAGGCTCCAGCACTCCGTCCAGGCCCGCCCGTCCGTGGCGGCTCCGCCGCATCCGCGCAGCGGATCGGCGGCCGTGGCGGTGCTGACCGCGCTGCTGGCCATGCTGGTGCTGGCCACCGGCCTCCTTCTCCGCCCGGGCAACGCCAGCCTTCCCCCGCACCACGCCCCTTCGGTACACGCTGTCGATGCCGCCCCGGACGTCCCGGACACCCGGGGCGAGCACCGCCGCGCCCCGGCCAGGAAGCCGCGCCCGACCGGCTCCGCGCAAACCGTCTCCGGCGACGCTGCCGCCCTGCCGTGGCCAGGCCTGGCCGTCGCGCGTGCGCGCACCGCCGGCCCCTGCCCCGCCGCCGCCCGCACGGCCGGACCCGCGCACCCGGATCCCGCGCTGGCCCTGCACCCCGGCCAGGCCCCGCCCACGGCCTGATGCCCCGGCGCCACCCGTCCCGGGCGGCCGCCTCCCCCATTTCCTGCAGACCCACGCGCCACCGGGCCGTCCCGGCCGCGCCCAGGCATGCGCCCACCCAGGCACATACCAGACCACCCTTATGCCGAAACGACTGCTCCCGTCCCGTCCCGCCACCCTGGCCCTGGCCATGGCCGCGATCCTGGCCGCTCCCGCGGCGCTGGCCGATCCGGCCCCCGCGCCGGCGGCCAAGGACCTCGACGCCGTCGTGGTGACCGCCACCGGCTTCGAGCAGAAGATCGTCGACGCTCCGGCCAGCATCAGCGTCATCACCCGCGAGGACCTGGCCCGCCGCCCCTACATCACCCTGCTGGACGCGGTCCGCGACCTGGAAGGCGTGGATATCGGCGAGACCCGCGACAAGACCGGCCAGGGCACGATCTCCATGCGCGGCATGGGCCCGGACTACACCCTGGTCCTCATCAACGGCCGCCGCCAGAATAACCACGGCGACATCTACCCCAACAACTTTGGCGGCAACCAGTTCAACCACATCCCGCCGCTGGACGCGATCGAGCGGATCGAGGTGATCCGCGGCCCGATGTCGACCCTCTACGGCGCCGACGCCATGGGCGGGGTGATCAACATCATCACCCGCAAGGGCCTGGACACCTGGGCTGGCTCGCTGACCCTGGGCCGCACCTTCGAGACCGACCACGCCTACGGCGACGACTCCACCGCCGACTTCCACCTCACCGGCCCGCTGCTGCCCGGCAAACTGGACCTGTCCGTGCGCGGGAGCTGGTACAGGCGCGACGCCTCCAACCCGGTTTACGGCGACGTGACCGATCCGTCCGGCGAGCGCCACAGCCGCGCCCTCGGCTTCGGCGGCGGCGGCAAGGCGGTGGACAACACCAACAAGGCCGGCGGCATCAGCCTGGCCTGGGCCCCGACCGACAGCCAGGGCCTCACCCTGGACGTGGACACCTCGCGCCAGGAATACGACAACGCCATCCGCACCAACGACGAGGGCGTGGAGGAATACCCGGTCGGCACCGTGGACAACCACGGGGCGATGCTGCGCATCGGCAACAACGGCCGCATCGAACCGCGCGCCGGATACGCCCCGACCCAGGAATTCACCCGCGACAGCTGGGCCCTGACCCACGAGGGCAGCTGGTCCTTCGGCAACAGCCTGGTCTCGCTGGCCTACGTGGAGACCGACAACAGGGGCCGCACCCTGCCCTTCACCGTGGCCGAGCGCCGGCAGCTGCAGCAGCTGTGGAACGCCGCCTGCACCAACCTGGGCGGCAGCGTCGGCGCCGGCGGCTACTGCGCCCCGGGTGCGGCGATCGGCTTCCGCAACGCCAATGCCTGGAACAACCAGTCCGAAGCGCAGAAGCTGGCGATCATGCAGGCCAACCTTTCGCCGGAGCAGTACCGGCAGCTGCTGGCCTACCTGCCGCGCCCGCCGCGCACCCTGGAAAGCAGCCAGTACACCCTCGACGCCAGGCTCGACATCCCGTTCCAGGCCGCTGGCGAACACGTGGCCGTGGTCGGCACCCAGGTCGTGCGCGGCGAGCTGACCGACGGCGTTTTCGGCATGGAGGCCGGACGCCCGGGCGGCAGGCAGGAACACAACATGCACTCACTGTTCGCCGAGGACACCTGGAAGCCGGTCGAGCGGCTTTCGCTGACCGGTGGCATCCGCTACGACGACCACGAGGTGTTCGGCAGCCACGTCAGCCCGCGCCTGTACGCGGTGTACACGGTGAGCCCGGCCTGGACGCTGAAGGGCGGGGCCAGCACCGGCTTCAAGACGCCCAAGACCACCCAGCTGTACGACGGCGTGGTCGGCTTCGGCGGCCAGGGCACCTCGCCGATGTTCGGCAACCCGGCGCTGCAGCCGGAAACCAGCACCAGCTACGAGCTGGCCGCCTACTGGCAGCACCCGGACGGCCACGACTTCAACGCCACCGTCTTCCGCAACACCTTCGACGACAAGATCTCCTCGCAGCCCTGCGGCAACGGCCTGGCCCTGGCCTGCTCGGACACCGGCGAATACGCCGGCCTGGGCTACGCCAACAGCACCCGCACGGTGAACATCGACAAGGTGGTGATCCAGGGCGCCGAGCTGGCCGGCCGCTGGCAGGTCGGCGAGGCCTTCGCCCTGCGCGGCAACTACACCTGGACCGACAGCGAACAGCGCAGCGGCGCCCAGGCCGGGCTGCCGCTGGGCGAGAGCGCCAGGCACATGGCCAACGCCACCTTCGACTGGCAGGTCAGCGATGCGCTCAGCCTGTTCCTGGCGGCCGAATCGCGCGGCAAGCGCTACCGCGGCCTCCACGCCATCACCCAGGAGCCGCTGTACTACCGCGACTACACCGTGCTGCACCTGGGCGGCGCATGGCGGATCAGCGAGGCGGTGACGCTCAATGCCCGCATCAACAACCTGCTGGACCGCGACTTCACCACCTACGCTACCGAGTTCCGCGACCTCGATGGCGACGGCGTGTACGAGGACGGCACCAACGAGGTGCTGTACCTGGACGACTACAACAACAAGGACAAGGCCCGCAGCGTCTGGATGAGCCTCAACGTGCAGTTCTGAGCGGGCGGGGCCTGGGTCAACCATCCGGCCCCGCGAGCGTTAACCGATGAGAATCGTTCTCGACCGCTATACTCCCCTGCCTTCCCCGACCCCCTGCAGACGTGCCCGCAACTCCGACCCGCAACGACCCCGTGACCGCCCAGCGCAGGCGCGGCTTCTGGTTGCGCACGCTGCACCAGTGGCACTGGATCAGCTCGGCGGTGTGCCTGGTGGGCATGCTGCTGTTCACCGCCACCGGCATCACCCTCAACCACGCCGCGCGCATCGAGGCCGCGCCGCAGGTCGACAACCGCAGCGCACGCCTGCCGGAACCGCTGCTGCAGGCGCTGGCAGACGCGCCGGAGGAAGGCAACGCGCCGCTGCCTCCGGCGGTGGCCGCGTGGCTGGCCGAGGAACTGTCGGTCGGCGCGGGGCGGCGGCCGGCGGAGTGGTCGCAGGACGAGGCCTACCTGTCCATGCCCTCGCCCGGTGCCGATGCCTGGCTGAGCATCGACCGCACCACCGGCGAGGTCGAGTTCGAGCGCACCGAGCGCGGCCTGGTCTCGTTCCTCAACGACCTGCACAAGGGCCGCAACGCCGGGCCGGCCTGGGGCTGGTTCATCGACGTGTTCGCCATCGCCTGCCTGGTGTTCTGCGTCACCGGCCTGTTCCTGCTGCACCTGCATGCGCGGCAGCGGCGCATGACCTGGCCGCTGGTCGGCCTGGGCCTGGTGGTGCCGCTGCTGCTGATCCTGATCTTCATCCATTGACGAGGTACGACCGATGCGCGCCAAGCTGCTGTTCGCGGTGACCGGGCTGCTGACCCTGCCGGCCTACGCCGCGGAGCTGGAAGTCTCGGTGGAGATTCCCAAGCTCAACGTGGCCGAGTACCACCGCCCCTACGTGGCGGTGTGGATCGAGGGCGCCGACGGCAAGGCCGCGGCCGATCTGGCCGTGTGGTACCAGCTGAAGGACACCGCCGAGGGCCACGGCACCAAGTGGCTGCCGGACCTGCGCCAGTGGTGGCGCAAGTCGGGGCGCAACCTCGACCTGCCGGTGGACGGCGTCACCGGCCCGACCCGCCCGGTCGGCAGGCACACGATCAGGGTCGACGCCAACGCGCCGCAGCTGAAGAAGCTGTCCGCCGGCGAATACACCCTGGTGGTGGAGGCGGTGCGCGAAGTCGGCGGCCGCGAGCTGCTGAAGATCCCCTTTACCTGGCCGGCCCGCGGCGCCCAGTCCGGCAAGGCCCAGGGCAGCAGCGAGCTCGGCGCGGTCAGCCTGGCGATCAAGTGAATCCAAGGAGCCCAACGATGAAGAAACATGCGTTCGTCCTCGCCCTGGCGCTGGCGTTGCCCTTCTCCGCCGCCGCGCACAAGCAGTGGCTCGTGCCCTCCCAGGCCACGGTCGCCGGCCAGGACGTGTGGGTGACCTTCGACGCCGCCGTCTCCAACCAGCTGTTCTTCCCCGACCACGTGCCGATGCGCCTGGACAACGTGGTCGCCACCGCCCCGGACGGCAGCCAGGTGCCGCTGCAGAACGCCAGCACCGGCAAGTACCGCAGCACCTTCGACCTGCACCTGCAGCAGGAAGGCACGTACCGCATCGCCAACGTCAACCGCGGCGTGTCGGCCAGCTGGGATACCGCCGAGAGCCTGGCGGCCAAGGCGAAGGCCAGGGCCGAGGGCAAGCCGGTGACCGGCCCGGGCGCGCCGCGCGGCGGCTTCCTGCGCAACGCCAGGCCCGAGGAGCTGGCGGCGAAGATCCCGGCCGACGCGCAGAACGTGCAGGTCACCGAGACCCTCGGCCGGGTGGAGACCTTCGTCACCAACGGCCGCACCACCGACATCAGGCCGCTGGGCGAGGGCCTGGAGCTGGTGCCGGTGACCCATCCGAACGACCTGTTCGCCGGCGAGGAGGCGAAGTTCGTCCTGCACGTCGACGGCAAGCCGGCCGCCGGCCTGGAGGTCGAGGTGGTGCGCGGCGACACCCGCTACCGCAACGCCCAGGAAGAGATCCGCGCGACCAGCGGCCAGGACGGCAGCATCGCCATCACCTTCCCGCAGCCGGGCCGCTACTGGCTGGAAGCGTCGACCGAGGACGGCAACACCCGCGTGCCGAAGGCCAGCAAGCGCCGCCTGGTGTACGTGGCGACCCTGGAAGTCCTGCCGCAGTAAGCGCCGGTCCATGGGCACCACGCAGCCGGCTGCCGCCGCGGGCCTGGCCAGCCTCGGCGGGCAGACCATGGGCACGTCCTGGAGCGCGCGCGTGGCCGTGCGCGCCTCCACCGACCTGCACGCCCTGCACGCCATCGTGCAGGGCGCGCTGGACGAGGTGGTGGCGCAGATGAGCACCTGGGAAGCGGATTCGGACATCAGCCGCTACCGCCGCGCCGCGGCCGGCAGCTGGCAGGCGCTGCCGGAAGCCTTCGCCCGGGTGCTGGAGGCGGCCCTGGACGTGGCCCGGGCCAGCGGCGGCGCGTTCGATCCCACCGTCGCCCCGCTGGTGGAACTGTGGGGCTTCGGCGCCGGCGGGCGGCCGCCGCGGGTGCCACCGCCGCAGCTGCTGACCGAAACCCGTGCGCGCACCGGCTGGCAGCGGCTGCAACGCCGCGCCGGCGGCCGCGAGCTGCTGCAGCCTGGCGGCCTGGCCCTGGACTTCTCCGCCATCGCCAAGGGCTTCGGTGCCGACCTGGCGGCCGAGCGCCTGCGTGCCGGCGGCGTGGCCGCGGCCCTGGTGGAAGTCGGCGGCGAGATCCGCGCCTACGGCCGCAAGCCCGACGGCAACGCCTGGCAGGTGCTGGTGGAAGCCGAACCCGACCTGGAGACCCCGGTGGCGCAGCTGCCGCCGCGGGTGCTGGCGCTGGAGGACGCGGCAGTGGCCACCTCCGGCGATCGCTGGCACCACTTCGAGCACGCCGGCCAGCGCTATTCCCACACCTTCGACCCGCGCAGCGGCGCGCCGGTGCACCAGGCCGCGGCCGCGGTCACCGTGGTGGCCGCCGACGCCATGCACGCCGATGCCTGGGCCACCGCGCTGACCGTGATGGGCGCCGAGGCCGGACTGCACTTCGCCGGGGAGCACGGCCTGGCCGCGCGCTTCGTCAGCCGCACCCCCGCCGGCCCGGTGGAAATGATGACCCCGGCATTCCGCCGCCACCTGGCCGCATGAATCCCGCCTCCGGCTCCAGCCGCACCGCGCTGTTCGGCCAGCTGGCGCTGCTGGCCCTGCTGCTGCTCGCCGCGTGCCTGCTGCTGCCGCTGCATGGCGACGACTGGTGGCCGGCCGCGCCGTCCGCGGACCGCCGCTGGCTGGCGGCCGCCATCGCCGCCGCCTGGCTGCTGGCCACCGCGCTTTGCCTGCGCAACGGCAGGTCCGCGGCGCCGGCGAGCGCGGCCTCCACCGGCGGCGATGCGGTGCTGGTGGCCTGGGCCAGCCAGACGGGTTTTGCCTCCGCGCTGGCCGAGCGCAGCGCCGCGATGCTGCGCGCGGGCGGTCGCGAAGTGGTGGTGCTGCCCCTGGACCAGGTCGACGCCACGCGACTGGCCGCGACCCGCCGTGCCCTGTTCGTGGCCAGCACCACCGGCGAGGGCGATCCGCCCGACCATGCCCTGGGTTTCCTGCGGCGGATGGACGACCGCGACCTGGCCCACCTGGAATACGCGCTGCTGGCCCTGGGCGACCGCAACTACGCCGCGTTCTGCGGCTTCGGCCGCCAGCTGGACGCGTGGCTGCGCGACCGCGGCGCGCTCCCGCTGTTCGACCGGGTGGAGGTGGACAACGCCGACGAGGCCGCGCTGCGCCGCTGGCAGTACGAGGTGGCGCGCATCGGCGGCGATGCCGCGGCCGCGGACTGGAGCGCACCGGCCTACCACCCGTGGCGCCTGGCCGCGCGCCAGCTGCTCAACCCCGGCAGCCAGGGCAGCCCGGTGCATGCGCTGTCGCTGCAGCCGGCCTCCGGCGCGCTGCCGGCCTGGCAGCCCGGCGACATCGCCGAGATCGGCCCCGGCCATCCGCCACAGCAGGTTGCCGCGTGGCTGGCGGCCACGGGCCTGGATGGCACCGCGCAGGTGGACGCCGGCGATGGTCCGCAGCCGCTTGCCGGCCTGCTTGCGCGCAGCGTGCTGCCCGATCCGGACGGCGTGCGCGGGCTGGCCCCGCAGGCCCTGGCCGCGCGCCTGCAGCGCCTCCCGCACCGCGAATACTCGATCGCCTCGATCCCGGCCGAGGGCCGGCTGCAGCTGCTGGTGCGCGAGATGTACCGCCAGGACGGGACGCCCGGCCTGGGCAGCGGCTGGCTGTGCCGCCACGTCCCCGTGGGCGGGACCGTGGACCTGCGCTTGCGCAGCAACCCCGGCTTCCACCCGCCGGCCGCGGACCGCCCGCTGGTGCTGGTCGGCAATGGCACCGGCATCGCCGGCCTGCGTGCGCACCTGGCCGCGCGCATCGCCGCCGGCGCGCGCCGCAACTGGCTGCTGTTCGGCGAACGCAACGCGGCCTGCGACCTGTTCTTCGGCGACGAGCTGCGCCGCTGGCAGGAGGCGGGCTGGCTGGAACGGATGGACCTGGCCTTCTCCCGCGAGGGCGACCGCGCCTATGTGCAGGACCGCCTGCGCGCCGCAGCCGCCGAACTGGCCGCCTGGGTGGACGCGGGCGCGACCATCCTGGTCTGCGGCAGTGCCGGCACCATGGCCCCCGCCGTGGACACGGCCCTGGCCACGATCCTGGGCGCGGAACGGCGCGACGCCCTGCGCGAGCAGGGACGCTACCGCCGCGACGTCTACTGAGCCGCCGCCGCGGCCCCGGCCCGGCGCACGCGCAGCAGCAAGGCCTCGCCAGCCCCGTCCAGCAGGAAGCGCTGCCGCGCGGGCGCGGCCAGCCAGGCGCTGTCGCCGGTTTCCAGGTCGAACTCCACGCCGTCCGCGCCCACCCGCGCCCGCCCGCCCAGCAGGTACACGGCCCAGGCGGTGGCGGCATCGCAGAAGCAGAACATGCCGCCCACCAGCGGCCGGTGCAGCAGGTCCACCTCCAGCACGTCCGGGCGCCACATCGCGTTGAAGGCGCGCACGGGTGGGCCATCCAGCGGGATCCCGGTGACGGCCCGGTCGCCGGCAAAGCGCAACCGCTGGTGCGGCGGCAGCAGGGTCGCCTGCCCGCCATCGGCGAATTCCAGGCGCAGCCCGTCGCCGGACAGCAGCACCTGCTCGCGCTCCACGCCCGGCAGGGACGAATACGCCGCTGCCTCCTCGATATCGGCAATCGACAGGCTCAGGTCCCAGTTGCCCTCCGCCGGCAGGCGCAGGATGCGGCGGGTCCAGCCGGCGCCGTTGTGCCAGCGCTCGCGGACGTACTCGTGGGCCGGCAGGTGCCTGGCGGGACCGAAATCGGGCATGCGCCGATTGTGCCGCAGCACCGGCTGCGCATGGCAGCGGATCGCAGCCCGGCGGTGCTTCCCCACCGGACAAGGCAAGCGAAAAGATGCCGCCCGGCCGCACCTCCCTGTGCGGCGCGGACGGCCAACTGCACTGACGCCTTGCCTGGCGTGCAGTTTCCGGACGGCGCCTCCCTGCGACGCCCGGGCATCGGACACCTGCGCCGCGCCACGGCGCAGGCGTGCTCAGCGTCGCGCCACCGCCGGGTTCGCCGACGCCTGCTCCGGTGCCTTGCCTGCAGCCGGGGCCGCGGCGGGCCTGGCCGGAGCGGTGGCCGCCTTCGCCGGCGCGCCGACGGTGATCAGGTCGCGGTTGCGCTCGATCGTCTTCAGGCCAATGCCCTTGACCAGGGCCAGCTCGTCCACGCTCTTGAACGGACCATTGGCCTTGCGATGGGCGACGATGGCCTCGGCCTTGGACGGGCCGATGCCGACCAGCACGGCCTCCAGCTGCGCGGCCGAGGCGGTGTTGATGTCGACCTTGTCGGCGGCCGAGGCGGTGAACACCGCGGCCACCATCAGCAGCAGCGTCAGCAGCAGCGGACGCGGATGGGAAAGGAACTTCATGGCGACACTCCCTTGTAGCGGTTGGATGGCACCCGGGGGCTGGCGTCCTGCCGGCCGGTTCCCGGTAGCCGCAGTCTGGACCGGGCCGTGGGCGGCCGCCATCGCCGCGCAGCGCATTGCGTTGACCGGGAATGCTGCATTCATCTGTAGGAAATCCCCGCCCCACGCCGGGGCGTAGAATGGCGCCATCCAATTTTTCCCGGAGTTTCCATGGACATCGCACGCCTCGACCCCGCCGCCGCAGCGCGTTTCATCGGCGCCAAGTGGGACGACGACATCGTCCCGCAGCTGGTCGAGTACATCCGCATCCCCAACAAGTCGCCGATGTTCGACAAGGACTGGAAGGCCAACGGCCACATGGACGCGGCGGTGAAGCTGATGGAGTCCTGGGCGCGCGCCCAGCCGATCCCCGGCCTGCAGGTGGAAGTGGTCGAGCTGGAAGGCCGCACCCCGCTGATCTACGTGGAAGTGCCGGCCACCGGCCCCGAGTCGGGCGACGACACCGTGCTGCTGTACGGCCACCTGGACAAGCAGCCGGAGATGACCGGCTGGGATCCGGACCTGGGTCCGTGGAAGCCGGTGCTGCGCGGCGACAAGCTCTACGGCCGCGGCGGCGCCGACGACGGCTACGCGATCTTCGGCTCGCTGGCGGCGATCCTGGCCCTGCGCGAGCAGAACATCCCGCACGCGCGCTGCGTGCTGCTGATCGAGGCCTGCGAGGAGTCCGGCAGCTACGACCTGCCGGCCTACGTCGACCACCTGGCCGCGCGCATCGGCAAGCCCTCGCTGGTGGTGTGCCTGGATTCGGGCTGCGGCAACTACGAGCAGCTGTGGTGCACCACCTCGCTGCGCGGCCTGGCCGGCGGCAACCTGACGGTCAAGGTGCTCAGCGAAGGCGTGCACTCCGGCGACGCCTCCGGCGTGGTGCCGTCCAGCTTCCGCCTGCTGCGCCAGCTGCTGTCGCGGATCGAGGACGAGGACACCGGCCGCATCATCCTCGAGGGCCTGCACGTGGAGGTCCCGGCCGAGCGCGTGGAGCAGGCGCGCAAGGTCGCCGAGACCCTGCGCGACGAGGTCTTCAGCAAGTTCCCCTTCCTCAAGGGCATGAGCGCCATGTCCGACGACCCGGCGGAGCTGGTGCTCAACCGCACCTGGCGCCCGGCGCTGTCGGTCACCGGCGTGGACGGCATGCCGCCGCTGGCCTCGGCCGGCAACGTGCTGCGCCCGTACACCGCGGTGAAACTGTCGCTGCGCCTGCCGCCGACCCTGGACGGCAAGAAGGCCGGCGAGCTGCTCAAGGATGTGCTGCTGAAGGATCCGCCGAACGGCGCCCACGTCGAGCTGGAGCTGGAGAAGGCCTCCACCGGCTGGAACGCCCCGGCGCAGTCGCCGTGGCTGACCGAGGCGATCGAATCGGCCTCGCAGGCCGCGTTCGGCAAGCCGGCCATGTACATGGGCGAAGGCGGCTCGATCCCGTTCATGGGCATGCTCGGCGAGAAGTTCCCCGGCGCGCAGTTCATGATCACCGGCGTGCTGGGCCCGCACTCCAACGCCCACGGCCCGAACGAGTTCCTGCACATCCCGATGGGCAAGCGCGTGACCCAATGCGTGTCGCACGTGATCGCCGAGCACTACCGCGCCAGCCTGCGCGGCCAGACCACCGGCGTCGGCGCGGTGGCCGGCGGCGAGCAGCACGGCGGCCACGGCTGCTGCTGATCCGAAGGCAAGCTGCATGACGCGAAGCGCCGGGCAACCCCCGGCGCTTCGCGTTTGCGGCGCCGGCGCCTCGCCGCGGACGCGCGCGGCGATTACCCTGTGCCGATCCCCGCCGACACCCACGCATGAACCCGCAAACCGCTTCCCAACGCGAGCTGCAGCGCCTGGCCTGGGCGCGCGCCGCCCTCGGCGATCCGGCCGCCACCCTCGAGCGTGCCTCCACCGACGCCGGCTTCCGCAGCTACTGGCGCAGCCACGGCGCCGGTGCTTCGCGGATCGTGATGGACTCGCCGCCGGGGCTGGAGGACGTGCGTCCATGGCTGGCCATGCGCGACCTGCTGGAAACCGGCGGCGTGCGCGTGCCGCAGGTGCTGGCGCGCGACGTCGAGCAGGGCTTCCTGCTGCTGGAGGACCTGGGCGGCCCGACCCTGGCCCAGGTCATCGACGACGGCAACGCCGATGCCTGGTTCGACGCCGCCGTCGGCCAGCTGCTGAAGCTGCAGGCGATCGCCCCGCCGCCGGCGATGGGCGTGTTCGGCGAGGCCCTGCTGCAGCGCGACGCGGGCCTGTTCGAGGACTGGTTCCTGCGCACCCACCTGGGCATCGAGCTGGATTGCGGCGAGGCCGAGGAGCTGCAGCTGGTGCAGCGCCGGTTGATGGACAACGCCCTGGCCCAGGCGCGGGTGGTCGTGCACCGCGACTTCATGCCGCGCAACCTCATGCCGGTCGAGCCCGGCCCGGCGGTGCTGGATTTCCAGGACTGCGTGGTCGGCCCGATCGCCTACGACCCGGTGAGCCTGTTCAAGGACGCCTTCCTGTCCTGGCCGCTGGAACGGGTCGATGGCTGGCTGGCGCGCTACCACGGGCGCGCCGCCGCGGCCGGGCTGCCGGTGCCGCCGCTGCCGGTGTTCCTGCGCGACGCCGACTGGCTGGGCGTGCAGCGGCACCTGAAGATCCTCGGCATCTTCGCCCGCCTGCACCACCGCGACGGCAAGACCAGGTACCTGGTCGACGCGCCGCGCTTCATCGCCTACCTGGACGAGGTGCTGCCGCGGCACCCGCAGCTGCAGCCACTGCAGCGCCTGCTCGATGCCCGCATCCGCCCGGCGATGGCGGAGGTGGCCGCATGAAGGCGCTGGTCTTCGCGGCGGGCCTGGGCGAACGCATGCGCCCGCTGACCCTGCACACGCCCAAGCCGCTGCTGGAGGCCGGCGGCAAGCCGCTGCTGGCCTGGCACCTGGAGAAGCTGGCCGCGCTGGGCGTGGACGAGGTGGTGGTCAACACCTCCTGGCTGGCCGAGCGGTTCCCCGGGATGCTCGGCGACGGCAGCCGCTGGGGCCTGCGCCTGCATTACAGCTACGAGGGCCCGGAACCGCTGGAAACCGGCGGCGGCATGCTGCATGCCCTGCCGCTGCTTGGCGACGGCCCGTTCATCGCGGTCAACGGCGACATCTGGACCGACTACGACTTCGCCCGGCTGCCGCGCCAGCCGCGCGGCGACGCCCACCTGGTGCTGGTCGACAACCCCCGGCACCACCCCGGCGGCGACTTCGTGCTGGACGACGACGGCCGCGTGCATGCCGATGGCGGCGCCAGGCTGACCTTCTCCGGCATCGGCGTCTACCGCCCTTCGCTGCTGGCCGGCTGGCGCGCGACCGTGGACGGCGATCCCGGCAACCCGCCGCGCTTCAGGCTGGCACCGCTGCTGCGCCGGGCCATGGCCGCCGGGCGCGCCAGCGGCGAGCACCACCGCGGCCGCTGGACCGATGTCGGCACTCCGGAGCGGCTGGCAGCACTGGACCAGGCCCTGCGCGCGGACTGAGCGCGGCCGCAGGACCCCGGACACCCGGATACGGGGACGGCGCCGGCTCAGCCGGCGTCGAGCAGGCCGCGCAGGAACGGCACCGTCACCCGCCGCTGCGCCGCCAGCGAGGCCCGGTCGATGCGCTCCAGCAGGCCCAGCAGGTGGCCCATGTCGCGCCCGGTGCGGGTCAGCAGCCAATCGATCGCCGCTTCCTCCAGCACCAGCCCGCGTCGGCGGGCGCGGTCGCGCAGCACCGCGCGGCGGCCCTCGTCGTCCAGCGTATGCAGGGCGACGCGGGTGCACTGGCCCAGGCGCGAGCGCAGGTCCGGCAGCACCAGCGGCAGCGCCTGCGGCGCGGCGGTGGCCAGGTACAGCACGGAAGTACCGGCGGCGCGCATGCGGTTGTGGAAATCGAACAGCGCGACCTCGTCCTCGCGGTCGCCGGCGATGGCCTCCAGCCCGTCCAGCGCGACCACGTCGGCCTCCTGCGCCTCCAGCGCCTCGCGCAGGCGGCCGCGCGCGGCGCGCAGCGGCAGGTAGGCCGCGCGCCGGCCGGCACCCTCGGCCTCGGCGCACACGCCCAGGCCCAGGTGGGTCTTGCCGGCGCCGCTGGCGCCCTCCAGGTAGATCCAGTCCGCGCCGGGCAGCCGCGCCAGGTCGCGCAGCTGTTCCAGCGCGCCGGCCGGGGCGCCGATGTAGCTCTCCAGGCGCTGCTCGGGCGGGTAACGCAGCGCCAGCGGCAGTTGCGGGGTGCCGGCCTTGCCGGGGGGAACGCTCACGCCTCCGGGCCCTGGCCGCGCGCGGGCGGCTGTTGCGGCGGTTCCGGCGCGCGTTCCGGGAAGGGACCGAGCACGATCGAGGGCGAGCCCTGGCCGCCCATGTACAGCCCGCTCTGGCGGTAGCGCTCGGCGGCGAAGCGCAGCAGCACGTTGATCACCGCCGCCGCCGGCAGCGCGATCAGCATGCCGAGGAACCCGAACAGCTGGCCGCCGGCCATCACCGCGAAGATCACCGCCACCGGATGCAGGCCGATCTTGTCGCCGACGATGCGCGGGGTCAGCACATAGCTCTCCAGCAGCTGGCCGACGGTGAACACCACGCCCACCAGCACCAACAGCCGGGTATCCAGGCCCTGGGCCTGGACCAGCGCCGCCACCACCGCCAGGACGATGCCGGTGGTCGCGCCCAGGTAAGGAATGAAGCTGATCAGGCCGGCGACCATGCCAATCAGCAAGCCCAGCTTGAGCCCGGACAGCTGCAGGCCGATCGCGTAGATCGCCCCCAGCGCCAGCATCACCACGAACTGCCCGCGCAGGAACGCGGCGAGCACGTCGTTGGACTCGCGCGCCAGGCGGGTGACCGTATCCAGGTGGTCGCGCGGGACCAGGGCCGCGACCCGCTCCACCAGCAGGTCCCAGTCGCGCAGGAAGTAGTAGGTCAGGATCGGCAGCAGCACCAGGTTCACCACCCAGGCCACCATCGCGAAGCCGGAGCGGGAGATGTAGCCGAACACCGCGGTGGCGAAGCCACCGGCCTGCTGCCAGTGCTCGCGCACCCATTGGACCAGCCGCTCCGGATCCAGCCACACCATCAGTTCCAGCCCGGTGCGCGCCTCCAGCCACGGCACCGCGGTCTGCACGAACCAGTCGCGGTAGGCCGGCAGCGACTCCACCAGGGTGCGCACCTGGCGTTCGAGCATCGGCACCAGGATCAGCAGGGCCAGCACCAGCAGCAGGGTCATCAGCCCGAACACCAGGGCCACGGCCACGTTGCGCGAGCGCCCGGCGCGCTCGAGGCGGTCGACCAGCGGGTCGCCCATCCAGCCCAGCAGCGCGCCGAACACGAACGGGGTCAGGATCGGCGCCAGCAGCCAGACGACCCACAGGCCGACCAGCCCCAGCACGATCCACTTGAGCTGCTGCAGGAAGCGCGCGATCTCCGCTTGCCCGTCCATCGGCCGGCTCATCGGATGCGGTACTCCCCGGGCACGCCCTCCACCGGCTCCACCGGCGCGTTCTGGCCGAGCATGCGGTCGAACCCGGACAGGCCGGTGAGCAGGTCGAGGTCGAACTCCACGCGGTCGCCGCTGGCGCGCACCGGCGCGATCCGGCGCACCACCGGCAGCCGCTGCAGCAAGGCCGAGACCTGCAGGTAGTCCTCGGCCCCGTGCAGCCCGGTGACCACGACCCGGTAGGTGCCGGCCGGCTCGGACACCGGGACCTTGGCGTAGCGCTGGATCAGCGCGTCGGCGGCCACGTCGGCGCCGCTGGACAGCGCGCGCCGCGGGTCGGATTCGTTGACCGTGCGGGTGGCCAGCACCCGCCCGGCGTCGACGAAGGTCCAGTCGGTGGCCCAGCCGTTACCGCTGCGGTACATCTTGCCGATCAGCTGCATCGGCGGGCTGTAGCGGGCCGAGGCGCGGGCCACGGCGGCGGTGTCGCCGCGCCAGATCGCGCCGACCACCGCCTGCTCGGCGGCGCCGCCGGACGGCAGGCCGAGGCGGTAGCCACGCTCGACCGCGCGGTCCAGCAGCGGACGCGCGGCATTGACCTGGCCGGTGCCCAGCAGGCGCGGGCCGCTGCCGTCGTCGATCGCCAGCCACACCACCGGCTTGGGCCGCGGCTGCGCCCACACCGGCAGGCCCAGCGCCGAGACCAGGCCGTCGACCAGTTCCGGGTGGAAGCGCACCACCAGCATGGTGCGGAAGGTGGGCGCGCCGCCGGGCGAGGTGCTCTGGTCCTGGCGGTAGTCGTAGCTCTCCACGTAGGCGTCGGCGTTGCGCAGCTCCTGCGCCACGCCGGGGCGGTTGGCCACCGCAGGGTCGCCGGAGAGCTTGGACAGCACCTGGACCAGGGCACGGGCGAAACCGGCCGCGCGCGCCGAATCGGCCTGGCTGCCGACCTGCACCTCGGCCGCGTACAGGCCCTGCGCGGCCGCCACCTCGCCTTCGGTGCGCAGCCCGTCCTGGGCCGCTGCCGGCGCGAAGGGCAGGCACAGCAGCAGCGCCAGGAACAGGGTCAGGCCGCGGCGGACGGGCATGGGGATCCTCGATGGACGGGGAATACCGGGGAATTGTTGCCCGAACCGCATGCCCGCGCCAATCGACGCAGCGCGAAGGCGGGACGCCGGGCGTCCCCGGCCGCGGCGCGGCTGCTAGAATCGCGGCCCTTCCCCGCAGCTGCCGCAGGCCCTGACGTGAGCCAGACTCCTACGCCCACTCCCCTGACCTACCGCGACGCGGGCGTGGACATCGACGCCGGCAACGAGGTCGTGGAGCGGATCAAGCCGCTGGTGCGGCGCAGCTTCCGCCCGGAGGTGATGGGCGGCCTGGGCGGGTTCGGCGCCCTGTTCGACCTGTCCGGCAAGTACCGCGAGCCGGTGCTGGTCTCCGGCACCGACGGCGTCGGCACCAAGCTCAAGCTGGCCCAGCAGCTGGGCCGCCACGACACCATCGGCATCGACCTGGTCGCGATGTGCGTCAACGACATCCTGGTCCAGGGCGCCGAGCCGCTGTTCTTCCTGGACTACTTCGCCACCGGCAAGCTCGACGTGGACACCACGGTCGCGGTGGTCGGCGGCATCGCCCGCGGCTGCGAGGAGTCCGGCTGCGCCCTGATCGGCGGCGAGACCGCCGAGATGCCGGACATGTACCCGCCGGGCGACTACGACCTGGCCGGCTTCGCCGTGGGCGCGGTGGAGAAGTCGCAGCTGCTGGACGGCTCCCGCGTGCGCGAGGGCGACGTGCTGCTGGGCATCGCCTCCTCCGGCCCGCACTCCAACGGCTATTCGCTGATCCGCCGCATCTACGACCGCGCCGGCCGCCCGGCCGAGCTGGTCCTGGAGGACGGCAGCAAGCTGGTCGACGCGCTGATGGCCCCGACCCGGCTGTACGTGAAGCCGGTGCTGGCCCTGCTGCGCGAACACGGCGAGGCGATCCACGCCATGGCCCACATCACCGGCGGCGGCCTGACCGAGAACATCATCCGCGTCATCCCCGAGGGCCTGGGCCTGGACATCGAGGCGCAGGCCATCGTCCTGCCGCCGGTGTTCGCCTGGCTGCAGCGCGAAGGCGCGGTGGCCGACGAGGAAATGTGGCGCACCTTCAACTGCGGCATCGGCTTCGTGCTGGTGGTGCCGCAGGACGCGCTGGCCGCGATCGGCGCCGCGCTCGACGCCCAAGGCCTGGCGCACCGCGCCATCGGCCGGGTGGTCGCGCGCGCCGGCGGCGACGGGCGCGTGCGCATCGCCTGAGGCACCCATGGCCCCTACCGGCGGGCGCCAGCCGCGGCTGGCGGTACTGGTCTCCGGCCGCGGCAGCAACCTGCAGGCGGTGCTGGACGCGATCGACGAAGGCCGCCTCGACGCCGAGGTGGTCGGGGTGTTCTCCGACCGCCCGGAGGCGCCGGCGCTGGCCAAGGTCGCGCCGGAGCTGCGCTGGAGCCGCAAGGCCCGCGCCTATCCCGACCGCGCCGCGTTCGACGCCGACCTGGCCGAGGCGGTGGCCGCCTGCCGCCCGGACTGGATCTTCTGCGCCGGCTACATGCGCATCCTCGGCGATGCCTTCGTGCGCCGCTTCGAAGGCCGCCTGCTCAACGTCCACCCCTCGCTGCTGCCGCTGTACAAGGGCCTGCACACCCATGCGCGGGCGCTGGAGGCCGGCGACGCCGAACACGGCGCCAGCGTGCACTTCGTGGTCCCGGAACTGGACGCCGGCGCGGTGGTGGCCCAGGTGCGCATCCCGGTGATGCCCGGCGACACACCCGACACCCTGGCCGCGCGCCTGCTGCCGCACGAACACCGGCTGGTCACCGCGGTGCTCGGGCTGGCGGTGGCCGGACGCCTGGCTGAACGCGATGCACGGGTCTGGGTCGACGGTCAGTGCCTGTTTAAACCGCTGCAACTAGATTCCGCGGGCGCCCTGAAGCCGGAATCACGCGCCTGACACCGGCGCGCGGGCATGCTTCCCCGTCGTCCCCTGCCCGAGCCGCATGCGCCCCATCCTCGCCTCCCTCCTGCTGCTGACCGCCAGCGCCCTCCAGGCGCAACCCGCCCGTGCGCAGGAAGCGGCGCCGCCCGGCCTGCCCGCGCTGCCGCCGGCGCCACGCGTGCTGGAACCGTTCCAGGCCACCTACGAGGCCTGGTACCGCGGCCGCCCCGCCGGCAGCGCCACCATGCGCCTGGTGCGCCAGGACCCGCGGCACTGGACGATCGAGCTGGACCTGCGCGCCGAGCGCGGCGTGGCCAGCCTGGCGCGGCTGAACATCCACCAGAGCACACTGTTCGACGAGCACGACGGCCACTACCGCCCCCTGGGCCAGAACACCGAGCGGCGCGCGGTGCTGTTCGGCAAGCAGGTCAGCGGCAGCTACGATTGGGGCGCGATGCAGGCGCGCTGGAGCGGCGACATCAGCCGCGAGCGCCGGCGCCCGGTGCCGCTGCAGCCGGGGGACATGAGCGCCCTGCTGATCAACCTGGCGCTGATGCGCGACGCCCGCCCCGGCGCGGTGCTGGAATACCGCTTCGTCGACGGCGGCCGCGTGCGCGGGCACGTCTATCATGTCGGGCAGACGCCGGAGACGCTGGCCGTGGGCGACATGAGCTACGAGGCCTTGCGGGTCGAACGCCGCGACCGCGACGGCGACCAGACCCTGGTCTGGGTCGCCGACGGCGTGCCCACCCCGATCCGCATCCTGCAACGCGAGGACGGCGAGGACGAGGTCGACCTGCGCCTGATCGAGTACCGAGGAGCCTGAGATGAACCGGACCCGCCCCCTGATCCGCCTCCCGCTGCTGCTGGGCCTGCTCGCCGCCGCCGTGCCGGCGCTGGCGATGGAGCCGTTCACCGCCGACTACACCGCCAGCTACATGGGCATGCGCGCCGACGGCACCATGACCCTGGCGCGCGAGTCCGGCGACCGCTGGAAGTACAGCCTGCGCATCCGCAACCAGGTCGCCGACCTGAGCCAGGTAACCGTGTTCGACGAGCACCAGGGCACCCTGCGTCCGCTGAGCAGCAGCGACAGCTCGGTGGCGCTGATCAAGCGCAAGTCGGTGCAGGCCAACTACGACTGGAAGGCCGGCCAGGCCACCTGGAGCGGCGACGTCAAGCCCGAGCGCCGCGGCCCGGTGAAGCTGCAGCCCGGCGACATGGACGCGCTGCTGATCAACCTGGCCGTGGCCCGCGACCTGGCCGCGGGCAAGCCGCTGTCCTACCGCCTGGTCGACGAGGGCCGGGCCAAGCCGCTGCGCTACGAGGTGGCCGGCAAGGAGCAGATCACCGTCGCCGGCAAGCCGCGCCAGGCCACCAAGGTGGTGCGCCGCGACGACAAGCGCGAGACGATCGCCTGGATCGTGGCGGAAATGCCGGTGCCGGCGCGCATCCTGCAGCGCGAGAACGGCCAGGACACCATCGACCTGACCCTCAAGGCGCTGCGCTGAGCGCGGCGCCCTGGCCGGTTCACTCCTCGGCCTTGAACACCGTCTGGCACTGCACCCGGATCACCTCGCCGCTGCGGAACCAGCGGAAGGTGGTGCATTCGCGGTTGCCCTCGCTGCTGCGTTCGGCGGTCACCGCGTAGAACGACTGCAGGATCTCGGCGCGGTCGACCACGCCGTCGCCGTTCCAGTCCATGTCGGAGGTCTCGACCCCGCGGGTGGCGGCCATGCCCAGCCAGCCGGCCACGCCGATCAGCACCAGCATCGCCGCCAGCAGGCCCAGCAGGACCTTGCGGCGGGTGGTCATGCGTCCTCGCAGCAGCATTCAGCCCTCCCCTTGCCGCGCGTCGATGCGGCGGATGCTGGCGCCCAGCGCGCCGAGCTTGGCCTCGATGTTCTCGTAGCCGCGGTCCAGGTGGTAGATGCGGTCGATGGTGGTTTCGCCCTGCGCCACCAGGCCGGCCAGCACCAGGCAGGCCGAGGCGCGCAGGTCGGTGGCCATCACCGGAGCGCCGCTGAGGCGCGGCACGCCGCGCACCACCGCGGTATGCCCGTCGATCTGGATGTCCGCGCCCAGCCGCAGCAGTTCGTTGACGTGCATGAAGCGGTTCTCGAAGATCGTCTCGCTGATCACGCCCACGCCCTCGGCCACGCAGTTGAGCGCCATGAATTGCGCCTGCATGTCGGTCGGGAACGCCGGGTACGGCGCGGTGGTCAGGCTGACCGCGCGCGGGCGCCGGCCCTCCATGTCCACGGTGATGCTGTCCGCGGTGGTGGCGACCGTGGCGCCGGCCTCGCGGAGCTTGTCCAGCACCGCTTCCAGGGTATCCGGCCGCGCGTTGCGCGCGGTCACCCGGCCGCCGGTCATGGCTGCGGCCACCAGGAAGGTGCCGGTCTCGATCCGGTCGGGCAGCACCACGTGGCGGCCGCCGCCCAGGCGCTCCACGCCGTGGATGGTGATCCGCGCGGTGCCCGCGCCCTCGATCCGCGCGCCGAGCGCGTTGAGGCAATCGGCCAGGTCGACCACCTCCGGCTCCATCGCCGCGTTCTCCAGCACCGTGGTGCCCTCGGCCAGGGTGGCGGCGGCCATCACGTTCTCGGTGCCGGTGACGGTGACCATCTCGAACACGAAGCGCGCGCCCTTCAGGCGCCCGGCGCGGGCCTTGATGTAGCCGTTCTCGACGCTGATTTCCGCGCCCAGTGCCTGCAGCCCGCGGATGTGCTGGTCCACCGGGCGCGAGCCGATCGCGCAACCGCCCGGCAGCGCCACCTCGGCCGCGCCATGGCGCGCCAGCAGCGGGCCCAGCACCAGGATCGAGGCGCGCATGGTCTTGACCAGGTCGTAGGGGGCCACGTGGTTGCGCACCGTGCGCGGGTCGACCACCAGGCTGCGCGCCAGCTCGCCCTGCTTGTAGTCCACGCTCGCGCCCAGCTCGCCCAGCAGCTTGAGCGTGGTCATCACGTCGTGCAGGTGGGGGACGTTGGCAATCTCCACCGGCGCGTCGGCCAGCAGGGTCGCGCACAGGATGGGCAGGACGGCGTTCTTGGCGCCGGAGATGGCGACTTCGCCGCGGAGCGGCGCGCCGCCGCTGACTACGATCTTCTGCATGGGAACCCGGGTACGGGGGAAACGGTGGGAAACGGCGCCATGCGGCGCGCCTCAGGCGGCTTCGTCGGGGGTCACGGTCCGGAGCGACAGGGCGTGGATCGCCCCGCCCATCAGGTCGCCCAGGGTCGCGTAGACCATCCGGTGGCGGGCCAGCGGCAGTTTGCCGCGGAAGGCCTCGCAGACCACGGTCGCCTCGAAGTGCACGCCATCGTCGCCCTGCACGTGGGCTTTGGCACCGGGCAGGCCTTGCTCGATCAGGCGGGCGATGGTGTCGGCGTCCATGAAGCTGTTGGCCTAGAATGAAGCACCCTAGTCTAGCGAATCCGGGCCGCTCCCGGGCCGATACATGAGCGCAGCCGCCGAGTCATCCGCCGAACCCGCGCAGCTGGCCGCCGCCGGCAGGCGCGTGTTCCAGGTCGAAGCCCAGGCCCTGGAAGCGGTCGGGCAGCGGGTCGGCGAGGACTTCGCCCGCGCCTGCCGGCTGATCCTGGCCTCGCGCGGGCGCCTGGTCTGCACCGGCATGGGCAAGTCCGGGCACGTGGCGCGCAAGATCGCCGCCACCCTCGCCTCCACCGGCACCCCGGCGTTCTTCGTCCACCCCGGCGAGGCCGGGCATGGCGACCTGGGCATGATCACCGACGCGGACATCGTGCTGGCGCTGTCCTATTCCGGCGAGTCGGACGAGGTGCTGATGCTGCTGCCGGCCCTGCGCCGCCAGGGCAACAAGGTGATCGCGATGACCGGCCGCCCGCAGTCCACCCTGGCGCGCGAGGCCGACATCCACCTGGACGTGGGCGTGCCGGCCGAGGCCTGCCCGCTGCACCTGGCCCCGACGTCCTCCACCACCGCCTCGCTGGCCATGGGCGACGCCCTGGCGGTGGCGCTGCTGGAGGCGCGCGGCTTCACCGCCGACGACTTCGCCCGTTCGCACCCGGCCGGCAGCCTCGGCCGGCGCCTGCTGCTGCACGTCACCGACGTGATGCACGGCGGCGAGGAACTGCCCTGCGTCGGCGAGGACGCCAGCGTGGCCGAGGCGCTGGTGGAGATGAGCCGCAAGCGCCTGGGGATGACCGCGATCGCCGCCGCCGACGGACGCCTGGCCGGGATCTTCACCGACGGCGACCTGCGCCGCGCCCTGGACCGCGGCATCGACGTGCGCCAGGCGCGGATCGCCGAGGTCATGACCCGCAACCCGCGCACGATCGACGCCGGGCAGATGGCCACCGAGGCCGCGCACCTGATGGAGCGCCACCGCATCAACGGCCTGATCGTGGTCGACGCCGAGCAGCGCCCGGTGGGCGCGCTCAATGTTCACGACCTGTTGCGAGCACGCGTGGTTTAACCGCCCCATGTCCCCGGAACCGATCGTGGCCTACGACCCGCTGTCCCTCGTCCCCCCGGAAATCGCCGAGCGCGCGCGCCAGGTCCGGCTGGTGTGCCTGGACGTGGACGGCACCCTCACCGACGGCCGCCTGTACTTCGACGCCGCCGGCAACGAGATGAAGTCCTTCAGCGTGCTCGACGGCCAGGGCCTGGTGCAGCTGCGCCGCTTCGGTTTCCACGTCGCGCTGATCACCGCCCGCCCCAGCCTGGTGGCGCAGAAGCGCGGCGCCGACCTCGGCCTGGAAACCCACATCGGCGTGGCCGACAAGCTCGCCTGCATGGACGAACTGCTGGCCCGCCACGGCCTGGCGCGCGAACAGGCCTGCTTCGTCGGCGACGACCTGCCGGACCTGGACTGCCTGTGCGTGGCCGGCCTCTCCGTGGCGCCGGCCAACGCCCATCCGTGGATCGCCGAACGGGTCCACTGGCGCACCCGCGGCCGCGCCGGGGAAGGCGCGGTGCGCGAGGTCTGCGACGTGCTGCTGGCGGCGCACGGCCACGTGCCGGCGATCCTCGCCGGGCACGGCTCGCGCGACGGACGCCGGGCATGAACTGGCGCCTGCTCCTGGGCCTGGTGCTGCTGGCGGCCGCCGCGGCCACCGGCTGGTCTGCCTGGCAGATACGCGGGCGCGAGGCGCCGGCGGCCGCCACCGGCGAGCGCTCGGACTACGTGCTGCGCGACTTCGAACTGGTGATCCTCGGCAAGGACGGGCTGGAGTCGGTGCGGGTGCAGTCGCCGGAGCTGCAGCGCCGCGAGGACGAGAGCATGGACCTGGAGCAGCCGCTGTTCCTGGCCCCCGCCGAGCCCGGGCCGTGGCGGCTGTCGGCCGAGCGTGGCTGGATCAGCGCCGACGGCGAGCTGCTGCGCCTGGAGGGCAACGTCGCCGGCGACAGCGACCCGGCCAGCCCCGCCCCGAGCAGCTTCCGCACCGACGTGCTGGAATTCCTCCCGGCGCAGGACCTGGCGCGCACCGACCGCCCGGTGCGCGTCACCCGCCCCGGCCTGCTGCAGACCGGCAACGGCATGGAAGCCAACCTCAAGACCCGCCAGTACCGCCTCCTTTCCCAGGTCAGGACTCGCTATGAACCTTCCGCGCGCCCTTAAGTCCCGGACCGCCGCCCTCGCCGTGCTGGCGCTGGCCACGCTGTCCTCCACCGCCCTGGGCAAGAGCTCGGACCGCAACCAGCCGATGACGCTGGACTCGGACAACTCCGACTGCAGCCAGGCCAGCGCAGACTCGCGCTGCGTCTTCACCGGCAACGTCGAGATCGTGCAGGGCACCCTGCACATCACCGCCGCGCGCGCCGAGATCGTGCAGCGCGGCGGCGAGATCGAGCAGGTGGTGCTGACCGGCAAGCAGGCCACGATGCGCCAGGAGATGGACGACGGCGCGACCATGAACGCCCGCGCCGACCGCATCGTCTACGAGCCGAAGAAGGAGCTGCTGACGCTCACCGGCAACTACACGGTCGAATCCCCGCGCGGCAGCAACAGCGGCCAGCGCATGGTCTACAACATGGCCAGCGGCCAGATGCAGAGCGGCGGCGACGGCACCCGCGTGCGCACCGTGATCCAGCCACGCGCCCAGCAGAACAAGGAAGGCAACTGATGCTCGTCGCCGAAGGCCTGCGCAAGAAGTACAAGCAGCGCGAGGTGGTGCGCGAGTTCGGCCTCTCGCTCGACGCCGGCGAGGTGGTGGGCCTGCTCGGCCCCAACGGCGCCGGCAAGACCACCTGCTTCTACATGATCGTCGGCCTGGTCGCCGCCGACACCGGGCGCATCGTGCTCGATGGCCGCGACATCACCGCCGAGCCGATGTACACCCGCGCCCGCCTGGGCGTGGGCTACCTGCCGCAGGAACCCTCGGTGTTCCGCAAGCTCACCGTGGCCGACAACATCCGCCTGGTGCTGGAGCTGCGCGAGGACCTCAAGGACGGCGACGCGCTGGAAGCCGAGCTGTCCTCGCTGCTGGACGAGCTGCAGATCGGCCACGTCGCCGACCAGCTCGGCGCCAGCCTGTCCGGCGGCGAGCGCCGGCGCTGCGAGATCGCCCGCGCCCTGGCCGCCAGGCCGCGGCTGATGCTGCTGGACGAGCCGTTCGCCGGCGTCGACCCGATCTCGGTCGGCGAGATCCAGCGCATCGTCACCCACCTCAAGAACCGCGGCATCGGCGTGCTGATCACCGACCACAACGTGCGCGAGACCTTGGGAATCTGCGACCGTGCGTATATCCTCGCCGAGGGACGCGTTCTGGCGCAGGGGGCCCCGGACGCACTGCTGGCCAACCCGGACGTGCGCCGGGTCTACCTCGGGGACACCTTCCGCCTCTGACCCCCTGGCCCGGCAGCCCCAGGCTTCCTTTCTGGCAGGGACATGAAGGCACGGCTGCAGACATCGCTGGGACAGAGCCTGGTCATGACGCCGCAGCTGCGCCAGGCCATCCGCCTGTTGCAGATGTCCACGGTGGAGCTGCAGGCCGAGGTCGCCGAGGCGATCGAGACCAATCCCCTGCTGGAGTGGGCCGACGAGGCCTACCAGGAGCCGGTCGCCGCGGGCGACGGCGACGGCGCGGCTGCCGCGCCCTCGGACGATGTCCCGCCCGAGGGCGAGGACTGGGCGCCGGACGAGCCCGCCTGGCAGGCATCCGGCGGCGGCTACGACGAGGACGGCGACGACGCGGCCGAGCGCATGGCCGGGACCGAGACCCTGGCCGACCACCTGCTGTGGCAGCTGCACCTGTCGCCGCTGTCGGCGCGCGACCGCCGCATCGGCGCCATGCTGATCGACGCCCTGGACGAGGACGGCTACCTGCGCGAACCGCTGGCGTCCATCGCCGAGGCGCTGCTGCCGGAAACCCGCGCCAGCGAGGAGGAGATCCTCACCGTGCTGCACCAGCTGCAGCGCTTCGATCCGCCCGGAGTGGGCGCGCGCGACCTTGGCGAGTGCCTGCGCCTGCAGCTGGAAGTCCTGCCCGAATGCACCCCCGGCCGCGCCCTGGCCCTGCGCATCGTCGCCGCGCCGCTGGAGCGGCTGCCGAAGATCGGCACCGAGGGCCTGGCCCAGGAACTGCGCGCGCCGCCGTGCGACGTGGAGCAGGCGGTGCAGCTGGTGCGCTCGCTGGACCCGCGCCCGGGCAAGCGCATGGCCGAACTGGAACACGACAGCTACGTCGTGCCCGACTGCATCATCTGGCGCCAGCGCGGGGTGTGGAAGGCGGCGCTGTCGCGGCAGGCGCAACCGAAGGTCGCCATCCACCGCGGCTACGAACAGCTGATCCGGCGCTGCGGCGACAGCGACGCCGGCTACCTGCGCGGCCAGCTGCAGGAGGCGCGCTGGCTGCTCAAGAGCCTGGAGGCGCGCGGCGAGACCCTGCTGAAGGTCGTGCGCTGCCTGCTGCGCCAGCAGGCCGGGTTCCTGGAGTTCGGCGAACAGGCGCTGCGTCCGCTGACCCTGCGCGAGGTCGCCGCCGAGCTGGGCCTGCACGAATCCACCGTCTCCCGCGCCATCGCCCGCAAGTACGTGCGCACCCCGCGCGGCACCCTGCCGCTGAAGGCGTTCTTCGCCTCCGGCATCGACACCGACAGCGGCGGCGAGGCCTCCAGCACCGCGATCCAGGCCATGATCCGCCGCCTGATCGACGACGAGAACCCGCGCAAGCCGCTTTCCGACGCCAAGCTGGCCGACCTGCTCAAGCAGTCGGGCGTGCCGGTGGCGCGGCGCACGGTGGCGAAGTATCGTGAGCTCATGAACATTCCGGCGTCGCACGAGCGGGTCCGCATCGGCTAGGCGCGTGACCGGCATCGTGCGGGGCCGCCCACAGCGGCAACCACAAAGGAGGTTCACGATGCGCATCGAAACGTACGGCCAGCAGCTGGAGATCACCCCGGCCCTGCGCGATTACGTGGAGGAGAAGCTGCGTCGGCTCGACCGGCATTTCGACCAGCCGATCGCCGCCCGCGTGCAGCTCGGCCTGCGCAAGCCCTCCCACCGCGCGGCCGCGGACCTCTCCGTCCCGGGCCGTACCCTGCACGCCGAGGCCGAGGCCCAGACCATGTACGCGGCCATCGACCTGCTGGCGGACAAGCTGGACCGCCAGATCCTCAAGCACAAGGAAAAGAACCAGGACTACCAGGCGCCCCGCGTCCTCCCGGACGTCGGCTGACCCGCCCCCGCCGCCCGGCCGGCACCCGCCCGGCCGGGACGCGCGAGCCCGTTTGGGCGACAATCACGCGACCCCTGCCAGAAGGACCCGGGCCGCATGAGGAATGCCAGCATCACCGCACGCGAACTGTTCGAGCAGCAGCAGGACAAGTTGTCGCTGCGCTGGCTGGCCGGCCAGAAGGGCGGGTCCCGCGAGATCGACTCCGGCGACACCAATTCCCGCCGCCCCTCGCTGGCCGGCTACCTCAATGCCATCTACCCCAACAAGGTGCAGATCCTCGGCAGCGAGGAACTGGCCTGGCTCGACTCGCTGGACTCGCGCCAGCGCTGGGAAACCATCGAGAAGATCATCCAGGCCCGGCCGCTGGCGCTGGTGATCAGCAAGAACCAGTCCTGCCCCGAGGACCTGCGCGCGGCCGCCGAGGAGACCGATACCCCGCTGTGGGTCTCGCCGCGGCGCGGCCACGAGCTGCTCAACCACCTCTCCTACCACCTGGCCCGTACCCTCGCCCCGCGCGTGACCCTGCACGGGGTGTTCATGGAGATCTATTCCATCGGCGTGCTGATCACCGGCGAGGCCGGCTCGGGCAAGAGCGAGCTGGCGCTGGAACTGCTCAGCCGCGGCCACCGCCTGGTCGCCGACGACGCCCCCGAATTCACCCAGATCGCCCCGGACGTGCTCGACGGCACCTGCCCGGAGCTGTTGCAGGACCTGCTGGAGGTGCGCGGCCTGGGCGTGCTCAACGTGCGCGAGATGTTCGGCGACACCGCGGTCAAGAAGAACAAGTACCTGCGCCTGATCGTGCACCTGACCCGGCCGATGACCGAGCCCTCGCCGCACGGCTACGAGCGCCTGACCGGCGACTCCGGCACCCGCCACGTGCTGGACCTGGACGTGCCGCTGATCACCCTGCCGGTGATGCCCGGCCGCAACCTGGCCGTGCTCACCGAGGCGGCGACCCGCCTGCACATCCTGCGCACCAAGGGCATCGACCCGGCGGCGATGTTCATCGCCCGGCACAGCAACCTGCTGGAGCGCCGCGGCTCATGACCACCACCACCCGCCCCACCCTGGTGATCGTCAGCGGCCTGTCCGGCTCGGGCAAGTCGGTGGCGCTGAAGACCTTCGAGGACCTGGACTACTACTGCGTCGACAACCTGCCGCTGGAGCTGCTGCCGGCCTTCGTCGGCTCGCTGGTGCGCGAGGACGGCCTGCCCGAGCGCATGGCCGTGGGCATCGACGTGCGCAGCCGCAAGGACGACCTCGGCCGCCTGGCCGAGTGGCGCGCCGCGGCCGGGTCGCTGGGCGTGGACGCGCGCCTGCTGTTCTTCGAGGCCGAGGACCACATCCTGCTGCGGCGCTACGCCGACACCCGCCGCCGCCACCCGCTCAGCCGCCTGGGCCTGTCGCTGCCGGAGGCGATCGCGCGCGAGCGCCAGATCATCGCCCCGCTGCGGCGCGAGGCCGACGCGGTGATCGACACCAGCCACCTCAACGTGCACCAGCTGCGGCGCCAGGTCATCACCGGCTTCGCCCTGGAGCACAGCCCGGGCCTGTCCCTGCTGTTCGAGTCCTTCGCCTACAAGCGCGGGGTGCCGGAGGAGGCGGACTTCGTGTTCGATGCCCGGGTCCTGCCCAACCCGCACTGGGAGCCGGAGCTGCGCCCGCTGACCGGCCGCGACCAGCGCGTGCGCGACTACCTGGATGCCCAGCCGGAGGTGGACGCCTACGCCCGCCAGGTGGCGGAGTTCCTGGACACCTGGCTGCCGCGCCTGCGCAACGACACCCGCGCCTACGTGACCGTGGCCTTCGGCTGCACCGGCGGCAAGCACCGCTCGGTGTACCTGGCCGAGCGCCTGGCCGCCCACGCCCGCGAACAGGGCTGGAACGAGGTCGCCACCTACCACCGCGAGCAGGACTGAGCCCCCGCCGCTGCCGCCGGCGGCACCGCCGCGCGGAAAGGCGCGACGGCGGTCGGGGTGCTCTGTTAACTTCCCGCCATGGCATGTGGCATCCTCCTGATCACCCATCCCGGCGTCGGTAGCGCCCTCCTGGCCGTGGCCACGGCCCTGCTGCGCAAGCTGCCGTTGAAGGCGGAAGCCTTCGAGGTCCCGTTCGACGCCGACCCCGACCAGCTCCTGCCGGCCGCCTCCGCGGCGCTGCGGCGGGTCGACGGGGGCGACGGCGTGCTGGTCCTGACCGACCTGTACGGCGCCAGCCCCAGCAACCTCGCCGCCCAGGTGGCAAGGCTCGGCACGCCGGTCCGTCGGGTCTCGGCGCTGAGCCTGCCAATGCTGCTGCGGGTCATGAACTATCCGGAACAGGGACTGGACGAACTGCCCGCCACCGCGGCGGCGGGCGCGCGCAATGGAGCGATCATCGACGATGCTTGAACGTGAACTCACCGTGTCCAACCGCCTGGGCCTGCATGCCCGGGCCACCGCCAAGCTGGTCCAGGCGCTGGCACCCTTCCGCTGCGCCGTGACCCTGCAGGCGAAGGGACGCGAGGTCAACGCCAAGAGCATCATGGGGGTGATGCTGCTGGCCGCCGGCCAGGGCACCCCGGTCACCGTGCGCACCGACGGGGTCGACGAGGCCGAGGCGATGCAGGCCGTGGTCGATCTGTTCGAGAACCGGTTCGACGAGGACGCCTGAGCCATGCGCGGGCCGGGCCGCCAGCACGCGTCGCCGCGCCCGTCCAGGGGGACGCCCGGATGAGGCTGGCCTTCGCCGGGCATGGCGCTTCCCGCGGCCTGGCCCTGGGCCGGGCCCGGGTCCGCCTCCCGCACGCGCTGGAGGTGACCGAGCAGCGGCTGCCGGCCTCGCGGGTCAAGGAGGAGGCCGCGCGCCTGCACGGGGCCCTGGAGGCCACCCGTGCCGAGATGCGCACCCTGCGCGAGAAGCTGCAGGGCGCGCTGTCGAAGGAAGCCATCGAATTCATCGACCTGCACGCGCTGCTGCTGGACGACCCGGAGCTGGTGCAGGCGCTGGAGGCCCTGATCCAGCAGGAACGCTATTCGGCCGGCTACGCCCTGCGCGTGCAGCGCGACCGCCTGGCCGCGGTGTTCCAGTCCATGGACGACCCCTACCTGCGGGCCCGCCTGGACGACCTGGACCACATCATCGGCCGGGTCAACGCCCACCTGCACAAGCACGACCCGCTGCCGCGCGGCACCGCCGGCGAGGTCCTGGTGTGCGAGAACGTGGCCCCGTCCGAGCTGGCCCAGCTGCAGGCCCAGGGCGTGGTGGCGATCGTCTCCGCCGGCGGCAGCCCGCTGTCGCACACCGCCATCCTCGCCCGCAGCCTGCACATGCCGCTGGTGGTCGGCGCGGCCGAGGCGCTGTCGCGGATCAACGATGGCGACGTGCTGATGGTCGACGGCGAGAGCGGCCAGCTGGTGCTGGACCCGGACGCCGCCGACCTGCGCCGCTACCGCGAGCTGCAGCAGCGCGAACAGCGCGAGCGGCGCGACCTGGAGCGGCTGCGCAGCAAGCCCACCCGCACCCGCGACGGGGTCGACATCGCCCTGTACGCCAATGCCGAGTCGCGCGAGGACGTGGCCCGCGCCCACGCGCTCGGCGCGGCCGGCGTGGGCCTGTACCGCACCGAGTTCCTGTTCCTGCAGGACCGCGAGTCGCCGGGCGAGGAAGAGCAGTACCTGGCCTACCGCGACGCGGTCCTGGCCATGGGGGGGCGCCCGGTCACCTTCCGCACGCTGGACCTGGGCGCGGACAAGGCCGACCGCGCCGGCCTGGCCCTGGCCAACGAGGCCAACCCGGCGCTGGGCGTGCGCGGCGTGCGCCTGTCGCTGCTGTACGACGCGGTGTTCGACACCCAGCTGCGCGCCATCGTCCGCGCCTCGGCCTACGGCCCGGTGCGGGTGCTGGTGCCGATGGTCTCCTGCCGCGAGGAAATGCTGATCGTGCGCCGCCGCCTGCGCCGCGCGGTGGCCGCGGTGCGCCGCCGCGGCATCGCCGCGGAGGTGCCGCCGCTGGGGGCGATGATCGAGGTGCCGGCCGCGGCGATCGGCGTGCACGGCCTGGCCGACGCGGTCGACTTCCTCTCGGTGGGCACCAACGACCTGGTGCAGTACCTGCTGGCGGTGGACCGCAACAACGACGCCCTCGGCGACCTGTACTCGCCGCTGCACCCGGGCGTGCTGCGCCTGCTTGCGCACGTGCTGCGCGCCGGCGCCGAGCACCGCGTGCCGGTGGCCGTGTGCGGCGAGATGGCCGGCGACCCGCGCCTGGCACCGCTGCTGCTGGCCCTGGGCCTGCGCGAGTTCAGCCTGCATCCGGCCGGCCTGCTGGAACTGCGCCGCACCATCCGCGAATGCGACCTGGCACGGCTGCAGGAACGCGCCCCTCGCCTGCTGCAGGCGCGCGACCGGCGCGGCATCGAGCGCTGGCTGGAATCGGCCTGACCCTATCCAAACGCGACGGGCGCGGGGGATAATGCCTGCCATGAACGCCTGACCTGCCGCGCGCCTCCCGTTGCGGCATCGCCCCCAACCCGGAGCCGCGCATGGCCGAAGCCGTCCGCCACGACAAGACCGCGCGCCAGCTGCGCCTGCTGTCCGACGCGCTGGACAGCGGCCGGCTCGGCCCGGTGCGGCGGCTGGTCAACACCCTCTCCCCCGCCGAGATCGGCAACCTGCTGGAATCGCTGCCGCCGGGCAAGCGCGAGGTGGTGTGGGGCCTGGTCGACGCCGAGGACGACGGCGAGGTGCTGCTGCACGTCGGCGACGAGGTGCGCGAGAGCCTGATCGCCGACATGGACCCGGACGAGCTGGTCGCGGCGGTCGAGGACCTGGACATCGACGACCTGGCCGACCTGGTCGAGGACCTGCCGGACACGGTGATTGACGAGGTCCTCAAGTCGATGGACCGCGAGAACCGGGAACGGCTGGAGCAGGTGCTGTCCTACCCGGAGGACACCGCCGGCCGCCTGATGAACCCGGATGTGGTCACCGTGCGCGCCGACGTCAACGTCGACGTGGTCCTGCGCTACCTGCGCCTGCGCGGCGAGCTGCCCGACCACACCGACCACCTGTACGTGGTCAGCCGCCGCCACCAGTACCTGGGCCGGGTTTCGCTGGCCGCGCTGGTGACCCACGAGGACTCCACCCCGATCAACCGCCTGATCGACGACGAGCAGCCGGCGATCGACGTGGGCGAGAGCGCCCAGGAAGTGGCGCGCCGCTTCTCCGACCACGACTGGGTTTCGGCCCCGGTGGTGGACGAGAACAACATCCTGCTCGGCCGCATCACCATCGACGACGTGGTCGACATCATCCGCGAGCAGGCCGAGCACCAGGCACTGGGCGCCGCCGGCCTGGACGAGGACGAGGACCTGTTCTCGCCGGTCAAGCGCGCCGTGCGCGGCCGCGTGGTGTGGCTGGGCATCAACCTGTTCACCGCCTTCATGGCCGCCGGCGTGATCGGCCAGTTCGAGGCCACCCTGGAGAAGGTGGTGGCACTGGCGGTGCTGATGCCGATCGTGGCCGGCATCGGCGGCAACGCCGCGGTGCAGGTGCTGACCCTGATGGTGCGCGGCCTGGCCCTGGGCCAGGTGGGCTCGAGCAACGCCGGCATCCTGATGTGGAAGGAGATCCGCGTCGCCCTGATCAACGGCGTGCTGATCGGCGGCATCGTCGGCCTGATCGCGCTGCTGTGGTTCGGCGACCCGGTGCTGTCGCTGGTGATCGCCCTGGCCCTGGTGATCAACTTCTGCGCCGCCGCCAGTGCCGGCGTGCTGCTGCCTCTGCTGCTGCGGCGGATGAACATCGACCCGGCGGTAGCCGGCACCGTGGTGGTCACCGCGGTCACCGACGTGATGGGCTTCTTCTGCTTCCTCGGCCTGGCCACGGCGATCCTGCTGCACTGAACGCCCCGGCCAGGCCGGCGCCAGCCACGAAGCCACGGTTGCCCGGGTACCGGTCGGGCCCGGCTCTGCATTCCTTCCCCGCTTCGTGCCGCCTGCGGCAGCGCGCCCCGGCCGCAGCCGCGTTCCCGCCCGGCCAACACCGCCTGCGCCACCCCACGGCACGCCGCGCGGACCGTTTGCCGCCCGCCCAGCCGCGCGGTGCGTGCCGACAGCACGCCACAAGGCTTTCCTACAGCCGGCGCCGGCAGCGCCCGATTACGCGCGCCCGCGCAACGCGGGAAGCTGCGGTCCCCGCGGACCACCGCCCTGCCCATGCGCCTGCTGCTGCTCGCCCTGCTCTGCCTGCTGCCTGCCGCCACGTTGCCGGCGGCCCCGGCCACGCCCGCGCCGATGCTGGCCTCGACCTGGCGCGGCGACCAGCCGGTGCACGCCTTCCTGGTCAGCGAGAAGCTGGACGGCGTGCGTGCGCGCTGGGACGGGCGCCGGCTATGGACCCGCGGTGGCGCGCCAGTCCCCGCGCCCGCGGGGTTCACCCGCGGCTGGCCGGCCGAGCCCATGGATGGCGAACTGTGGCTGGGCCGCGGCCGCTTCGACGAGCTCGGCGCCCTGGTCCGCCGCGTCGGCGGCACCGCCGCGGACTGGCAGGGCGTGCGCTTCATGCTGTTCGACCTGCCCGCGCACCCCGGGCCGTTCGCGCAACGGCTGCAGCGCATGCGCGAGCTGGTGGCCGCCGCGCGCAGCCCGACCCTGGCCCTGGTTGAACAGCGCCGGTTCGATTCGGCCGCGGCGCTGGACGCGGAACTGGCGCGGGTGGTCGCCGCCGGCGGCGAAGGCCTGGTCCTGCATCGGGCCGACGGCCTGTACCGATCCGGACGCAGCGACACCCTGTTCAAGTACAAGCCACACGAAGACGCCGAGGCCCAGGTCCTCGCCCACCTCCCCGGCAAGGGCCGCCACCACGGCCGCATGGGCGCGCTGCTGGTGCGCACCGCCGACGGCCGCCAGTTCCGCATCGGCAGTGGCTTCAGCGACGCCCAGCGCGAGGCCCCGCCTCCGGTGGGCAGCTGGGTCACCTACCGCTACAGCGGCCTGACCGGCAACGGCCTGCCTCGCTTCCCCCGCTTCCTGCGCATCCGCCACGAACTGCCGCCGCCGGAGCCGGGCCGGCCAGCCGCCGCCACGCGCTGATCATCCTTGCCCGCTGGCCGCGCCACCCGGAGCGGCGGCGCCCCCCTGCGCCCCGGCCGTCCGGTCGTGCCCTGGCAGTCCCCCCTTGGCACCTGGCCAGGCGCGTTGGCGCTCCTGGCTCTTCCCCGCCGCGCCCTCGGGCCGCCCCCTTGCTGCTGGCGCCGCCTGCGCTCCCTCCCCCGGGCTCCCTTCTGCCGGGCTCCCCTCCGCCTTGCGTGCCAACCCCGGCAGCCCCTGCACCTGCCGCACCGCATCCGGTCGCTGTCACGGGCGGTGGCGCCCCGCAGACGCCCACGGCGAGGCGCCCGGAGCGCCCCGCACCAATGTGGCCGTTGTCCCATTTCACGCAATCGACAGAAACCTGAATACGGAATTGTGCACTGCGTCCTCCAGAGCCGCCGGTCCGCGCCGACCCAAGCGGTGCAGCCCGCAATCCCCCCGGTCCGCGCGGCTGCACTGTCGCCGCCGCCCGCTCGCGCAAGCAGCAGCTCCTCCCCCGGGCGGCGGCGGCGACAGGCCGGAACCGCAAGCGTGAGGTAGCAAGTGTCCAAGCTGCAGCGTGCCCCGCTCACCGTGGCCCTGGCCCTGGCCCTGGCCCTGTCGGCCTGCGGTGGCGGCGGTGGAACCAAGTCCAACCCGCCGGCTGCCCCCGAGCCGGCACGACCCGCCCCGTCGCAGCCGTCCCAGCCCAGCCAGCCGGCCACGCCGGCGCAGCCGGACCCGCTGCCGGGCACCGACTGCAGCAGCGCGGGCTCGGCCCAGTCCTGCCACTACCGCTACAAGGGCGTGCAGGACAACCTGCTGGTGCCCACCGGCGCGCTCGCCGCGCACGAGGCCGGCCTGACCGGCAAGGGCGTCAAGGTCGGCCTGCTCGACGGCCAGCACGAAGTGGCCTACGCCCCCCTCGACGGCCGCGTGGCCTGGTACCGCGACTACACCGGCAAGAGCGAATACGACAGCTACGGCCACGGCGCGGTCGTGGCCGCGGCCCTCGCCGGCCGCGCGGTCAGCGGCTTCGGCGGCGGCGTCGCCCCGGAAGCGGAGCTGTACTGGGGCGTCACCTGCTACAACAACTGGTGCACCGCGGACATGGCGCGCGACGCCATCGCCGACATGGGCAGCCGCGGCGTGCGCCTGTACAACTGGTCGGTGGGCACCACCGCCACCGACGAGGACAACCTGCGCCGCCAGGCCGAGGGCTACGCGCAGTGGCTGCGCGGCGTGATCGACGTGGACGGCCTGCTGGTCGCGGCGGCCGGCAACGACTCCAGCCCCGAGCCGTCCACCACTTCGCTGATGCCGCGCTTCATGCAGGAATGGAACAGGCACCTGCTGGTGGTGGCAGCGGTGGACCTCGACAAGAGCGGCAAGGCCACCGGCCTGGCCGACTACAGCAACGCCTGCGGCAGCGCCGCCTCCTGGTGCCTGGTGGCCCCGGGCCTGGTCGCGGTGCCGGGCGTGGACGGCACCCAGTTCAAGGGCCGCGCCTCGGGCACCTCGCTGGCCGCCCCGGCGGTCACCGGCACGGCGGCGATGGTGTGGCAGGCGTTCCCGTGGATGAGCGCCAGCAACGTGCAGCAGACCATCCTGACCACGGCCACCGACCTGGGCCAGCCGGGCGTCGACGCGGTGTACGGCTGGGGCCTGCTCAACGCCAACAAGGCCGTGCGCGGCCCCGGCGCGTTCACCGACACCTTCACCGCCCACGTCCCCTCCGGCAGCTACGCCTTCGCCAACGACATCGGCGGCAGCGGCGGCCTGACCAAGACCGGCGCCGGCAGCCTGTGGCTGACCGGCCAGAACAGCTACACCGGCCTGACCCACGTCCAGGGCGGCCATCTGGGCATGCCCCGCGGCACCGCCGGCAGCGTGCGCGTCGGCAACGGCGCGGTGTTCCAGGGCGCCGGACGGATCGGCGGCGACTTCACCGCCAGCCCCCAGGCCACCACCGCCATCGCCATCGGCGAGCCGCTGCAAGTGCAGGGCCAGGCCAACCTCGCCGGCACCCTGCACCTGCTGGCGCCGGCCCCGGGCTACCCGGTGGGCAGCAGCGAGCGCCTGATGGGTTACCGCTCGCATACCGGCGCGTTCTCCGCAGTCACCTACGGCAGCGGCTTCTTCTACACCGCCCAGCTGGACTACGGCAGCAACAGCCTGGACGCGAGGCTGGAGCGCACCAGCGCCGCCAGCACCGCCAGCGCGCTGGGCGCGCCGCAGGCAGTGGTGGACGGCGCGCGCATGGCCGACGGCCTGCTCGACCACCCGCCGGCCTGCAGCCGGGTGGCGGCAACGACGCCCTGATCGACCTGGTCGGCAAGCTGGCCAGCGTGCCCACGCCCGCCGAGGCCGAGGCCTCGCTGGCCAGCCTGGCCGCCGAGGTGCACGGCACCGCGCGCGCGGTGGCGGTGCAGCAGGCCGTGGCCGCCACCCAGCGCCTGGCCGACCGCGTGGCCCTGCTGGAACCGGAAGCCGCCGGCTTCTGGGGCAGCGCCACTGCCCAGGCGGGCGCATTCGAGCGGCCCGGCTTTGCCGATGCCGACTGGCACGCCACCGGCTTCACCGCCGGCGTGGACCACGCCTTCGGCCCGCTGCTGGCCGGCGCCGCGCTCAACAGCGGGCGCAGCCGTGCCGACCTGGACGCGATCGGCGGCGGCTTCGATGCCGATTCCGCCGGCCTGGACCTGTACGCGCGCCTGGCCACCGAAAGCGGCTACCTGTCCGCCAGCCTGGGCTACGAGCGCGCCTCGGTGGATACCCACCGCACGGTACTCGTCGGCGACCAGGCCATGGCCGTGTCCGGCGGCCACACCGATACCACCCTCAGCGCGCGCCTGGAGGCCGGGCGCGAGGTCTATGCCGGCGTGACCCCGTTCGTCGCTGCTGGCTGGATCCGCCACCGCCAGGGCGCGCTGCACGAGGCCGGCGGACAGGGCCTGGAACTGCGCGCCGACGCGGATGCCAGCGAAGTCCGCTACGGCGAGCTGGGCCTGCGCCTGCGCCTGGTCCGCGACCGCCTGTCGCTGCACGGGCTGGCCGCCGGGCGCTGGCTGTCCGGCGACACCGATGCCGGCTTCCCGGCCTGGTTCGCCGAAGCCCCCGGGGTGCTGGTCCCGGTCAGCGGGCAGCAGGTGCCGGAACACGGCGCGCGCGCGGCCGCCGGACTGGACTACGCCCGCTCGGCGCGCTCGCACTGGAGCCTGGACGTGGGCGCCGACCACGGTGCCGGCCACGCCGACGACGTGTACATCAGCGCCGGCTACCGCCGCGCCTTCTGAGCCCGGTCCCGACGCCGCCGGCACGGCCCCGCTCCGGTGGGGCCGTGCCGTTTCCGGGAGTGCAGGCGTCGCAGCGCTCACTGCGGCTTGCTCCGCCGGCGTCCACAATGGATGCCCGCCGCGGAGGAGCACCGATGCATCCGTACCGTTTACTCTGGCTGCTTGTCCTGCTTGCCTGCCTGCCCGTGAGTGCCTGCCAGACCCCGCCATCGCTGCCGGACACCGGCGGCTTCGTCCAGCGCGAGCTGGAGTTCGAGGGACGCGTCCACCGCTACGCGGTGTTCGTGCCGGCCGCGGCACGCCGCGGCGGACCGCTGCCGGTGGTGCTGTTCCTGCACGGTTCCGGCGAGCGCGGCGAGGACGGCCAGGCCCAGACCACGGCCGGCCTGGGCCCGTACCTGCGCCGCCATGCCGGCGCCTTCCCGGCCCTGGTGGTGATGCCGCAGGTGCGCCGGGGCGAGGAATGGACCGGGGCCAACGCGCGCATGGCGCTGGCGGCGCTGGACGCGGCCAGCGCCGAGTTCGGCGGCGACCCGGCGCGCACCTACGCCACCGGCATGTCGATGGGCGGCTATGGCACCTGGGAAGTCGCCCTGCTGGCACCTGACCGCTTCGCCGCGCTGGTGCCGGTGTGCGCCGGCGTGCTCGCGCCGCGCGCAGTGCGCCCTACCCTTTACGTCACGCCCGTGGCCGGCGAGCCCGACCCGCATGCGGCACTGGTGCAGCGCCTGCGCCACCTGCCGGTATGGATGTTCCATGGCGCGCGCGACGACGTGGTGCTGCCGCACGACACCCGTCGCGTGTACCAGCTCGCGCGCCAGGCCGGCGCGGATTTCCGCTATACCGAATACCCCGAAGGCAACCACAATGCCTGGGACGCGACCTATGCCGATCCCGCGATGTGGGACTGGCTGTTCGCCCAGCGCCTGCCCCCCGACCGGACTCCACCGTGACCCTGCTGATCGACGACTACTTCCAGCCCGGCTGGCGCGAGCGCGCGGTCGTCTGCGCCGCCTGCGAATGGGAGGGCGACAGCCGCGCCATGGTGCTGGAGCCGCACGAGGACCTCAGTGAGTACCTGTGCCCGCGCTGCGAGGACATCGTGCTGGTGGTGCGGCATCCGGACCTGGAGCAGGTGCGGGCGGCGGCCGCCGCCGGGCACCCGGAGGCGCTGGAGCAGCTGGCGCTGCTGCAGGAATACCTGGCGCAGCAGCGGGACTGAAGCCGGCCGCCTCCCGGTGCCGGCCACGCCCGGGGCTACATGGACGAAGGGCGCCCGCCTCGCGGCGGACGCCCCTCGCGTACCGGCAGCCCTGGCTGCCGCGCCGGCTCAGCCGCGCAGGCGCGCGATCAGCGCCGCGGTCACCGGGTCGGAGGCCTGGCTCTCGCCGCGCAGCGCCGGCAGCAGGGTATTGGCCACCTGCTTGCCCAGCTCCACGCCGAACTGGTCGAAGGCGTTGATGCCCCAGGCCACCGACTGCACGTACACGCTGTGCTCGTACATGGCCAGCAGCGCGCCCAGCGAACGCGGGGTCAGCGACTCCAGCAGGATGGTGGTGCTGGGGCGGTTGCCCGGGTAGGCGCGGTGCGGATCCTCGCTGGACTGGCCGTTGGCCAGGGCCTCGGTCTGCGCCAGCAGGTTGGACAGCAGCGCCTCGTGGTTCTGCGCGTACGGGTCGTCGTTGCGCACGGTGCCGATGAAATCGGCCGGGACGATGCCGGTGCCCTGGTGCAGGGCCTGGAAGAAGCTGTGCTGCACGTCGGTGCCGGCGCCGCCCCACCACACCGGAACGGTGTCGCCATCGACCGGGCTGCCGTCGACCTTGACCCGCTTGCCCAGCGATTCCATCACCAGCTGCTGCAGGTAGGCCGGCAGCAGGGCCAGGCGCTGGTCGTAGGTCAGCACCGCGTGCGAGGCCAGGCCCAGCGCATTGCGGTTCCACACCGCGGTCAGGCCGTGGCGCACGGCGAGGTTGGCTTCCAGCGGCGCTTCCAGCACGTGGCGGTCGAACTCGGCCGCGCCGGCCAGCAGCTGGTCGAAGGCTTCGGTGCCGATCGCCAGCGCGATCGGGAAGCCGACCGCCGACCACAGCGAGTAGCGGCCACCGACCCAGTCCCACATCGGCAGCACCCGCTCGGCGGCGATGTCGAACGCCTTGGCGGCGCGCTCGGGGTTGGCGCTGACCGCGTAGATGCGCCCGCTGCCGTCCAGCCAGTCGCGCACGATGGCGCCGTTGAGCAGGGTTTCCTGGGTGCCGAAGGTCTTGGAGATGAACACCGCCGCGGTGCGCTTCGGGTCCAGCGGTGCCAGCACGCGCTGCGCGGCGGCGCCGTCGACGTTGGAGATGAAGTGCACGCGGAAGCGGCCCGGCAGCGCGCCGCGCAGGGCGTCGGCCACCAGGCGCGGCCCCAGGTCCGAGCCGCCGATGCCGACGCTGACGATGTCGGTGACCTCGCTGGCCTCCAGCTCGCGCACCAGCGCGTACATGCGCTGGCGCACCGCGGCCGCCGTCTCGTACGCCTCGCGCGCCACCGGCGCCTGCGACAGGTCGCCGCGCAGCGCGGTGTGCAGCACCGAGCGGCCCTCGGTCAGGTTGATCTTCTCGCCGTCGAACAGGCGCCGGAACGCGACCGGCAGCTCGAGCTGGCGACCCAGCTGCAGCAGCGCGTCCCAGGCCGCGGCGTCGTAGCGCTGGCGGGCGAAGGTCGCGTACAGCGGCCCGACCTGCAGCGCGTGGGCCTCCACCCGCCCCGGTTCGTCTTTCAGCAGCCCGGCGATGCTGGCGCCGGAAAGACGCGCGGCGTGGGACTGGAGGGTGTCGAGACCGGGGGCGGATGTCGTCATCAGGCAGCCTGCTTGGGGATGGAGTGGTTGGTATGGGTGATGCGGTTCTGGCCGTCCACGTACACCAGCTTCGGCTGGAACGCGTCGGCCTCGGCGGCGTCCATCGACGCGAACGCGGCGATGATCACCAGGTCGCCCACCTGCACGTGGCGCGCGGCGCCGCCGTTGAGCGAGATGATGCCGCTGCCCTCGTCGGCGCGGATGGCGTAGGTGGTGAAGCGCGCGCCGTTGGTCACGTCCCACACGTGCACCTGCTCGAACTCGCGGATGCCGGTGGCGTCCAGCAGCAGGCCGTCGATCGCCACCGAGCCCTCGTAGTTGAGCTCGGAGTGGGTGACGGTCGCGCGGTGGATCTTGGCTTTGAGCAGGGTCAGGTGCATGGGGGGACTCCGGGTCTTGGATGGTAGCAATGCCCGCGGCGGCGGTGCGACCACGGGCAAGCGGCGCATGCGGGACAGGCCGTTGCATGCGAAACGTAGGTTGGCCGCGGGCCGGGCGGCCCGCCGGCTCAGAACTCGAGGTTGTCGATCAGGCGGGTGCTGCCCAGGCGCGCGGCGACCAGCGCCACCCGTGGGCCTGCCTCGCCCTCGGCCGGTTCGGACAGGTCCGGCCGGCGCAGCACGGCGTAGTCGACCTCGAACCCGGCCTGCACCAGGGCGGCGCGGCCATCGGCCTCCACCCGGGCACGCGGGGTGCCGGCCAGGTGGGCGTCGCGCATCGCGCACAGCACGCGGTGGATGGTGGCCGCGCGCGGCCGCTCCTCCGGCCCCAGGTACTGGTTGCGCGAGCTCATCGCCAGGCCGTCGGCCTCGCGCACGATCGGGCCGCCGACGATCTCGATCGGGAACTGCAGGTCGGCCACCAGCTGCCGGATCACCGCCAGCTGCTGGTAGTCCTTGCGCCCGAACGCGGCCACGTCCGGCTGCACCTGGTTGAACAGGCGGCTGACCACGGTGCACACGCCGTCGAAGTGCCCGGGGCGGCACTCGCCCTCCAGCACCTGGCTCACGCCCGGCACGTGCACCTTCGAGGCCAGCTCCACGCCGAACGGATACATCGACTCGACCGTCGGCAGCCACAGCACGTCGCAGCCGGCGGCCTCCAGGCCTTCGGTGTCGGCGTCGGGCGTGCGCGGGTAGCGGGTGAAGTCCTCGTTGGGCCCGAACTGGGTCGGATTGACGAACACGCTGGAGACCACGCGGTCCACGTACTGGCGGACCAGCCGCACCAGCGAGAAGTGGCCGGCGTGCAGGTTGCCCATGGTGGGCACGAAGCCCACGCGCAGGCCCTCGCGCTTCCAGCCGCGCACGCGTTCGCGCAGCGCGTCCAGTTCGGTAATGGTTTCGATCATCGGTACTGCCAGGAAGAGGGGGAAAGGCTCAGGCGTAGGCGTGCGCGGCGTCGGGGAAGCTGCCGTCGCGCACGGCCTCGGCGTAGGCGCGCACGGCGCCGGCCACCGAGCCGCCTTCGGCCAGGAAATCCTTGACGAAGCGCGGGCGGCGGTGGCCGCTGTCCAGCCCGAGGAAGTCGTGCAGCACCAGCACCTGGCCGTCGCAGTGCGGGCCGGCGCCGATGCCGATGGTGGGGATGTCGAGCGAAGCGGTGATCTGCTGCGCCAGCGGGGTCGGCACGCATTCGAGCACCAGCAGCGAGGCGCCGGCCTCCTGCACCGCCAGGGCGTCGGCGCGCAGCCGCGCCGCGGCCTGCTCCTCGCGACCCTGCACCTTGAAGCCGCCGAGCTTGAGCACCGACTGCGGGGTCAGGCCCAGGTGCGCGCACACCGGGATGTCGCGCCCGGCGAGGAAGCGGATCACCTCCAGCTTGGGCCCGGCGCCTTCCAGCTTGACCATCTGCGCGCCGGCCTGCAGCAGCGCCACCGCGGCGTCCAGCGCCCGCTCCGGGGTCGCATCGGACTGGAACGGCAGGTCGCTCAGCAGCAGCGCCTGCTTCAGCGCGCGGGCCACGGCCGCGGTGTGGTAGGCCATGTCGGCCACCGTCACCGGCAGGGTCGAGTCGTGGCCCTGCACCACCATGCCCAGCGAATCGCCGACCAGCACCAGGTCGATCCCGTTCTGGTCCATGACCCGGGCGAAGCCGGCGTCGTACGCGGTCAGCATCGCCAGGCGACGCCCCTGGCGCTTGGCCTCGGCCAGCGCGGGGACGGTCCAGGGCTTTTGCTCGGCATGTACGCTCATTTCGGTATCCGGTTCGGCAAGCCGCGCATTATCGCGCAAAACCCCGCCCTGCCCCGGCTGCCATCGGTCACGCAGCGTCCCGCGGGCGTGGCTTCAGCCCGGCGCCAGCGGTTCCACCCCGCCAGCATCGACCGTACGCAGGGCCGCGGCGACCGTGCCGTGCCCGGGAATCGGCGCCTCCGGGGCGATCTCCGCCAGCGGCACCAGCACGAAGGCACGCTGGTGCAGGTACGGGTGCGGCACCTGCAGGCCGGGCAGGTCCAATACCTGGTCGCCATACAGCAGCAGGTCCAGGTCGAGCATGCGCGGGCCCCAGCGGGTGGCTTCGCCGCCGCGCACGCGGCCGGCGCGGCGCTCGATGTCCAGCAACCCGGCCAGCAGCTCCGGCGCCGGCAGCGTGGTCTCGAGCACGGCCGCGGCGTTGATGAAGTCCGGCTGGTCGGTGCGCCCCCAGGCGGGGGTGCGGTACAGCCGCGAGGCCGCCAGCAGGCGGGTACCGGGCAAGGCGTCCAGCGCCGGGAAGGCCGCGCGCACGCTGGCGGCGGCCTCGCCCAGGTTCGCGCCCAGGCCGATGCAGGCGCGGACCGGCGTGTTCATTCGGAGGCGGCGGCAGTCCCGCGGCGACGCCGGCGGCGGCGCCGGCGCGGCGCGCCTTCCAGGTCGCCCTCCTCGCCGCCGCCGGCCTCGAGGCTGGCGGCCAGGGCGTCGCCGGAGCTGCACTGGGCCTCGCGCCAGAACTCCACGTCGGCGGCGTGGTTCTCCGAGGCGGCCAGGCGCAGCACCAGGAAGTCGTAGGCAGCGCGGAAGCGCGGGTGCGCCAGCAGCCGGAACACGCGCTTGCGCTGGCGGGTGGAGAAGCGCGACTGCAGCAGCCAGATTTCCTGCATCGGCAGGGAGAAGCGCTTGGGCAGGGCGATGGTCTGCACCTGGTGCAGGGTCACCCGGTCGGCGGCGCGGCGCTGCGCCTCCTCGGCCGGCATGCCCTGCGCCTGCAGCCCGGCCAGGGCGCGGCAGTACGCCGGCCACAGCAGCAGCGCGAACAGGAACGCCGGCGAGACCGGCTCGTCCGCGGCCACGCGGGCGTCGGTACCGGCCAGCCCCTGCAGGACCATCCGCCGCAATGCGCCGCTGCGGTTGGAACGCAGCGCGGCCGCGGTCTCCGGCATCAGCGCCGGCAACAGGCCGTGGCGCTCCAGGCCCTCGAAGCTGGCCACCGCATGCCCGGACAGGAACAACTTGAGCATCTCCTCGAACAAGCGCGCCGGGGCGGCCTCGGCCAGCAGCCCGGCCAGGCGCGGGATCGGCTCGGCGGTGGGCGGGTCGATGCTGAAGCCCAGCTTGGCCGCCAGGCGCACCGCGCGCAGCATGCGCACCGGGTCCTCGCGGTAGCGGGTTTCCGGATCGCCGATCAGGCGCATGCGCCGCGCCAGCACGTCCTCGAAGCCGCCGGTGTAGTCGCGCACCGAGAAATCCTCGATCGCGTAGTACAGGGCGTTGCAGGTGAAGTCGCGGCGGACCGCGTCCTCCTCGATGGTGCCGTAGACGTTGTCGCGGACCAGGCGCCCGTCCTCGATCTCGCGGTCGCCGCTGCCGTCGTCGCTGTTGGCGCGGAAGGTGGCCACCTCGATGATCTCGCGCCCGTACACCACGTGGGCCAGGCGGAAGCGGCGGCCGATCAGGCGGCAGTTGCGGAACAGCTGCTTGACCTGCTCGGGCGTGGCGTCGGTGGCCACGTCGAAGTCCTTGGGGTGCATGCCCAGCAGCAGGTCGCGGACCGCGCCGCCGACCAGGAACGCGCCAAAGCCGGCCTCGCGCAGCCGGTAGAGCACGCGCAGGGCGTTGGGGCTTATGTCCTTGCGTGAGATCGGGTGCTGGTCGCGCGGAACGCTGCGCAGGACAGGTTGCGGGATGGCTTGCGGATCGATGGGAGTGCTTCCGTGGACTTGGCTGGAAAAATTTTTCGCCGGGGGCATTGCCGTCCGGCTGGCGGGTGAATATACTAGCGCGCCTTCGCTGGGAACACCCGCACAACGCTCCCTTCGTCTAGCGGTTAGGACGTGGCCCTCTCAAGGCTAAAACAGGGGTTCGAGTCCCCTAGGGAGCGCCAGCGGTGCCACAGCGAAGCAGACGAAAGACCCCGCCCCGGCGGGGTTTTTTGTTGCCCGCGCACCGTGGCCGGCGCAAGAGGAAGCCCCGCGTTGCGGGGCTTCGTCGTTTCCGGCCGGGGCCCGTGGCTGGGCCGGGATGCCCGGATGGTGCCACTCCATCCGGGCAAGCAACG